>JAUCQB010000106.1 GCA_030372985.1 Phycisphaerae bacterium
CGTCGAGAACCTGGTGGGCTGGGTCAAAGGCAGCTTCTTCAAGGTCCGCCGTTTCCACGACCGTGCGGACCTTGAGCAGCAGCTCATCGCCTGGCTGGAGGAGGCCAACCGGCAGCGCCCCAGCCGGGCCACTAGATAATAGGGACAGTCACCTATTTAAGCGATAATAGGGACAGTCACCTATTTACGACGGACCAGGTTCGTTTGTGAAGGAGTCTCTGCTTCTGTTTCCGCGTATTCGGCGTATTCAGCGGTTATCAGGGTCGCTTGGGGTCAGAGCGCATTTAGCTAGCGGTCGCTTTGGGGTCAGAGCGCATTTAGCTAGTAGTATGACCCGGAAAAAGGGACAGAAGCCATTGTCATTAAAGGTGGTAGCAGGAAGTCATGTATCTCCGCATCCTCGGCATATTCAGTGGTTGGAATGAAGTGGTCGGTCGTCAGCAGCCAATCCTTTCCACATTCCCGCGTGAATGACGATGGGAATCGTCGATCCGGGGGTCCCGGGTGGGAATCCGGGACCAGCGGATCGACCCTCCAATCAGGCAGATCCGCCCCTTGACACGAATTGGCAGATCGGCTACCATACACAATTGATTTTCAGGGGACCCACCGGTCCCGGCATGTGTATAGCGTGTCTGTTGGGAACAGGTCTTGTCTTTTTTTCGGAGGAAAGAAACAATGCGATCTCTGGTCCTGATACTCTTGGCCGGCGGCCTGCTGACGACAGTCGCCATGGCCACGCCGATCACTCTGACCAATGCGGACATCGAATCGAACACCACGTCGGAATTCGGTGCCATTGCGGCCTGGGGTCCCAGGGGCGGCTGGGCGCTCCACAGCGGCTTCGCCCGGCCCAACAACGAGTCGCTGGGCTTAAACTTCGGGTTCTATTCCGCCGGCACGACCGAAACGGTCGGCCAGCTTACAGGCGAACTCATCCAGGCGAACATGCTCTACAACTTCAAGAGTTGGGCCCAAGGCGGCGGCGACGACACCGGCGTCATCCCATATCAAATCGGCTACGCGGCCGTGGACGGCGACCTTGCGTCGTTCGTCCTGCTTGCCACCACGACCTACGCGGTCGGTGAAGCCTGGGCAGAAATCGCAGGCGTGACGTATGCGACCGGTGCCGAAGGCCCGGAGATCGGTAAGCAACTCATCGTGCGCCTCGGAGACGGATCCGTCGGTGGAGCCAGCGACATCTGGTTCGACAACTTCTCCGCCTCGGTTGTCCCTGAGCCCGCCACGCTCATGCTGTTGGGGCTCGCCGGTTTGACGGCGCTGCGCAGGAAGCATCGTTAATCGCCACCAGTGGCTCAACGAAAAGGCCGTCCTTCCAGACGGCCTTTTCGTTGCGCGGCACAGTCGAGGTTTGCCGCGATCTGCTATGGGGACAGAAAGGGGGCGCAGGAGACGGGGCAGGTTCGCTTCCTCATCATCGTTCCGGTTCCGCATCCTGCCGATTCCTGCCCTCGCACCTACCTGGCCGACCATCGCAAGCTCGATGGGCCCTTGAGAATCGAGAACGAGCCGTGTTTTGCCATCGCCGATGAGTCTCGCCGTTGGTGAGCTCCGGAGGCAGCGGTGATTCGATGAGAAACGCCCGATCCAGGCACCCTCTACTGGACACCCGCGTTGCTTCTTACGCAACTGGCGGAATACGAAGATCGCCGGTTCAGAAGCCGGTGGCCGTCTTGCGAGCCAGTTCACTCGCGGCGGCCTTGGATTTCTCGGCCGTGGCCGGGACGCCCAGCGTGGGTTCGATCACGATGCCGCGGATGTCGGTGAAGCCGACGAACCGCAGCCACAACTCGAAGTAGGGCTTCTGGAAATCGTAGGATGCGCCGTCGCCCTGATACTCGCCGCCACGGGCATAGATCACCGCAGCGGGCTTGCCGCTGACCATTCCCTTGTAGCCTTCCGCGGGCGAGAAGGTGAAGGTCAACCCGGGCTGGGTGATCACGTCGATGTAGTGCTTGAGCCTATACGGGACCCCGAAATTCCACATGGGGAGACTGAACAGGTATTTGTCGGCCGAGGTAAAACGATCGGCGACGGCCGTGACCTTAGCCCATGCGGCCGCCTGGGCGGTGGAGTGCGACTGACCATGAAGGATTGCGTATTTGGCGTTGATCGCCTCGCCGTCGAACGAGGGCAGTTCCTCCTGCCACAAGTCCAGCACGTCCACGACATCGCGGGGATGAGCATCGCGGTACGCATCAAGGAATTCTTTCGCGACGCGAATCGAGGTCGAGCGTTCCTTGCGGGGCGAAGCTTCAATGTAGAGCAGTCTTGGCATGACAAGGCCTTCTGCGGCAGATTGGGCGTCGCCCGCAGACCACAACGGGCAGCGGAACGGCCGGCACCGCACAACACAGTGTAGCAGGCGCACACTCTCGCGACCAGTCGGCGCGGAATCGGACAGCAGCGGCGGGTCCGTCACGTAGTCGGCGGGTTGTGTGAGACGGACGAGGCTGAGTAGCCGACCCCCTTCGGAGGGTGTTTTCGTCGAAGGTCGGCAGCTCACGCCGAAGGTGGACGGGCTGATAGGCCGGGCATTGTACGGCCGGTGGCTCGTGGCAACACCCGTTTTCCCTTTCCACAATTCCAGCCCGTTTCAACGAACTTCCAGAAAAGCCCGTTGACACGGGCTCACTGTGAAAGGACGGGGAGAGAGACAGGGGTGCCCGATCAAGAACCAGCCGTCAAACGGCTGGCCTGTTGGCCCTTCGGGAAAAGCCGCTGAAGCGGCTTGTTTCCGGCTTGCATCTGCCGCTACCCCAGAAAACCACAGTGAAGGCCGCCGATTCTGTCACGGACCCAGCGGCGGAGACCCTCTTGATGTCGTGCTGGTACCGTTTTCGGTTGGGGCGGCATGCGTTGGCGGGCAAGCCCCTCGACACAGGCTCGAGACACAAGCCGCAAATGGCATCCGCCGCGTGCGCACGAGGGCGAAAGGCTCAGCAGCACAGATGCCGTGGGTAGCGGTCCTGGTGAGCGGAACGTAGAATATCGCGGCAAGATCCGGCCTCGTGGCCGGGCAAGGTGTGGTGGCAAATGTCGGGGCATTGTCCGACAGGAGCGATATCATGCGGCATGCACTGGTAGTGACTTTGGGCTTGTTGGTCATGACTTCGGGTTGCGAGAAGGGCAGTGGCCTGGCGCCTGCCTCTGTGGAGAAGACACCCAAGGCCATCCAGCTCTTCAATGGCCGCGACCTGACCGGCTGGACTTATGACTTGAGCAAGGAAGGCGTAAAGCTGGAGGAGGTCTGGTCGGTTGCCGACGGCGTCCTTCACTGCAAAGGGGAGCCCAGCGGCGTGCTGCGGACGTTGGATGAGTACGGTGATTACGTACTCAGCGTGGAGTGGCGCTGGCCGCCCGGTACCCAGGGAGGCAACAACGGCGTTCTCGTTCACACCTCGACCCCGCGTACGCTCGGCATCTGGCCCAAGTCGATCGAGGTTCAACTGGCCAAAGACAACGCGGGGGACTTCTGGGTCATCGGCACGGAATTGGACGTTGAGAACGAGCAGGCCCGCAAGGAAGGCCGCCGGCACCTGAACCTGACCGACGGCTCGGAAAAGCCGCTGGGCGAATGGAACCACATGGAGATCACCTGCAAGGGCAACGAGGTGATCGTCCTGGTGAACGGTGTGCTGGTCAATCATGCCACGAACTGCAACGTCACCCGCGGGGCGATCTGCCTGCAGTCGGAGGGGGCTCCGATCGAGTACCGCAACGTGGTTTTGACACCGCTGCCGGCGAAGTGATGAGATCAATCGCCGGTATGTCGAAAGCTGGCGTGTCGAGCCCGTTCGGCATGCTCGCTCTTGGGTGACATTTCACAGATCCGGTGCCACATGGCCTTGGCCCGGTCGATCATCCCGATGCTCTCCAGGGCCATCGCCAGGCTCTCGCGGAACTCCATGTTGTCGGGGTTGATCTTGACGGCCTGCTCGAAATGCTCCACCGCCATCCGGAACTGCTGCCGGTCGGCAAACATGACTCCCAGGCGATAGTGAAGCTCGACGTATTCGGGATGGATGGCCAGGGCTTCCTGCAAGGCGTGCATGGCCTCCTCAGACCGTCCAGCCTCATAGAGGGCGAGCCCGAGCTTGATCAGGGCCTTGCCGTAGACGGGGTTGATCCGGACAGCCTGCTGGAATTGCAGAATGGCCTCATCGAGTCTCCCCCGTTGCCGGAGCAGCAGACCCAGGCGGTAGTGCAGATCGGCATGAGCCGGCCGCTCCCGGACCATCTCGTGGTGCCGCTCGATCTGGCGGTCGATGAGGTCGGAGATGCGTTCCTCCGGAGGCCCGAGCTCGTCTGCGGGCGACATGTGCAGCGATGCCTCCGCCTCCTGCTGGACCGCGCACTTGAGCTGCAACCGGGCCATCTCCGAGTACAAGAGCGTCGTGTTTGGCTCCACGCTGGCGGCCAGGTCGAGGCTCGACCACGCCTCTGCGTGCCGCCCGGCTGAATGCTGGGCGACACCCAGCCCGACGTAAGCAGTCAAGAGCCGGTCGTTGATCTCGATCGCGCGGCTGAAGAACGAGGCTGCATCGACATAGCGCCCGGAGCGCAGGTGCTGCGTGCCGATCTTAACCGTTGCCTCCAGGTAGCCGGGGTGCAGCTCCAGGGCCTGCGTGTACGACTTCAAGGCGGCCTCGTCGTGCCCGATTTTGGCATACAAATCGCCCAGGCGCAAATGCGTCTCGGGACATTCCGGGCGCTGTTCGCACATCACGTGGAGCTGTTCAATCGCCTCGCGATGCAGACCCGCCTGTTCGAGCGTTTCGGCCATATCGTTGCGGGCGCCCCAGTTGTCGGGCTCGATCAGCAGGGCCCGCTCGAACTCGCGAACGGCGTCCTCGGCCCGTTCCAGCCGGAGATAGAGATTGGCGACGGTGATGTGAAGGTCCACATCCGCGGGCTCGTCAACAAGCATCTCCTCATACTGCTCGACGGCCTCTTCGATGCGATTCTGGCGCAGGTAGATGGCCGACAGGCGTTCGTGCGCGTTTCGCAGTGTGGGGCAGAGGCGCAGGGCGGCTTGATAGTGCTCGATGGCCTCCCCGGTCTGACCGGCCCGCTCGCGGCAGTATCCGAGCCCGAACCGGATGGCGACATCGTCAGGAAGGAGATTGCAGGCGGCCTGCAGATCGATCGCGGCATCGTCAAACAGACCCATCTCTTCCTGGCAGCACGCCCGGCTGACCAAGGCCAGAATGCTGCTGGGATTCAGCTTCAAAGCGGCCCCGAAGGCCTCGCGGGCCTGGGCAATCTTGTGCCTGGCCAGACAGGCAAAGCCGAGCTCGATCCGCAAGTAATGCTCTTCCGGATTCTGCTCGATCAGGGCCTGAAGTGTTTCGCAGTCGCGGGCCGGGATCCGAGTCAGACGATCCTGGAAGGCATCCGACAGGCGCCCCAGCCAGCCCCGACCCAGCATTTCAAGCAAATACGACATCCGTTCCCCTCTTTACGCCCCGAGAGCGTTCAGCGCTTCCCGTGCCGCCGGAAAGTCGCTCTTGAGGCTCAGAGCTCGCCGGTAGGCCTCTCGGGCCTGTTGCGGCTGATTGCCCTTCTGGTAAAGCTGTCCGATGAGGTAATGCACGTCCGGATAGTCTGCGCCGGCATCGATCGCCTGCCGCAGCCGCTCGACGCCGTGCGCCCAACGGTCGGCCCGGCCGTAGAGACGTGCCAGCAGGATCAGTGCGTCCACATAGCGAGGGTTGATCTGCACCGCCTTCTCGACGTACCGTATCGCGTTTCTCTCGCCGCCCAAACGATGATAGACCCGTCCGCAATGGTAGTGCAGGTCGGCGTACTCGGGATGCTTCTCCAGAGCCTTCTCGATGGTTGCCCGAAGAACACTGAAGACTTCCTGATCCACCTCGGTCTCGGGCAGTTGAAGAAACGCATCGACAAAGTCGGGTTCAGCGACCACGGCTTCGCCAAGCCGCTCGATATCGGCCTGATCGTACCGCATGGCGGAGCCGCGCGATTGCGGAGCGATCCTGGGACGAGCATTCGGGTCGCGAATCGCCCCCGCGAGAACACTGATCTGCATCGCCACGCGGGCGTTCTCCGGTTCGATCTCATGAGCTTTCTGCAGTTCCACGGCGGCTGCTCGAACGTTCCCGGCAGCGCCGTGGCACTGCGCCAATCGCTCATGTGCAGCAGCATGCGACAAATTGATTGCCACGGCTTTCTCGAAGAACTGCCGCGCCTCAACGAAGCGTTCATCCGCGGCGAACAAAACCCCCGTCTGGTAATGGAGGTCGGCGCTGTCAGGGCAGGCCGCCAGACCCTCTTGGAGTGTAGCCATCGCCTGCCCGGGCTGCCCGAGCTTCCACTGAGCCAGAGCCAGCTTGATGCGACTCGCCGTATCGGAGGGATGATGCCGGACCCATTCGGCAGAGCGATGAGCCGTCTCTTCCAGCCGCTTGTTCCCTGCGTAGCAGCCGGCCAGGAATCCGGCAATTCCACTCCCTGACGGGTTGGCCTGCGCGGCCAAGCGAAAATGGTGACCCGCGTCCCGGAACAGATGCCGATCGAAAAGCCGGACGGCCAGGTGATAGTGCGCCTGGCTGAGATAGAAGCGGCCCATCAACCGCACGGCCCCTTCACCGTCGGCGGCCAACGGTGTCAGCCTGCGGACGGCGTCCTCGTAGCGGCCGGCACGGTATGCAGCTATCCCCTCGCGGTAGGAATCGCGATCGCCCATAGCATCCTCGCGGTGCGCGTGGCCCGACCGCGCTGTCGTTCGTGATAACGACCAGGCGCGCGGCCGATGTCAGCCTGTGGTTGTATCGGTTATGCCAAAGGACGCGTTAAGCAGCGCAGAATAAGAGAATTGCGTTCGTCCGCTGTATCGGAGCCCGGCCGAAGAAGCCCGATAAAAGGCGGCTGGAAATCGCCGTCTTACCGCGAGAGGAAGAAAACGTCATCCCGCGCCGGGCCCGGCCGCGGCCATACGGGCTCCCGCGGGCTGATCCGCTGATCGAGGGGACTGAGGCGGAGGGACAACGCTCTGAGACGACGGCGGAACAAACGGCGTGTACTCTGGAACGGTCGCGGCGAGTTCCGCACGAAGCTGGTCAGCCGTGGCCGTATCCGCCATCGCCGCCAGCACATCGATTCGCTCGCAAACCCGCTTAAAGTCCTCCGGCCGCTTCAGCATGATGCCGATCTTGGGGTGCTGGGTGGGACTGACGTCCTCACCCGCAATAGACAGCTCCTCAAAAAGCTTCTCGCCCGGTCGCATGCCGGTAAAGCGAATGTCGATGTCCTCGTTGGGCCGGAGCCCGCTCAAGGTGATCAGGTCGAAGGCCAGATCCACAATTCTGACCGGGTCGCCCATGTCGAGCAGGAAAATCTCTCCGCCCCTGCCCATGGCGCCGGCCTGCAGTACGAGTTGTGCCGCCTCAGGGATGGTCATGAAGTAACGGGTCATCTCCGGGTGCGTCACTGTGACCGGTCCGCCGCGGGCGATCTGTTCCTTGAAAATCGGCACCACGCTGCCGCTGCTACCCAAGACATTGCCGAACCGGACAGTGACGAATTCCGTCCGGGTACCCGTGCGGCTGCCAAGCTGCTGAACGTACATCTCGGCGATGCGTTTCGTGCAACCCATGACGCTGGTCGGGTTAACAGCCTTGTCCGTGGAGATCATCACAAACTTCTCGACTCCGGCCTCCGCGGCGCAATCGGCAAGCATGCGAGTACCGACCACGTTGTTCTTGATAGCCTCGCCGGGGTTCCACTCCATCATGGGCACGTGCTTGTGGGCCGCCGCATGAAACACCGCCGTGGGGCAATGGTTGCGGAGCAGCTCTTTGATCCGCCTGACGTCGGCAATGTCCGCCACACAGGGCAGGCGGCAGAGGTCCGGAAACAGCCTTTGCAGATCGCGGTCGATCTCGAACAGGGCATTCTCCATCCGCTCCACCAGCAGCAGCATCTTGGGCTGGAAACGGGCGATCTGCCGGCACATTTCGGAACCGATCGAACCGCCGGCTCCGGTCACCATGACGACCTTACCGCGAATGTACTCGCCGATTGCCTGGATATCGAGGGTCACCGGATCACGGCCGAGAAGGTCCTCGATGCTGACCGGCCGGATCTGGCTGACCTGCACCCGGCCTTCGATCAGATCGCTGATCGCCGGAACAGTACGAAACAGGAGATTGCTGCCTTTGCATTTCTCGATCAGCTCACGGACCCGTCGCTGCGGGGCCGAGGGCATGGCAATCAACACTTCGTCGATACCGTACGACTCGCAAATCTGGCGAATGTCGCCGGTCGCGCCGAGGACGCTGACACCTCGAATCCTCGCTCCCTGCTTGTTCGGGTCGTCGTCGAGGAAGCCCACCACCTGATAGCGATCCTCCGAGGCCCGAATGATTTCGCGAAGAACAGAATCTCCGGCGTCGCCCGCGCCCACGATCAACAGTCTTGCCTGCGTCGTTCCTTGCAGAGGCCGGAGTTCCTCGTTGTAGAACCGAAAGCCGATTCTCGCCCCGGCGACCAGGCCGATCGTCAGGACCCAGTCTTGCAGGAACACCAGCCAGGGAATCTCGAGCAGGTACCGCTCGCGCAGCCACTCCCTTCCCTCGGAGAACACAACCACGAGCCAGGCGTAGACCGCATAGAAAATCACGCATACGAAGATACTTGTATGGCAGGCTCGAACAATGGAGAACAGATCACGAAGACCAACGTAACGCCAGGAATCCCTGAAGATACCGAAAAGGCCGAAGACCGTCAGCTTGACCACCAGCGAGAAGGGCAGATAAGGCAGATACTGCCGGTAGAACCAGGATTCCTCAGCCGACACACCCCTGAAGTCGTACCGCAGACCGAAGGCCAACAACAAGGCGAGGCTGAACAAGACCGCGTGCCCCAATACAGAAAGCAGCACACGGCTCGGCAAGTGCACGCCGCCGCCATTTTGTCGACGCAGGTCCGCCATCTGACTCCTGGCTTCCTTCCCCTGTCGGCCTGATTCCCCCCAGCACCCTCGCCCGCCGGTCGCCCAACTCAACGCACGGTGAATCCGACGAACTGAGACCGGCCGTGGCTAAGTCACAGGTGTTTGGGCATCCTCCATGGGGTCCGTCTGAGCAAGGCCACCCGCCTCTCCTCGTTATCGGGCAGATCGATGCGCAAGTCTATTAATCCTGTTCAGCGGCCTGTTTGCGCCGGGCGTGGGGTGCCGGTCTTCCCCTCCGAGTCCTCCCAAGGAAGGCGAACATCCGTCGGCCTCGGCCCCGTAGCCGGACCAGCCGACTGGTCAGTCGTGGCAGCCTCGGCGGTAGCCATAGCCTGCGAAAGCCCTCGCCAAGGCGGCGGCAACTGGTTAGCTGTGAACCGAGCGTTGATCCTCGACTCGCGGTTGTCAGTATCGCTCCATTGCACGAATGCCTTGAGGGCAAGGAGCTCAACGAGTTCCTGTCCAGCCGACTGGCTTCCCGCGGCGGCCACTTGGCGCTGAGCCGCTGCCACATAGCTGCCAAGGGCTGCAAGGTGTGCATCGAAGAACCGCTTGTCCGCATATTTATCGCGGATGTTTTTGACGGTCGTTAAGAACAACGGGTCTGGCAACTGGCCCGTGGCTGCATCCGCTTTTCTGGCTTGCATCTTGTTGTCCACGGGCGTCAGGAGCCACGTCAGTTCGTTGGCGGCCTCTGAATACCGGCTGGCCGCGACCGCCGCGTAAATGAACGCAACCTTGCTCTCGGCCCGTTGTTTGAGCACTTGGGGCCTGTCCTTGAGATCACCAGTGACGATCACATTGGCGAGGGCGAAGTTCTCCGCTGCCTCGCGGTATTTCTCCTGCTTGAATAACGCCCAGCCTGCGCTCAGGTAAGCTTCACGCCTTGCCGCCAGACTGCTCTGCGACAGAGTTCCCGTTGGACGACTGATCTCGAAGTCGGCCGGACGGGTGTCCGCCACTCGTACGCGGTCGGGCGTCCCCGGACCGGCCGTTGACTCCGCCCCGGGACCAGAGGGTACACCTGCGGCCGGGATGCCTGAATACCTGCTCCGCGAGTCCCACCCGCTCGTTCTTCTTTCCAGGCCCATCGGACCCTTCGTCGCCGCTTCCTGATACAGCCTCTGCAAAGCGGTCACTCCATGCGGACGATACCAGTTGCCGCCCAGGCCAGCGCCTGAACCTCCTGCAACCGGCGCAACAGACTCCCCCATGTAGACACTGCGGCCGCCGCCTTGGATGCCCGGTGTGATGGCGGTGTTGACGGGATGACTCACGACCCGGCTCCTCTCGGTTGCAGTGGCTCCCTGCACCTGGCTGGAGACCAGCACTGCTGAGCACGCCACAACCAGGCAACAGGCGACCAGTAACGCCGAGTGATGCCAGCCTTTGTGACGAGGCGATATGGCCGATCCTTCTGTCATCTTAAGTCCTGATGAAAAGAGCCCTTGCGGCGAGACAGGGGCCACAGCCGCAAGCATGAGCCTCCGCCTCAGTCTAATAAGCTACAAAGTCCAAATCAAGATATCGACGAGCCCGGACCGGTAGTCCCAGACAACATGATGAGAATTCGGTTGTTTGGTTGCCAGGGCGTTCAGGCGAGGCCACCGCAGGGAGCCTTGTTTGGGCGAAATTCCTTGCGGATAAAGGCTTACAGCGATGTGACGAATTCGCGACACCCTTGATTCATGAGAGACACCATGGCCCCGGGGATCTTGGACAAGGGCAGTACTTGGTCAACCGCACCCGCTCTGATGGCCCCGGCAGCCATACCAAATACTTGGCTCGTGGCGCGGTCCTGGGCAACGGTCCATGCTCCGATTTCTCGGAGCTTGGCCAGGCCTGCCACGCCGTCATGACCGGCTCCGGTCATAAGGACACCCACGGCCTTGGGGCCGCATGCCTGGGCCATTGACTCGAACAAGAGGTCCGCCGCGGGACGATGGCCCGACACCCGCGGACCACCTTCCAACACGACGACAAGACCCTCGCCTTGCCGAGCCACCTGCATGTGCATGCCCCCTGGTGCGAACAGGATTTCTCCAGGCTTGACCAGTTCGCCGTGAACGGCTTCCCGGACACCCATTCGGCACGCCACTGCCATCCGCTCGGCGAGTACGGCGCTGAAATAGGGCGGCATGTGCTGCGCGACAAGAACAGCCGGAAACTCCGCCGGGAACACCGGGAGCATTCGCGCAAGCGTTTGCGGACCACCCGTGCCGATTCCGATGCCGACGACCCAGTCGCCTCCGATTCCCGTCGCATTCAGCTCATCTGGCAGGTCAGCCAAAGGCCCGCGGGAGCCCCGTGTCCTTGAAGCGCGAACCGCACAGGAGATCTTCTCGCAGAGTACTTCCCTGAATCGAGGAATGCCATCAACACCCGTTTTCCGCGGCTTGACCACGAAGTCGAAGGCCCCTCGCTCCATCGCTTCGATCGCCATGCTTGCGCTCTCTCTGCTCAAAGAGGCGATGACGACGATGCTCGCCGAGCACCTGGTCTGAACCAGATTCAGGACGTCAAGGCCATGTCGGTCGGCCATGTCAACATCGATGGTCAGCACGTCGGGCTGCAGGCTGTCGATCTTCTCGATGGCTTCCTGGCTCCCCGAAGCGAAGCCAACCACCTCGATATGACGCTGGCCCGACAGCGCGCTTCGCAAGATCGTCCGAACGAAAGTGCTGTCGTCGATCATCAGAAGCCGAATGCTCGATTGAGCCACCACCATCCCCCTGCGTTCTGTCTGCTCAGACGCTCCCGACGCTGACGCACAAGTCGATCATTCCACGAACCGGACGCCGACATAGCGGATGGAACCCTCGACTCCCACATGACGCACCTCGGCATCAAGCACATACAGAGCGGAATTGACCTCGAATGCCAGCCTCAGGATTTCCCCGCAGCCAGGCACGTAGTCCGTGATGACCCGCGCACCGCTTATCGAGATGTCGGCCAGCAGACCGCGTGCGGTCAACCCAAATCGGGAAGAGACCTCCACGGGCACGGTGCCCGATTCCAGCTCATATCGCCTTTGTTGCCGTTGATCGCAGAAGTCCGGCCAGTCGCCTCCCGTCTCCACGAGCTTGTAATGCCGCCGCAGTTCACTCAGCAGTTCCTGTCCCGTCGCGATCGTCACCATGCGAACCTCTGTGTGTTGTCTCACCGGCATTTTCGGAAAGCGGCTTATCGGACGAGGCCCGGTCCTCGCGCGCATTCCGCCTACCCACTCTTCGGCTAACAGGTAGAGGGAATCAAGCTACGGAGGTCGCGTCGCAGAGTGAGGCCTCGCAGCCACACCAAGGCACGAGCGGACTTACAGAGGCATGCTGTCGAGGAAGGCCTGGTTGCTCGGAAACTTCCTCAGGGAATCGAGCAGCATTTCCATGGCTTTGTTGGGCGGCTGGGTGCAAATCTGTCGCCGGATCCGATAGGTTTTCTCGGTGGTATCCTTGCCCAGGAGCAGTTCCTCCTTGCGGGTGCCGGACTGATTGAGATCGATTGCCGGCCAGATCCGCAGATTGGCCAGATCGCGACTGAGCATGATCTCCATGTTTCCGGTGCCTTTGAACTCGTTGAAGATCACCTCGTCCATCCGGCTGCCGGTCTCGATCAGCGCAGAGGCCATGATGGTGAGCGACCCGCCGTGCTCGATGTTGCGGGCTGAGCCGAATATGGCCTTGGGTTCGGCGAGGGCCCGGATATCGATGCCCCCGCTCATGGTTCGCCCGGAGGAACGGATGCCCGCGTTATAGGCCCGACCGAGCCGCGTGAGCGAATCGAGAAGGATGAAGACGTTCTGTCCGGTCTCGACCATCCGCTTGGCTTTTTCGATCATCAGGCGTGCGATGCGGATGTGGCTGGCCACGCTCTGGTCATTGCTGGATGAGACCACCTCGCCGTGAACCGTCCGCCGCATCTCAGTGACCTCTTCGGGTCGTTCGTCCACCAGGAGAACCATCATGTAGACATCGGGATGGTTGGCGGCCAGTCCGGCGGCCATCTGTTGCAGGAGCACGGTCTTTCCCGTACGGGGAGGAGCGGCGATCAGGCCTCGCTGCCCCAAGCCGATGGGCGTCATGAGATCCACGACCCGCATGGAAAGCGATCCGCCGGGCATCTCAAACCGAAGCCGGCTGGTCGGGTCTATGACCGTCAAGTCGGCGAAATCCGTGAGCTCTGCATACGCCGCGGGCTCCAAGCCGTTAATCGACTGGAGGGAGGAGAGGACCAGCCGCGATCGTCCTCCATGCCCGTTGACGCCTCCGATGCCGCTGACCGCCTCTCCGCCGCGCAGGTGCCACCGCTTGATCATCGAGTCGGGAACGAATGCGTCCGTCGGATGGACGGCGTAATTGCGCCTCGGAGAGCGCAAGAAGCCTCCTCCCTTTTCCTGCAACTCCAGGGTACCATCGACGATCGACTCGGGCATATGGTTCTCCTCGTCCCCGTTCTCTAATCCTTGTTTACGGGAAGCGGACTCTGTGCGGTCGCTCACCGTCAACCACCCCGCGGCTGAGGAGACCCCGGGGGGATATGTCGGTCACTGTCAATGGGCTTCCACAGATGGCGACGACCTACCGCACGTCAGCGGCGAGCACCTCGATGAACTCCGGTGTCGTGCCGCAGCATCCGCCCACAATGTTAGCCCCGGCATCAATCACCTGCATGGCCTTCTGGGCAAACTCCTTGGGCGTCATCCTGTAGACGACACGGCTGCCCTCGATCTCGGGCAGCCCGGCGTTGGCTTTGACCCAAACCGGCTTGGAGGTCGCCGCTCGCAAGCGGCCGGCAACCTTGATGTAGTTCTCGATGCCGATCCCGCAGTTGCACCCAATGATATCAGCACCGGCCTCGGTCAGGCCCTGGACCGCCTGTTCCGGCGTCACGCCCATGAGCGTACAGGACTTGTCCCGGCCAGAATCGAAGGTCATGCTGCCCACAACCAGAAGCCCGGTTGTCTTGGCTGCCCGAACGGCCGTCACGGCCTCGGTCAGATCTGCCATCGTCTCGACGACCAGCGCGTCCACCCCGCCCGCCGCGAGGGCTTCCGCTTGCTCCTTGAAAACTTCGTAGAGAGACTTCTCGTCCACTTCGCCGATCAGGAGCATCTTGCCGCTGGGGCCTATCGACCCGAAGACCTGAGCCTTGCGTCCGGCAGCCCGCTTGCTGATTGCAGCCCCCGCCTCATTGAACTGCCTGGTCCTGGCCTCAAAGCCATGACCGGCAAGCACGATCCGATTACCCCCGAAGGTGTTGGTGAGTATGATCTTGGAGCCCGCCGCGACATAGGAGGAGGCGACCTTCTCGACCAGCTCCGGCTTGCTGACGTTCCACTCCTCGCGGCAGTACCCGGCCGGGCAGCCCAGCTTGTCCAGTTCCGTCCCCCAAGCCCCGTCGGCCACCGTCACCTTGTCGGCGTAATCTTCAAGATTCGCAACCATGATGCTTCCTCATCGGTGCCGCGTGCCCTTTGAATCGCCCTGGTCGTGCCCTGGCCACCCGGGAAACGCCGGCACCCCTGTCATGGGGTTGCCACCCGTCAGCGGTCCCAGCCATGGAGCATACCGCATTCAGACCAGCAAGTCCCACAAGAGTTCCGAGGCTGGCCAGAGAAGAAACTCACAACTGCCACGGGGCACCGGACATCAGGCCGATTGAAAAGGCCGGTCAAACGACTAGAGTAAACTGAGTCCGCTCCATGAGCAACCCCGGTGGGCAAGGCCGACACTCGGGGGGTGCATCCGCCGGACTGCGGCATCCCGCAGGGAAGGCAGACACCGCCGCGTGCCGCTGCTGTCTCAGCAGTGCCGAAGTCTTCAGCACTGCCCCCAAAGCAGCGGGACACAGATAGGGCCCGCCCCCGAACAGAAGATGGGCCCATGAACAGACAGTCAACCCCACGATTTGAAGAGGAACCTGAGCTTTGAGAATCATCCGCGAGCCAACGGTGTATCTGCTGGGCCGGCAAACCATCGACACGGCAGAACTGAACCGTTTTCTGAGCGATCACGAGGTCACCCACTGGACGACCGACACCGATATCGCCGGTCAGAAGCTCTGCGAGATCGCCGGGCGGCTCTGCTATATGAGCTTCGCCAAACCGCGGCCTGGTGGCAACCAGGCCTATCTGGGGCATATTCTGGAAGTCGGACACGGCAGTGTTCTGGAGCACGCTCTTTTCAACCTGCTGATCACCGGCGTCTCGCGGAGCTTCACCCACGAACTGGTGCGGCATCGAGCCGGGTTCGGTTATTCACAGCTTTCACAACGGTATGTGGACGAGTCCACGGCCGACTTCGTCGAACCGGACTGCATCGCGGCCGATCCCGGCCTCCATGCCATCTGGCTGCAAGCCATCGAAAGAAGCCTGGAATCCTATCGCGAGTTGGTGGAAGCCCTGATGAATGCTCCTTCACAAGTCCCGGACAAAACCCTTCAGCGCAAGATGGCCCGCCAGGCGGCCCGCTCGGTTCTTCCCAACGCCACGGAAACCAAGATCTTCGTCACGGCCAATGCTCGTGCCCTGCGGCACTTCATCGAGATGAGGTGCAGCGAGCCCGCCGAAGTCGAAATCCGCAAGGTGGCAACGGAGGTTCTGCGGGTCCTCCAGAGAGAGGCCCCTAACCTGTTTGGCGACTATGAACTGTCACCCCTTCCGGACGGCACATTCGAGGCTCGCACGCGCCATCGAAAAGTCTAGCAGCCGCCTCAATACTTGCTGCAACCGGACCGTGTCCCTGACCGCCAGCGCAGGCCGTGGATTCTGCTTCCGGCCATCGACCCCCGCAAGGCAACTTGGCCGAACGGCCATTCCCCCCTGGCAAAGCACAGCCCACGTGTGTTGTCTCACACGTGGGCCACGCTTCGTTCCTTCCACCACCTGATTGCCGCCCTCCGGAGTGACCGTTGCCCTCAGACCTTGCGGACGAAGGGCAAGCGGGCCACACGGAGATGCTACAAGGCTTCCTTCCCCTCCCCTCCTCCTCATCCTCCGGTACGCTTCATTCCCTGACCGTTCCTCTTTCCCTCCTGGCGCCGCGAGGCCCCTCCGGCGCCTCGTGGGCTGAATATCCATCGCTCGCGGCAGGCGTGGAGCCTCAGTGCCGACTGTTCCTGTCGACCATCCGGACGAGCGAACTCACCGAGTTCGAAACAGCGCGGTTGATGAGACCAAACCTCGCTTCTGCCGCTGCACGAGAACGTGCGAAAAAAAGAATTGCGGGGCCAGCCATAGGACCCGGCCGTCGCATTTGACACACTCTGATAATCTCCGCCCCGACAGAACGTCGGTGCAGAAAGCCCTCTCCTCTTAGCCATATTCTAACGGCAAGCCGTGTGCCAGTGGAAGTGGGCAGTTTTACTGATGCCTCCAAGGCTTTCCCAAGCTTCGCGTTTGTCACGGATTACACGAACGAATTGTTTGTTACGAGTCCAAGCCTCGGCGTCGCCTCCATTTGGACACGCAGGTCGATGATGCCAGGAGGCAACAGTGATAAGTTATGGATATACAATAAAAGCTGACCTAACATTGTGTCCTATAAAGGGATACCACAAACGAATGCCGACCACTTCCACACGGTTGCCAGGATGCTTTGCAGCAACACCAGCAGGCCACGGAGGCTCTTCTGGCCTTTGCCTTAAGAACAAAGAATGGGGTGAACGACCCATGAAGCGAGCTAGGATGACCGGCTCAGGCAAATCGAACTGCGGGGGCCTTGTCGTCCCGGGAGGCCTTAGTAATCCACCAAACCGATGAGCTTCCCCATCACTCGTATGGTCGTCGTCAGGGAGGGCCACGGCGGCTTTGTGCCGTTGTGCCGGAGGAGCAACAAGGTCGTGTCATCGTCAAGCGGTACAGGGCTCGCCCAGTTGCGGACGGCGTCGACAATTTCGTGGTTCATTCGCTCCGGGCGGCTTCCATCCAGCCGCCCCAGAATGGCGAGCAGCTCGTCCAGACCGAGCCTCGCCCCCGCCGGGTTTGCCGCCTCGATCAGTGAGTCGGTGTAGAGTAGCACCGAGTCCCCATCCGCCAACGAGACGGCAAACTGGTAATAATCGGTCGGCTCGACCACTCCCAGCGGCAGGTTTCTGACCCGGCTGACCTGTTCCGGCATGGTGGGCACCAGGGGCCTCCAGCGGCGATCGGCGGCCCGATACCACAAAGGAGCCGGATGGCCGGCATTACAGATGATGAGATGGCCCGTCGGGGCAAAATACGTGGCAAGAACGGCGGTCGCGAAACTCCCATCCTTGGAGACCAAACCAAATTCGCGGTTCAAGTCTCTGGCAAACTTTGTCTGGTCGACCCGGTTGATGTGCTTCTTCATCAGATTCCGCAGAACGCTGGCCAAGCCGGCAGCAGCGTTGCCATGGCCGGCCACGTCCGCCACGATGAAGCGGGCGATGCGTCCGCTGCCGCACATCGAGACGTAGTGGATGTCGCCGCCCTGCTGCCCCCCGGCATGTGGAAGGCTCAGGACCCAGGCATCGATGCCGAACACCGAGACCGTGTCCTCGACGGCCCGGTTGCCGCCCCAGATTTCCATGCACTGGAGTTGGTGGCCATCGCGAGTCCTCTGCGGCGCGGCGATCATCAGCTCAATCCTCCCAGACATACCAGCAGGTCGACCACAGAATTGTAGCATCCGCCCTGAATCCAGGCATCCTTTGTGACACCCTGCACCCTGGCAGGCAAGCGGCAGCCACGGCGGGGTCAGGCTGCCGGTGCCACGAGCGGCCTGTCCGCCTGCCCGGCTATGCTTTCAGCAGACCTCGCAGACAAGCCGCCGGCGGCACCTTCCAGGAAGCCTGGCTCGGTCCTGGTCCTTTCCCATTTGTGTGGAGCCGTATAAAATGCCCGCGTTTGGGAGATCCTGTTGAAACCCATGAGGAGCTGAACAATGGCCCAGATTCAAATCGGCATCAACATGGAGTTCGTCCGTCATCACGACATGTCCTTCGCTGCCGGCGTGGAGAAGGCGGCCCAGCTCGGCTATGAGTTCATTGAGCCCATGGTGCACTGGGGGCGAGAGCTGATGAGCGAGGCCGGTTACTTCCACACCGTCTCGATGTTCGAGGATCCCCTCGACATTCGGGCGATCTGTGCAAAGTACAAGGTCCGCTGTTCGAGCATCAGCGCCCATACGCCGTTGGCCAAACCGGACGTGAGCGTGAACTACCTCCGTTCGGCCATCCGCTTCGCCGCAGAGTTGCAGGCACCGGTGGTGAACACCGACGAAGGCATCAAACCCGATTTCACCGACGAGGCCACCGACCATACCCTCATGACCTACACGCTTACCCTGGCTACCCGTGCGGCCGAGAAACGCGGAATCCTGATCGGCCTCGAGCAACACCAGCAGTATAGCAAGACTCCGGACGGGCTCGACAAGATATACGACCTGGTCAAATCGAAGTCGCTGGGCATCAACTTCGATACCGGCAACGCGTACCTGGCCGGCGCCGACCCGTACGCCTGGCTCGAACGCTGCCGAGACCGCCTCGTCCACATGCATGCCAAAGATATCAGCCTCAAGCAGAGCCAGGATGAACGAGGCAAGGTCACCGGCACGCCGGTTGGATGCGCCTGCGGCGAGGGCGTCATCGACTGGAGGCGCATCATGGACATCCTGAAGCCCGTCCAGCGAACGATCTGTTTCAGTGTTGAATGCGGCACAATCGACCAGGCAGCGTCCAGCCTCGACCACCTGAGATCATTGATCTGAGCACCGGGCGGGCCATGCCGGGCGGCGTGCCATCCGGTGCCGGAGTGGCGGGCACGTTCGGCGCAGGCAACATGAAATCCGCACCCACACTGACTGACCGCATCATGTACGTGATCGCCAGGCGTCACGCCGAGGCGGTTTACGGGCGGTTCACGGCCGCAACCCGCAGTGCGGCGAAGGTCCAACAGCGGGTCCTCGCGGGCCACATCCGCCGCAACGCCGACAGCGACTTCGGACGTGACCACCACTTTGACCGCATCGGGTCGGTTGATTCGTTCCGAAAACGACTGCCGATTCTGCGATACGAGGATTTTCGACCCTACATCGAGCAGGTCTGCAACGGCCGCCTGGAGGCCATGTTCGGCGGGCGACAGCGTGTCAGGATGTTCGCCCTGACCAGCGGGACAACGGATCAGCCCAAGTACATTCCTGTCACCGACGAATTCCTGAGATCCTACCGGCGGGGCTGGAACGCCTTCGGCATTAAGGCCCTCCTGGACCATCCACAGGCGTTTCTGCGGGGGATCGTGCAGGTGACGTCGCGAATGGATGAATCGAAGACGCCGGCGGGGATTCCATGCGGGGCGATCACAGGATTGATGGCTGAGACCCAGAAGCGCCTGGTCCGCAAGTACTATGTCGCACCCCAGTGCACCGCGGAGATCATCGAGCCTGCTGCGAAATACTACACGATCATGAGGCTGGCCGTGGCGCGGGACGTGGCCTTCATGATCACGGCAAATCCGGCCACGCAATTGAAGCTCGCCCGCACGGCCAACGAACACCGGGAACAGCTCATCCGCGATATTCATGACGGCACACTCTGGGGGGATCTGCCGGTTCCGCCGGGCGTTCGCGCCAGGCTCGGGTCCCGGCTGCGTGCGGACCGCAGCAGAGCCCGGGAGCTCGAATCCCTGGCCCGCCGTCATGGAGCCCTCCTGCCCAGGCACTATTGGCAACTGGCTTTCATCGCCAACTGGACCGGCGGAACGATGGGGCTTTACTTGCAGGAATTTCCAGCATACTTCGGCGACGTGCCGGTGCGGGACATCGGACTGCTCGCCAGCGAAGGGCGGATTTCCATCCCGGTCGAGGACCGCACGCCGGCCGGCATCCTCGACACGGAAAGCCATTTCTTTGAATTCGTGCCCAAGGATCGCATCGAGGAAACGAACCCGGCGACCTGTCTGTGCCACGAGCTGCAGGTCGGCCAGGAATACTTCGTGCTGCTGACCACGGCCTCAGGCCTGTACCGCTACGACATCGGCGACCTGGTTCGCGTGGTCGGGTACGAGGGCCAGGCGCCCTTGATCGAATTCCTGAGCAAGGGCGCACACACCTGTTCTCTGGCCGGCGAGAAGCTCACCGAGCACCATGTGGTGCAGGCCATGAACAGGACGGCGGCGAGCACCAATCTGCCGCTCTGCGCGTTCGTGCTCGCCCCCAGTTGGGGGGATCCGCCACACTATACCTTGCATCTAGAAGCACATAGCTGCACGCAAGAGCAGTTGGCGGCGACGAGCCGGCGGCTGGACGAGGAGCTGTGCGCGGTCAACATCGAGTACGCCGCGCGGCGCAGGAGCCTTCGGCTGGGCGCGGTGCGGATCAACCTGCTGCCCGACGACCTGCTGGCCACCAAGGACCACCAACAGGCCGAAGCCCGCCGGCGGGGCAACGAGCAGTACAAGCATCGCTACCTCTATTGCCGTCCGGGGGAGGATGCGGATCTGGCGTGCCATTCCATCTCGCCCCATGAAACGCCGGCATGATTGACCCGATCACAAGTTGACGCGCACGCGACGGCGGGCTAGAACACTTCCCTGCCCGGTCGCATCGCGACGCCGGGGCTTCACCATGAGGTCACACATGTTGATATCGCAGCCAATGAATCGGCGCAAGTTCATTCAGATCACGGGCAAAGGCATCGCGGCCGCAAGCCTGGGTTACGGGCTGCTCCCGCGCCCCTGCCGTGCCGAGGTGCCGGCCAACGAGAAGATTGTCATCGCGGTGATCGGCTGCGGCGGCATGGGCACTCGGCACATCGAGGCACTTTCGGTCAACCCGCAATGCACGATCGCCGCAGTGTGCGACTGCTTCAAGCCGCGATACGAAAACGCCGTCGGCGTCGTCGGCAAGCTGTCGGGCAGGAAGCCTGACGGCTACCAGGATTTCCGACGGGTGCTTGATCGCAAGGACATCGACGTCATCTGGGCGCCTGCGCCCGACCATTGGCATCCTCTTCTCACCATCCTGGGCTGCCAGGCCGGTAAGGACGTTTACGTCGAAAAACCGGTATGTCCCACTGTTGCAGAGGGCCGGGCCATGGTCCAGGCCGCCCGCCGCTATGGTCGGGTGGTGCAAGTCGGTACGCAACAGCGTTCCATGACCATCTTCCAGGACGCCATGAAGCTCATCCACGACGGCCGGTTGGGGCGGATCACATCGGCCACCTGCTGGGTGGGGGTCAACGGATGGTCCGTGGGCGAGACACCCGGCCCGGTGCCCGAGGGTCTCGACTGGGACATGTGGCTAGGACCGGCCCCCAAGGTGCCTTATTCGCCCGAACGGCACTACGGCTTTATGGGCTGGCACGATTACTGCCGGGGCGGGCAGCTCACCAACTGGGGCGTGCATCTGATGGACATCGTTCACTGGGGCATCCGGGAGGACCGACCGTTGAGCGTGCAGGCACTGGGCGGCAGCTTCCGCGGAGGGGCCGGTGCGGACAACTACGAGAACATCGAGGCGCTGTTCGAATACAAGGGGTGCAACGTGACCTGGGAACAGCGGCACTCGAATCAGTACAACGGGCACGGGTACGGCATCAAGTTCCAGGGCACGGAGGGCACCTTGACCATCGACCGCAACACCTTCGAGGTCTGGCCGGAGAGCCTGGGCATTCCGCAGTATGTGGGTGAACCGGAGCGTAGCTGGGCTCACCCGCCGCACCACAACGATTTCTTCAACAGCATCCGAAGCCGCAGGCTGCCGGCCGCCGACATCGAGCAGGGATTTCGCTCGACGACGCCCGTTCTCCTTGCGGGTATCGCGCTGAAAACCGGACGGAAGTTGTACTGGGACGGTGAGTGTGAGACGTTCCTCCACGATGAAGACGCCAACCGGCACCTGTCGCGTGCGTATCGACCGCCGTGGCACCTGTGATAATGCAGGAAGATCGGGAGACAAAGCCCATGAGTACGCGTTTGCGAACCCTTGCTGCACTGATGCTGGTCACCTTGCCAGCGACCAGCGTACTGGCCTCGCGGATCGATGCGCTGGTTGCCTCACTGGCCGGAGACGACGAGAAGGCCCGCAGCGAGGCCCGGCAACTGCTGCCCCGTGAGAGCATCGATGCGGTACCCAAGCTGGTGCCGCTGGTCGGCCATGAGAAGGCGGCAGTGTGGAACGCTGCTGTCAACGTCCTGGCGGATTTCGCCAACCAGGTGTCTGTTCCCGGCCGCGAAGCCGAACGAGCGGCGGTCACGACCAGCATCATGAGGCTGATCGCTCAGGAGCAGCCGGAGCAGGTCAAGGTTCGCGGCTTGCGGCTGCTGGCCATCGCGGTTCCAAAGGGATACGACATCAGTCCGGTGGCCGCCCTGCTGAACGACGCGGATCTGCGGGAGAAGACCCGAGCGGCACTTGAGGAGATGGGGACTCCGGAGGCATGCGCTGCCCTGCGAGTATTCCTGCCGAAAGCCGAGGCCGAATTTCAGGTCGCGATCCTGAACTCGCTGGCCCGGCTGGAGGACGAAGGCAGCGTCGATGCCACGGTCAGCCTCACTCGCAGTGACACGCCCGCCGTACGAGCAGCGGCCGTCCGAGCGCTCGCCTGGACCGGAGACCCCGTCCACCTCAAGCTCGCCAAGGATGTCGTGGCCGCCGCCGATGGGCTCACTCGGTCGGACGCAATGGATGCGATGCTCAGGCTGGTCAACACCGTCGCGGAACGGGGCGGGAACTGGCAGATCGCCGTCGAGGCGCTCCTGGACATCCTCGAGACCGGACAAGGCACGGACAAGGACGGCGCGTTGGGCGGGCTCGGACGCATCGGCGATGGAACGTGCGTCAAGCCGATCCTCGGGGCGATAACGGACGCGGAGGCCCACACCTGGCGAGCGGGTATCGGGGCACTGGCGTCAATGCAGGGTGTGGATGTCACCCGGGCAATCGTCGAGGCTTACCCCAGCCAGTCACTGAAGACACAGTTGTCGCTGATCTCTGTTCTCGGGAGCAAGAGACACCCGCTGGCCATTCCGGTGCTCAAACAGGCTGCTCAATCAGCCGATCCGCCGTTTCGGCTGGCGGGAATCGAGGCCCTCGCCGAGGCCGGCTTGCCGGACGGTCTCGAGTTGCTGTCAGCCGCCGCCGCCAATGGCAGTGACAATGAGAAGGCCGCCGCTCGCAGGGGCCTGCTGACGCTGGCCGACGCATTGAAGGCCGCCGGCAGGAAGAATGAAGCCGGTACGGCCTATCTCGCATCGCTCAAGGTCGCAGCGGAGGGGGACAAAG
>JAUCQB010000107.1 GCA_030372985.1 Phycisphaerae bacterium
CGCTGACTCGTGGGCTCGGAGATGTGTATAAGAGACAGCTCTTCTTCCGGCGGAGGTGCAGGCAGCAGGTTCACCGCGGCGGAAAATTGGGCAAGATATTCGCTTGCCAGTGCGATTTCCGACGGCGAAAAACCCTCGGGTTGTGCAGCTGCGAGGGCCAGAAGTTCCTTGTAGATTTTCTCTGCATCAAGGGAAAGTCCCGGGATCACTGTTGCCGCCGGTTCGTAATGTTCGCGCGCCGTCTTGGCCAGGGCGTGGGCGCGGCGCCACAGATCGGTTGGCGGCGGGCCGGCCATCATGGAACTGGTTTCCAGGGACTCGGCAAGGCTGCGCAGGGCGCGGGCGGCTACCGAGCCGGCATTGCGACGCTTGCTATGGGCAAGACGGTCGGGGTCAAGCAGGACGCGTTCATAACCGGCCGCGACATGCTGATGGACTGTCACCAGCAATGCAGCCATGGCGCGCAATTCCTTGCCAAGCGGCAGGCTGGCCTCGATCAGGCG
Organism: Phycisphaerae bacterium; assembly: GCA_030372985.1. GTDB lineage: Bacteria > Planctomycetota > Phycisphaerae > UBA1845 > PWPN01 > JAUCQB01. The sequence continues at coordinate 504 of JAUCQB010000107.1, forward strand.
TGTTTTCAGGACGCGGGAGAGCCGGTGCGCCCGGTCGTAGAAGAGATCCAGAATGCGGTGGTAATGTGCGTCCTCTAGTCGGGCACGGCCGAGTGCAGCCAGCTCACCGCTCAACTGGGCCAAATCCTGTGCCGGGTCATCCGGAATCGGGGAGGCGAGCCAGTCCAGGACGTGTGCAACCTCGTCGGACGGATTGATCTGGCGGGCGGGGGCAGTGCGTGCCAAGCTTGCGGACAGCCGCGGGGCGGCCCCAAAAAATAATAACGGGTTCATTGTAGAGGAATCGGCCCGCCGGGCAAGGGGACGCATCGATGCGCAGGGCAGACCGAGGAAAGTCCCGCTGATTCGACTTGTGCTTGTTTTTCTGATGATTTTGCTTTAACATATCGCCCTTTTTAGCTTCGGCTGCTTTGGTTGCCGTTCGCCTCGCGGACCGGGCCAGTACTGAAGCTTCCTTTTCCGATTTCAACCAAGGGTTAAGCACATGGTCGTCATTCGACTTGCCCGGGGCGGCGCCAAGAAGCGTCCGTTCTACAACATGGTCGTCACCGATTCGCGCAAGCGCCGCGACGGTGCCTGCATTGAGCGCGTCGGCTACTACAATCCGGTCGCCGGGGAGAAGGAGCAGGGTCTGCGAGTTGACATGCAGCGCATCGAGCACTGGACGAACAAAGGGGCCCAGCTGTCGCCTACCGTGGCGCGACTCGTCAAGCAGTTCGCTGCCACGGCGGCCGCTTAATTCGCGCATGATCGTCCCGGGGCGCATTTCCGCCCCGTTCGGCGTGCGCGGCTGGGTCAAGGTCCATGTTTTCGGGGACGATCCCGAGGCATGGGCAACGATGCCGCGCTGGTGGCTGGTTGAAGAGGAGCGGGCCCCCGATGCGGCATGGCAGGCACTGTCTCTTATACACATCTGACGCTGCCGACGAGTTCCGAACGG
>JAUCQB010000108.1 GCA_030372985.1 Phycisphaerae bacterium
AGGACACCATCGAAGAGCTCGATCGCAGCCGCGGGACCATGGGCAACCATGCGTTCTACCTGTCCATCCCGCCGAAGTCTTTCCCGCAGGTCACCGAGCAACTGAGGAACTCCGGCCTCGCCGCACCCCAGGACGGACAGTGGCGCCGCGTCGTCATCGAGAAGCCGTTCGGACACAACCTGCAGACGGCGCGGGAGCTCAACGCGGTCGTCGAGTCGGTGTTCCCGGCGGACAGCGTCTTCCGCATCGACCACTACCTCGGCAAGGAGACCGTTCAGAACATCCTCGCGCTGCGGTTCGCCAACGCCATCTTCGAGCCGCTGTGGAACCGCCGATACGTCGACCACGTCCAGATCACTGTCGCCGAACGCGCCGGCATGGAGGGACGAAGGGGCCAGTACTACGACACCGCCGGGGCGGCACGCGACATGCTCCAGAACCACATGATGCAACTGCTCGCCCTTACCGCCATGGAGCCGCCGGTGAGCATGAATGCCCAGGCCATCCGCGATGAGAAGGTCAAAGTGCTCCGGGCCATCGCACCGCTCGGACAGGGAGCCTGCGCCCGCTGCGCCGAGCTGCTGCAACGACTGGCCAACGCTCGCGCCGAGGCGGGGCCGGCAGATCGACCGGGCTCGGGACCGGCGGGCGACGAGGACCCGGATGCCGATCCGTGCATCAGCAAGCGATGCAACGCCTGCGTCCGCGGCCAGTACGGCGGCGGAAACCTGGGCGATACCCGCATCAAAGCCTACCGCGAGGAAGCGTGCGTCGGCCCCCGGTCCAACACCGAGACCTTCGTCGCCGTCCGACTCTTTGTCGAAACCTGGCGGTGGTCCGGGGTGCCGTTCTACCTCAGAACCGGAAAACGACTCGCGAAACGACTGACCGAGATCGCCATCCAGTTCCGACAACCGCCCATGGCCATGTTTGACGCGGCCGAGGCAATCCCCAATCAGCGAAACCAGCTCATCCTCAGGGTCCAGCCTGATGAGGGGGTGTCACTGTCGCTGGCGGCCAAAATGCCCGGCATGCGAATGCGACTGCAGCCGGTGAAGATGGATTTTCGGTACGGCTCCGCGTTCGGCACCGACCCGCCCGAGGCATACGAACGACTGCTCCTCGACGCCATGCTCGGTGATGCCACCCTGTTCATCCGGGCCGACGAGGTCGACTATGCGTGGCAACTGCTGACCCCCATGCTGCAAGCGTGGGAATATGGACCGCAGCCGAGATTCCCCAACTATGAGCCGGGAAGCTGGGGGCCCAAGCGGGCTGAGACGCTGTTCGTCGATCCGGAGAGCGGGTGGAGACGAATCTGAAGGAGCGGTCAGCTTGTATGGCTGATAGCTGAATGCTGAATGCTAAATGACCAACAGACCAAGAGGCAAGTGATGAGTGATGGGTGAGACGATGACCGGTCTGCTGTCGCCGGAGGGGGCGATCCTCAGAGACCCGACGGAGGTCGAGGAGGCGTTGACTGCGCTGTGGAGCAACGCCGCCGATCAGCCGGGAGCCGAGCCGGGCGGGCAGGCCGTGACGCGCGTCTGCATGGCCAACCTCGTGGTGGTGGGACAGGCCGCACAGTGGGACGAGCTCAGCGCGGTGCTCGCCGAGATGGCTCGCGAGTACCCGACGCGGACGCTATGCCTGTTGCTGGGTGACACCGCGCTGGCCGACCGGCCGTCCGGGCAGGTGCGGGCAAGCGTGTCGTCCGTGTGTCATCTGCCGCAGCCCGGTCGGCCGCAGGTGTGCTGCGAGCAGATTGTTCTTCGGAGCGGTTCGCAGGACGGGGCGGGACTGGATCGGGTGCTGCCGGCCTTGTTGGCATCGGATGTCCCGCTGTTGGGGTGGTGGACGGCCGACCCGGCCTTGTGCTCGCTCCTGCTCGCGGTGATGCGACAATCGGTCGATCGACTGATCTTCGATGCAGGATTGCCGGGCTTTGCACGCCTTCTTGAGCCCGGCCGCTGCGTGACGCGGGAACTGGGATGGTTTCGCTCATATCGCTGGCGGGAACTGGTGGCCGGGTTGTTCGACGACGCGGATCGGATGATCCTGAATACGATTGATCGCGTCGCGGTGACGATCCGCGGCAAAGACACCTGCGATCGGCTGGATGCTCTCTGGATCGTAGCGTTCCTGGGTGGTCAACTGACCTGGCGAGCCGGGCGGGTGTTGGGGCGCGGACGTTTCGAATTCCAGGCGCGAGATCGGGCCGTTGAGGTGGTGATCGAAGATGATGCCGGGCGCGGCCAGGGGTTCAACGCCTTTGAGGTTGTCGCCGGCAGGAGCCGTTTCAAATTTGCCCGGTGCCACGAGGCGGGCGACGAGTTTCGCGTCATGATCAGTGATGAGAACACCTGCCTGATGCCCCGCTCGATTCAAATCCGCAGACGTGGCCGGGCCGATTCTCTGGCCGTCGCACTCACCGGTCGGGCCGTCGACCGCTCCTACGATCGTGCCGTGCCCTTGGCCGTCTGGATGGCCGAAGCCATCAGAATGCAGGGGTGACGGGTGCCTTATTCCCCGGCCGGGCGCGTTTCCTGAGGAGGGAACTGGACCGTGAAAGTCCCGGTTGCAGTCAGGCTCTTGCCGCTCAAGAGGTCGGTGAAGGTCACGTGGGCGACGATCTCATTGTGTGCGGGCAGGTGGTCGGCCGGCCAAGGGCACCAGACCCTGAAGTGATTGGTCATCAGGCGGCCGTACCAGAGCGGACGCGTGTGCTGAAGATCGAAGTAGTATTCGGCGAACACTGCCCGTTCGGGCGGGTTTTGCGGGTCGAGGAGAGTGACCCTGATGGTCCCGGCCGCCTTGACCACGTGCTGGTCGCGATCGATCGGCCGGATGTACAGCACGATACCGTCATCGCCGACTTTGCCGTCGTCATCATAGCCGCCGCTCATGCTGGCCAGCGTGATTCGTTCGGGAATGATCAACACGTCATCCGAAGCGTCCCCGACGCGACTGAGATTGGCCATCTGCCTGCCCAGATCGCGATTGGTCTGCTGCTGAGCGGCCAACTCGTTCTCAAGCTGCCGGACCCGCTCCTGCGAGGCGAAGAGATCTCGTTGCACGGCCTGGAACTTCTCGCCGGGAACGGTATTGCAGGCCGCGGTCGAAAGCAGCAGAGCCAGGGCGGCCGAAACGCCCATGCGGTCGAGGGAGACGTTGCCGAAATCGATGCGGCGAGAACGGGCCGCGATCTGATGGCGGATGGATACCACTGTTCGGGTCCTCCACACCCCGATCAGCATGCAGGCCGTCTACTCATCCGACGACGGCGGCGACGAAGGTTTCACCTCCGGCGCGCGATCGAGGATCATGTCAACCAGACCGTACTCGACCGCTTCCCTGCTGTCCAGCCACTTGTTGCGGTCGCAGTCCTGCGAGATGGTTTCCAGCGGTTTGTTGGTGTGTTTAGCGATGATCTCATACAGCCGCTCGCGCAGCCGGATGATCTCTTGCGCCTCGATGGACAGGTCCGTCGCCGGGCCCTCCAGAACGCCGCCGATCAGCGGCTGATGCAGCAGGAGGCGGGAATTCGGCAGGGCGTATCGCTTGCCTCTGGTTCCGCCGCACATCAACACCGCTCCCATGCTGGCCGCCATGCCGATGCAGTACGTGTGCACCTCGCAGCGGAGGAACTGCATGGTGTCATAAATGGCCAGGCCGGCCGAGACCGAGCCGCCCGGCGAGTTAATGTAAAAGCTGATCGGCAGACTGCTGTCCTCGTTCGACAGAAACAGCATCTGGGCAATGATCACGTTGGCCGTGTCGTCGTCGATGCCGCCCCCGAGGAAGACGATACGGTCTCGCAGGAGCCGCGAATAGATGTCATAGGCTCGTTCTCCGCGGCCTGTTTTCTCGATCACGATGGGAACTAGATTGCTCATGAAGGCTTCTCGTATCAGACGTTCCACTGGATCATCTCGCCGACGGGTCGAGCGAATGCTCGCCCGCAATCACGGCATCACGACTTCTTCTTTTTCTTATCTTTCTCGTGTGCGAGAATCTCGTCGACCAGTCCGTAGGCCAGGGCTTCCTTGGCGTCCATGAACCGGTCGCGTTCGATCTCCTTGGCGATCTTCTCGGGGTCCTGGCCGGTATGCTTGGCCAGGATGGCATTCAGCAGCTTCTTATCCTTGAGGATCTCCTCGGCCTGGATGCGGATGTCCTCGGCCTGGCCGGTGATTCCGCTGTAAGGCTGGTGCAGCATGATCTTGGCGTTGGGCAGGGCGTATCGCTGGCCCTTGGTGCCGGCCGCCAGGATGATCGCCGCTCCGCTGGCCGCCTGCCCGATACAGTAGGTGCCGATGTCGCAGCTCAGAAACTGCATCGTGTCGTAGATCGCCAGCGTCTGGTCCACCAGTCCCCCGGGCGAGTTGATGTACAGATTGATCGGCTGGTCCGGTTTGATCGACTGCAGGTAGAGCAGCCGCATGATCACGATGCTCGCCGTGCGATCGTGGATCGGTCCGGCGAGAAAGATAATGCGGTTTTCCAGCAGCATGTCCTCGATGGACATCTCGCGGTACCGCTGGTAGGGCGGTGTCTGCTGGTTGATTGTCCGGAGAATGTCGCAAGGATGGTTCATAACGTCCTTTCCGGTTACGGGACTGACGCCCGGGCGTCAGGTCGTCGGCAGCCTTATTCTACGACAGCAGACGCCTGCACGGTACTCGCCCACAGCATCATCGGCCAACCCACTGTCGTTCTTGCCCTCAGATGGCCCGATGGTTGTCCGGGTGACCCTCACTTGGGCTCGGGCGTCTTCTCCGTCACTTGAGCCTTTCCAATCAGCCGTTCGATGAGCTTCTCGTCGCGTATCTGCAGGTACAGGTTGGTCAGGCCACCCTCTTTGGCCAACTCGTCCCGAACGCGGTCGAATCGCCGCCCCTGCCGGTAGGCGATGGTGGCAATCAGGTTGTTGATCTCACCTTCGCTCACCTCGATGTCCTCAAAGGCTTCGGAGAGCTTCTCCATGATGAAGAACCGCTTCATCTCTCGGGTGGCCAGCTCTCGGGAACTGGTCTTGATCTCGTCTTTTCGCTTCTCGACCTCGGCCTGGGAAGCGCCTTGGCGATAGAGTTCGACCATGTGCCGGATGAGCACGCGGTCGGCCTGCCGCTCGGACAGGCGCGGGGGCAACTCGAACGAGGTCTTGTCTTCGAGGTATTTGTAGACCTGACCCGCCATCACCTGGCGGACCTGCTCTCCGATCCGGCTTTCGAGGTCCTTGCGAATGAAGTCGCGGAATTCCTGTTCGTCTTCGAAGCCCAGGCCCTTGAAGAACTCCTCGTTGAGTTCGGGCAGCTTGAGCCGCTGGATCTCGCGGATGGTGAACTCAAAATCAGCCTGCTTTCCGCGACACTCCGCCTTCACGTAGTCGTCGGGGATCTGCCCGGACGCGGTGCGCGTTTCGCCCGTCTTGGCTGCGGCCAGGAGTTCGCCCAGTGTCTCCAGGGTCACGCCCTCGATGACCTGTCCCCGGGCCGCCATCCGGACCATCTGCTGTTCCTTGAGCACCGTCCCGTCGCAGGTCATCTTGAGATCGACATAGAGCATGTCGTTGGTCTCGACCGCTCCGTCCTCATGGATGACCTCGTAGGTGCCGCGCGTGGCCCGGAAGCGTTCGAGCTGGTTCTGGACGTCCTCGTCGGTCACGGTCACCACCGGTTTTTCCAGCGGGATGTTCTCGATTTCGGGGAGATCAAACTCCGGCCGAATCTCCACCTCACAGGCGAACGTCAGCGGCCCGTCATCCGGAAGCTCGATCTCCTCCATGGCGGTCTGCACGTCTGCGAGTTCTTCGCCCTCTTTGCCCTCGTTGTCCTTGCGCTTGACCCAGATCAGCGGGTCGCCGATGACCTTCAGGTCGGCCTTGTCCACGGCGGCCATGTAGCCCGTGCCGAGCATCTGCTGGATGAGCGTGGCGTTGACGTCCCTGCCAAACCGCTTTTCCAGAAGCCGCCGCGGGGCCCTTCCCTTTCGGAAGCCGGGCACGACGGCCTCGTTGCGCATCTGACCGTACTGCTCGTCAAGCTGCTCGCCGATCGTGTCGCGAGGAACGGTGATGGTCAGCTTCTTGCGGAGCCCGCCGAGGTCCTCGACCTGGACGTCCACGACCTCCTTCAGTTTCTCCTGGAGGCTCTTTTCCTGCTCCTCGGGCTGCTCATCTTGTTCTTCGACGTCGTCTGACTGCTGATCTTCGAGTTCTTCGTCTGCCATGCGCCCATGCTCCCTGAAAAGACCGCCCTTGAAACGGCCGGGGTGCCTTGTCTCCGCGCGGCCTTACGCGTGCCGCACCATCTGCGAGGTCGACCATATAGGTGGGAGATGAAACGAAAAGGCCAACCTCATCCACCACCAGGCGTTGGTGAAAGCCCGGGGCGAATCCGGCTGGCTTCCTTCAGCGACCGCAGCCAACGCCTGGTCTCAGAGGACCGGTACCCTGCGATCGCCTGCATTCATATCGTAGTGGCCTGGACGCAGACTTGAACGGGTGATTTCCGGAATCACCATTTTCCGTCTGCTGTCCGTAACCACCTGCCCAGCAGCGAGTTAGGCAGATCGCCAACGTGGCTGCGCAGGCCGATTCGACGGCAACCATAAAGGCGACTCCTCGGATTGTCAAGTTGGGCAACGGAAAGGATGGAGAGGCAACGGCGCGTTGAGGTCGTGACTGTTCGCCACGGCAAGCGCCAGCAGCCACGGCCCGCATGGTCAAGCTACATACCGCAGTTCTTGCGGCGAATAGGCCCGCAATCGCCGCACCCGGTCTCGTCTCGGCTGGAGGAGTCGCCCGAGACGGTGTTTGCCCGCCTGGGTAACCCTCGGACCGGCGATACGAGTAGGGCCGACGCCCTCGTCGGCCCCCTGAGTTGTGCCGCACTCTTACGCGGTCAGGTGTTCGCCGCCAATCCTTCAGCAGCTCGCCGAGCGAATGCTTACATGCCGAAGTGCCGACGAGGGCGTCGGCACCACAAGGAAGGCCCGTGCTCACCCACTCCGGGCGAACAGAAAAGCCGGGACCGGCCGCGGACGCCGGAGGGGAGCACCGACTCTGGCCGCCGTCACTCTTCTTGCGTGGTTGTCGGCTTGCTTGTGGGAAAGCTGGCCGGGGTGCTGGCCGGTCTGCGGGCAGACGGAATGGGCATGACGGCGGGCTTCTCGAACTCGTTTGTCATCTTCGTCGGCAGGCGGTACACGATGCCCTCGCGGTCGGCGACGTAGAGTCGCGATTCGGAGGGCTGCCGGGCGTCGCCGTCGGCCCAGAACACCCAGAACCCGGGACTCGCGTCGACCGGCCGGTGGACCCCGGTGTGGTTGAACTCGCTCTTTTCAGTCAACGTCCAGCGGGCCCATGAGGCTCCCTGATCGCGTGAGAACCACGCCACCACCTCGCCGCCAAGGTAGAAGGGCGCGGCTCCCTTGTCGGTGGGGGCGATCATCCACCAGCGGTCCATCCTCTCGAAGAGCAGGCAGCCGGCCTCGAGGCTGTTGTCCGAGCGGATGACTCCGGCGAATTCCCAATCGCGGCCCCGCCATCGAGCCGTCGTCCAGATTCGAGGGCCGCTCAGCGGTCCGAGCCGATACCCCTTGGCAAGGAGGAAAAGGATGATCGGGTTACCCCGCGTGTCGAAGGTGACGTCCTTCACGTAGGTCAGCCGGCGGCTCGTTTCGTACGACCGGACCAAGGCTTTGTTGTCGACGGCTGTCAGCGGCAGATCGAGCTTCTCGCCCTTGGCGTTCACCCAGGTCTTGCCGGCATCGCGGGTCTCGATGTAGTAGAGATTGGTACGAGCGTTGTTCGCCCCCTGCTTGGGGCAGTAGTCGAAGGCGACGCCGATTTTGTTCTTGTATCGCCAACTGACGTGATCGTGGCCGGCTTCGATCGACGCAAGGACGGCAGGCTGCGACCACGAAGCGCCGTCCCTGCTGGTCATCGCGCAGAGCCGGCTGACGGGACCGTCATACGCGGTGTGCAGCAGAACAAAGCCTTGCCCCTCCACGTGCCATGGTTGAGGCATCGAGAATTCCGTTTCGGCGACCTGGCTGAAGGAATCGATCGAGTAAGGCTCGCTGCTGCGGAAAACGTATGAGGGTCTGGCCGTGCCGTGACAGCCGACAAACACCCAAAGGTAACCCTCCGGGTCCATTGCCAGCGTGGGGTTCTCAAAAGGAGTGTCCGTCTGGCGGTCCAAAAGAATCCGTGGACGAGGCACCATCCCGGTTTTGTGGTCGAAGCAGGAGACCACAATCAGCAGCCGTCGGTTCTCTTCGATCCGGTGGCCGTCCGCCGGCATGCCGCCGTAAACGAAGAAGGTCTTGTCCGCTTTCGCGGCATAGAACGCCATCGGCACGTGCTGTGGCGAGAATGTAGCCAGGCCGCCGCTGAACTGGTACCGGTACTCGCCGGGCAACTCGCCTCCGGCGTACCAGATGCCGTGGTAGCCGTCGGCCTTCTCGCACACCACGGGTCTCGACGTCGGGGCGCTCTCGCTCGCCTCTGCCGCACCCGCTGCCGCCAGAAACGCCGTCACCGTACAAATGGCATATCGAAGCATCCCAGGACCTCCACGCGGTTTATTTCCAATCGAATCATACTTGAACAGGCCTGATTTCGCACGTATCGGTGATGGGTGCAAGCAGGTTGGTGTCGAAAGGCGAGCGTTTTCTTGACAGTCCTCGCGACGATCTTGATAATCGCCTCGCCTCTGGCGGAGCAACGCATGAATACTCGGTTGCTGAAGATAGATCGGAACACCGACTGCGGCGCCCAACTGAGCGAGGCGGCGGCTTGTCTGGCCGCGGGTGGCCTGGTGGTTTTCCCCACTGAGACCGTCTACGGCGTGGGCGCCAATGCCGTCGATCCCGATGCGGTGGCCCGCCTGCGGACGGTCAAGCAACGGGTTGACACGAAGCCGTTCACCGTTCACATCGGTTCGCGATCGGCCGTGGAGCGTTTCGTGCCCGGGCTGGCCGGGCTCGGGCGCCGGCTGACCGAGAGGGCCTGGCCCGGTCCGCTGACCCTCGTCTTTCACGTCCCCGATATCGAGGCGGCGGCGATCGTCCGGGAAGTTTCCATCAAACGGGCGGAAACGATGTATCACAACGGTACGGTCGGCATTCGCTGCCCCGACGACCGCGTGGCGGCCGAGATGCTGGTCAAGGCGCAGGTTCCGGTTGTGGCGGCCAGTGCCAACCCTGGCGGAGAGGCGGCCCCGGTCGACGCGGACGAGTGTCTGCAGGCTCTGGGCGGGTACGTGGACCTGGTGCTGGACGCCGGCCGAACCCGTTACGCCAGGCCCTCCACGATCGTTCGGGTTGATGACAAGGGTTACGAGCTTCTCCGGGAGGGTGTGTTGGACGACCGCACCATTCGTCGGCTGGCCCATGTGACTTTTCTGCTGGTTTGCAGCGGGAACACCTGCCGGAGCCCGATGGCCGCGGGTCTGCTTCGAAGACTGCTTGCTGAGAAGATCGGGTGTGCGGTAAACGAGCTCGAGGCTCGGGGGTATACGGTGGAGTCGGCCGGGACAGGTGCTTTTCCGGGGGCCCCTGCCTCGGCCGCGGCGGTCAGGGCCCTGGAGGGCAGGGGGATCGACATTTCCACCCATCGCTCCCAGGCCCTGACCTCGGATCTGGTCGGCCGGGCAGATTACATCTTGGCCATGACCGGTAGTCATGCGACAATGGTGGCCTCACTGGGGCCCGGTGCCGGGACCCAGGTCAGAACCATTGACGAAGAGGACATCGACGATCCCGTCGGTGGCAGCGACGAGGTATACAGGCAGTGCGCCGATAGACTTGAGCGGGCATTGAGAAACCGGCTGAAGGAGATAGCTCTTTGAAAGTGGCCATCGGATCAGACCATCGGGGATATGCGACCAAGGAGAAGATCAAGTCCATGCTGGCCTCCAAGGGATACGAGGTTCTGGACATGGGCACCAACAGCCCGGCAAGCTGTGATTACCCGGATGCGGCCTACCCCACCTGTAAGATGGTGACTTCCGGCAAGGCCGATCTGGGCATTTTGCTGTGCGGCACGGGGATCGGAATGTCGATTTCGGCCAATAAAGTCCATGGTATTCGTGCTGCCTGCTGCCACGACGAGCTGACCGCGGAGATGGCTCGCCGGCACAACAATGCCAACGTTCTCTGCCTGCCCGCCGATCTGATCGGGGAGGAACTGACGCGTCGCATCGTGGATGTCTATCTCAATACCGGTTTCGAAGGTGGCCGGCACGAACGTCGGCTCAAGCGCATCGCCGAGTACGAGATGAAGGAAGTACAGAACGCCATCGAAGCGCTCAAACGCGGCGGTGCTGCCGCTGCCGTCGAGCACAGCAAGGCCGCTCCGAAGGTGTAATCACTTCGACCGCAGACTGCCGGCAGACCCCGCGGGAGCCTTGCCTTCCTGCGGGGCCTTTGCGTCGGGCTCGCCCCCTGATTTCCTTTCATGTCGGATCCCCGTTTTTCTGTAACAAATGTCTCGCGAGGCTGACTACAGCGGTGTGGGCCGGTGTGGTCCAAGGGGATTCGATAGCCATAAGCTATTTCAGGAAGGAGACTTACGATGATAAGGAAAACCATCAAGTTTGGGGTGATCGGGCTGACGGGTCTGGGGCTGACGGCCGGTCTGCTGTTTGGGACCGATCTGGGCAGCTACGTTTGGACCTCCACCAAAACGGTGCGGACGGCGGTCCGCGACTCGGTGCCGATCGAGTTCGAGTTGCAGCGGGCCAGGGACCTGCTGGAAGACATCATCCCCGAGATGCAGGCGAACGTCGGGCTGATCGCCAAGGAAGAGGTTGAGATCGCCAACCTCGGGGAGGAGATTCAGCGAGGACAGACCTCTCTTGCGGAGGAAAAGGTCCGAATCACCAAGTTGGGTGATACGCTGAAGACACAGCGGGTTCGCTATGTCTTTGGCGGGCTGGAGTACACCCATGATCAGGTCAAGGCCGAGTTGGCCAGAGCCTTTGACCGGTACAAAGAGGCCGAGGTGGTGATGGCCGGCAAGCAGCGGCTGCTCGACACGCGTCAGAAATCGCTTCAAGCCGCCATGCAGATGCTCGAGCGAACCCGTGGCGAAAAGGCCCGCCTCGAGGATCGGATCGCGGCTCTGGACAGCCAGTATCGGCTGGTGAAGGCTGCTTCGACCACCTCGCACGTGCAGGTGGACAACAGCAAGCTGGCCCAGACCGAGAAGCTCATCGGCGACATCAAAAAGCGGCTCGATGTGGCTGAACGTGTCCTGGCCCACGAGGCCAAGTTCGTGCAGCCGATCGAGATCGATGTGATCAGCGAGAAGGACCTGCTGGCCCAGGTGGAAGAGCACTTCAGCGGCAAACCGTCCCAGGTTGAGGCGGTGGCCGCGGAAGGGAACAGCTCTGTCGCCATGGGGCAGGCCGGCACCAACAGCCCGACCCCGTAACTGGGGCTGGTCCGAAACGGGTATACTAGTGGTGATTGTCGGCAGGGGTTCTGTGGGCAGGAGTCCGATCAGTGCTGATCCTGAAGATCAAACAAGCTGCAACTGCGCTGAAGGACGGCCGGCTGGACGAGGCGTATGAGCTGGCTCGGACCGAGGAGTTCCGGACGCATCGGGATGGCCAGGAGTTGGTCGGCCAACTCGTCCGGAATCTGGTTGCCCGGGGGCAGAATCACCTCTCGGCCGAGCGGCTCAGCCAGGCCTTGGCGGATTGCGAGAAGGCGGAGCGGTTGGGGGGCAACCTGCCGGAAACGGCTGCCCTCCGCACCGCGGTGACCGATGCCATCGCAAACCGCCAGCAAGCAGAACGGCAACGGGCAGGGCTGGTGACCGCGGCGCGGCAGCACATCCGTGAGGGGTGGCTGTCGCTTGGCGAACAAGCACTGGCTGATGCCTCAGGCCAGAGCGCCGAAGCGCTCCGCGGAGAAGCGGAGGCGCGCAGGGCCAAGGCCGAGCAGGCCCTCAACAGAGCCGAGCAGGCGCTGAACAGGCAAGACTGGGCTCTGGCGATCGAATCTCTTCGCGAAGCTCGCCAGGCGCACGCCAGCAACCCACGAACGGCTGATTTGATGGATCGGGCCACCTCGCTGGTTGCCGATCAGACCGGCAAGGCGATCAACCAGGGAAGGCTCGACGCTGCCGAGGCCATGCTAGAGCACCTGGGCTCGCTGGCGAACCCGACGCTGAAGATTCAGGACTTGGCCCGGTTGTTGTGTGAGTGCCGCAGTGCCGCAGGCTGCCTGGAGCGTGGTCAACCCCGCCAGGCGGCCGAGATCCTGCATCGGTTGTCGGCGGCCCATTCTGAGGCCGGTTGGCTGGCCGAGGCGTGTCGGCATGCCGAACAAGCCGCCGCCGGGACTGAGAGCTTGCGACGGGGTCCTTTGGGTTGGTTCACGGCAAGCGGTTTGCCGGTCGGGCCTCCCGCGCTGACGCGTGAGGCGGACCGCACCGAGATTGTGCCGCCCGCAAAGCCGGCGAAAGGGCACGCCGCAGGTGGCGTCATTCCCGATCGCTTCATACTGCAGGTCGATACGGCGGGCAGCTTCCTGGTCCTGCGACAGCCGCGAGTCACGATCGGGCCAATCAGCTCCTCGCGACGGCCGGATCTGGCTCTCCTGGCCGAGGCCGGCCTGCCCGTTGTGGCCATCGAACGGCAGGACGACGACTACTTTCTCTCGTCAGAGACGCCGGTTCGGGTCAACGACATGCCGGTGCAGCGGAAGCTGCTGTCGGACGGCGATCGAATTTCGCTTGGGCCGAGATGCGTCGTGAAGTTCACGCTGCCGAGTGCGGCCAGTACCTCGGCGGTGCTGCACCTGTCGGGCTGCCGGCTACCAAGCGGTGACGCTCGACGCGTCATACTGATGGACAAGTCTGTCGTGCTCGGTCCGGGGGCGCTGGCCCACATCCGAGCTGACCAGATGGCCGCCCCGGCCGTTTTGCACATTCGTGACGGGCGGCTGCTGGTGCGAAGCGCGACCGAAGTGAAGATCGACGGCCGGGCGATCGACGAGCAGGTCGGTATTCCTGTCGGTGCGTGTGCCTGTATTGGACCGATTTCGCTGGCGGTCGCAGCAGCAGAGGGCAGAGCATAGAACCGCGCGGCGGGACCGGCATCAGCCGGTTGTGTTCCGCTGAAGGGAAGCCACGACGATGGATGGATTTCAATACAAGTTCGGCGACCAGCCTTTGGAGGGATATACCATCCAGCGGGCCATCGGTCGCGGCGGTTTCGGCGAGGTGTACTACGCCGTCAGCGACAGCGGCCGCGAGGTGGCGCTCAAGGTCGTCCAGGGCTACGAAGACATCGAGCTGCGCGGCGTGAGCCACTGCATGAACCTCAAGAGCCCGCACCTGGTCACCATCTTCGACGTGAAGCGCAACGTCGACGGCCGGCCCTTCGTCATCATGGAATACGTGGCCGGTCCGTCGCTTCGCGAACTGCTCCAGGATGCTCCCAGCGGACTTGGCGCTCAGAAGGCCGCTTTCTTTCTTCGCGAGATCGCCAAGGGACTGTCCTATCTGCACGACCGGGGCATCGTTCATCGCGACCTCAAGCCGGGAAACATTTTCTACGAGGACGGGTACGTCAAGATCGGTGATTACGGGCTGAGCAAGATCATCGCCGCCAGCCAGCATACGGTTCAGACCATCACCGTCGGGACCGTTCACTACATGGCGCCGGAGATTGGTCAGGGCAAGTACGACCGGAGCATCGACATCTATGCCCTGGGCATCGTGTTGTACGAGATGCTGACCGGGCAGGTTCCCTTTTTCGGTTCCAGCCACGGCGAGGTGCTGATGAAGCACCTGATGGCCCAGCCCGATCTCAGTCAGATCGAAGAACCGTTCGCGTCGGTGATCAGGAAGGCCATGGCCAAGGAACCGGCGGAGCGATTCCAGTCGGTCCAGGAGATGGTCGAGGCGGTTTTCGGCGCCGAGCACATTCAGCAAAGCGTGTCGCACTTCCGGCCCGAAAGCTTGTCGATGGTGGCCCAGCGCGTCGCCCAGAAGGTGACGGTGGGGGGCTCGGGCTCATCGGCCGAGCACGCCGGAGGTTTGGGCCCTGGCCGTCCACCGGGCGAGGCCGGCAGCAGCGACGTCTGGCAAGACCTGAGCAAGCACATCGATGACTTCGGCGAGCGGGTGGGCAAGTGGGGCGAGAAACTGAGCGATCGGATGGCCGAGGTCGGCGATCGGGTCGGCCGGCAGTTTGGCCAGAAACCGGCAGCACTTCCCTATGCCAGCGATCCAGTCCCGGCTTCCGCCGGCATGACCGATACCGCGCTGGATCCGCTTGACCGGCGGGCGAGGAAACGCTTGTGGGTGATCGCCACGCTGGTCATGGGCGCCGGGACTGGGATCATCGAGGCAACCTCGCACAAAGGTGGCCCCGCGATAGAACTCAGTATCTTCGCCGCCGTTGCGATATTGCTGGCTTCCATCGGTGTCTTTCGCGCCGGCCGCCTGCTGGCCGAGCGGATGCAGAAGGAGCACGGGCTGGGCCGCTACGTGGCCTTCGGCGGCGCCGCCGCGCTGGGAGTCCTCGCGGCCATTTTTCTGGGAGAGATCGGGCCGTTTCGCAGTCAGATACACCGCATGCTGGACGACAACGCATTGCCCTTGCTGGCATGCTGCTTCTTCATCGACTGGTTGGGTCGCATGAATCCCGTGCGCCAACAGCGCATCTCGTTCGAGAGTGCTTTCACTGCCGGCTTGCTCGCTTTCATGGCCAGCATTTTCACCGACGCCAGCGCGATCGTGATGATCGGCGTCCTGGCCGGGTTGTCGATGGCCGTTCAGGCGGGCAGCGCGTTCATACCACCGGCTCTGCGAAAACAGGCCGCGCTCACGAAGGGTAATGGTCGGCACGATCATCCCGGACCGCCTGGGAAAGGCACGCCGCCGGCTGCCGGCCGCTCCGCCCAAGCACCGGGTGCTGAGGCTCATCGGCCTTGCCCCGTGCCCATTTCCTTGCCGCCAGGGCAAGAGGTCCCAATGTTCCTCAGGGCCTTGTCGCTGCTGGCGTTTGTCGTTCTCCTTTGCGCCGGGATTGTGTTCTTCATCGTGGCGGGCATGTTAAGTCCATCGGAGCTGGAAGCCTTCGCGGGCTGCGTTTCGGCCGGCATCGGAGCCTTGTTGTTCAGTGTCCTCGCCCTGGTGAAGGCCACGCAACGGTATCTGGTGAGCTGGTGGAGCGGATTGGTCAAACCGTTCCTGCTGATCACGCTGGCGGAGACGGGCATTGCCTCGGCGGTGGTGCTCGGCTCGGTGCGTCTCTCCAACGACGAAGAGATGATCGCAGTCGGCTTGATCGTGTTCGCGGCGATCTTTTTCATCTTCGTCGCCTGCATAACCAATCGCATGATTCACGCGGTCCTGGGCCAGCCCTTTTCTCGCGCCGGACACCCGGTGCCGCAGCAGCCCCGGGTCGCCGGAACCTCTCCGCTCTGCCGGTTCTGGGCCGTCCTGTTGGCATTGGCGTTCTTCTTGTGTGGTCTCGGCGGACTGCACCGGTTTTACGTCGGCAAGATCGGGACCGGGATCCTGTGGTTGCTGACCTTGGGCGGCGGCTTTGGTCTCGGCCAGATCATTGACATCATCCTGATCCTGGCGGGCCACTTCACCGACAAGCAGGGACGCCGGTTGGTGATATGGAGCAACCCCGAGGAACTCCGGGGTATGCCCCCGGCTCCCACCGTGACCCCCCCACAGCCGGCCTCCGTCGCCGCTGCTGCTTCACCGGCCGTGTCGAGCGAGAGCCGTCCCCTGGAACTCGGAAGCCTGATGCTGGCGGGCGTGGGCATGCTGGTGCTGCTGGCGGGCGTGCTGACCGGCCTGCTGGTGGCCGTTCATCTGCCGGTCGTCATTGCGGCGGGTATTCCGGATCAGAGCCTGGAGCAGGAACTGACCCGGGAGTTTGGCTACACGAACTGGCCGCAGTTGCTGGAGCGGATCGGTACTTTCTTAACGGTGTTCCTGTTGTTGGCCAGTTGTGCCATACTCCTGCTCGCTCGCCGCAAGTCTGGAGGCGCCCACTGCCTGCGTGCAGTGCTGGGGCCTGTGGCCATCGGTGCAGCCCTGGCGGCTTTCGCCGACGCCACCAGCCGGATCCAATGGGCGACAGTATCGACGCTGGTGCAGGCGGAGCGGATCGGCCCGGCCATCGACTCCGCACTGGGTGCGATCGATGGGGAAGGGGCCATTATCTCCGCGGTGCTGCTTTTGATTTCGATTGTCCTGCTGTTCTGGCCGGCCAAGCGCCCGCAGGCCATCTCTCCGGTTCTCAATGGGAATGTGGCCTCAACACAGGGGTAAACGCGATGGTGGTTAGCTGGTTTGCGATTCTTGTACTCGTCGGCCTGATCGGCCTTGTGGTTCTGATTCTCGGAAACCGCAGTGCTCGGCGCGTGCTTGCCGGTCTGGTGATCGGGATTGTGGTGGTGGTCGCCCTCGGGTTGTTGGCGATGCTTGTAGTGAAAACCGGTGTCCATTACAGCACGTCATCGCCGTCACTGTTCTCTGGGGCCACGTACCCGCCCGAAGATGAGGCGATGGAGAGCCATGCTGTTCCAGGTGTCACCGTCGGCAGCAATGGCGTCGTCGTGAGAGAGGCCAACAGATCGATCGTCGTCAATGGCAACGGCGTCTCAGTGACCGACGGCGGCCAGGCGATCAACGTCTCGAGGAATGGTGTCGTCGTGCAGCAGAACGGCGCCGATAGATCCTTGTCACCCTCGACAGCGGACCGCGAGCAAGCCGCGCGGGAGGTGGCGCGGGTGGCTGAGGAGGTCCGAGCGGTTGCAGACGAGGTTCGTGCTATGTCGAGCCACGCGGGCAGCCGGCCTGCCGGTGCACTGACGAGGAAGCCGCCAGTGGCACCTGATCCAGCAGCGGCACCCCGACCGGACGTGGTCGCCGAGTCGCCAGTGGTTCCGCAGCCGGGCGAGTCCGCTGTTACAGGCTCGGTGACCGACGAGTGGATCGACGCCGGGCAGGCGGATTTCGAAGCCGACGTGTATCCATCGGAGCGATCGGCGGCCGTGGCGCTGGCCCGGCAAGCGATCAGGTCCTGGGATCGAGTTCTGCCGGATGGACAGGAACCGACGCAAATCCTGATTCGCGGTGACAGTGAGCTGGAGCCCGCCGTCGTGCCGGCAGTCTTGCAGGCTCTGCGGGCAAAGCTCGGCGATGATCGCGTTGAAATGGATAAGTCACCACAGGAGGCACAGATCGAAGAGGTTGAGCGGGTCCTGGTCAGTCCGGGCTCAGCCCCGGCCCAGCTGGAGGCCGACGCGACGGTGCGGCTGGCGATCGGCGGGAACTTCAGCTACGTCGGTGGTCGAGGTGTCATTGGGAGCTTCGGCTACTCTGACGGTCGTGGAGGTGTCGTTACTTCGGAGAAGAGAAACGGGACCATCGAGCTGGTTCTCTCGGGCCCGGCGGGCAAGAGCACGCACACGGCACCGTTCGTCAACAAGCCCTGGGTCGAGCATGGAATCGATCGGGCCTCGCAAGTGTCTGGCCAGGAACGGATGGTCGCGCGTTCGAAGCGGCTGTGCCCGACCCGCGGCGAGGCGGAACAACAGGCTATTGCCGAGGCTGCGAAGAACCTGGTTCCGCTCGTCCGCACCGCCCTGGAACGTCTGGAGAGCAGCAGGGTCAGCCAGTCAAACCGCGGCGTGATTGCTCTGCAGCAGCACCGGCCCGATCCCGAGCTTTACGAGAGGATCCGAGCCGAGTTGAACCGCGGGACCGGCGTCGACGACCAGTTCACGCAGCACATTCGTCGACCTTATGGCGACGTCTGGCAGCACGCTCTGTTAGTCAATGCATCCGATGCCCAGATCACAGCGCATGCCGCGGCTTTCCTGCCGAGTATCGTACAGGCGCAAAGGACACAGGCTCTGGTCAGAGAATCGTGGTTCATCAGGGCTGCGTCTCTCATTCTGCTGACCGTCCTGATCACAGTGGTATATGGTTTTCTGAACGCGGCCACCCGGGGCTATTACACCTGGATGCTGCGTGGTAGCATGGTGCTGCTGGTGCTGGGTGGGGCGGTGGTCCTGTTGCTCATGGTCTGACGGCGGTGGGTGAGTCCCGCGTAGGGCACGGTCGGAGCCGCCGGAGGCGGCGCAGACCTGCCGCTGCGTAATTACTGAAGAAAACGGCAGGTCTCGGTCGCCTCGGCGACCTCGACACTGCCCTACGGCGCGACCCTGCGACTTCCTGGAGGAAACAGACGACAGCGTGGCCAGCATCCTGACTGAGGCCGAACAATACCTGCTCGATCAGATCCGGCAGGGTCGTCCGCAGGCCTGGGAGCAGTTTGTGGACCGCTACCAGGGGCGGCTGGAGGCCTTTGCGCGCAGCAAGCTGCGCACGCCGGCCGACGCCGAGGACCTTGTTCAGGACGCGTTCATGAGTTTCGTCCAGTCGCTGGGTGCCTTTCGCGGACAGGCCAGCCTTGAAACCTACCTTTTTGCGATTCTGCGCAGAAAGATCATCAATTGGAGCCGCGGCCGCAAATCGAGCATCTGCCTGCTTCAGGATGCCCTGCCCGGCGGGGGGCAGGACGACTCGGGCGATGCCGCCGACCGGCTGGCCGCGCCCGACCAGACGGCCAGCTGGTACGTCCGGCGGGACGAGGAACAGGAGCGGCGGCACCAGGCGCTGGCTCAGGCCATGCAGGAGCTAGTCGACGGTTTCAAGCAGTCGCTCAACTTTCGCGATCTGAAGATCACCGAAATGCTCTTCTACTGCCGGTTGCGCAACAAGGATATCGCCAACATCGCCGGTGTTCGCGAAAACCACGTCGCCGTGACCAAGCACCGTTATCTGAAGCAACTTGTCGAACAAATGGCCGCCGTTTCCGGCGACTCGCTGTCGGCCTCCGACGATTCATTTCTGACCGCGGAAGGCTCCGACGCCATGCTCTGCGAGATCTGGCAGGAGCGCCGGCTCAGTTGCCTGAAGCGCAGCACCATCGGGGCCTACCTGCTCGGTACGCTGGAGCGGGACTGGCACGACTATGTCACCTTTCACCTGGAGCGGCTGGGCTGCCAATTCTGCCGCGCGAACCTCGACGATCTTCGTCGACAAACCACCGACGACGGAACGCGCCGCCTCCGCGACCGGATCATGGAATCGACCGTGGGGTTCCTGCGAAAACCATGAGGCCCGTCTTCGGCCTGCCCTGTTCAGTCGGGCAAACCGGCCCTTCGATGACGGCGGGAGACCAGAACATACAAAACCGCGATTGCGGCCAGCAAGATGAGCGCGATGAGGAGTTCCCATATCTGTGCGTGCGAGATCAGTACCAGGCAGATGAGTGCCCCGATGACCGGCACGAAGATGGGCACTTCAAAGGTGCCCTTGGGTTCGCCGCTTCGGTTCTTGAGCACGACGAGAGCCAGGTTGATGATCGTAAAGACGGCCAGAAGTAGGACGGACGTTGCCTTAGCCAGGACCTTGATATCGCCGACCATCGCCAAGGCAATCACGACGAGCATCAGCACCAGGATGGCTACGTGAGGCGTACGGCGCTTGACGTGCACTCGGCCGAGGATGGCGGGCAGCAGGCCCTGCTGAGCCATGCCGTAGATCAGCCGTGAGCCCATGATGTAGTTCAGCAGGGCGGTATTCGTGATCGCGAACAGGCACACGCCGGTAAACAGGATCGGCGGGCACCAGGGCGCCGCCCGGCGCACGACCTCGACGAGCGGCCCGCCGGATCTTGCGAGTTCGGCGTGCGGCACGACCGAGATGGCCGTGATACTCACGGCCGCGTACAAGATCGCCACGATGATCAACGCCATGATCAGGGCGCGAGGCAGATTCCTCTCGACGTCCTTGACCTCCTCGGACACGTTGAGCAAGTCCTCGAAGCCGACGAACGAATAGAAGGTCAACACCGCGCCTTGGAGAATCAGCGAGGTCGGGCCGACTGTCGCATGCTGTGGCATTTCCAGATAGTTGACGCCTCCCCAATACCGCAGCCCGACGATGACGATGAAGACCAGCCCCCCGGCCTCGACGGTCGTACACAGGACGTTCAACCAGGTGCTTTCGCGCATGCCGCGCAGGTTCACCATCGTCAGGATGATGATGAATCCGATGACGACCAACCGTGTTGGCAGAGGGCCGGTCAGCTTTGAGAAGTACTCGGCGAACCCGTTGGAAGCGGTGGCCATGGAAGTCAGCCCGGACGCGGCCACGGCCAGCCCGATCATGTAAGACAGCATCGGCCGGCCGAACGCGCGCTGAGCAATGTAAGCTGCTCCGGCCGATCGAGGATAACGCGAGCCCAGGCAGGCATACGAAAGCCCGGTGAACATGGCCGCCAGCATGCTGGCCATGAACGTCAGCCATACGGTGTTGCCCACGACGCCTACTGCTTGGCCAATGGTGACGTAAATGCCGGCGCCGAGCATGTCGCCGATGCCATAGATCACCAGCGACCACAGGCCCATCGTGCGCAGCAGCGCATGGTGTTGGTTTGCAGGAGAGGGCTCGTCAAGCTGTGGGGCCGGAGCATCTGTCATGGACGCATTCTAGAAGAGACGCCGGACGGAGCATAGCCGATCGACTCACTCATATACCCGTATCTCGAACACTCTGGCAGACGCATCGCCGTGGGTGGCGCTGACGTTCAGGCGCAATCCACTTGCGGTCGTGGGATCGAAGCGGTGGATCTGCTTGCGCAGGTAGTTGCCTTTGACCTGAGCGATGGTTTGGGCTCCTGTGCCGTCGAGAATCTGCAGTTCGTAGTCGCGAACAGTTTCGGGCTGGGCGCGGCGGATCATCCTGGCATTCTGGTGGTCGCTGAGGGTCAGCGTCATGCTTCGGTTCAGAGCAGTATCGAACGCCAGGTGCACTTCGCGGATGCGGGCCGGCCTGCGGAACCGCAGCTCGATCCACTGCGGCATCTTTTGCTGCGGGTCGGAGATCCATCGGTGCGTTGCCTGCCCGACGCCGCGGGCGACCCCGTCGATGACGTTGGCGGCCTTGCCCTGCGGGGTCTCGCTGGATGCCCGGACTTCGGCAGTTCGGGCCAGGTCGAGCGAATCGGAATTTGATGCGTCGATGATATAGGCATCGTCCTTCAGAAGCTGCTGCTGCAAATCGCGGATGGCCTGCCTGCCGAGCTCGCGGGGCGTGCACTTGTTTCGGATGCACATGACCGCCGCCGTGCCGACCGCCTGCCCCATGACCGAACCGGTCGCCATGACGCGCGTGCTGCCGAAGGCCACGTGGCTCACGCTCGCGTCCCGGCCCGCGAAGAACAGGTTCTCGATGTTCCGCGAATACAGGCATCGCAGCGGGATGTTGTACATCGGCACGCGGATCTGCAGGCAAGGTTTCTCCTTGCTGTAGATCCCGATCGAGGGATGCAGGTCGATCGGCCAGCCGCCATAGGCGACGCCGTCCTCGAACGGTTCGCCGCGCTGCACTTCCTGCTGGATGAGCATGTGGTCGCCGACGAATCGGCGGCTCTCGCGCTTGCCGGGGAGGAATCCGAACCAATCCAGTGCCCAGTTGGCGCTTTCGGGGTGCTTGCCGCTGTTCTTGATGTGGTCCCAGACGCCCAGGGCCGCGGCAATCAGCTCGTCTCGAATCTTCTCGTTATCGCGGATGGTGTCGATATGGCCGCCCCATTCGACCCACCAGAAGCCCCATTCCCAGCTCCCATGCGAGCGGTAGGGCAGGTCCTGGCAGGTCGGGAAGCGAAGTGCCCAGTCCGGCGGCGTGAAGGGGATCGGCTGATCGTACCGGCGAGTGGTGAACAGGATCGAGCTGCCGAGCATCTGGTTATCGGGTTGCGGCGGAGCCATATCCTCACTGAATTCAGCGCGACCTTCGCGTCCAGTTCGGAATTCGGCGCCGGCCTCGGCCCCCAGCCGTCCGTCACCGCTGGTGTCGATGAACATCTTGCCTTTGATCGTAAAAACGTCTTGCGTGCTGGGTCTCGTGGCCAGCACGGCGGCGATGCGCGATGGGGAGGTCATCACCGCGCCGCAGCAGGAGGTGTTGAGCAAAACGGTGAGCCCCTGGCGGCGGTAGACCATCTCGTACAGCAGCAGGTCGAACACCCCGTAAGACCTGTGCGGGTTGCGGACCACCTCGTGGAGGCGGATCTCCTCGATGATGCCACTCTCACGGGAATCGGTATCGGCGCGAGCGCCGTGCTCGTCGGCTCCCAGGATGTGCAGCCGGATCTCGCTCGAAGCATTTCCGCCGAGCACCGGCCGGTCATGTACGAGGACCACGGATGCGCCGTGATTCAGGGCTGCCAGTGCCGCCGACACCCCCGCCATCCCGCCGCCGACGACAACCACGTCTGCCTCAATCGTGTTGGACCGGGTCAGTCGGCTCCCGGACTCGAAGGCAGGTGGGGCTTCGGCCCGCCCCGCCCGCTCCATGCCGCCGCTCTCGGCGCCGCACCCGCCCAGCAGCGGCGTCAGCGCCGCTCCGGTTCCGGCCGCTGCGAACAGATCCCGACGTGTCAGAGACCGATAATCCTGTTGCTCTTGCGTCATTTTGCCGATCCTCTCGCCGGTGATGTGACGGATTCGCCTCGGCACGGTCCGGGGCGATGTCGGAAGTATGAGGGCAATATGCCGTCGGCGTCAACGTTGCCGGCTTGTTGACGTCCGGACGGGCGAGGATAGCATCACACATGTGAGCGGCCCGGCGGGTGTGAAAGCCGGCCTCACGCGTCTTCCCGGCGACGGAGCCATCTCGCCGGCCGGCAGGGATGCCGATACAAGTGTCTCTGATGCAGCACTCCCCTGC
Source organism: Phycisphaerae bacterium (assembly GCA_030372985.1). GTDB lineage: Bacteria > Planctomycetota > Phycisphaerae > UBA1845 > PWPN01 > JAUCQB01. The sequence goes on from JAUCQB010000108.1 coordinate 22,796, forward strand.
GTGGCAGAAGGTGAGCAGAATGATGAAGCACGATCAACTGGCGGGTGACGCGATCAGGCGGGTGGGGCGAGGCCTGATGGTGCTCGTCGCGGGCCTGGTGTTCATGGCCGGTTGTGCCGGTCAGGAACACTATGACCGGGGTCGAACGCTCATGGCCTCCGGGCGATATGATCAGGCGATCAAAGCCTTTGACGAGGCCTTGGCCAAGGCTCCCGGCAGCGGCAAGTACCACAACGCCCTGCTCGAGGCCAAGTCTCTGGCGGCCGACGAGCACGTCAAGGCGGCCGCGCAATGTGTCGCCGAAAAGCGTCTCAGCGACGCTCGCAAGGAACTGGATATCGCTCTGAAGCTGATGCCCGGGCATCCGGAGGGCGTGCCGCTGGCGGCGCAGATTGCACCTTCGATTGCCGAGTGCGGGGAAACGATCGTCAAGGCTCACGAGGCCCTGGCCCGCCAGGAATGGGCCGAAGGTGCCAGGCTGATGGCCGAGGCTCGCACGATTGACAGGAGTCATCCGCAGCTCGAGGAGTTGCGGAACGAGGCTGCCGAGACGATCGCGGCTCGTCAGTTGGCGGCCGCACAACAGGCCTTGGAGGCGCGTGACTGGGATGCCGCGTTGGCGGCCTGCGCGCAGGTCCGGAAGGTCGCCCCTGAGAATGTCAAAGCCGCTGAGATTGAGCGACAGGCGAAAGATCGGCGCGAAGCGGTGCGGCTGTTTGACTCGGCCAAGGCGATCGTTGACACAGGGGACATGAGCGGCGCGGTGGGCCCGCTGCAACAGGCCGCCGGGCTCTGGCCGGACAACCATGAGATTCGTTCCGAGTTGGATCGGGTCAAAGGGCAAGCGGTTGACAAGTTGTCAGCCCGGTCGCGGGCCGATGCTCAGGCGGGTCGTTTCCAGGCCGCCGCCCAGACACTTGACGAAGCCATGGCCCTCGAGCCGAACCGCCAGAGCCTGCGGCAACAGCGAAAGCAGGTGCTCGATGGGTGGGTCGCAGAGCTCATGGACAACTACCATCGGCACAAGGCCAGGGGGGCGTGGGAACTTGCCTGGGTTGAAGCCGTGCAGGCTTTGGCCCTGGCACCGGCACAGCCTGAGCCGATCCGCCAGGCCTGTCTGACGGCGGAGGAGGGTATTCGGCGGGGTATCGCCTACAACCTCAACGTGCTGCTGGCGCAATCGGACGAAGAACACCTGGACGACGTGGTGGCCATTTGCGGCGTGCTTCTCGAGGAGCTCGGCAACCAGAGGCCGGATCACGTCCGCCTGACGGAACAGTCGATTCTGTCGAAGCTGCTGGCCGAGTTCTCCGTCACATCGGCCGACGTCAACAACCGCGACAAGCTGCAGGCCATGGGCCAGCGGCTGCGCGGCCCCAACGTGTTCCTCTTCGTTAACATGGACATCGTCAAGGCAAACGTCGGCAACCCGGAAGCGGCATCGGGTACGTCGCGTCTGGATCTCCGGATGAACATGGTCGACGTGTCGAGCGGCAGGCTGGTCTGGAGCTGTGTCGAAATGCTTCCAGTGGAGGGGGCGGTTTCGCGAGCCGATGCCGCCGCGGGCGCAAGCCCCGTCGCGGTGGTGCACGAATCGAGACCGTTGACAGCGGAGACCGTCGCGGTGCTTCGGCCCGTGTTGCGGGCCCGAGTGGCGGACATGTACCGGGGGCGTGCGGGGTCTTTTCTTCAAGCGGCCGGTGCCGCCGCCGGAGATGCGGCAGTCGAATACAACGTTCGATTCCTTTTTGACCTTGCTTCCATGCCCGACGCGGAGACTCTGGCCTCGGTCCTGGACGCCGTCTTCAAATCGGCGGTGAGCGGCGACATGCTCGTTGCCTGCAAGCGGAGTGCGAGTGAACGGCTTGCTCTGGCGAAAGGAGTGCCGCCCCGCGCCCAGGATCATACTGAGAGGGTGCCCGGCCCGGTGATTATGCCGGCGTCGCGGCCGGCCACGATGCCTGTCTCTTATACGCATCTGACGCTGCCGACGAGTTCCGAACGGT
>JAUCQB010000109.1 GCA_030372985.1 Phycisphaerae bacterium
CCTGAGTTGGAGAAACGGTGCTCGGGAGATCAGCCTCAAGAGGTGGGCGGCTTACCGGCGGCAACATAATCGGATCCGTCGTCATGCAGCGTAATCACGAAACTGACCAACCGAAAACGGCACTAGCCGGTGGCTGACCCGGTGGCGAGCCATCGGATCGGCATGCGAGGCCTCGGGTCCGTGATGCTCTGGGCGGTTCTTTTCGGATCCCGAGCGTCAGACCAGCGACGATTCTGCGGTTCGCTCTGACCCGTCCCACCGGGCTGGTCGGACAGCGGCAGCGCGGTTAGGATGCCTACTTTGCGGGTACGGGCATGAGCCCTTGTTGCTGGATCCCGAGAGACCGGTAGCTGATCCTTACTCCCATGCTTCTGGCCGAGAGCTTCTTCTACTATCCGAACCGCTGCGAGTACGAGCGGCCTTGCGACTACGGTCTGAGGTTCGAGGACGTGTCTATCGGCACGCCTGACGGGCTGCGGCTTCATGGGTGGTTCTTTCCGGCGGAGAGCGGGCCGGCGGGCACCGTCCTGCACCTTCACGGCAACGCGGGCAATCTGACCGGCCACTTTCAGCATGTCGCGTGGCTGCCTGCGGCCGGATGGAACGTGCTGTGTTTCGACTATCGCGGCTACGGGCGGTCCGAGGGGCGAATCAGCCGTTCGGGTTCCCTCATTGACGCGAATGCCGCGCTGGACTGGTTGTTGGCAAGGCCGGACATCGATCCGGAGCGGATTGTCGGTTTCGGGCAGTCGCTCGGCGGGGCGATCGGCATCGTCTTGGCCGCCCAACGCCCCGAAATCCGCGGTCTGGCAACCGACGGGGCGTTCGATCACTACCGTCGCATCGCCCGCTGGCACATTCTGCGTAACCCGGTGTTGCTGGTATTGGCGTGGTGGGTGCCCCTGCTGATGAGCCGCGATCTCAATCCCATCGACTTCGTATCGCGCATTGCCCCCCGGCCGATCCTGCTGATGCACGGTACGGCCGACACCGTTTGCCCGGCGGTCATGGCTCACCGGCTGTACGCCGCCGCCGCGGAACCGAAAGAGCTCTGGCTCATTGAAGGAGCCAACCACTACCAGGCCATGCAGGAGATGCCAGAGCAGACGCACCCGCGGCTGCTAACGTTCTTCGAGAGGTGCGTGAGGCGCTAAAGCAGCGACAGGTCCGCGCTTCGCTTGGACCTGTCCTGTGTGACTGTGGTTGAAGCGTGCCGCCCAGTTCTGCCATTCGGCGTCCGGTCTCTGCCTGTTCGAGCCCTATTGTCCGACGGCAATCACCAGCGGCTGGCCGGCCGAGGCCGGGTACGTTGCGCAGGCCGTGTCCACGAACTGGGCATCCGTCAGGGGCAGGTGGTACGTTCCGGGCTCGGCTGAGATGGTCAGCGACAATGTGGCCAGGACTGTCTGACCGGCGGGCAGCGGTTCTCTGGTCACGCCGCCGATGCCGGCCGTGGTTGTGAACCACTGGGCCGAGTCTTGTGCCTCAATCGCAGGGTCCACGGCCGGGGTGGCGATGGGGCCGTTGATGACCGTCAGGTCCTGCGCCAGCGTCCAGACCGTGGGCGGATCGGCACCGAGCAGGAAGTCCACATCCATGCCCCACGCCAGCCGCCGGTTCCGGTCGGCGTCATCCCGAACGATCGCACGCCGGTCATTGCCCCGCGACATCACATGATACAGGGCTCCCGAAAACTCGATCCGCAAAGGCCGGGCCATGACCGAAGGTTACACCACCTGCACGCCATCGTCAACACTAATGTCTAACTGCGCTCTGACCCCAGCCCTGCTCCTAATGTCTAACTGCGCTCTGACCCCAGCCCTGCTGGCCATGACCGAAGGTTACACCACCTGCACGCCATCGTCAACACTAATGTCTAACTGCGCTCTGACCCCAGCCCTGTTCATGTCTAAATGTGCTCTGACCCCAGCCCTGGTGACCCCAGCCCTGGGGTTCTCGTTCAGGTAATCCTCGGGGATGCCGAGGCCCAGCAGGATCTTTCGCCACTCACTCGGGGTGCCGGCCCTCCGCCACGCATCGGTGACGTCTTCTTCAATCTTGCCCGGGGCGTAGTCGCCAGAGTCGCAGACGATGCCCTCAAGCTCCCGGCGGGCCTCTTCCTGGGTCATGGCGGGAATGAGGGGGGTGTTCTTGGTCAGTTCGGCGATCCGCTGCTGCTCCTGCTGTGGGGTCCGGCTGGACTCCAGATAGGCAATGAGCCGACGGGCCTCATCCGGGTCGGCGATGTCGTCCAGAACCTCGGCTCGCTGTCGGGCGAGTCTGGCGTCCTTCGTACGCAGGTAGATCCGCTGGTAAAGGACCTCCCCGTTGCTTCCGACCTTCATCGTGATAAACTTACGTCCGTCGGATTTGTTGGTCTGGACTTCGCCATGTTTGGACGCAGGCACGACTATCGTTCTCCGATCACCGGCCATTCGGTTTGCCCGGCCGGCATGCCCGCGTCTATTTTCTCTCTTGTCAACGGCGAAGATTTGCTCTCCGGACAGCAGATCATGCAAGTCTCTTATAAATAGAGACTTATAACGATTTGCCACTGTAGCTCAGCTGGTAGAGCAGCGGTTTTGTAAACCGCAGGTCGCCGGTTCGAATCCGGCCGGTGGCTGTTCCGTAAATCACGCTGCGACAATCAGTTAGCGAAACACCTCGCAGCGGCTATTCCCACCTACAACTGGCTGAATCGACGAAATGTGCCCCTCTTGTGCGCGCCGAAGTGCGCAAATCCTGCATCTTGGGTCCGCGAGTGGGCCCGGAACTGCCCGTTTTTATTGGGGATTTCGGTTATCATGGGCGGTGCGAACCGGTGACCAGCGGTCTTTAGAGCATTTCACGATTGATCGTATCCTCTGCCGATAGATAGGGTATGCATGCCTATTCACTGGAGCTGAGGGAACGGGTCGTGTCGGCGGTTGATCGCGGCGAATGGACGCAGAAGCAGATCGCGGAGCGATTGGGCGTCAGCACGGTATGGATCAAGAAGTTGCTCCAGCGGCGGCGGGAGACGGGTTCGATTGCCGCTCGGCCGCACGGGGGTGGCCGGCAGCCGAAGTACCAGGGGCGTGCCCTGAAACGTCTGGAGGAGGAGCTGCGCAAGCACCCGGATGCCACGCTGGAGGAATTGCGTGACCGGACGCGGTGCGATGCCAGCCGGATGGCGGTGTTTCGAGCACTCAAGCGGCTGGGCTCTCGCCGAAAAAAAAGTCGCTCCGTGCCGCCGAGCAGGATCGTCCGGACGTTGCCCAAAAGCGGCGGGCTTGGGTGAAACAGCAGGTCGAGATCCCGCCGGGCCGTCTGGTTTTCTACGATGAAAGCGGAGCCAAGACCGACATGACCCGTCTCTATGGACGGATGCTGAACGGTGATCGACTGGTCGATGCGGTGCCTCACGGCCATTGGTCGACCACCAGCATGTTGTCGTGTCTTCGGCTGGATGGCTCGACCGCGGCCATGAGTCTGGATGGAGCCACCGATCGCCTAGCGTTCGAGACATACGTGGAGCGCGTGCTGGTCCAGACCCTCCGTCCCGGCGACATCGTGGTGATGGATAATCTGGCCCCGCACCAATCGCCGCGGGTGGCAGAATTGATCCGCAAGGCACACGCCGAACTGCGGTTTTTGCCGCCTTACAGCCCCGACTACAACCCCATTGAGAAGATGTGGTCCAAGGTGAAGGCCCACTTGCGCAAGGCCAAAGCCCGAACTCGAGCAGCATTGGACCGAGCATTCGGCCAAGCGCTCCGCTCCATCACGGCCGAGGACGCGAGAGGCTGGTTTACGAGTTGCGGATATGGATACACCCAATCGTGAAATGCTCTAGAACGCAGGTCATCGGTTCCGACTGCCTCACGGTTCCTGACGCGAGCAGGGCTTGGTCAGCGCTTTTCAAGAACGCTGGCTGACGGCACCTGGGAACTCGCTGTGCAGACTCTGTCTCTTATACACATCT
>JAUCQB010000110.1 GCA_030372985.1 Phycisphaerae bacterium
ACACACCGGACGCCCAATGGCCGGGTCCCTGCGCCACGGTCCCCGCGCCGACCTCCGGTGTGTCAAGGGCCAGCCGGAAGTCCGGGTGCGGGGAGATGTCCTCGCCGGTGTCGGTCAGCCCTTGACACGCGGCCGACGCTTCCCCTTGACACCACGCGAACCCGTTGGCGTTCAGGTTGCGGCGAAGCCGCGCGTCGCGTCAAGGGTTCGCGTCGTGGCCGCAGGCCGGCGGCTTGGCCGCTGCCGCGCGTCAAGGGTCAGCAGCAGGTGGCCGTGGGGCTCGAGAATCTGCTGCAGGATGAAGCCGACCTCGGGCTGCATGGCATCGACCTCGTCCATCTGCAGGATGTGGCCCTCCTGCATGGCCTGGGGCAGGATGCCTTTGACGAAGACGGTCTCCTTGTTGCCGTTGACCCTTGACACACCGGGCGGGCGAACGCCCGCGGCCCAAAGGGTTGGACGCATCTGCGTCCCCGGCGTGTCAAGGGTTGACCGTCCAGTGGCCGATGAAGTCGGCGACGGAGGTCTCGCCGTTGAGCGAGACGCGGCGGACCGGGCGTCTGACCACGGCAGCGATCTGGCGGACCCTTGACGCGCCGGGCGGCCGGAGGCCGAGTGCCTGCGGCACGGTCGCCGCGGCGACCACCCGCGTGTCAAGGGCGGACGACGGCGCTCTTTCCCGTGCCGCTGGGACCGTAGAGGAAGACCCGCTCGTTGTGCTCGACGGCCTCGGCCACGTCGCGGGCGGGGTCGGTCCAGCCCTTGACACGCTGCTGCGGGCAAGGCCCGCCGGTCGCACCGCGACCAATGCCACTTCGTGGCTCGCGGCGCGTCAAGGGCCAGACGAAGGTGGGATCGGGCTGGGGGATCAGGGGGTGCTCGATGCCGTAGCGGGCGGTCATCGGGCAGCCGGCCACGTCCAGGCGGTAGTGCAGGCACTCGTTGACCTTGCGGACGTTGTGGGCCGCCAGGAAGCCGGCGAAACGCTCCGAGCACAGGGGGTGTTCGGGGAACCGAGTTCTGAAGACCTCCGGCTCGATCTTGTGGTCGCTTCGCAGGTGCGGAATCAGGGTCATGGCCACGCTCTGGGCGCAGAGCGGGAACACGTGACCGTCGATGGTCTGTCGTTGCGGGATCATACAATCCGGCGTATTGTCCGTTTGAAGCACCAGCAACTGAGGCCTGTGGAGTAACCGTGGACGGGGGATGGTTGGGATGATACGCCGAACAACAACAATCGTGATGGTCGCAACTCTGATGGTGGTGATCTCTGCGTCGATATCGCGGGCGGAGAAACCCTACGCACCGCCGATCTGTCCGCACATCCTGGGCTGGCCTGATGATGTGAAGAAATGGGCGGAAGGTGCGCCCTGGATCAAGGCGCTGGATATCACGAGCTGCGGCATCGCCAAGGAGCGCGGTGCTCGGGTCTTCTACCGCGTGTGGGACCACGCCTCCGGGCCGGACGGTGACCCGAAGATCGGCGGAAAGGAGTTCGGCCAGGAGATCCTCGACCGCCTCAAGCACCTGCCGAAGGAGAAGTGGCCCGACGCGATCAGCTTCCAGAACGAGTTCAACGACGTCAGTCCGGAGACGGCCAGGTGCTTCATCGACATGTACGACACGCTGCGCAAGGGCGGCTACGAGGGGCTGATCGTCTTCGGTTCCTACGGCCCGGGCGGTCCGACGGACTCCAAGGAGTGGGAGCGACCTCACGTCAAGGAAGCCTGCCTGAAGGCAGACGCGATCGAGACGCACGAGTACTGGGACCTGACGGTCAAGCACTACGACACGTGGCTGGCCCACCGCCATGTCCGGGCGATGAACGACTACCCGTGGTTGCGAACCAAGCCCTGGTTCATCGGCGAGTTCGGCAGCGACGGGGTCAACAAGGGAGAGGACCCGCAAAAGCGAAGCGGCTGGCGCGACCGCGACAAGCTGACGGCTGACGAATACATCAGGCAAATCGAAATCTACCGGCACGGCGACCCCAACAACGAGGTGGTCGCCCCGGCCGAGAATGTCATGGCCGTCTTTCTGTTCCAACAGGGCGCCCCGCCACACATGTGGCAAGGCTGGGAGACCCGCGGCACGAAGGTGATGGACTACATGAAGTCCACCTGGAAACCGACTCACGGATTCGTCACTGGAAAGGTCACCAATTCACGCGGAGAACCGGTCGAGGGCGTGCAGATTGCAGTGTCCCCGTCAGACAAAAAGGCAACAACAGATGCCAAAGGGATCTACTGGTTGTTCGCAGTCAGGCCCGGGAACTGCGTCCTCAAGGCAACGAAGACCGGATTCAGGGCCGGGTCGGAGAAGCTATCCCTCAAGCCGGGTGACATCCGCAAAGTGGATATCTCTCTGGCCAGCCAACCGACTCGCTGATACCTTTCCCCGGTCTGTGACCACGGTCAGACCCGTGGATATGGACCGGAAACACAAGCATGAATCAGGATGATGCCGACAGCGGATTGCGCGGCCTGTCGAAGGAGCAGTGGCGCTCGGGCGTTGCCGCGTGGCTGGGGTGGATGTTCGACGGGCTGGACATGCACCTGTACACGCTGGTGGCCCTGCCGTTTGTGGCCGAGCTGCTGCGCGTTTCGACCAAGGACCCCGCGGCGGGCTACTATGGCTCGTGGATCCAGGCGAGTTTTCTCGTCGGCTGGGCCCTGGGGGGCGCGTTCTTCGGACGGGTGGGAGATCGCCTCGGTCGCACCCGCACGCTCATGTTGACCATCTTGACCTATGCCGCCTTCACGGGCCTGTCGTTCTTCGCCCAGACCTGGTGGCACCTGCTGATCTTCCGGTTTCTTGCGGCCCTGGGGATCGGTGGTGAGTGGGCGGTCGGGGCGTCGCTGCTGTCGGAGACCTGGCCGAAGCGCCTGCGGCCGTGGGTCGCGGCCGTGCTCCAGACCAGCGGCAACTGCGGTGTGCTGCTGGCCAGCCTGGCCTATTACGCGATTGCCCGCATGGAAGCGCCGAACCGCGCCGTGTTCCTCGTGGGCATCCTGCCGGCGCTGATCGTGTTCTGGATTCGGCGGGCGGTGCCGGAATCCGCACATTGGCAGGCGGTCAAGCAGGAGCAGCAGGTCCAGCCCGGCATTGCGGATCTTTTTCGCGGCTCGATCCGACGCACGACCCTGCTGACGGTCTCGGTATGTGCCACGACGCTGACCGCTCACTGGGCGTTTCTGTTCTGGTATCTGCAACACTTTCGCGGACTGGAAAGCCTGCAGGACTGGAGCGAGCCGCAGCGTAACGCCCTGGTGAGCCAGGCGATGTTCCTGGTGATGGCCTCGGCCATTGTGGGCAATTTCGTGGCCGGCTTCCTGGCGACGCGATTCGGCTTCCGCCGAGTCATTCTGCTCCTGTGTCTGGCTTACTTCGGCTCGCTGATGTTGGCGTACGGTGTTCCCCGCGATCATCGGAGCCTGCTGGTGTACCTGCCTCTGGCCGGGCTCTCGCAAGGCATCTTCGCGCTGTTCACCATGTATCTGCCGCCGTTGTTTCCGACGCTGCTTCGCACCACCGGGGCGGGTTTCTGCTACAACATCGGCCGGGTGGTGGCCGCAGGCGGCACGGTCTTCTTCGGCCTGTTCTCGAAGGTCGGCGACCATCGACTGGCGATCCTCTACGCCGGGCTGCTCTTCCTGCCGGCGGCCCTGGTGGCGTATTTCCTGCCGGATGAGCGCGGGCCAAGGGCCCAGGACGCCGGCCCCAGGGTATGAAGGCCAACCGACCGTTAACGGGTCTACAATTCCGCAATGGAAAACCGTGACTCGTTCGAGGAGGTTGTCATGCTGGTGCCGCGGTCGATCATGATGACCCCGCTGAGGGGCGCGCGGTGTCCGTTCGCACTGGCGGTGGCCGCGCGGGTCATGCCTGTGTGCCGGAGTCTTCGACGATGAGCGACGCAGAACAGAATGTGGCACTCGGCGTCGACCAGCAAAAGCGGCGACCGAGTGTTTTCCGGGGCAACGCCCTGGCGCTGGGGCTGGTCAGTCTGTTCACCGACCTGTCCAGCGAGATGATGAACCCGCTGCTTCCGATCTTCATTGCCGGGCTGGTGCCGCTGGGAATGGCCCCGGTGTATGTCGGGCTGGTGGAAGGGGTCGCGGAAACCACGGCCAGCCTGCTGAAACTCGTCTCCGGCCAGATCAGCGACCGTCTGGGCAGGCGCAAGGCCCTGGTCGTGGCCGGCTACGGCACTTCGACGGTGGCTCGACCGTTGATGGCCCTGGCAGGGCTGGTGGGGGCAGCCTGGGGCGGCTGGCAGGTGGTGGGATTGAAGTTCCTGGATCGGGTGGGCAAAGGCATCCGCACCTCGCCGCGGGATGCGTTAATCGGCGATTCCGTCGGGGCCGACGTTCGCGGGCTGGCGTTCAGCTTCACCCGGGCGCTGGATCATGCGGGGGCGGTGCTCGGCTCGCTGGTATCGATGGCCATCCTGATGGCCATGCTGGGCTACGGTCTGTGGCGAAGCAGCGAGGCCACGCCCAGCGGAGAGGAAATGGCCGCCCTGCGCTGGCTGTTCGGCATCGCCCTGGTCCCCGGACTGCTGGCCATGGCCACGCTCATCTGGAGGGTTCGGGAGATCGCCCCGAAGACCCGCCAGTCGCTGCCAAGAGCACAGGACGGCGGGCCTGCGGCACCGGCCGGAGCATGGAAGCGCCTGCCGCGCCGGTTCTACCCTTTCGTCGGCGTGGTGGTGCTCTTCACGCTGGGCAACAGCTCGGACATGTTTCTGCTGTTGTACGCCTGGGAGAAGTTTCACCTCGGGCTGTCGGCGGTGATCGGATTGTGGATCGCCCTGCACATCTCCAAGATCGTCTTCAGCTTCCCCGGTGGGATCCTGTCCGACAAGCTCGGCCGCCGCCCCATGATCCTGGCCGGCTGGCTCATGTACGCGCTGGTGTATCTCGGCCTGTCACAGGCACAAGCAGAATGGCAGTTCTGGGCCTTGTTCCTGGCCTACGGCTTCTATTACGGTATGAGCGAGGGAGCTGAAAAAGCCCTGGTCGCCGATTTCGTCCCCAGCCAGCATCTCGGGACGGCCTACGGCGTCTACAACGGCGCGGTCGGCCTGGCGGCCCTGCCGGGCAGCCTGCTGTTCGGCGTCTTCTGGGCCACCATCGGGCCAGGCTGGGCGTTCGGCATCGGCGCATCCCTGGCCGGCCTGGCCGCTGTGCTGCTGATGGTGCTGTTGACCGAGACTCGCATCACAGCGGCTCGCCGTGGCTGATCACCGTGACTCGTGCGCGGGGGTTGGCTTCGCCGCTGGTGTCACAGCGAAAACTGAGTTCGTTGGCCCCTGCCTCCAGCGTTGGCACGTCGCCCTGCGGGATGACATCGCCAATGAAACCCCCGTCCTTGCCGTAGTGCTTGCAGTCGGCCGGCGAGTTGAACTCGATGTAGCTGCCGCTCTCCATTTCGACAGGGAAGACGAGCGTCTTGCCGCCGATGGTGATCGACGGGTTCTTGAGCTTGTTCATGAACACCGAGAGCCCGCGGATGGGACTGAGATAGCAGGTGACGGTGCCCTCGGCCGGGAGGTTATTGTACCAGAGGCTGATGGTCTCGACCTGCCTGAAGTCCACGTGTTCGCGGAAGATCGAGTAGGCCCAGCCATACGGCCAGGTGTACTGCCGCCACCGCTCGCCTTCCGGCTCAACCAACTCGAAATACCGCCATCCGGTAAAATCCACGTTGATGTAGTGGTCACCAATCCCGTGCGAGACATGAGGCGGGCTGGTCAGTTGCACGTTCAGCACCTCGCCTTTGCCATCGCCGTGCACCCACAGGCCCAGGCCCTCGTGTTTTTCGAGGCTGAGCGGCGGGTCGAACTTCTTGCCGAGCTTGGCCCAAGCCGCGGTTCGGCCCACCTTGCCGGCACTGGAGGCGGTGAAGGCACCGCTGACCTTGCCGGCCTTGATTGGCTCGGTGCTCGGCCGCAGATCGGCCGTCACGCCGGTGTTGACCGCCCGCTCGGAGAAGTCAGACGTATCGGAGAAATCCTCGACCACGAGGCCGCCCGGGGTGTCATAAGGCGAGATCGATGGCAGGGCCTCGATCCGCAGCCGCACGGGCTGTCGCTGATAGGGGTTCTCGACCCGCCAGATACGCGCGCAATCCTCCCGGCTCTCGACCTTGTGCCTGGCGTATTGCACCGGCCGCAAGCGCCACCGACCGTCGTCGGACTTGAACAGGGTGAATTCCTTGCCGGGTTCGGCGAGCTTGGCGCGCGTGGCCTCGTCGAAGTACTTCGCATGCCGAAGCTCCTCATAATTCCGCATGATCTCGGCCAGACGCCCAAAAACCGGGACGGTGTTGATGTTGCCGGGGTTAACGCCCATGATCGAGAAGCCGCAATCGTTGCCGATGCACTTGCCGCAGAGATACTCGATGTCGTCTGAGAAGGTGGGTTCGTTCTGGATGTCGCTGTATGTCTTGACCGCCCACCAGCCCAGGTGCCCCGGCAGGAACATCCGGGCCAGGCCGGCGTTGGCCTCGCAGTGCAGGTCGATGAACCGCTTGTGGCTGCGATTGGGGTGATCCCAGGCCCCCATGCGCGAACGAACATACCATAGGTGGTGATGGAAGGTGCTCATCTCCATCACCGGCGGCTTGTTGAGCCGCTTGAACAGCTCGAAGACGAACTTCGAGCCGTAATGCCAACCGTATTCGTTGCCGCCGAGGATGCCTTCACCGTCGAGGGCGTCCAGGTACATCATGTCGAAACCACAGGCGTTGTAGGTGTCGGCCGTCTTCTGGGCGACCTCCTCCAACAGCGTCGAGTCGCCGTCGGGTGTGAAGAGGAAGAAACACTGTTTCAAATGGTGCACCTTGGCCCCGGCCTTGTGTGCCGCGATTTTCGTGCCGTGGGCTCCTCGCTGGCACTTGGTGAAAGCATATAGCTTGTCCTCGGACAGGCCCGCGTAGACGATCAACTCGTCGTCGATCTGCAACGTCAGGCTGTTCCGTTCGAAGAAACCCGTCTTGAGGTTTCGTCCTTCAAGACTCTCGTTCACTGACACGGTGGCCGAATCAGCCGTGATGTCCGAGGCGAGCGTGTACGTCGCATCCTTACCCAGGCGCGGGTCGGGCACAGGCGTCACCCAGGGAGCGTCCTTCGCAATGAAGAAAGCATACGTGTGCAAACCCGCCTTGATGCCTGCTTCGTGCAGGCGATCCACAACCGCCTTCATGCTTGCCAAGCCGTTCGGATAAATCTCCGGATTCGGCCGGCAGTCGCCGAAGCGGAAGGACCGCCCGCCGTGGAAGTCGATCTGGTTCATCCCCAGCCGTTTGGCGAGCTTGATCCAGTCGTCGACGGTCTTCTCGTTGAGATCACCGAAATCGAAAAGGTACGAGCCCTTGTTGATCGGATGATCCATGGCCCACGGGCCACCCAGCGGAGAATGCGGGAGTTCGGGGGCATCGGTGACGACCTCCTGCAGGACCGCCCGCATCTTGTTCGGCGGACAGGCCACGATGGCGGCCTGGGCTCCCTCGAAACCGAATCGCCGGTAGCACATTGCCCCGAGACGATCGACGGGCTGGGGGATTGGGACCACGTTGGTCTTGAGATTGAGGGCCAGGGCGCAGGCCACGAATGATTCACCGGGCGAGCCCCTCAGGGGAAGATCGAGGAAAGTGAAGACGTCGACCTCGCCACCCTCGACGGAAATGACTTCGACAATAAGGTAATGGGGACGACGAGCAATCTTCAGGACCGCCTGAACCTCCGTATCGGCAAAGCCCAACCTGATACGGTCACCTTCGGCAGTCGCAGACACCGAATCGTGCTCGCGTGTCCCGATCCGCACGCGTCCGACCGCCGGAGCCGCCTCCTGCGGGCAGTGATCGATGCCGCTGCCCCGATCCACGAAATGCTGCCAGCGGCCGTTTTTTCCGACGGAAAGCCGAACGTGATCGTTTTGAATCGTGAGCGCCCTGTCGCGACCAACGCCGCAGCCCACAGCGGGAAGACAGATCAGGACAACAGCCAACCGCGCCACACACAGCCTTTGCGCCAAGCACATATTCGCACCTCCGTTCGGGCAGGATGAATAGCAGGCACTGGCGAGACGGACTCCCGCATGGCCGGCTCAAGTCCGCATCGCCCTCCTTCTTTGACCTTGCCGCAAGCTATGCTTTCAACTGCAGGCTGGCCAGCCCTGTTGAGACGTCGTCATAGACATCGAAGATCTTATCCAGGCCAGTAACGAGAAAGACGCCCCAGACGTGGATACTGATCGCGCACAGGTGCAGCTTCCGCCTGTTGCTGATCACCACCGCCTTGCGAAGCTTGAGCAGCCTGGCAATGTTGGAGGAATTGAGGAAGGTGACCTCCTGGAAGTTGAGCACCACGTCAAGATCGGTGCGTTGCTCGACCGTATCGAGGACCGTGGTCAGGTCGTCCGTGAATTGCGGATCGTCGGCCAATTCAACCAGCAAGACGTTGTCGGACCAGTTTTCAATCGGCATGTACCACCTCGCAACGGTCTTGAGTATCGACCGGGCCACTCTACCCCTGCCCCGCGGACCTGTCAACGCGGCCGGTTACAGATCGCGAACCAGCATGTGCCGGTCAAGTTGCCTGCACACCTCGGCGTCCTTGATATCGGCAAGAAAGCGCTGCCCGTCCTCGTAGTATCCGGCAGTCGGACGCAAACCTGTCACCTGGGAACACCAGTACTGGTTGAAACAGATCATGAACAGCTCGCGGACATACTTGCTCATCATGCTGGCCAGAGCGATCGCGAGGTGATGACTCTCTCCCTCTTTGACGAAACGGACCACCAGGGGTGCGGGTCGGCGGTTCAGACGATAGCCGCTGCGGTCGGTCGACTCCTCCAGCACCTCAAGCTGGGCATCCTCGAAAGCGGTCATCAACGGCCGTCGGTAGCCGACCCTTCCTCCCTGTCGGTCGACCCAGACACCAAGCGGACGCGGGCCCACGGACTCGGCCACCCGCTGAATCAGGCGGGTCGTCCGGCCGAACAGCACAACCGCTTTGTTGTGGGTTGCCTCCACCTGGCGGTTGAAATGCCCCTCGGGCAGAACCTCGACCCAGGCTCCGCGGAAGCGAACTCCGCTCTCGGCGAGCGAGCGCCGCAATGCGTTGGACTGAAGCGCGACAGCATCAGGCCCGCAGTCTACCGGCAGGGCCACATCCGCGCCCTGGTACCACGGATAGCCCGCAAGCTGGCCGAGCACCTGGGGACAGAAGCTTCGGAGAAGCTCTCGAAGGCTTGCGGGCATGTCGCCAACCTGCATGAGGAAAGCCAGTACCGCCCGCTCCAGTAACAAGAGGCCGTGCTTGCCGCCGCCCTTGCCGTGCAACTTCTTGCTGTCAGCCACCGCCAGCCGCGGGTCCCGCTTGGAGGCCTTGCGCGTCACACTGTCGGTGAGGAGCTTCCAGAGGTCCGGACCGTCGGCCGGATCGACGGCTTTCTTCAACACCGCCAAAGGCACATCAAACGCGGTGGCCGACACCACCAACGGCCCGAGAAGAGGTCCATACCCGGCCTCGTCGATCCCGACGACGGTGGCGGTCTGGTCCCGATATGAAGCAGCAGCGTCCGGCATGACACATGTTCATACCCAAACAGTCCGTCGGGCTCAAGAGGATTTACAGAAGACATTCAATCGACCATAGTACCAGCTCATGAGCTGCCCTTATCGACGCTGTCGGGCCTACGCCTATTACCTCAGGAAGCCTATCCTGAGCATCCTCCCCATCCTGGGCCTCCTTGGGGTCGTGCTCGTCGTCGGAGCTGTCTGCTTTCACTTCCTGTACCAGAAGCGGCTGAGCTACACCGAAGCCTTCTACATCACCTACTGCCTCATGTGGGTCGAGCATCTGATCGAATTCCCGAAGCACTGGCTGCTGCAGCTCTTCTATTTCCTGCTGCCGCCGCTGGGATTCCTGGTCGTTCTCGATGCCGTCGTGCGATTCAGTTACCACATCCTGCGTCGCGATGAAACGGGAAAGGAGTGGATCAGAGCCATGTGCAAGACACTCGACAACCACGTCGTGTTGTGCGGCCTGGGCAAGCTCGGGCTGCGGACACTCCAGCAACTCATCCGGCTGGGCGAGTCGGTGGCCGTTCTGGAGAAGGACCCCCAATGCCCCAACTTCGCTTACGCTCGCAAGCACAACGTACCGGTGCGGATCGGACACAGCCGCGAGGAGGGGGTGTTCGACGACCTGAACATCACCAGGGCGAAGTCCATCATCCTCGCCACCAATGACGATCTGGCCAACCTGGAGATGGCCATCGATGTCCGCAAGCTTAATCCCAAGATCCGGGTGATCATTCGTATGTTCGACCAGGAACTGGCCGAGAGGCTTCGCAGTTCGTTCGACATGCCGCTGACCTTCAGCACGTCGGAACTGGCCGCCCCGCTGTTCGCCACCAGTTCGAGCGATCCCACGATCGTCAACTCGTTTTACATCGGGGACCGCCTGTTGGTGGTGGCCAACCTTGAGGTGAAAGCGGGGTCGGAACTGGCCGGGCAGATGATCCGCGACCTCGGCAAAGGCATGCACAGTTTCGTGCTGTCCCACAACCGCGGCGAGGAAACAACCTTGTTCCCCACCTCCGACACGCCCCTGCAACCAGGAGACAGGATCACCGTTCAGGCCGAGCCGGAGGACCTCAAGCGGGTGCATGAGCTGAACAGGGAGCCCGCCCAGCGGTGAGACTCAATCTTCAGAGGGCTCCACGTGGCACTGGCCCCGGGTGCCGGCGGCGCCTTTTGTCCCGAGCCTGTGTCGAGGGGCTCGCCCGCCAGTGCCTGCTCGATCCCGTACCCCCTACCGTGCGATTTCCTTGCTCGCGCTGACGCGGTTGAAATACATGCCCACGTCCCACACGGGGCCCATGTCGCCGATCGTCTTCTGGGCCACAACGGCCGACCGGTTGCCCAGATCGAGGCCCAGCTTCACACGCGAGGCGAGATCGGCCTTCCGGTTGAATGAGCCGTCCTTCTGAATGCCGAGGTAACCGGCGACCAGGCCGGAGCTGCACGCGTCGCCGGCCCCGGGCCGATCGAGAATCACATAATCGAACACGTCGCCGACAACGTAGTCGCCGTCCGGCAGCAGCGCCGCCGAGGTCCACACGCCGGTCTCATTGGTGACTCGCTTGCGAATGGTCAGCACGTACAACTCGCACTTGTTGCCGTAGCGTTCCTTCAGCGCATCGAGCACTTTGCGGCTGCGTTCGATGAGCACCTCGATCGGTGCCTCATCATCGACACCGAAGTCGATCCCGAAAACCGTCTTGGCGTCTGTCTCCGTCGTGATCAGAGCAGTGATCCAGCCGCTGCGCAGGTACGCGTCGATCTGCCTGCCGGCGTCGGCGGGCGACCACAGCTTCTTGCGGTAGTTCACGTCGAAAAACACCGGCACGTTGGACTGCTTCGCCCGCTTGAGCGCCAGCTCGGTGTTGGCGGCACAGTTGGCGCTGAGCGCGGGCGTGATACCGCTGATGAACATGCTCGAGCTCTGCCCGACAACGTCAAACAGCGATTCATCCGGGGCCAGCTCGGCGATGGCGGAGCCCTTCCGGTCGTAGTCCACCCGGGCGACGATCGGGCCGAGCCCCTGTTCGAGGTAATATACTCCATTTCGAGTTTTTTTAGTCCACCGGACATGCTCGATCCCGACGCCGTAGTGTCTCAGATCCGCCATTAGCGCCCGGCCGGCGAGATCGTCGTTCAGGGCCGTCACCAACTCCGACCTGAATCCCGGCGAGTAGCTGGCCAGCTTGGCCAATACGTTGGCTTCTGACCCCCCGGCGGTGATCTGGATGGTATTCGAATCGCCGAACGCCTGGGGACCTGCAGGGGACAGCCGGACCATCACTTCTCCGAAGCCACATACGACAAGTCGTTGTTTGACAACCATTAACAATCCTCCATTCTCTGAGAAGCTGGCAGGTAAATCGCGCTACCTACATCCCCAAAAAATTCTTTAGGAAAATCGCCTAAGGCCCTTGACGGCCGGGGAGCCATCGGGTATTTACATATGTGGGTTACGCTTCCGCTTGCTCTCCTCTCTCCCTCCGCGACTCGCGGAAGCGTCAAGTCCTTCACTGGCCCCGGTTTGCCACGCCGGGGCCAAACTTTTTTCTGGCCGGGCTCGCGTCATTGCCCTAGGTCTTTACCGTCTCCGACACACTTCGCGATTCAGGCTCTTATCTTCAGAAAATCACCGTAAGCCTCGTCCCAGCGAGCGGTGTCCCTGGGCTGGTATGTGGCCAAGTCGAAGGACTGCCGAATGAGCCTCCGCGCCGCCGGCAAGTCGGGCAGAACGCCAGTGGCAACGGCCTGCACGACGACATTGCCCGCGGCTGTGGCCTCGATCGGGCCGGCCACGACCGTGCGGCCTGTCGCATCCGCCGTCCACTGGCATAGCTGCTTGTTCTGGGTGCCTCCGCCGACCACATGGATCACCTCGGCCCGTTTGCCCGTGCAGGCCTCGATCCGCTCCAGGGTCTGTCGATAGGTCAGGGCCAGGCTCTCCAGGCAAACCCGGACCACCTCTCCAGGTGAGGATGGAGCAGCCTGGCCGGTTTTGCGGCAGAACTCCACGATACGGGCCGGCATGTCTCCAGGCGGAAGGAAGGAGGCGTCGTCCGGATTGATGACCGCCAGGCAGGGTCGGGCGGCGGCAGCCATCTCGGTCAACTGGGCATAGCTGTACTCTTGCCCGGCCTTCTGCCAGGTGCGCCTCGATTCCTGCACCAGCCAGAGCCCCATAATGTTCTTGAGAAACCGGAACGTGCCGGACACGCCGCCTTCGTTGGTGAAATTGTAGCCCAGCGACTTCTCATTGATGATCGGCGCGGAAACCTCCATGCCCATCAGCGACCAGGTTCCTGAACTGAGGAAAACCCAGGGCGTCTGGCCGACGGCGGGAACCGCGGCCACCGCTGACCCGGTATCATGGGTGGCCGGAGCGATCACCGGGACCTGATCAATTCCGATTTCCTCGCGGACGACCTTGCAGACCGGGCCGAGGACCGTACCGGCCGGCACGATTTCAGGGAAAACTCTTAGGGGTATTCCCAGCCTTTCTATTAGCCCCTTGGCCCAACCGCCGGCCCGCGGGTCATAGGCCTGTGTGGTGGTGGCATTGGTGAACTCGCAGCACTTGCGACCGGTGAACCAGAAGTTGAACAAGTCGGGCATCATCAGAAAGGTCTCGGCCGCATCCAGCAGCGGCGAGTTCGCCAACTTCATCGCCAGGAGCTGAAAGATCGAATTGAACTGCATGAACTGGATGCCGGTGTAGTCGAAGATCTCCTTCCGGGAGACGATGCCGAAGGCCTTGTCCAGAATGCCGTTGGTGCGGGCATCGCGGTAGTGGAAAGGGTTGCCGAGCAGCGCGTTGCCGCGGGCAAACAGGCCGAAGTCGACGCCCCAGGTGTCGATGATGCCGATGCCGCGGAGGCCCGAGCCCTGCTGGGAGGCCATGCCGACGCCCTGCTTCATCTCCGACCACAGCCGCAGAACGTCCCAGTGCAGCTCATCGAGCGTGCGGACCGGGCCGTTGGGGAACCGATGCAGATCGGAAAGTTCCAGCTTGCTGTCGGACACCGTGCCGAGAATCACGCGTCCGCTCTCGGCACCCAGATCAATCGCCGCGAAATTCGCTGAATGGCTCATACATCACGCTTTCTTCATTAACCGGCGAAAGCTGTCAGCGGTCAGCTTTCAGCCAGACCAATAAACCATATGCTTCCATCGCGTCATCCATTCAAGCTGACAGCCGACCGCTGATCGCTGACAGCTCCATCAATGCTTAAAGTGTCGAGTGCCGGTCAGGATCATCGCAATATCCGCCCGATCAGCCACCGCAATCGTATCCGCATCGCGGTTTCCGCCGCCGGGGTGGATCATCGCGGTGATGCCCGCGTCGATCAGCTTCTGCGGGCCGTCGGGCACCGGGAAGAACGCATCCCCGGCCGCCACTGCGCCCTTGAGCTTGTCGCCGTGGCCGTTCTCGCGAGCCAACTGGATCGCCAGGTCGCAGCTCTTCACCCGGCTCATCTGCCCGGCCCCGTTTCCCAGGAGCATCCCATCCTTGCAGATCGTAATCGCGTTGCTCTTGGTGTGCTTGCACACCAGCCAGGCGAATCTCAAATCTGAGATCTCAGATTCCGAAGGCTTCCGTTTCGTGACCACCTTCCACTGCTCTTCATTGAGGCCAAGCAAGTCGCGAGTCTGCACCAGCATACCGCCAGTGATCTTTTTGTAGTCCAATTCGTTCGGATCGGGGGGTGTATCCATCTGCCCGACGGCCAAAAGGCGGCAATGCTTGCCCCACTTTCGCTTCTCGGTCGGCGTGGCGATGAATTTGACCGCATCATCGTAGAAATAGGGGGCAATCCACACATCCAGCTTGAAGAACGACGCGCCCGCCGCTCTCCCCCAACTACCGAACGAGTTCATTACCGTGTTGGCGACGTCTAACGTCACCGGGAAGTTCATGCAGAGCACCCCTCCCGCCGCGGCGATCGGATCACCCAGATACGCACGGCGATAGGTGTCGACTGGATCGTCACCAATCGCGCATCCGCACGCATTCATGTGCTTGATGAACGCCACCGCGTGCTTCTTCATCTTCGCCCGCGACAACTCCTTGATCAGCGAGAGAGCCGCATCGCCATCAACAAAGTTGTTGAACGATAGGGCTCCACCCAGGAGAGGCGGCAGCACCTCGGGGTGTTCCTGATCCGAGAAAGCGAAGAGGCTAACAGGATCCCGAGACTGGTTGGTGATCAGATAGGCCGAAGCAGCCTGGGCAGGATTCTCCCCGTAGCGAAGCGGCACCCGCCAGTCGAGCGTCAGGCTGCCGGATTCAGAGCTCGGGTCAAACGGCTCAACAACGAAGCGTTTCCGTCGATCCGACTCCTCTGAAGAAGGAACCGTGAAGCCGCGAGCCGTCGCCTGCTTCAGCAGATAGAAGCTTACTTCAAAATCATAGGAAAATGTGCGGAAGTAGACCTGCCCCGCCAGCAACATAAGGGTCTGATAGCTGACGAGTCCTCGCGTTCCGCGCATTTCCCCCAGAACCTGCCCACACTGCTCAGGCTGAGAGATGACTGCGACATGCTTGTGGTTCTTCGCCGCCGCCCGCAGCATGCACGGGCCGCCGATGTCGATCATCTCGATGGCCTGCTCGAAGGTGCAGTTCGGGTCGGCGACCGTCTTCTCGAAGGGGTAGAGATTGACTACCACCATGTCGATCGGCTTGATGCCGTGCTTTTCGAGCGTTTTCATGTGCTCGGGCTTGTCGCGGTCGGCCAGGATGGCGGCATGGATCATGGGGTGCAGGGTCTTGACCCGGCCGTCGAGCATTTCGGGGAAACCCGTGACTTCCTCGACCATGGTCACCGGGATGCCCGCCTCCTTGAGGTGCCTGGCCGTGCCCCCGGTGCTGATGATCTCGATGTCGAACTCGTTGACCAGGGCCCGGGCAAAGTCCGCGACCCCCGTCTTGTCATAGACCGCGATGATGGCCCGCTTAATCTTGAGGTTACTCATGGCGGCGTATGATAGCGTTGTCGGCCGGGGGTGGAAACCGTAGGGGAGGGTTCAGCCAGGGATGAAGGCGGAAGGATGAAGGATGAACGAAAACAGGCCTTGCCATTTCCGGCTGACAGCTGAGTGCTGACCGCCGACCGCTCACCTGCGCGACTTCAGCGGATCGGCAATCAAGGCCTCGATTGGCGAGAGTTTGGGGCCTGCTTGCTCGGCAGGTTGAGCCGTTTCCTCGCCGGCCGATTCCTCCCCAGGTGCCGTTTCCTCCTCAGCGACGGGGGCCTCCTCGGGAGCAGCAGGAGCCGGCGTTTCATCCGCAGGGGCGCTGGCGGGCCGGCTCGTCACCGGCCTGAAGTCGGCTTCCTTGAGCGGGGGTACGTTGACCGGACGCAAGCAGCGAGCCTCACCCCTGGCCGAGGTCAAAATGATCGCGTCGTTCAGGGGGTTGCTCAGGCCGTCGAAGCCGGGGGCCGGGGGTTCGATGGCGGTCAACGTCTCGCCCGTCTCGGGACGAACAAAGCGTATGTTGCCGTCCTCGGCCAACAGAGCCACCCTGTCGGGCCACCGGGCCAGGACGCGCCGAATACCCGTCGCGGTCCAGTTCGGCCATTTCAGCTCCTTGCCGACCCGCTGGAGCTTCCCCCCTTCGAGCGCGACGTAAACGCTGTCCTTGGTCACGACGGGACCTCCCACAGGCATCGCGGGGAGCAGGTATCCGCGCGCATAACCTTCCAGACGCTCATGGCCGTTGGAGAGGTCAAGAACGTGCAGCCGAGGGAAGCCGGTGACGAGATAGAGGGCATTCTCGTCGGCCGCAATCCATCCGACGGGTCCGGCATTCAGTTCCACGGTAAAAACGGTCTCACTGGTGCGGATGTCTGCAACCGCCACTGTCCCATCGCGATCAGCCAGGACCAACAGATCTTTTTCTGGAAGGCACAGCGGGGGCAGCACGACAGCCGCGTCGATGCCCACTTGTGCGATCTGGATGTCGCGCGAGATGCTGTACCGTCGAATTCTTTTGCGCGGAGCGGCCTGAAAAACGGAATCCCCCGTCGCCACAACCGGACTGATCGATCCGGCCCAGAGGTGAATCGGCCCAACCGGCCTCTTCTCGGTCTCGCCGCTTTCAAGGCGGTGCGGCCGGTACAACTGGGAGCCCGTCACCGGGTCCAGGAAAACCACCCGATCTTGAAAGGTGAAGACCATTCCGCGAACGTCGCCGTCTTGGTAAACCGTCGGATGGAAGAGGGTGCACAGGGGTTCGCCCATGGGTTGCGTCCAGAGATGCTCGCCCGTCGCGGCGACGAAAGCCCGAACCACTCCATCGGAGCCGACAGCATAAAGATAGGCATCGACCAGATACCAGGCCTGGATCCTGTCGACGTGCCTCACCGGCACCGTGATCTGCCAGACCTGTTGGACTCCGGCGGCAGACCAGGAATCCGGCGTCCGGCCATCCAGCGCAGCCGCAGCCAGACACCAGGACAGGTGCGGGCTGAAGGCCAAGACCGCGACCGCCGCCAAAGACCAACAGCCCGGCTGGTGATGCTTCTGACCACTCATGTATGACTCCTGTGGCCCCATGGAAGGTTTTCTTGGTCCCGTCCGCTATTCAACCGCCACCTGGCCGAGCGGTCAAGAGGGCTCCAGCAGCTTGTTCTCTGCTGGACCGCCGGCTGCCTTGAGACCCAGGGGCAGGCCGGCATACAGCCTGCACCCCACGGACACAGGCAGGTGGGCTCGACCGAGGTCCCGGGGCCCGCCAGGGATCCCGACCCGGCTAGGCTCCCCTGCAAGGGCTGACGGGCCGACAGACCGGGGGGGTCATCCCGCCCGGAGGGGGGCCGGCAGACCCTGCAGGGTCCGCTTGACCGCAGCGACTGAGAGGCCTTGCAAACTCTTGCCGTGCAGATATGCTATGGGTTGCAGTGGATCAGGAGATAAGGATCACTCCGACCGGACCGGCGAGCGGAGCTGGCCCACAAAGTCCGGTCACAACGCTGGCGGCATTTGCCGTTGGCTCGCCTGGGATCAAACGTTCCGGCCTGGCGGCCGGCGACGACGCGGGATGTGGCGCGATCCCTCCCCACCCGTGGCCTCGGGTGTGAGAGGCCTGGTGGAATCATCAACGCGAAGGTAGGAGCCGGCCTTTGACCCCTGTAACCAAAATATTCGTCGTGCTGGTGTGCTTGTTTGCCTTCATCTTCACGCCGCTGACCATCGGCTTTGTCGCTCAGAGCTACCACTGGAAAACGCTCGCGACGCAGTACCAGGAAACCATCACCACGATGGTGGCAACCGAGCGGGCGGCGCTGGGCTCGGCCGCGAGTGCCGTGAGCCACTACCAGGCCCAGCGAGAAAACGATCGGCTGCAGATGGAGGCACTCAAGAACGACATCTCGAAGCTCGAACAGAGAATCGACCAGCTCATTAACGAGAAGGAGGCCTGCGACGCCAGCCGGGCCAGTTGGGAAAGCTCCGCCCAGACGCTTTCCGCACAACTCAAGGTCATCAACAATCACAACCAGGCTCTCATCGAGGAAAACGGTCGTCTTTCCAACAGCGAACAGGAGCTGCGGGCCCGCAACCTCAGCCTGCAGGACCGCGTCGAGGAACTGAGTGCGAACAGCGTCACCTTGGCCCAGCAGTTGCGCCAGAAGATCGAAGAGATGACGGCCGTCAGGCAGGAGAACGACCAGCTCCGTCAGAGCCTCCAACTCGGCAAGGCCAGTGAGGCGCTGACTTCCGCCGCCCAGCCGTCCGCCAAGGCCGGGACGCCGTCAAAGATCAGCGAGATCCGCGGTTCGGTCACCGAGGTCCGGTCCACCGAAGGGTTGGCGAGCATCGATGTGGGCAGCGCGGCGGGAGTCAGCGAAGGAATGGTTATGGCCGTCATTCGCAACAATGAATATATCTGCGACCTGATCATCACTGATAAAGTCGATCCGACGCAGTCGGTCGGCAAGATCGCTGTCCAAGGCAGCAAAGAGATCCGCCCGGGCGACACCGTGATTGACGAACGGAGCCTGATGGCCCGCTGAGCGACTGGCTCGGCACAGGGGAACGTGCTATGGCCCAACTGACTCCGACAGGTCCAAGAGTCCCACCCCAGAACGATCTCTACACGTTTCACTTAATCGTGGCGGCGGCGCTGCTGTTGGTCGGAATCATCTATGTGGCGGTCCAGACCTTGACGTATTTCGGCACGTTCATTCCCCCATCAGGCGGATGAAGGACCGCCGTCACCCGGCTTGTGTCTCATCTTGGCGGCGGGTATGACACCGCCCAGACGAACAGACGAAAAGCCGCCACCTGTTTGAAAAGGCGTCTGCGCCGCGTTCGGCATGCATATGGGCGTCCGAAAAGATGAGCTTTCGCGAGAAAAGTATCTACGGTTA
Source organism: Phycisphaerae bacterium (assembly GCA_030372985.1). Taxonomy (GTDB): domain Bacteria; phylum Planctomycetota; class Phycisphaerae; order UBA1845; family PWPN01; genus JAUCQB01. The sequence continues at coordinate 18,963 of JAUCQB010000110.1, forward strand.
CAATACCCCCCAAACCGATGAAGCTTCCGGGAGGCTGGCGGGGGCGTGTAAGGGGGCGAGCGGAACCTCCGCACCTTCACTGTTCTGGGCCGGCAAACCGAGACAAAAAAGGATGACTTGGCTGTGCTGAACTCTCTTCTCGGCCTGTTTAGTATGGACATGGGTATCGACCTCGGTACCTGCAACACGTTGGTGTGCGTCCGCGGCCAGGGCGTTGTTTTGAATGAGCCATCGGTTGTGGCGGTCAAGAAGGGCACCAACAGGGTGCTGAAGGACGGGACGGCCGTCGGCAACGTGGCCAAGGAGATGATTGGCAAGACCCCGGGCACCATCACGGCCATTCGGCCGCTGATGGACGGCGTCATCGCCGATTTCGACATCACCGAGGCGATGCTCAGTTACTTCATCCGCAAGGTTCACGGACGCAGGTCGTTCGTCATGCCTCGCGTGGTGATCGCGGTGCCCTCGGGCATTACCGCGGTGGAAAAGCGAGCGGTCTACAACTCGGCCGAGCGTGCCGGAGCCCGCCGCGTGTACCTCGTGCCCGAACCGAAGGCCGCGGCCATCGGCGCGGGGCTTCCGGTAGCCGAGCCGCGTGCATCGATGATCATCGACATCGGAGGCGGCACGACCGAAGTGGCGATTCTCACCCTGGCCGACATCAGCGTGTGCGAGTCGATGCGGGTGGCCGGCGACGACATGGACGCAGCCATCGTCAACTACATGAAGCGCACCTACAACCTCATGATCGGCCCGCAAACCGCCGAGCGAATTAAGATCGAGATCGGCTCGGTTGCCGAGACCGACCAGGAGCTGACCATGGAGGTCCGCGGCCGCGATATGATCAGCGGCTTGCCGCGAAAGACCTTCGTCAGCAGCGAGGAAGTCCGAGAGGCCCTGAAAGAGCCGGTCGGGCTGATCGTTGAATCCGTGGTGCGATCACTGGAGAAAGCCGAACCTGAACTGGCGGCGGACCTGGTCGAAGATGGCATCTGGCTCGCCGGAGGCGGTGCCCTGCTGCGGGGTCTGGACCAGGTGATCAACCAGGCCACCGGCCTGAAGGTACAGGTCTGCGAAGACCCGCTGACCTGCGTGGCCCGCGGAACGAGCATCTTCCTCGAGAATCTGAACGAATGGAAGGACACGATGGAGTCCGACGAGGACGACCTCTGATCGCGGACGTATCCTTTCTGCTTGGTTGCTGATATCATCGATGGCCCGGCGCGACCCCGCACCGAGGCCATTGTCACATGGGGACCGCGGGAGCCGGCCGCGGCCGGTTGCGAACTGCGATGCGATTCTTCGAAGATCACCGCCTTCCCAAGCCCGTTCTCTTCGCGCTGCTGATGACGGCTTCGCTCGTCGCCATGATGCTTCCGGCGGAAACGCTTGCCCGTCTTCGAGGCCTCTCGCAGCCGCTCGGCCTTCCCCAATGGCTGATGCAGACGGGCTCGCTGGAGGTCCATCGCACGGCCATGGAGCTGATCAGTCGAAACATCCCCGCCGACCGCTATCGGCAACTCGAGCTCGAGCGGGATGCTCTGCTCAATGAGACTGCGACACTCCGCCATCAAAACACTCAACTGCAGACAACCATTGCCGAACTGGCGAACGTACGGAGAATGGGCCTGCCCGCTCACGAGTCGCTGATTCCGGCTCGCGTGCTCGCCATGGACGCCGTCTCGGGGCGCGACTCGATGCTGGTCGGCAAAGGCAACCTGCAAAACGTCGGGAAGAACGACTGGGTTGTTTCAAACCTGACGGTCGGCGCGGGCACCCATGAAGGCGTGGAAACTCAGGCCCATGTTCTCGGCCACCAGTGCCTGATCGGCTGGGTGGACCAAACGGCTTTGCTGACTTCCCGCGTGGTCCTGCTGAGCGACAAGCTGGCCGGCAAGTCACGACCAAGAAGAGTGCTCATCGGTCCGGCAGACGCTTCCAGCCGTCCGGCGCAAGCTCAGCCGGACGTGTTCGTCCTTGAGCCATACGGCGGCGGACGAATGATCATCCGTGACATCCCTCGCCGCATGGTGGAGGCCGGCCAGATTCAGGTCGGCGACCTGGTGACCTCAGCACCGGATGACACCCGCCTGCCGATCGCGGTGGTTATCGGGCCGATCGATGACCTTCAACCCAACCGTGACAAGCCGATCTGCTTCGACGCCCTGGTGCGACACATGATCGACCCGGCCAGTCTCAGTGAAGTCATCATCGTGGGCAGCGCACAGACGGACTCCTCAACGCCGGTCCCGCGTTGACCAAGGCTGCGGACCTGCCCGCCGGACAGCCCGGCGGCCGCCGGCTTTATTGGACGCCCCCGCCACTGACGGGCTCACCTCCGGTCATCCCGGCCCCGTCGATCCCGGCGAACGGCCACTACTCAAGTGGACTGCATCACCGGCCGACTCCAGACGAGGTGGAGCAGCGCGCAGGGGCAGTGCGCCCGCATGGCGGCCGGGGTCGGCATTGCCGCGGGAGCGGCCGCGACGCCCCGTCGCGTTTGAAGCCGCCATGGGGCGTCCCGCCCGGCGCTCCGCGTCGAAAGCCGTCAACCGCCGGCCTGCTGAGAACGCGGTCGAAGCGAGGGGAGACGGCACCGAGGCTTTATGCCGATTCTCGTTCACGTCGATGAACTCGAGCCGGGCATGCGCCTGAAGAGGGCCATCGTCCGCGACAAGCAGGTCATGCTATCCTGCAACAAGCCGCTTGAGGATTGGCAGATCAACTCCCTGCGCCGCCGTTTTCCCGATCTGACCGTGCAGATCTGCGATCCGATTCTGGACGAGTTTGTCGAGTTCCAGGACGACTCCCGCGACCACGAGGTGTCCGCCACGGTCAACCGGCAGATGGCCAGATTGATGCACAAGGTCCGCGAGATTCTGAGCACCAAGACGGCATTGGAGGGGCCGGACATCTCGGGCCTGCAGCGCTCGGTGGCCGAGGTCATGCAGTACATCATGGAGAACCCGGCCACAGCCGCGGTCCTCACCCGGTTCGGCAACGCCGGTGACTACCTCCAAAGCCACGTGGGCAACGTGTTCTACATCAGCCTCCTGGTGGGCAACACGATCCGAGACTACATCTTCCGCGAGCGACAACGAACCGTCCGCACCGAAGCGGCCTGTATCCGCTACAGCATGAATCTCACGCCGTTGGCACTGGGCTGCCTGTTCCACGACGTCGGCATGCTCCCCATCGAGCATCTCTATCAGAAGAAGGAACCCCTCACGGAGGAGGAGTGCCAGATGATCCGCAACCATCCCAGCGTGGGCGTCGGGATGCTGCCGAAGCGACTCGACGCGGTCGCCAAGATGGTCGTTCGCACGCACCATGAAAACATGGATGGAAGCGGATACCCTCAGGGACTTCCGAAGGAAAGCCTGCATGTCTTCTCCCGGGTCATCCGGGCGGCCGACGCGCTCGATGCCGGGACGAGCCGCCACGTTTACAAGAAGGCCAAGAGCGCCGCCCGCGTGCTCTGGGAGATGTCCAATGGTCCGCTGAAAGATCATTACGATCCGCCGATCGTCAAGATTCTGATGGCCTTGATCCAGCCGTTCCCGATCGGGGCCAGGATCAAGCTCGCTTGCGGGCGTTACGGGGTCGTGGTGCGTCACAACCGAAAGTATCCCTTCCGTCCGACGATCGTCGTCGCGTTTGACGAACTCGGCCGGAAACTCAAGAAGCGGGACCTCGAACCGCCCATCGATCTGTCCAAGACGGACGAGGTCCAACTCGTCGAGTTCGACGGGGACGACCTGACTTGTCTCAAGGAAGGCAGCGACAACGGCGTCTGGGGCGCTGCCGAGACCGCGCCCGACACGAAGGAAGGCCTCTTCTCTTACTCCTACCCATAGGGCATGCCCTGAGGATCAATGGGGAGCGGTTGAGGTGGCCGGCACCAGGACGCGTCTGAACGGTTGCGTTAAAGCGATCTCATCGGCAACCCGATCGAAGCCGTCCGCTTCCGTCTCCTTGAAAAGCCGCTCGCCCGGGGTCCGGCCCCGGGCAACCACGAAGTCACCGATCATGATCGACGTCGGTGCCCGATATAGAGACGGGCCCCATCCGCCCAGAACGGTGAACTGCTGCTGTCGCACAAGAATGTGAAAGCGGCCCTTGAGACGCCCGCCGGCCAGCCGCTCAATCACCACCACACCTGACGTCGACTTCGCCCGGCGGTGGTCGCCTGCATGCGACTGGCACAGCCTCAGCGTCCGCGGCGTGACGCGATAGAGCCTCTCCCGGCCCGCCGGCATGTCCTCCAGTACGAGCGACATGATCCAGGTGAAATCGAGGTTCTTGTCAATCAGAGAGTGCCCCCGACGAGCCAGCACGATATGGAGGGTGCCCTTCTCGCTCTGCCAGTACCAGCCCTCGTGAGGGTCGATTGATCCGATCAGCGGCTCTCGTTTCTGGATGTCGCTGCGCAACAAGGGCAGCACCTGGACCCTTCCCACCGAGCAACCGGTGAGACACGCTGCGACCAGAGCCAGGGCCGGCGGCACAACGTATCGGGCTGGTGGAGGCTTACCCATCAATGCGGCATTGGGAACTGTTGACACATCTCTCGCACCCGTTGCCGGACGTCCGCGATGACGCTCTGGTCTCCTCGGCTGGAGAGCACCTTGTGGATGAACTCGCCGACAATTCGCATCTCGGCGGTGTTCAGGCCGCGGGTGGTCACGGCCGGCGTGCCGATACGAAGACCTGATGTTTCGGTCGGCTTGCGCTCGTCGAACGGGATCATGTTCTTGTTGACGATGACACCGGCCATCTCAAGCCATGCTTCCGCCTGTTTTCCGGTCAGGTCGGCGTGCACCTGCCGCAGATCCACGCACATCAGGTGATTGTCCGTGCCGCCGGACACCAGCCGATAGCCGAAGCCCTTCAAGGTCTCCGCCAGGGTCTGGGCATTGGCCAGAATCCGCTCCTGGTACTGCCGGAACTCGGGCTTGAGGGCCTCGCCAAAGGCGACCGCTTTGCCTGCGATCACGTGCATGAGAGGACCGCCCTGCAGGCCGGGGAACACCCTCGAGTCGAGGGCCTTTGCGTGCTCGGCCTTGCACATCACCATGCCGGCGCGCGGACCACGAAGCGTCTTGTGGGTCGTCGTGGTGACGAAATCAGCGTGGGGAACCGGTGAGGGGTGCAGCCCGACGGCGACCATGCCGGCCACGTGGGCGATGTCCGCCATGTGGTAAGCACCGACCTCGCGGGCGATTTCCCCGAATGCCGCAAAGTCGATCGTCCGGGGGTAGGCCGAAGCTCCGGTGACGATCATCTTGGGCCGGCATTCCTGGGCCAGCCGGCGGATTTCGTCAAAATTGAACACCTCGGTCTTGGGATCCACTCCGTAGTGCACCACGTTGTAGAACTTGCCGCTGAAGTTGGCCTTCATCCCGTGAGACAGGTGCCCGCCGTGCGACAGATTGAGCGACAGGATGGTGTCGCCCGGCTCGAGGACCGCCATGTAGGCGGCCATGTTGGCCTGGCTGCCGGAATGCGGCTGAACGTTGACATGGTCGCAGTGGAACAACTGCTTGGCTCTTTCGCGAGCCAGATCCTCGACCTCGTCGACGTGCTTGCAGCCGCCGTAGTATCGCTTGCCGGGGTACCCTTCGGCGTACTTGTTGGTCAGGATGGAGCCCACCGCCTCCAGGACCGCGCGAGAGACGTGGTTCTCGGAAGCGATCAGCTCCAGACAATAGGCCTGCCTTTCACCTTCCGCGCTAAGGGCTCTGTAAACCGCAGGATCTGTCTTCTTGATTGTCGGGTAAGGCTCAAATCCCGCCGCAATGGTTGTCATACGTTTCATACCTCAAATCAGGGGCAGGATCCGGCCCAAGGGTGACCGGCGGTTCTGCCAAGGCACTTAGAAATAGTCTCTGAACACCGAAAAAGCAAACCGGATCGGGCGGACGCCGCCGGCAAGGGGGGCCTGACAGAATCGAGGGGCGGCCCGTCCGGAAACCGGCCCGCCCAGGACCGTTGTCAGAGACCTGTGCCGTGCGCGGGGCATCGAACGACGACAGGAGGGATCAACAAGGGCGACAGATGCTCTTCATGCCGGCTGGGCGGCGGGTTGTACTGCGCTATTCGCCGAACCCTTGACAGGAGATCTGCAAGAGATACAAGACAACCGACACACAGGAGACCATGCCCCATGAGTCAAAGATATGAATACAAGTTCGTGCGGCTCGGCGAGGGTTGGCTGGGCGTAAAACGCGAAGCGCAGGCACAGTATCAAGAACAGATTCATCAGCACGCACGGGAGGGCTGGCGCCTGGTTCAGGTATTTGCTCCCGGAGTGGGGGCTTACGGCGCTGCGAAGTACTTTGAGCTGATTTTTGAACGAGAGGTGTCGAGGTGAAAGGCAAGTTCACTGCTGCGGATCCCGATTTCCGGCGGCGCATGAGTACGAGCTTCCGTCGCCAGGGGTTTCTGCATCACCTCGGTGTGAGGATGATCGACCTGCAGCCCGGGTACTGCGAGATGGAGGTCGCGTTCGGCGAGCAGTTGTCGCAGCAACACGGTTACTTCCACGGGGGCCTGGTCGCCACGGTGGCCGATGTCGCAGGCGGCTACGCCGCTTTCAGCCTGACCGAATCGGACAGCTCGATGGTCACGGCCGAGTTCAAGATCAACTTCATTGCGCCCGCCAAAGGGGAGCGGCTGATCGCCCGCGGTTCGGTGGTCAAACCGGGAAAAACGTTGACGATCTGTCAATGCGAAGTCGTCTGCATCAACGATGAGGTCGAAACGGTGTGTGCGGTTGCATTGGCGACGTTCATCGCGTTGCCGGGCAAGCCCGAGAAAACGACGTGAACAGCAGGCCGCGAGATCACAAACCGCTGTTGGACGGCGGATTGAACAGACCGGACTCACCCGATACGACAAAGGCCTCGGCCACTCGCTTCAGCGTCTCCCAGTGGCGGCGGATTCGCTCGGCTTCCTTGGGCTGAATCGCCCCGTCGTTGGCCACCGACCCGCTGACCTCCTCCAGCATGTCACTGAACTCCTTCACCAGACGCTGCGTGCCGACCAGCAAATCGGTGCTGAAGTCGCGAACGGTCATCTCCGGGTTGGGGACGAAGAAGCCACCGGCCCTGTTGCAGAGCCAGTTGACGACGTCCATATCTCCGGTGGCATCGATGATATCGGCCAGGCGGTCCAGCGGATTGCGGGCCCCGCTGGTGTCAGGGTCATCCTCGTCATATTCCTGGCACCACTTGTAGACCAAGGCGGGGGAGAGCCTCAGTGTGGCCGCCAGGGCTTTCACGCCGATCTTGTCAGCAGCTTCTTTGAGCACTTCGTGCGAAGGTCGCATAGCGGCTCCCAATGCGGAAGGCTGATCACATGCCGGTACCGAGCCAGTTTTCCATCAGGTTCGAGACTAAGGTGCCGACGATCTGCTGGACAATGAAAGCGAGAATCTGAGTGATCATGTCGGCCAGGATCATGAGTTCCTCCTTTCCAACCGGACATCATACGCGACAACGACGGAGGATGCACGACCGCCGACCCAAAAGCGGGGCACCCGCTCGGCCGAGCAGGTGCCCCGGGTCAAACGCAACAACCCGCCTGGAGGTCACACCCTGTCCGGAACCTCGAAGCCTTTGCGATAGTGCCGGGTCAGCAGTTGATTCGCCTCCGGGTCATCCACGATCGTCTCGGTCTTGCCGTCGACGACCAGTTGGCGGCCAAGGACAAACCCGCTCTTCTCGATATCAACGCCGTTGTCGGCAAGGTGTTCTTCCGTGCGCTCCAGAAGGTCCAGGACGACCGGGTCGCGCTCCAGAGCCGTGTTCCTTGGGCGGAACGGGATCTTGCTGCCCAGCCGGATCGACATGTTGCACAGGTGGCACAGGGCACTGGAATAATGGCCTTCGAGGACGTCGGCATTGAGGTCCGAGACCTTGCGGCTTCTGACGGCCGACAGGAAATTCCGCAACCGATCTCCGCCGGGTCCTCGCGTCGCCTCGACATCCGGCAGCGGGGCCTCTTCCGTGCTGCCCTTGGGATAGAACTTGCCGTTGACAATGTCGCCGGCCTCAAGATGGAAGATGTTGCCCACGCCAACGCCCATGTAATTGGGGCTCTTCAACCCGCGCGTCTCGAAGATCAGCTTGGTTTCACCAAAATCCATCACCGCCATCTGCGTGCAGGCCGCCTCGCCCTGGTCAAAGAACCCCAGGCGCCCGCCGAAGCTGTACATGCTCTTGGGCAAGGTGGCTCCGGGAATCCCCCACCGCGCGATGTCCATCTGGTGTACGCCTTGGTTGCCCAGGTCACCGTTGCCGAAATCCCAGAACCAGTGCCAGCGGTAGTGAACGATGTTCTCATGGTAGGGCTGCTTGCGGGCCGGCCCGAGCCAGAGGTCGAAATCCAACTCCTTGGGCGGCTCCGTATACGGTTTGAAGCCCAGATCGCCGCGGGTGTTGTGACCGCCGCCGGACTTGTAACACAGGGCCCGTGAAATCAACAGTTTGCCGAGCTTGCCGGAGGCAATCGCGGCCACGACCTTGGCCCACTTCATGTCCGACCTGCTTTGCGTGCCGTGCTGGACAATGCGGTTGTGCTTACGGGCGGTTTCGACGGCGATGCGACCCTCGTGGATGTTGTGGCTCATCGGCTTCTCGACGTAGACATCCTTGCCCGCCTGGCAGGCCCAGATGGTCATCAGCGAATGCCAGTGATTAGGCGTCGCGATGGAAATGACATCGACCGACTTGTCCTCCAGGACCTCGCGGATGTCCTGCACACACTTGGGACGATATCCGGCCTTTTCCTCGACGCTCTTGGCGCGGTTCTCGAACAAGCGTGAATCCGGATCGACGAGATAGACGATCTCAACATCCTTCATGCCCGCATAGCCGCCGATATGGGAGTTGCCTTGCCCGTTAATGCCCGCCACGGCGACGCGAATTTTATCGTTAGCCCCCCGCTGGGGCGGAGGCACGGCCGCGGGCTGCTCGGCGGCCCTTGCGGTGACGGCCTTGCCGACCATGGCCAAGGCGCTGAACGATGCAGACTGAGACAGGAGACGACGACGAGTCAGAGACATTTGCATTCCTCCGTTTGGATGAACCCTGGGGGGCGAACAAACAAAACAGCTAGTATAACGGTTTTGCGAACACACGCCAAACCCAGGAAGGGAACCCTCGCTTGCCGATGGGATTCGGCTATTCGCGGGTAAGACGCGTCGCAGCTGCGTGGCGGTGGGGCCGACTGGCCCGGGCAACCTGGCGTCGGGTAAAATCCCGGATTGGGCACGTGAAGGCCGCAAGAACAACGCATCGGGCTCCGGAGCACACTCAGTCATGTACAGCCGGTCTGAAAACGCCGCAGCCATCGTTCGGGGAAGCGCAAGCGGATCTTTGTTGGAGGCAGCTTTGCTGCTGGCCATCGGATTCTACTTGCGATGGAGCGGACTTGAGGGGGTCAGCCGCTCACAACTGTACAACTGGTCTGTTGACGTGGTGGTCTGGACATTCCTGGTCGGGGGCTTCCTGATCCTGGGGGTGATGCTTCTTTGCCGGACCGGCCGGCCGTGGACATTGCTCGTCGATGGATTGGTCAATCTGCTGATTGGGGCCTCGCTGGTGGGATGCGGCGTCATCTGGCTGAGCCACTCGGACATCCAGGGTATCCTGATCCTGATCTCCGGCCTTCTTGTCCTCAGCGCCGCCAAGGGTAGCTGGACCAACTACCGCCTGGCGCTGCAGGCGATGATAACGGTCCCTTCCGCACAACCTCCTTTGGTGAGGCCGGAGGAATCGGCCGCGTCTGCCGCGCCCGACCCGCAGGCCAAGGCCGAAGCCATGGAGCGGTTGCTCTCCACCAAACAAGCTCGTCCGGCCGTTCCGGCCAAGGTCGATATCCGCCGCAAAGACGAACCGGTACCCGACGGATTCCTTGCCGAACTCGGCAGGGAGCAGGAGCCCAAGCGGGAGTAGACATCGCCTTGCGTGATTTGACGCCCGACTCGTGATAACATCCCCCGCCGTTTTGAATTGGAGCGCGTAAAGTGTAGGGCACAGTCGGAGCCGCCAGACAAGGCGGCAGGTCTCGGTCGCTGTGGCGACCTCGACGCTGCCCTACCGGACAGCTCCATCAACTGAGTGGGAGCCCTCGATCATGGATAACACCACCATCACTGCACCGGCGGGTTTCAAGGCCGGCGCGGCCGCCTGTGGGATCAAACAGGCCGACAGGCTCGATGTCGGAGTGCTCGTCGCCGATGACGTCTGCTCAGCGGCCGCGGTGTTCACCTCGAACCGGTTTTGCGGGGCCCCTGTCATTGTCGGTCGCGAACACATCCGTCGTGGCCGTCTGCGGGCCCTCGTGGTCAACAGCGGTTGTTCGAACGTCGCCACGGGCAAACGCGGCGTGGCCGACGCCCAAGCCATGTGCCGGCAGGTCGCCAACTCAATCGGAGCCAAAGTCGGAGAGGTACTGCCGTCCAGCACCGGTGTGATCGGCCGCTTCTTGCCCATGGAGAAGATCCTGCCAGGCATCGACGCCGCTCTCGGGACCCTGTCCTCATCGGCCGAGGCCGGCGAACGCTTTGCCCAAGCCATCATGACCACTGATCTGCGCATGAAGCAGGCCTGTGAGCGGGTTCGCATCGGCCGAACCCAGATCACGGTTGCAGGGTGCTGCAAAGGCAGCGGTATGATCGCCCCCAACATGGCGACCATGCTGGCTTTCCTGACCACCGACGCCGGGGTGCCGGCGGCCGCACTCAAGAACCTGCTGAGAGACGCGGTTGAGCCGACTTTCAACCGCGTCACCGTCGACGAGTGCCAGTCCACCAGCGACACCGTGGCGATCATGGCCAGCGGAGCGGCCGGCGATCTCAACGCCCGGCAGGCGGCCTCTTTCTCCAAGGCCCTGCGAGCCGTCTGCGAGTCGCTCGCCTACCAGATCGTCCGTGATGGAGAAGGAGCTACCAAGGTGCTGGAGGTGATCGTCCGGGGCGCAGAATCCCCCAGGGACGCTCACGTGGCCGCCCGGGCGGTGGCCGTCAGTCCGCTGGTCAAGACGGCGGTCCACGGCGGAGACCCGAATTGGGGACGGATCGTCCAGGCGATCGGGGCCACCTCGGTAACCTACCGCCCTGAGAAGGTGACCGTGAGACTTGGCAAGGATGTCCTTTTCACCAAAGGCGCCCCTGCCCCCCACCTCGACCTCGCCAGGCTGGCCGAGGCGATGCGGCAGCCTCATGTGACTCTCACTATCGACCTTGGGGCGGGTAAAGCCACGGAACGGGTGCTGACCTGTGACTTGTCGCGGGAATACGTCGCGATCAACGCCGACTACACAACGTAGGATTCGGGTTACAGCGAGGGGCCCCGCCAAGATCGAGCATCCATTGCCACCGGTCGCTGCTGAACCACCGAACGGTCCGCTCCATGTCCGGCCGAACGGCTGGACCGGCAGGGAGCCGAAAGGATATCCCGAAAACAGGCGAAAAATCGACGGTTTTCAGCAGACACCAGGCACGGCTCGGCTGATTCTCGAGCCGTTTCGCGGGTTTCCGGGAGAACGTGCGGCCGGCCGGGGAAGCCGTCGTTTCCCTCGGAACAACCATGCACACCTGTGAAAACCCTTGATAAAACTTGCTTGCGCGTCCCCCGCCATAAAAAAATCCAATATTTTCAAGGGTTTTCGCTGGACGAACCGACAGAAGGTCAGTATTATTCGCCGCAAATCGGGCCGGTGGGCGGCCCGGGTCTTTTACAAGGAGGTTTGTAATGGCCAAACTCACAAAATCGGCCACCGCCAAGACGCTTGCCGAAAAGGTTGGGATCTCCCGCAAGCAGGCAATGATCTTCATGGAGGAGTTGGCGACACTGGCCTACAAGGAGGCCAAGAACAGCTTCACGCTGCCGGGTCTTGGCAAGCTGGTGCTGGTCAACCGGAAAGCCCGCATGGGCCGCAATCCGGCGACCGGCGAGGCGATCAAGATTCCGGCCAAGAAGGTCGTGAAGTTCCGTGTTGCCAAGGCCTGCAAGGATGCAATCCTTGGGACCGCCGGCAAGAAGGCTCCCAAGAAGAAGAAGTAAGCCCACAGGGTTCGGCCGTCGCAACGCCACGATCCGCGACGGATGACAGCCGAAACGAACCATCGCGTTGAGAGGCTCCTTGGGAGCAGCCGGCGCTGATCGCCGCGAGATTCCGGTCTGGGATATCCGAGGCCAGGGTTTCGCGGCGATCCCCTTTTTCAGGCCGATTCATGGCGAAGGGCGCGCAGCCGAAAGGCCGGCATCAGGCCGGCCGACGGGCAAGTGTTTGCCCGTCACATCAATCGTGCAGGAAGCTTGCCCTGTCTCGATTGGCTTTCACGATGGTCAAGACGCGGGCTGGGCGGTCGCGCGTCGGCACATGGAGACCAATTGGGCTACTTCCGTGGCAACGTCGCTGACGCAGTGGGCCGCCTTCGCCGATTGTTCCAGGGCGGCGGCCATCTCACCGATCGTTTCAAAGCCAAAGCCGCCGCTGGCCCCTTTCAACTGGTGGGCCAGGCGTACAAGCTCGGCAGGGTCATTTAACGCCACCGCGTGCTCAATCGCCTGAACGCGATGCTGGAGGTTGCCAACAAAACCCTCAAGCGATTCCATCATGACCGGGTTGTCACTCAGAGAGCTGAAGATCGGCGATGCGTCTATCGAGGCCATCGGATTTGTCTCCGCGGTTTCGGAAGCCCGAACGCGGACCCCTCTGAGCTCGGACTCAGCAGAAGGCCCGCCAGTCATATCGGCCGGCCGGGGAAGTCGCGTGACCACGGGAATGACAGGTTTGTCCGCGGTACCGTTATCGGCCCTTGGATGCTGGAGAGGGATGTGACGGCCCGGAGCCCTCGCCGAGGCTGAAATCGGCCAAGAAAGGCCGTTCACCGCTCATTTACCCGCGTAATCGATGATGCGGGCAATCTCAGTTCGCAGATTCTTTCGGTGGACGATTCGATCCACGAATCCGTGCTCGAGCATGAACTCGGCCGACTGGAAGCCTTTGGGTAACTTGGCCTTGATGGTGTTTTCGATCACGCGTGGGCCCGCAAAGCCGACCATCGCCCCGGGCTCGGCCAAATGGATGTCGCCCAGCGATGCGAAACTCGCGGCCACCCCCGCGGTGGTCGGATCGGTCATGACCACGATGTACAACCCACCCGCGTCGTCCATTCGGGCAACGGCCGAGGAGGTCTTGGCCATCTGCACCAGCGAAACCATTCCTTCCTGCATGCGGGCGCCGCCAGAGGCGGTCACCACGACGAAAGGAATGTTCTCATCCGTGGCCCGTTCCAGGGAAGCAGTCACCTTCTCCCCCACCACCGCGCCCATCGAAGCCATGATGAAGAATGGGTCCATCACGGCCAGGATCACCGGTCGGCCGCGGATGAAGGCCTTGCCGGTCACGACGGCCTCAAGTTCGCCGGATTTCTCCTGTGCCTGCTGAAGTCGATCCTTGTACTTGCCGCGATCTGAGAACTTCAGCGGGTCGGTGCTGACCAGGCCGGCGAGAAACTCCTCGAACGTATCAGGGTCAACCAGTTGCCTGATCCGCGTCCTGGCCGGGATGCGGTGGTGGTATCCGCACTCCGGACAGACGTGTAGGTTCTCCTCCAGGGCCTTTTGGTAAACAGTCGCCTGACAGGACGGACACTGAGTCCACAGTCCTGCCGGGACGTCGACACGATTCAAAACCGGCGGCGGGGTGGCTGCCGGGGCATTGTTGGGTGCGTCTGCCAAATGAAGTCTCCCGGGTGCTGGTCGGGGGTCTCGGGACCACTCCCGCTCCCCAACGGGGACCCTCATTCTTACGAATTTCGGCCGCAGTTGTCCACCCCTGCCCCCCCGCCGAATTCAGGGAGGCATGAAACTCTGGGTAGCCCTTTTAGAGCCGTGACCGTACTTGCCCCGGCGTAGCCTGCTGTGGAAGCCGGAGGGAAGTGGCCCTCTTCCTGCACCCTGGACGCAGGCGAGGGGCCATTGACCGATTCGCACAAGCGGGTCAAGGGCGGGCCAGACCACAAAGTTGCCACACCATAAAGGGGTTGCTCCCTTACGGTCGACTCGGGGAACCAGGGTCGCTGTTCGGGGAGACACCGTAGTGTCTCCCCACCCCGATTCTGTCACGGGTCTGACGAGAACCGTTGCTCCTGCTTTCGCAAGATCTGGACGCTACGTCCTATAATATCATCAATTCTGAGAATCAAAACGACATTCGTTCAACAGATGACTTCTTAGGATGTTCTAAAACAGGGGCTTCATCGTGGTATTCGAGTCGCGGTAGCCACAATGAACACGTTCGACGTCGATATCGAGAGCGTGGCGATGTATTACACGACAGACCGCACTCTGAGCCGGTTGACGGCGGAACTGGAGATCGGTGACGCTTCTTCTGAGGCCAGGTATGGCTATGAGGTGACCGGGACATCGACCGTGGACAGCAGGTCACTGACCTACGAGGGCGTCCAGGACGCTGTCCCCCCACCCAGCCCCCAGTCCCCAGCTCCGGTTTTCTCAGACCTGATGTTCGTCTTCCGCCTTTCACACATCGCAGATCCGGAAGGCGTTCTCCAGGGCCTTGACGGGATCGCGAGCCGGCACGAATTCCTGTCCTACGAAGCCCTTGTAGCCGGTCTCGACGATGGCCCGCATGATGGCCGGGTAGTAGATTTCCTGAGTCTCGTCGATCTCGTGACGACCGGGGTTGCCGCCGGTGTGATAGTGCAGGATGTACTGGTGGTTCTCCCGGATCGTCCGGATGATGTCGCCTTCCATGATCTGCGCGTGGTAGATGTCGTAGAGAATGCCGAACCGGGGCGAGCCGACCTGCTTGGCGACGGCCACGCCAAAGGCCATGTTGTCGAACTGGTAATCCTTGTGGTCGACCTTGCTGTTGAGGTACTCGATGCAGATGTTGACCTTCATCTTCTCGGCGAGGCCGACAACCCGCTTGACGCCGTCGACGCAGTTGCGGATGCCCTCTTCGTCGGAGATGCCGTTGCGGTTGCCCGAAAAGCAGATGACGTTGGGCATGCCGGCCTCGGCGGCCAGTTCGATGTTCTTGCGGAACTCGGCCTCGCAGCGGTCGTGGTTCTCGCGGCGGTTGAGGCAGTCCGTCAGCTTGCCGGCACCGGGCACCATCGCGCAGGTCAGGCCGTGCTTCTTGGCCGTCGGCCAATCCTCCGGGCCGACCAGCTCGATGGACTGATAGCCGATCCGGACGCAATGCCGGGCCAACTCGTCCATGGTCATCTTGCCGTAGCACCACTTGGACACGGACTGGCGAATCCGCCCCTTGGCCGGGGCCGCAGCGGCAGGCTCGCCCTTTGCCAGATCAGCGGCCATCATCGCCCCGGCCGTCCCGGCGGCCACTTGACCCAAGACTGCTCTTCGTGACACGCGGTTGTGTGATTGCATCGGTGTTCCTCCTCATTCGCGGTCATTATAAGGCCAATCGGGCCGTCAGAACACGACGCGGCGACGGCCCCCTTCTCCCCTTCCCAAGGGGGGACCGAGGTAGACCGAATTGCCATCAATCAACCTTGAGTGTCAGCCCACCTTTGCGGTCTTCGCAGCTCTGCGTGAGACTTGAACGAGGGATGAACCGCCAAGCCGCCAAGAATTCGACGACGCGGGCAGTCCCGCATCCAGCCACCACCGTTAGAGGCGGACAATCGCTATAATGGAAAGAGCGTGGTTGCCACTTTCCACACGCACCCGAACCTGCCCGTGGACGAGCATGGGCGAGAATGGGAGCAAGGCCCGAGCGAATCCGAGTGCCGCTGACACCGGCGTCGGAGGCTCAAAGGGTATGTGATCAGCCGGATGCTCGTTTACGAGATTGGCGCAGAAGCGAGCGTCTCGGTGCCGGAAAACGCGACGAGGTACTCTTGCCATGATCCTGCTTCTGAATCCACTTCTCGAAGGACTCGAGGCCGCTCGACGCGCCGCCCCGGACGCGATCAATCAGGACGACGAAGTGACAGTGGACGATCAAGGCGATCACTGGATCTTCGAGTTCATCCCGCAAGGAGACATGCTCGGTGGCGGCGCGCGCATTTGGATCGCCAAAGATGGTTTTCAGGTCCTGAGGGTCATTCGGGGGCAGTGAAGCACGAGCCCGACAGGTGGTGCCGACGCCCTCGTCGGCACTTCCTTTCTCGGAGTGCAAACCCGCAACCCATCATCGAGCCCGCAGCCATCCGCTGCGGCGGATGGATGGGGCACCCGCTCACCCTATCACGAATAATATATGTGAAAACGGTAGGGCACGGTCGGAGCCGCCGGAGGGGGCGCAGACCTGCCGGTCCTGGCTGCAGAATATGGCAGGTCTCGGTCGCTGCGGCGACCTCGACGCTGCCCTACCGACCGGCCCCGTCGGTTTGCGCGCATATTGCACGCTGCCGATCGTCGCTTCCCCACCTGAAAGAAACAGGTGGGGCACCCAGTGATCGACCAGCCGACCGCGTCTCATTCTCAATTCCACATTCACCATTCTTCATTCCCAGTCATTGCGATCAGCAACGCCGGGGCTCACTCGACATCGAGCGACAGGATGTAAGCCTCCAGTTCTTTCCGCTTGTTCTCCTCGGCCTGGCGCAGCTCGGAGACCTGGCCTTTGAGCTTCTCGATCTGCGTTTCGACGTCGTCGAACTTCTTGAGCTGCCGCTGGTACGGGTCACTGCCTTGCTGGAGCGTCTTGAGATTCTCACGGATGCGGGCCTGCTCTTCGACCGCCTTCTTGAGCTCACTCTCCTGCAGCTCGCGAGCGCGGACCAGGTCGTACAGCTCGCTGCGCAGAGCGATCACCTTTTCGAGGGCCTGCTTGACGGCCGGACTGATCACCTTGCTGCGGAGGAAGAATCGAACCGCATCCTGGTCACTGTCGATCAGGGCCAGCGTCTGATCGGAGACTCGTTCGAGCTGGACCTTCTGGGCAACCGTCTTCCCGGCCGGGACGCTCGTCTTGAACCGCAGAATGCTCTGGGTTCGCTCGAACGGCTCCTTCGGCTCGATCAGCGTCCAGTCGGCGGTGTACGGCTGCTCGATGATCACCTCGCGATCCTTCTTGTCCTTGTTGCGAACAGTGTACTCGCGGGTGTCCACGTGCTTGTGCTTGTGCCACAGGACGCCTTTGACGATCCGGAGACTGACGATGTCGTCGGGCTGGGGCTTGCGGTCGACGATGACCTCGGCCGACAGGTCGAGCGCGTAAGCAAGGAGCCGTTTTTCCGCGGGCTTGAAGTCCGGGAGCTTGGCGTCGCCCGCGTAGACATTCTCATCGAAAACAGTGATCGGGCCCTGCATGAGGTTCAGGTCGGTCGTGTTTTCGAGGATGAAACCGTTGAGCGGGTGCTTGGGGTGGGTCGCGGGGTTGAAGATACTCACCTTCTGGGCCGAGACCTCCTGATTGACGATCGGCAACATCGCCGACCGCTGGCGGGCGATGCTGACGGGGGTATTGATCACGTATTTGAACAGTTCCCCAGCCGACTGGGCCTCGGCCACCGACTGCACGCCGTGGTCGGCAAGATCAAGCACGCCATCCGCATCCGCGTCCCTCATGGCCAAAAGTGCGCTGCCGGCGTAACGGCCCGCCGCATCACCGGCCGTTCTTGCTCTGGCCGCTCCTGCCGCAGCTGCGGCTTCTTCGCGGGGCCCCGGCGCCTTGGCGGCTGCCATTGCCAGTCGGGCCGGGGCCGGAGCAGCAGCCGGTGCCTGTGGGACACCCGCCTCAAGGGTCGGCGGGCGGAGCGATGCGTACAGCTCGAGTTCCTCCTTGGGCCGGGGCACGTACAGCGGCGTGTAAAGATCCATGGTGAAGGAGATCGGCCGGCCCGAGACCAGCGAGAGGCGCACATCCCTCCAATCTTCCTCGGTGGCGTTTTCGACCGTGGCCCAGCCCTGAAGGAACGGCTTCTTGTCTGGCGAGAGCACCAACCGGTAGCTTGTCTTCCAGATCGGAGCTTCGAGCAGATACGAGGCTCGCACAAGGCGTTTGCCCTGCCCGGCGAACTGGATGGTCACGCCCTTCTTGTCGGCTTCATGGCTGCCCGCCAGGGTTTCCAGGGCCTTGCGCAGCTCGCCCTCCAGTTTCTCGTTGGTCAGCTTGATTCCCCGGATATCCGAGACCCGCAACTGCTGCAGGCCGGTATCACTGAGCACGTTGAGCAGGTCGATTTCGATGATTTCCTTGTCGACGGCGATCTTCTGCTTCTCGACGCCGACGATGACGCCGCGAATCGCCTGAGCCCCGGTGATCTCGACCGGTTCTCCGCGAAGCTGATCGAGCAGGTTGGCCATCGTGGGCTTGCCGGTGATATTGACGGCGAAGCTCTTGAGTGTCTTCTCGATCGGGTCGCGCGAAGCGTAGCCGACGGCATTGACCGTGCCGCCGCCCAGGTCCTGAACGACCAGTGACTTGAGGATGTCGTTGATCTGGTCGGTTCGGAACTTGAGCTCGGCGGCGGTGTTGCCGTCGACCTCGGCCTCGCGCTCGAAGAAGCCCACCCCGCTGGAGAACAGGGCAATCCTCGATACCTTCAGCTCGGCCTCCTGGGCAATCAACAACGTCGGAACCGCCAAACCGACAACAAGCACCCCTGCCAACGGCAAAACCGGTCGAATCATGACATCACTCCTTTCAGATGCTGAGGAAGCACTGTATTGAGACCAGGTCCAGTGGTTAGACGCATGGGGCCGCCCCCGGTTCCCGGAACCGGGCCGTTTCCCGGAAGAATCGCTCCGCCACGCGGCGGCCGGGCCACGGAAGCTACTTGGCCTTTGCGCGTGCTGCGGCCTCGGCCTTCTGCCGATCCAGCACCACGTCGGGCGGCGTGCAGTGTGGCAGAAGCCGGTCGGACAGGGCATTGGTCGGATCGAGTGCTTTGGCCTTGGCCAGCGGCTCGTAAGCAGCGTCTTTCTGGCCGGAGTAGAAGCGGACGTAGCCCAGCATGATCAGCCGCTCGACGCTTGAGGGCGACTGGGCCAGAGCCGACTCCAGCGCCCGGACCTGGGCTTCGAAGTCCGCCGGCCGCCCGTAATCGCCGCGCATGTCGTAGTCCAGCAGCACGAGCTTGGGCTGCAGTTCGAAGGCCCGGGCCAGGAATAGCATGGCCTCGCGATAACGGCCGGTGGCAAACAGGGCATGGGCGGCGTAGATGCGCGCGGCGGGATCACCCTGGTCGGTCTCGGCGGCAAGCTTGAAGGCGTCGATCGCCTGGCGATATTTCCCCTCTTTGTAGAACTTGAGACCCCTGTCCATGGCGTTCAGGGCGTGAACGGCCACCGACTCCTGCCGTTCGGTCGAGGTCTTGTGGAATCGCCAGTAGTTGTACCCGCTGGTGAAGCCGAAACGGTAGGCATCGCCCCAGGACTCGCCGGGATAGTAGCTGTAGCCGCTGTCGTACGGTCCGTACCCGTATCCGTACCCGCCGTACCCGTACCCATAGCCCCAGGGCCTGCCGCCGAAGCTGAGATAACTGTTCCACTCCCGGTCCGCGGGGCTCATTTCGCTGGGCGGCATCTGCACGTAGGGCGGTGGCGCATACACATACGGAGCCGGAACGGGATACACATACGCGCCGTCCGGCATGGGCTGCAGTTGCCCCTCGGCAGGCTGTTCGGTCTGGGGCTGCTGGCCGTCGTTCTGTCCCGCTCTGAAAATGGCCCTTTGAACGGGCTTGGCCGCCGCATCTGCGCCGGCCGTTTTGCCCTTTGGGGCTACAGGTGCCGGCGAGGCCTCCGCCGGCCGGGCCGGTTCAGCCGGCAATTCGGTGCCCGGCCTCGGGATGGTCACCAGCCTTTTGAGGGCCGTCCGGACCACTCCCGTCTCGGCCGGTGCGGTCGTCGTGGTTTTGACCACCGTCACCGCCGGCTGGGACGTCGCGGCCGACACCGGTCGCGGGTTCAGGGCAGTCCAGGCCACAAGGACAAGACCAGACAACAACAAAGAGGTAAAAAAGGGCGTGGCAGAGCTTCCCCGTATCGACATGGCACGCCTCCAATGCTTCCTGATGGGTCTGTGCGGCACGTCCTCCTCATTATCAATACACAACGGCCGAATGGCAAGATGCAGTCTCACAGCAGCCGACCACAGCTAAACTCATGCCTGGCAATGCCTTGCAGGAATTGCCCCGGCCACGGGCGCTACGCAGCGTTGCATTACCTCCGTCGGGCATAGGGGCTTTGCTCGAAGGGGCGGGCAAATCGCTCCTCTCCCAGGAGGACCACGACGGGGGTCTTGGCCAGGATCAGCAGATCCATCAGCGGGCCGCAGTGATCGACGTAGTAGACGTCGTACTTGATGCGTTCATCCCAGCTCATGGTGGCGGTGGCGTTGACCTGGGCCAGACCGGTCAGTCCTGGACGCACCTCGAGGCGTCGTCGCTGGAAATCGTTGTAGGCGACCACCTGTTCCATGATCGTCGGTCGTGGGCCGATGAGTGACATGTCGCCGCGAAGAATGCAGAAGAGCTGAGGCAGTTCATCGATCTTGAATCGCCGCATGAGCCGTCCGAGCGAAGTGATGTTCGCGTGGTTCAGCGGCACGACCTCGTGGATGTCATGTACATGGTCGGTCCGCATGGTCCGGAACTTGATCGACATGAACGGCTGACCGAAGCGGCCTCCGCGGGGCTGGACGAAGAACACCGGCCCAGGCGATGAGAGCTTAACGGCCAGTGCGGCAGCCAGGATCACCGGCGAGAAGAGCAGGATCAGCAGGAGGCTGACCAGGATATCGATCGCACGTTTGATCAGTGGGTACATCAACACATCCTGAGAGGACGAACGTCCTTAGCCGGCGGCACGTCCCCGACACCGACGCAAGGGCGGGCGGTTTGCAGGCCGGCCCGCCTCCATATCGAGCAATCGCCGCTTCAGGCTGACGCCCTGCTCGGCTGAAAAGCCGCCCAGTCGGCCATCACCGGCGACAACGCGATGGCAGGGGATTACCAGTGGCACGGGATTCCTGCCGAGAGCTCCGCCAACGGCCCTGGCCGCGTTGGGCCGCCCGATCTCACGAGCGAGTTGACCATAGGTTTTCGTCCGGCCGTAGCCGATCCGGGCACAGCGATCGAGCACCTGTCGCTGAAACGCGGTCAGTGATGACAGATCGAGCTTCACACGGAAACGCTTCAGTCGCCCAGCAAAGTAGGCGCGCAACTGCCGCTGAAACGAATCGAGCAAACCGGGGTCATACTCTGCGTGCGGGAACTCCTCTGCCAACCGTTGTCGAGCCTGCGAGGGCCCGCGGCCGGTCAGGACCACGTTGGATACACCCTTGTCCGTGGCGACAAAGCCTGCTGAACCGCCGGGTATTTCGACGACTGCGTATTTGGCCATATCAGATAGGTTAGGGAGAACCGACCGTGGCGACAAGCAGAACGCGGGCGGACACGTTGTGCTGCATCCGTGACAGTCTGGACGGCTTTCTTCAGACCCCCGTCGCGGCTTGTTGTCTGCATGTGCCTGAGCGACCAGCGACACTGGCGGACCCGGCTTCGCCAGTTGGCTTTGCCGGGGCGAGCAAGCCGCCCGTGACACCCGAAGGAGCCGATCCTATGCCGGTCCAGGTTTCTACTTGGCGTTCGCGGGCTCGCTCGCGAGAGCTCGATAAAAGAGGCCTGCGATAATAGCTCCGACAATGGGTGCCACCCAGAAGAGCCAGAGTTGACACAGTGCCCACCCGCCGACGAACACGGCCGGGCCGGTGCTGCGCGCCGGGTTTACCGAGGTGTTGGTCACCGGAATGCTGATCAGGTGAATGAGCGTCAGGCACAGGCCGATCGCGATGGGGGCAAAGCCTCTGGGGGCCCGCGAGTCGGTCGACCCGAGAATGACCACGAGGAACATGAAGGTCAGCACGATTTCGGCGATGAGGCAGGCCTTCAGGGAGTAGCCGCCGGGCGAATGGCCATCGTCCCCGCCGCCGTATCCGTTCGATGCGAACCCCCCTTCCAGGGTGAAACCGGCCTTGCCAGTGGCGATCAGATAGAGAACACCTGCGCCGGCAATGCCGCCGATGACTTGTGCAATGATGTAGGCGGGCAATTCCTTGGCGGGGAACCGGCCGCCGGCGCACAGGCCAACCGACACGGCCGGGTTGAGGTGGCAACCCGATATGTGTCCGATCGCAAAGGCCATGGTCAGGACCGTCAGACCAAAGGCCAGCGCCACCCCCGCAAAGCCGATGCCCAGATCCGGGAACGCGGCAGCCAGAACCGCGCTGCCGCACCCGCCGAATACCAGCCAGAACGTGCCGACCAGTTCAGCTAGAGAACGCTTCGCCAGTGACATGGGATTTCCTCCATTAAGCCACCGACCGATCTGTGTCGTTGCCTGCTTGACCGCTGCCGCAGACAGTCACATTCAAAGAAGACCAGAGAGCGCCGAAATGACCACGACGCCGCATTCCGGACTGCAAAGGACCAACCGTCACATGCTACCTGCGATGAGCGGTCAGGTCCAGAGACGGGGCCCCGCCCGGTTCTGGCGTTTCGGCGCATTCTGACTGCGGGCCGGCAGCCGAACAGTCGTCAATCGCGATCAACACGCAGAAAAACGCCGCCCGACAAAAGGCAGTGACTTGCAGATCGCAGATTACAGATTGCAGACGACACCATTCGGGCACTGCATCGGCGTAAAAACAGCGGCGGCCGACCTTGGGGGCCGGCCGTCGTTCGATGAAGCTGCCATGTATCCTGCAAGGAGAGAAGAGGTCCGTTCAGGTCCGCACGCGGGCGAGCAGACGGTTCAGATCGGCTTGCGCGCCCACTGCTTCGCCGTTATCAACAAACTGCAAACCGAGGCGTACCCGGCCGTCGGACATATTCGTCCGCGAGCACACGCGGGCTCGCACATGAATCGGGGACGAGCTGTGCTGAGTGTACAGCGTGCAGTCAGCCACGGCGCCTGCGTCGACGAGCACGGTCGTACCTTCGGTCAGACCGACGCCCATGCCCACGGGAGACACGTCCAACAAGCTGCCATGAGCATCGGTCACGGTTGACGTGTTGCCTGAGGCGATCGACAACTTGACCCGGACAGGATCGGCTGCCGGCACCTGCTGACGATAGTGCGTTCTTCGCTGGAGATCACACAGCTCCTCGGGATACTCCAGTCGAATGGTGGAGACAATCTCGGCATCACCGATCGGCGCGCGGCCTCGACCCAGGACAACGGTGTCGAAGGCGCAGCGGCCACGGCCACGGCGAAACGAAACGCAGACCTCCTGCCCGTCGAGAATCTCGGGCGTGCCCTGCTCCGAGGGGTCATACTGCAGGGCCAACTCTCCGGCCCGGTAGTCCATGCTCACAAAGCGAGTCTCATACGCCGCCCACCCCTCGCCCTGCCGCCAGGTTGCCAGCGCCGGCCGGAAATCATCGATGGCATCGGCAAGAACGCTCGCCTGACGCGTGCCTTCCATGGGAAACATCGTGTTCATCATCCGTTCCCTCCCGGAGTATCAACCACGGGAGCGTAGCGAGCCAGGAGCTTGCGTCGCAAGGCTTCAGCCGCCGCTGCTGAGGCCTGATGACCCTGCCCGACGAGGAATTGCAGGCCGAGGATCATGGTCCCCTCGGTACCTGCGGGGGTCTTGTTGCATAGCACGGAATCGAGGACAAACCGCTCGGGGTCGCCGGGCGTCAGTGCGAACGAGAGGCTGATCTGTTCCCCGATCCCGAGTTGTTCAGCGACGGCCATCTCGGTCCGGCAGGCCAGCCCTTCCGCGCTGACATTGCACAGCCAGCCGATTCCCTCGGTCCTGCTTTTCTCGGCGTTGATCCAGGTCAGTTCCACACGGGACGACTGTGCGGGACGAAAACGCCAGGATCGGCGCCGCTGGGCGACCTGCACCGTTTCAGGACGAGCCAGATAGACGCGGGGGCGGGCACCAGGGCCGGGGGCCCCTTGGACCGCGACGACGTCGGAGCAGAACAGGTACCGGTTCTCGCCAAGCTGAAGCATGACGTCGCAGTAGGTACCGACGAGCGAATCAAGGCCCACCGTGTCGGACTCGCCCTTGTCAACGGTGCCATTCTGCTCGACAGGCAGAGCATTGAAGGTTTCCAGCACCAGGCAGGGACGCCGCGACTGCCACCCGATAGGCGTCTCGATGCTGACCAGACGCGAGAGGATCGGATCGCCGTCAGTGACAAGACGCGGATAGATCAAGATCTCTGCATGGTGACGGACGGCCTGCTCCAGCGTGCGGCTGGATTGCCTCGCACTCAAGTCAATTGCATAGGCCATAACTGAATCCCTGGCTCCGCCAGGGCTCCCCTCGTGCTGATCGGCACGGCAAACACCTGCGCGTGCAACGAGCCTTGCGGCGGGCTGGGCGGAACCGACATCCTGGGCATGTCGTCCGTTCCCTCTATTTCCTCATTCGGTGAGTGCGGACAGCGACTTAACCTTGGACAACCCGGCGAATGGCTGGGATGGGATTTGTTCCGATAAGACGCGGAGAAGGACCTGTTCCGCGACGACCGCCGCAAGCGGAACAGCCGGGATGTTATGCGTTGGTCGCAAGGACAAGGACGGGAAACGCCAGGGAACTGCCGCCGCTGTGACAAGGGGGTGAATCCGGTGAATGTCACAAGAAGCCGAGCATTGCAGGCATCTCATACGGCCGGCGGGAACAGCAGCTTGCCAACGGCCTGCCTGGACAAGACTGCCATATGGCAGCGAGCCCTGGCGCGAACTCTGGTGTACAAGCGAGTCCCTCTGTCGATCCGCCGGAGACTGGACCGGGCGATCCTGCTGCGTCCTGAGGGGTGCGGCACGCTGGAGGCTATCGGGGCGAAGTTCAAGCTGGCCGACAAGTATGGAGTGAGCCGGGACAACCTGCGAACCTACGCCCGCAAGCTGGAACGGGTTGCCGAACCGTACTTTGCCGGCAATCTGGCGGCGGTGGTCCTGGGCTGCATGCCGGCCTCATACCGGGCTCAAGTCACGGTCGGCAGCCAGATCATTCTGATCAGCCGCCTGGTGAAAGCTCTTACGCAAAACGAGTCCACACTGAAGATTTCCGATCTGGTCAGGCTGTCCTCGATCCTGCGCACCGCCACCGCAACGGGAGCCGCAAGAAACGCCACGACAAAAGGTTGCGGCCGCAATGGCGAGAATCGGAGACGACTTGGCGCAAGCCCCGCATCGCCTTCCAGGCAGGCGGCCCTGGTCGAGGCGGTGAAGACGGTCTACGGTTTGGAGTACCCCGCACCTCGGCATGGTCAGGCAGAGACGGCCGGCTCTGAGGAAACCGACGATGGCGGAGCAGGCGACGCAACGGTACGATAAAAGCTGAAGAATAAACCTTTTGCAGGATAAGGAGTTTTATGTCGCAACGGGCCGACTTGCCAAACCGGATCCCCTTCTACACGGGCCAAGTGGTGTACATGTACTCATTTGACATCGCTTATGAGCTTCCCCGCCAACCGGAAGTCAGCTTGCTGGGGCAGCCGCTGGCCCAGGTCTCCGTCGGTCCGAGCAAGCGCAGTCCTCGACAACTGGTTTTTTATCGACCCAATATGGTCAGCCTGTCACCGCAGGAACGCGTCGGGCCACACGGCCCGGTAACTGTTGAGCGGGCGGTCAAACTGCTCAGCGTCGGGGCCATCAGCATCACCGTCCGTGTGCCCTTCAAAGTGAGCCACATCGAGCAACTGGTGGACTACCACGACCTGCAGTTTGCCGATGGCTCACTGACGGAGGAGGTCCGGGAGCTGGCCGAGCAGGTCAGGAAAGAACTCACTCCTTACTGCGTGCGACCGGTGAGTCAGGTTGGCGAGGAGGAGGCTTACACGGTTTTTTGCATCCGCTCGCCTCTGGTGACCGAGGAAGGTTCACGACTCAGTGCTGAAGTCTGGCTGAAGGACCGGCGTCGGCAGTTGGCATCGATTTTGACCCAGGAAGAGGACATGGCACTGCTGTCCGAACAGGAAGTGGAGGAAACGACGTCGCGATATTGCAGTTATTACGGTCACGACCTGACGATGGTCGACTGGGATGCGGCGATTATCATCAATAATCCACAAGATATGGAAGAAACGCTCTACATCATGGAGTTGGCCAACGTGCAGCTCACCGAGCTGGAGGCCTAAGACCGGATTCTCGACGAGGCGGTGATGCGGTCGTATCGCGACCTGGAATCCGCCCGGCTTCGCGGGCGAAGCCCCGTGATGGCGGCTTTGCGGGAGATCCGCATCGATCTGGCCAGGTTGAGCGACGAGCTGTCGAATATCACCAAGTTCTTCGGCGACTGGCACCTCGCGCGCATCTACCAGATGCTTTCGGAGCGATTTCACCTGGGCGACTGGTACCGCGTGGTGGGCGGCAAGCTCAACACGCTCGACAGCCTCTACGGCCTGCACAAACAGGACCAGACCAACCGCTGGATGCTGGTGCTCGAGGCCACGATCGTGTTGTTGTTCGTGCTTGACCTGATCGTGCTGTTCATGAGAATGGACAAGTAGACTCCTGGAACACCTCGCGGAGACAGGGCATGCAGTACCGCCGTTTCGGCAAGACGGAGATGAACCTGTCGGTGCTCACGCTGGGGCTCATGCGTTACATGAGCAAGGACCCGGAGCAGAGCGCCGCGGTCGTGCGGCGAGCGGTGTCGTCGGGCATCAATCACCTGGAGACTGCCCGCGGCTACGGCGAGAGTGAGGAACTGCTCGGCCATGCTCTCAAGCGCATCGACCGGAAGAAAGTCTTCATCACCACAAAGGTCGGGGTGTGCAAGACCTACGACGATTTCATGAAGCATTTCGAGACCAGCATGAGCAAGATGGGCATCGACGTGCTGGACAACCTCGACGTCCACGGCATCAACAACGAGGACAAGTTCCGGATGGCCATGGATGAGAACGGCACCATGAAGGCCTGTCGCAGGCTGCTGGACTCAGGCGCCGTGCGGCACATCGGCTTTTCCACCCACGGCAAGACCGACCTTCTGCTCAAGACGGTTAACACGGAGTTCTTCGAATCGATCAATCTCCACTACTACTGGTTCTACCAGGCACACGCGCCGGCGGTCGCCCGTGCGGCCGAGCTGGACATGGGGGTGCTGATCATCAGTCCCAACGAGAAGGGTGGCATGCTGTTCAAGCCGTCGGAGGTCCTGACAAGACTCTCAGCACCTTTCCACCCGATGAACCTGAACAAGCGGTGGCTGCTGAGCGATCCCCGGATCCACACGCTGTCGCTGGGGCCGGCGGTTGCCGATGAGCTCGATGCCCACATGGCGGTGGCCGACGACGCCCGACCATTGACCGAGCAGGAAAAGGCTGCGCTTGACCGGTGGGACCGGACGATCCGCGAGAAGCTGGGGGCCGACTTCTGCACCCAGTGTGGCCGGTGCCTGCCCTGTCCGGAGTTCATCGACATCCCGGAGATTCTGCGTCTGCGCAACGTAGCGGTCGGTCTGGGGATGAACGATTACGGGAGCTTCCGCTACAACCTGCTGGACGGGAGCAACGACTGGTTCCACGGCTGGCCTGGAAGCCATTGCACCAAATGCGGCGAATGCCTGCCCCGTTGCCCCGAGAAGCTGGACATCCCCTGCCTGCTGTTCGACGCCCACAGGCGGCTCAAGACGGGTATCGGGCGGAGGCTGTGGCAGAGACTCGTTCGCTAGGGACGGAATAGGACCTCGGCCCAGGGTAGTCCGGCGAAGGCTTCTTTGGGCTCCGGCCGCTCATCGCCTGCATCTCGGCCCGGTGTCTTCTCGCAATTGTGCCACCAAGTGCCGATAAATCGGCTATAATAGTGAAAGGATGCCCGTTTATCTCCGTCCGCCCTCAGCCTTGTGCCGATACCAGGAGGGTGTCACAGGCTACCGGCGCCGCCGGGAGGTGGAACATGAGACGAGACGCTTACGGACTCGCGCTGCTGACGGTGCTTCTGTCCGCAGGCCATGCGATGGGGCAGTCGGCCATCGCGCAGCAGAACAGTGCGGTGAACCAAGTGCCTCAGGGGATGCAGCGGTATGATCAACGTTGGCTGAACGTGGGCAGCGGCCACAGCTCGATCGGGCTGGAAAGCACGCCGCATTCGTTGGACCTGCGTTTTCCACAGAGTTCGGGCATGCCTCGGCCCACCTACGGATTCCGGCCCGACCCCTTGCACACGTACGTTCCGCCGAGCAGCGCCCAGCGAGGCCCACTCCAGGACCGGTTCGCCCTGCCCAGAGCGATGCAACCGCCGGCCAGCGTGTATCAGGCCCCCGCAGGCCAGACACGTTTCATGGTGGATTACGCCGGCCCGGCAGCGGTTCCGCAGCAGGGACGGCCTCAGAGTCCGGTGATCGAGCCGGTCAGCCCGATCCAGATCAACCCGGTGGGTCCTGCTAAGCCGCTGGACCGCAGCCTGACTCCCTATCCGCAGGGGACAACGCCCGGCGGAGGGACTCCGGTCTTGCAACTCCCGCGGTTGCCCTGGGAAAACCCGGCCGAGCCAGGCCCCGAGACCACCACGCCGCAACCCGGCGCCAAGCTACTGGGGGCACCGGCGCCGTTGGCGCTGCCTCGCGGCGGCGAAGGCAATCTCAGATTGCCGCCGGGCACAGGATCTCCGCTGGATCTGATTCTGCAGGGAGGCCCCGGGCAGGCGGTTGAACCGCGACCCGAGGTGCTCTCAGGCAGCCTGCT
The DNA here is from genome assembly GCA_030372985.1 of Phycisphaerae bacterium. GTDB lineage: Bacteria > Planctomycetota > Phycisphaerae > UBA1845 > PWPN01 > JAUCQB01. The sequence goes on from JAUCQB010000110.1 coordinate 47,632, forward strand.
GCGCCCGATCGCAACACCGCCGGAACCGACCGAGCCGCAGGCGGCGGGCGGCGTTCAGACACCGGCGATGACGCCGGTTCCGCCCCCGCCGGAGATGGCGACGGCCGCGACGCTCAGCGCGGTCGCCCGCAAGCATCTTGAGAAAGCTGAAGCCCATCTGAAAGCGGGTGAGTATGCGAAGGCGGCCACCAGTTACGACCTGGCCCGCGTGGTCGCCCCGAAAAGCCCCGTTCCGCATCTGGGTCGCGCCGTCGCACTGCTGGGTGCCGGCGAATACAACAGCGCCGCGAACAGTCTCTTGATGGCCGTAGCGCTGTCACCGGAGCCGGCCACATTCCGACAGGATTTCGACAACCTGCTGCCCGACCGCACGCTGGTGAAGGAAAGAATCAAGGACCTGAAGGCCGACCTGGCCCGATTTGATGATTTCCGCCTTCGTTTCCTGCTGGGTTACGCCGAATACTGCGGCGGCGACGAGACAGTCGGCATGATCGACATGACGCAGGCGGTGCACAAGATGCCCCCCGAACGCACGGCGGCTCGCAGTCTCCTGGATGCTCTTCGGAAAGACCAGTTGCGCCGGTCGGCCACGACGACTGCCCCGGCCTCGGGGCGGTAAGTCTCATGTTGACGCTGCCTGCGCCGGGCGTTGAAGACGATTCCGCCTGGCGCGTCACGTTCCCTCTCGCCAGCTTCCCCCGGTTTACCGACTTGCCCGACGCAAGCCGATGATGCATACTGCCGGGATGTGCAGTTGGAGTTTGCCGCACGAGCATCGGGGCTAAACGATATGGTGATCTCGCACGTTTCGACAGGTGCGCCGCTCGGCGATTCGCAGATCCGTTCGGTTATTGAGCAGCTTCTTGTTGTGCGTCCGCTCGATGGGCGGCGGGTTCTGGCGATTATCCCCGATCATTCGCGCAGCGGGCCGACGGGCACCTTCTTCCGGCTGATTTCCGAGACGCTCGGGAAACGCGCGAAGCAGCTTGATTTTCTGATCGCTTTGGGTACGCACGCCCCGATGAGTGACGAGAAGATTGCCGGGTTGCTGCAGATGACCACCGCGGACCGGCTCGCGAAGTTCACGAAGATCGGGGTTTACAATCATCGCTGGAACGACCCGTCGGCCCTCAGGCAGGTCGGCACGCTGAGCCGCGGCCAGGTTGAGGAACTGTCCAACGGAATGCTCAGCCTGGACGTGCCGGTGCTGCTGAACAAGATGGTCTTTGACTACGACCACCTGTTGATCTGCGGGCCGATCTTTCCGCACGAGGTGGTCGGCTTCTCCGGCGGGCACAAGTACTTGTTCCCCGGCATCGCCGCACCGCAGATCATCAACTTCACGCACTGGCTGGGGGCGCTGATCACCAACCCGGTGATCAACGGTACACGGAACACACCCGTGCGGGCGGCCATCGAGGCGGCCGCGGACATGGTGCCGATCGAACGCAGCCTGATCGGCTACGTGGTCGAAGGGCGTGATGCCCGAGGCGTGTTCGCCGGGCCGGTCCGTGAGGCGTGGCACGCGGCCACGGAGCTGTCGGAAAAGCTGCAGATCGTTTACCGCGAGAAGCCCTACCATACGGTGCTGTCGTGCGCCCCGACGATGTATGACGACATCTGGACGGCGGGCAAGTGCATGTACAAACTCGAACCGGTGGTGGCCGACGGCGGCACGCTGATCATCCACGGGCCGCATATCGGCGAGGTCTCGTATTCGCACGGCCAGGTGCTCGACCAGGTCGGCTACCATGTTCGCGACTACTTCGTGAAGCAGTGGGACCGGTTCAAGGAGTTTCCCTGGGGGGTGCTGGCCCACAGCACGCACGTGAAAGGCGTCGGCCAATACGAAGGCGGCAAGGAGTCGCCTCGCGTCAATGTGGTTCTTGCCACACGCATCCCGGAGCAGCGCTGCCGCCGGATCAACCTCGGCTACGTGGATCCGGATTCGATCAACCCGGCCGAGTATACAGGGCGTGAGGATGAAGGAGTGCTCCAGGTGCCCGAGGCGGGGGAAATCCTGTATCGGCTGAGGGATATGAGCAAGTTCGGAGAATAGGGTTCCCACCTTCGCCAAGGCTGCGGCGGGCAGGCAGGGTTCAGTGAGGAAGGATGAAGGCGGAAGACTGAAGGATGAATGAAAGGCAGGGGATACCGTGATTTCGTCATCGCACCGCCCCCGCCATTCGTCGTTTCGTTTACCCTGACACACGGGCTTGCGACCAGGCAAGAAGATGCCTGAAACAAACCGGCGGGAGGCGTGACTACGGTCCTGGAGGTACGCTTTATGCTCGCTGCCTTTTCGAGCACCAACTGGCCGAGCGTCGATCAACTCGCAATCCTCGGGGCCTTCTCCATACCGATCGTGATCATCGTCGGCGGGCTCTGGTACAAGATCCGAAAGATGGTGTCTGAGAACGACCTCAAACGCACGATGGTCGAGCGCGGGATGTCGGTTGAAGAAATCGAGCGGGTTCTGGCCGCCCACACGCCGGATGGCAAAGGGTGAAGCCGTTGGGTCTTTCCGGTGCGGCCTTCGCGGAATGCTGAACCCTGATGCCTGAACCCCCAGTTACATAAGAATCCCCGCAGGCGTGCAGAGAAGCATGTCTGGATCGGGCGTTTTGTGCCGAATCACCGCTGTTTCCGGAGTTCACTGGTGGTGAGAGCCATCCGCGACGGCAAAACACGGCCATTCTCAATTCCACATCCACAATTCCGCGTTCCCCGGCGTTGCCGTGTGCAACGCTGGCGGTGAGCCCTGGCTACATCAGCCAGCGTTCGGGGGTGAGGCCTTCGAACATTTCGACCTCGGCCACCGAACCGTCGGCCTGCGGATCGCGGCGCGTGTTACAGAAGACCGTGATGGCCGCGTCCTGGGAAACGACAAATGCAATGGCCCCGGGCAAGGCCTTGCAGAAGTGGTAGGCCGAGCGGTGGCGCATGCCGAAGTCCAGGAGGGGCTTGGGTACCGGGATGCCGACGGGATCGGGATGCCAACCGAAGTGGATGACCTCATCGGTTGTCGGCGGCGAGCTCAAGGTGATCTCCGCGCCGAAACCGATGACCTGCAACTCGCGATTCAGCACCACCGCCCCGTCGACGGAACTGAGTGCGGCCAGCAGGTTCTGCGCCCGGACCAGGCCTCGCTGAAGACAGTGGGCGTCATCCAGGGCGGTCGTTTCGATTTCTTTGCCCGCGTACAAGTAATGGGACAGTTTCGGCTCGACGGTCATGCGGGCCTTGAGCGTATCGACCAGCACGTCCGAGTCGAGCCGGTACTTGATTCGCAGCGGCAGACCGGCGACGGACAGACCGGGCGCTATCAGGAAAGTCCCCCCGCGGTGAGCCTCGCAGACCTCGCTGAGAATACTTTGCCAGACCTGGCCAAGCAGTGCCGCAGAGATCGTCTGATCGCCCAGCCGTCCTTCGGAGGTTGCCTCGCGGTACCAGTGGCGTACATACTTGATCCGGTGCACCGGAAACGGACAGCGGATGCGCCCGTGTCGCAATTCGATGGGAAAGCCGAGCGTTTGTACGAGCACTGACCCCGGCCCCAGGACCGAGACCGTCCATTCATAGTGTTTGACGAACAGCCCGAGCAGGTCCTCCCAGCGGGGACGCTTGGGGGCATGCTCCGAAGGCGACAGCGTCGGGTCACGGATGCCCAGGATATCGAGTTGATCGGAATCGGCGGAACGAGGCACGACGACGATGGCGCGGTGGGCCGAGTCAACCGTCGGTGCGATTTTGACCAGTTCGGTCGTGTTGTAGGCCAAGGGGGCGTCAAACCGCACCGACAGTTGCCTGGGCGAATCAGACAAGAAGGCCCGAAACCGCACGGGGCGACGTTCCTCGGTGCGCAGGCTGGCCTGGAAAGCCGGGTTGACGAGGGCGGCCAATTGAGCCTTCGAGCGGGGATGGAATACATCCGCCGACATTTCCTGCGCGGCGTTGTATTCCGCCCAATGCCAGAGCACATCGACGAGGTGCTCGGGATAGGCTGATCCGTCGGGCGGGAACTGGTACCGGAACTCGTGATATGCCCGTGCCATTCGGGTGGCTCCGTTCTACTTGCTTCAAACAAAGAGAGGGACAGTCTTCGTTTCGCCGAATCGAACGGCCCATGCCGGACTCACAGACTCTTGCGAACAGCCCATCTCGGTACGAGATGGTGACCATCCCGAACACGTTTTCATTAAGCCGACCATGCGTCGACGCACTGCGCAACGCCCTCCTCCAGGCCGGTAAAGGGTTCGGTGTATCCGGCGTCGCGCAGGTCGGACAGATCTGCTTCGGTGAAGCTCTGGTACTTGCCCTGCAACTCTTTTGGAAAGGGGATGTATTCGATGGTGCCGCCGCCTCTGAGGCTGATGAGGATCCGTGCGATGTCGTTAAAGCTGCGGCTGCGGCCGGTACCGACGTTGACGATCGCTTTGCGGACCGGGGCCTCGGCGAAGAACAGATTGACCTTGACCACGTCGCCGACAAACACGAAATCGCGTCGCTGCTCGCCGTTGCCAAAACCGGCGGTTCCTTCAAACAAACGGGCCTTGCCGGTCTGACAGAGCTGACGGTGAAGCTGGTACACCATGGAGGCCATGCGGCCCTTGTGGGCCTCGTTGGGGCCGTAGACGTTGAAGTACCGCAGGCCCACGACCGTGCTGTCGGCGGCGGGAAGCAGGTGGCGAACATGCTGGTCGAAGGCCAGCTTGGAGTAACCGTAGATGTTCAGCGGCCGCTCGTTGAGGGGGTCGATCCGGGTTTCCGAACTGGCCCCGTAGGTGGCCGCACTGGAGGCATAGACAAACGACACACGGCAGGTCAGGGCGAACTGGAGCAGGGCCTTGGAAAACGCAAAGTTGTTGTCCATCATGTAGCGGCCGTCGGTCTCCATGGTATCGGTGCAGGCGCCCTGATGGAAGATGGCCCTGACCGAGGCCGCGAACGTGCCGGCGTCGAGCTGCCTGCGAAGCTCGCTGCGGTCCAGGTAGTCGGCGATTCGACAGTCGGCCAGGTTGGCGAAGCGCGAGCACTGGGTCAGATCGTCAACCACGATGATGTCAGTGATCCCCCGGTCGTTGAGGGCCCGCACGATGTGGCTGCCGATGAAACCCGCTCCGCCGGTGACCAAGTACATGTTACCATCGCTCCCAAGCGTTCATAAGATCAATCAGCGTCAACTTATCGGTGACCGGGGCAAGATGCAAGAACACCGATGCCCTGATACGACCGCGATCCGCTGAACGCCTATAAACCCCCAGCGTTGCATACGGCGACCCTGGGGAATGAAGAATGGCGAATGCACAACTGAGAACGGAGCTGGGTCTGTCGCGAGCGGCGACGTGCAATGGCGGTGGTGTTTCGGTTCAAGCCAGGAAACCCGAGGAGAAGGCCGTCTCCAGGGCTCCACCCGAGTATCCCTGGTCGGCTCTCGTGCAACCGGAGGATGAACTCGCGTCGTATATACCAGCCTCAAAACCCCAATGCCGAACGGGTATACGTTGCAGCGATCATAGCTGAGGTTTGGACGCCAACAAAGGGTCGCAGTTAAATCGAGGGTGATTCGTACCGCCGTGTGTGATATGATGCCTCCCGCCGAGGTCAGGATTCTGAAACGGCGAAGTGCATCCGCTGGGCTATTGCCCAATGTCCCTACAGGACACAGACACAGCGAAGGGAGAATTGAGTCGTGGCAGGTGACAGCATCAAGATTCAGCAGATCAAGGCCCACCGGCAGGAGCCGGTGAACATGCCGGGAGCCAAGGGGGCCCGCATCCGCATCCTGATCGGCCAGGAGGATGGGGCGTGCAAGTTCTGCATGCGACATTTTGAGGTCGAGCCGGGCGGCTGCACCCCCCATCACGAGCACCCTTACGAGCATGAGATCCTGGTGCTCAAGGGCAGCGGTACGGCCAAGACGCCCGCGGGCGACCGGCCGTTCAAGCAGGGTGACGTGATCTTCGTGCCGCCGAACATCGAGCATGGTTTCTGCAACACGGGCAGCGAGCCGGTGGAGTTTATCTGCCTGATTCCGGCGCAGCAGAACTGTACGTGTCCGAAATAGCGAGCCCCGGGGTACGATGGAAAGGCTGAAGGCGGAAGGATGAAGGATGAGTCAAAGGGAGCGACAAGACTATCGGCTACCCGGGCCTTGATTCAGCCTTCAGCCCTCATCCTTCATCCTTTGCTTTGACTCCCGGAACCCTCAGGTTGCCCCGATGACCAAGTCCGAAGCCGAAAATAGAATCGCCCGCCTGCGTGAGGAGATTCGCCAGCACGATCACCGTTATTATGTGCTGGCCGAGCCGACGATCTCCGATCTGGAATACGACAAGCTCTACAAGGAGCTGAAGGACCTGGAGGCCCAGTTTCCCGACCTGGTCACGCCGGACTCGCCCACGCAAAGGGTCGGCGGCCGGCCGCTGGAGGGCTTCGAGCAGGTCACTCATGCCGTGCCCATGTTGTCGATTGACAACACCTATAACGAAGCGGAGCTTCGCGAGTTTGACACACGGGTGGCCAAGGGGCTGGGCGGAGAGAAATACGAGTATGTCGTGGACCCGAAGATCGACGGGGTGGCCATCTCGCTGCGATATGAAGATGGGCGGCTCGTCCAGGCCGCAACGCGTGGCGACGGCGAGCGCGGCGACGACATCACCGCCAATGCCCGGACCATTCGGGCGATCCCGCTGAGCCTGACGCCGAGTGGCGGTGACTTGTTTGCGAGGGGCGTCCCCCGCGTGCTCGAAGTCCGCGGCGAGGTCTTCTGGCCTCTGCCCGACTTCAACGCCTTCAATCAGAAACGCCAGGCGGCCGGCGAGCCGATCTTCGCCAACCCACGCAACGCCACGGCCGGGACGCTCAAGCAACTCGACTCGCGCATCGTCGCCCAGCGAAAACTCAGCTTTACGGCTCACGGCTTCGGGGAGGTCGACCCGCTGGAGTTTGACACGCAATACGAGCTTTTCCAGGCCTTCAAGGCCTGGGGCATCCCGATCAGTCCCTACGTGCGACGGGCGAAGAACGTCGACGAGGTGATCGGTATCATTCACGACTGGGACGGCGAGCGAGGTTCGCTCGATTACGCCACCGATGGCATGGTGGTCAAGGTGAACCGACTCGACCAGCGCGAGATGCTGGGCGCGACCAGCCGTTCGCCGCGATGGTGCATCGCCTACAAGTACGCGGCCGAGCGGGCGAGGACCAAGCTGCTGTCCGTTCGTTTCCAGGTGGGCAAGCTCGGCACCATTACGCCGGTGGCCAATCTCGAACCCGTCCTGCTGGCCGGCACCACGGTCAAGAGCGCCAGCCTGCACAATTTCGACCAGATCGAACGTCTGGGCGTGCGCATCGGCGACATGGTCTACGTCGAGAAGGCCGGCGAGATCATTCCGCAAGTCGTCGAGGTGGACGTCGCGGCCCGACCATCCGACGCCAGGCAGATTAAGCCGCCGCCGAAGTGCCCCGAGTGCGACAGCCAGACGGTCCGCGACGAGGGCGGCGTCTTCCTGCGATGCGTCAACCCGGGCTGCCCCGCCCAGATCAAAGAGCGCCTCCGCTACTTCTGCGCCCGCGACCAGATGGATATCGAGGGGGTGGGCGACGTGCTGGCGGGGCAACTCGTCGACAGTGGTCTGGTTCACGAGTTCGCCGATCTATACCGGCTCGCAGATCGCCGCGAGGAGTTAATCGCTCTGGAACGAATGGGTGCCAAGAGCGCCGACAACCTCCTGGCCGCCATCGAAAAGAGCAAGAACAACCCGCTCGCCCGGCTGCTGGCGGCACTCAACATTCAGCACGTCGGCGTGAGCACGGCCATCGATCTTGCTGATCATTTCGGCTCGATGGATGCGATGATTGCCGCGTCGCGCGAGGACCTGCAGCGAGTGGAAGGCATCGGGCCCGAACTGGCCGAGAGCATCTGCGGTTTTCTGCACAACGAACAAGGCCGGCGGATCATCGCTCATCTGCGCGACGTGGGCGTCAATATGACCCAGCCTCGCAAGGCCAAGGCTGCAGGCCCTCAAGCTTTTGCCGGTAAGACCATCGTCGTCACCGGCACGCTCGAACACTACGGCCGCAAGGACATCGAGGACCTGATCCGCCAACTCGGCGGCAAGCCCGCCGGATCGGTCAGCAAGAAGACGGATTTCGTCGTTGCCGGCGCTGAGGCGGGCTCCAAGCTCGACAAGGCCCGCGAACTCGGCATCGAGGTCATCGACGAAACCGAATTTCGCCGCCGGGCGGGCATGGCGCAATAAAGTGGCATCCATGCAGCCTCACCTATAGAATATAAACCAATGCATAAAAAGAATTTATAGACAATGATTTACATTCTATAATACGAATCGTATAATTGAATGTAAGACAAGAGGTTTTGCACGGTGATCACGAAATCGTTTCGCATCGATGAGCAGACGGCACGGGAGGTAGAAGACTTCGCCGGAGGTCTGAATTTCTCGCAGGTCGTGAACCAAGCCCTCGCCGCGTGGCTGCAGGAACGCCGCCGGCAGCACAGGGACGAACTGGTCCGACAGTCCTGTCGGGCCCGCAGCGAAGCGGAACTCGCTGAATTCGGTGAGATCGCAGCGCGGGCGGGCCGGTCAGCTCTTAATCTCATGAAGGACGAGTGACATGGCCATGATCTGCCGGGGAGATGTCTTCGAGTGGCCCGACGTTCCCGAAGATCATCCCACGGGCAGCAAGCGCCGCAAATGGGTGGTAGTCTCTCGCGAATCATTCAACGAAAACAGTCGCCACATCCTGGCCTGCCCCCTCACAAGGTACCCCCCTCAGCCAATAGATATCAGCGTTTCGAAGACACCGCACAACAGGCTCGACCACGATAGCTCGCTGGTCGTCTGCATGATCACCCCGATCAGGAAAACGACCATGGGACCCGTCATCGCCCATGTCGACCACAGTGCACTTCAGCCCCTGATCGATCGCCTGGACATGATCGTGGGCGATTGAAGAGGGGCGGGTCCTTCCTCCATGCGGCGGCGCTGATTCTGATGGGTCTGACCATACGGCCGGTTCTCCGCAGATGGCCGACCCGGTCTCGTCGGCACACACCCTGCCTGAATAACGAACCACCGGCACCGGCCACCGAAGCACCTGGAATACCCTATCAATCGTTCCCGGCGAGGCAAGGACCGCGTTCGTGTCTTTCGCAGTTGAACGCCACACGTTCTGGACAAGGCAAGCCCGATCACGACAATTGAACCGGCGGGCGAGGCGTTGCCCTTAAGAAGGGTCTGATGAGACACGCGAGGTTCACGTGAAGCAAGCAAGGCAACTGGTCGCAGTGGGGTTGGGGCTGTCTCTGATGGGCATGGGCTGCGCTGGGCAGACCGATAGGGGAATCGAGAAGGCGGTCGACCAGGCCATCCGCGAGTTTCAGCCCGGTTGGCAGCCGCAGCGGGGCGAAATCGGCAGGCTGGTGGTTTTTGTCGTCCCGATGACCCGACAGGCCGGTCGCCCGGACGACGCCGACCGCCTCACCCTGCTGACCGCCGGGTACTTCTACCACATGGTGCGGGGGGGCAGCGGGATTCCGGCGATGTACCGCAGCGACGCGGACCTGCTGCCGTCGCCCGACACCCTGGACCGCGCCGACCTGGCCCGGACTGCCTCGGCCGCCAAGTGCGACCTGTGCATCATCCTCGACCCTCCTGAGAAAACGGGGTCAGAAGCCATTTTCAGACCGACCGTTCGGGCTGCCTCATCGGAGCCTTTGTCACAACCATTTGCCGAGACCGTAGCGAACTCGCTCGCCTTTGCGGTTGGCCCCGTGGACATCATCGACGAGCTGCACGCGCCTGCGATCAGAATACAGATGCCGGCTGCGGCGCTCGCCCAGCATGGTTTCGCCGCGCCGCCCCACCGCCTCATGGCCGAGCGGCTGTACCGGGCCATCGCGGCTTTCGCGGCCGGGCGGCGCGAGGTGCTGGCCGCCTCGCGTTCGACCCGCTGGCCGCAGAGCGCCCCCTCGGCCGTTGATCTGGGTGCCGTGCGACCGATGCGTCCCGAGGCCGAGAGGATCATGACCATCGTCCGGACAATCCGGCCGTCGAGAGATCTGCCCCTCGATCAGGCCGCGTGGTTTTGTGATATGTTTCGCCGGACGAGTCTGACGGACGCGACCACGATCTATTTCAATCCGCAGGTCAGCATCGAGGAAGGTGGTGTCGTGCTGGGCGGAGCCACAACGGCACCGGCCCTGGCCCGCACACTGGAAAGAGCACTCAAGAGGGCCGGCGTTGAACGCATCCGTAACGAGATGTGCTGCCTGCCGGAGGACGGCCGGCTCGACGGCCAACGGTTTGCCGCGGTGACGGTCTCGACGGTGCGGACCTACAACAGGCCGTCGGATCTCGGCAATGTTCAGACCCAACTGCTCTACGGTGAACTTCTCTGGCTGCTCGACCACTGTGACGGCTGGTACCTTGTCCACGCGAGCGACGGCTATTGGGGCTGGGTTCGTCAGGAGGCGGTTCACGTCATCGACCGATCGCAATTCGAGTCTTCGCTCAACTCGATGCAGGCGGCGGTGCTGAGGGCCATCGAAGTCAACGGAACGCGAGTCCCGGCCGGAGCTCGCCTGCCGCTGGTCGGGCAGACGCCCTGGAACACATCCATCCGGACCCCCTTCGGGGAAGCGGTGGTCGTCCCGCGCGGGTCGGTCCGCGTGATCGATGATTTCGCGACGACGCGACCACGGATCCTGCCTGCGCTGGAGATGCTGTATGTTCCGTATGTCTTCGGGGCACGGTCGCCTCTGGGGCTCGATTGCAGCGGCATGGTCAACAATCTCTTTGACCGCAGCGGCCTGCCGATCGCCCGCGACGCGACGCAGCAGTTTCTCAGTGGAAAACTGGTGGCCACGCGCTGGCACCGGGACACCATCCGGCCGGGGGACCGGCTCTACTTCCTCGACAACTACGGCAAGATTTTCCACACCGGCATCGCCATCACCCCCACACATTTCATTCATTCGTCCCCGCCGGCCGTGCAGATCAGCAGCCTCCGCAAGGGCGACCGGCTGTACGGTGGCAGGTGGGACGAGTGCTTTGCGGGGGCCAAGAGACCGTGAGGGAGGGTCAGCTATTAGCTGTTAGCTTTTAGCTTTTAGCTTTTAAAAAGAGTTTATGACAGTCAGGTGGAGTTTGCTGAGCTTGGGTTCTCGATTGTCCTTCGAGCCGCCCCGGACATCGGCCGCCGCAGGCAAGGGGGAATCGCTCCGAGCTCACGCGGTCAAGGCCAGGGCACCGGCCGGTAGGAGGTCAGTACGGGGTCCGGACGAGCGGTCGGGACCGGCTGCGAGGTCCGCAAGTCCACCACGGTCTCCAGCATGGACGAGGAGAAGAGACCAATCCGGTCGTTGCCGGCCACAACAACCTCGTTGTTCATGTCGATGCGACCGATCGCGCAGCCGATGTACATCACCACGCCATTCTTCGGGAAATCCTTGATGCGTATTCGCCTGGCCAGTGGGCGGCCGGCAACCCGGAAACAGTGATCAATGAGCTCCGTGCAGTAGAAACGTTCGTCGTCCGGGATGAATTTCTCATCGTAGAGCACATCTTCGGCGATGAGCTTGTCGACCTCGGCCAGCACGACCGGAATCAGGTGCTGATACTCGGGCCGCAGCCGTCGGACCACGGTATTCCAGGTGCCGTCCTGATACCAGTCGACCAGGTATCGCCGCGAGATCCCCACCGGGGAAACGTCCACCAGGATGATGCCGTCCGGAGCGACGCGATAGACTAACGCGGCGTGGGACAAATCGCTCTCCGTCGCGTCGGCGACGACCTTGCTGAAATCAACGAGTCCGCCGGCCAGCGGGGTGCTGCTGAGCCGGAAGATGATATCGCCCTCTTTCAAGACCGGCTCGAGAAGGGGGACATCCTTCTTGGCCTGCTCATTCCATTTCGCAGCGGAGGAGGGAATCGGCGTCATCTGGCACCCTGCCGCCAGGAGCACAGACGCCGTGAGAAAGCACTTTGTCATATCACAGGCCCTCGAAGGCATCGGCCACGAAGCCCGGTCCGCGGGAGCCGGCTGGCCGGAGTTAGCGAAAGCATAACGCAAACGCCCAGAAAAAGCCATCGCCGGGGTAAAAGCCCCCCGCCTGCCTCGCTCCAACTCGCATGTCCCCTTGCAGGACACTATAAGCATCGGCTTTGCGCAGGATGGAGTTTAGTGCCACTTGACCCCCTTGCCACGGCGTAGGATCATTTCCTGATCTCGGGCCCTGCTATCACCGGCGCTGGGCAAAGCCCGAGCTGCGGGATTGCGCAGTCATTCCCACAGCCACGAAGGGAGCTAACCATGATGGAGTCCTTCTCACAGGATGACCCAGGCGCCGCTGACAAGTTTCGCAACATGTTCGGCCCTGGGCAGATTGACCAGCAGATCCGCCAGGCGATTCACTTCTGCTGGATGACGCTACCCGCAGACAAACGGAACGTTGACGAGGTTGAGCGCCAGATGCGTCGGATCCTCGATCGAGCATTGAAGGACTTGCGAGACGATTCTCAGGCGTTTGGGATGGGCGAAGGGTGAGCATGCCAACCGGGGCCGAGACTCCCGCAAATCGCCCATGCCTCGCTATGCGATGAATAGGACAACCTCGAGCAACAGGGAGTTCGCAATGACTGGATTCTCACAACTGTGTCGACGGTCTCTGTTGATTGCCTTTCTCGTTGCGGCTCTGGCCGGATGCGCAAGCGATCCGCAGGCCGGCTGGCAGGGCCCGTTCTTCTTCATCCAGATGGCCGATCCGCAGTTCGGCATGTTTTCCGGCGACAAGGATGTGGAGAAGGAGACCGCCCTGTTTACTCAAGCCATCGATCATGCCAACCGCCTGCGGCCGGCGTTCGTGGTCATCTGCGGCGATCTGGTTAACAAGCCCGGCGACCCCGGTCAGGTCACGGCGTTCCTGCGGGTCGCCGGCCGGCTGAACCGCGGGATTCCCTTGTATCTCGTCTCGGGCAATCACGACGTCGAGAACACGCCGACGCCCGCCAGCCTGGAACGCTACCGGCAACGGTTCGGCCCGGATTGGTACGCCTTCCACCACGGCGGCTGCCGTTTCGTAGTCATCAATACCACCCTGATCCACGACCCCTCCAAGGCCACGGAGCAAATGCAGCAACAGGAAGCCTGGCTCAAGAATGAGTTGACCGACCCGGGGCAGCCACGGCCCGTCCACCGGATCGTCTTCCAGCACCATCCGTGGTTCATCCAGACAGCCGATGAGCCGGACGCCTACGAAAACATCCCTCTCTCACGGCGCGGCCGGTACCTCGGCTGGCTGACGCAGGCCGGTGTCTCGGCCGTCTTCTGCGGCCATCGCCATGGCAACAGTACGGCCCGCCACGGCCGGATGGAGATCGTCTCCACCGGCCCGATCGGCAAGCCGCTGCGGAAAGACCCCTCCGGCCTGCGAATCGTCGAGGTGTACAGGGATCGGCTGGCACACCGGTACTACCCGGTCGATGCCGTGCCGGAGAAGGTGTGTTTGGCGGGGGGGAAGTAGGAGTTGTCAGTTTTCAGTCGTCGGTTGTCAGTCGGAATCGCAGGATGAACCGTTTTCGCTCTCTCCGACCGTCCTGTTCCGAGAGGGGGGGGGCCACCCATCCGCTTGGTCCCGAGATCGTCGAGGGGCCGCAGCGGATGGATGGGTTCACGATGATTGATGACGTCGGGTGCCATGCCCACGACTTTGCGTGGGCATGCCTTTGATCCGGCTGACCGCCGACCGCTTCTCCCGGCGACGCTCATATCTTCTCCCCGCACTCCGGGCAGACCCCGCTCACGTTGCCGGTGAGGTTGTAGCCGCATTTCTGGCAGTGCCCGGGCGGGATGCGGACAGGGGTGCACCAACGGGTCAGCAGCCCGAAGATAACAAGCGGGGTCGCACATCTGACCAGCGAAAGACCGATCTGCAGGGGCACGTTGCGGAAAGCAGAGCCGGACAGCATCCGCGCGAAGACCACGTTGATCGCGGTCCAGATAAGAAAGCTCACCACCACCGCAATCGTCGCTCGCCAGAACCAGTGCATGCCGTCATTCTCCGTTTGAATCTGCACCTGTCAATGCGGGTCAGCACGTTTGACCCGCCACGGCGGACCAGGCAATTTGAGATTTGAGATTGGGAGATTTCAAATCTCAGAGCCATCCGCGAGCTCAGACGCTACGAATCTATCGCGGGAGGGGAACCCCGTTATGTCAGGGGCCGAGAAGGGATTCGCGGCCCAGCAAGCGAAGAGCCAATAGCTAAGAGCTAACAGCTAAGAGCTTCTCATCGCTGCAGCGCTTGCAGCCGCTCGATGATCCCGGGCATCAGGTCCAGCACCCGGTCGATTTCTGCTTCGGTGGTGAAGCGCGACAGGCTGAATCGGATCGCGCCGTGGACCACGCGGCGGTCGATGCCCATGGCGGTCAGCACGTGCGACGGTTCCAGCGACCCGCTGCTGCACGCCGAGCCGCTGGAGGCGCAGACGCCGTGATTGCTCAGCAGCATCAGGATGGCTTCGGCCTGCAGGGCCTCAAAGCCGATGTTGGTCGTGTTGGGAATGCGGGCGGCGCGGTCGCCGTTGACTCTCGCGATGCTGATCCGCGAGCAAATCCCATCTTCGAGCCGGTCTCGCAGGGCCGCCACTCGGGCGAAATCGGCATCCAGGTGCCTCATCGCCAGTTCGAGGGCCAGCCCCGCACCGACCATGCCGGCCACGTTCTCGGTGCCGGCCCGCAGGTCGCGCTCCTGGTGCCCGCCGAGCACCTGCGGCCGCAGCCGCGTGCCCCTTCGCAGATACAGGATCCCAACACCCTTGGGGCCGTGAGACTTATGCGCCGACGCCGTCAACAGATCGACCGGCACATCGGCCAGGTTCAACGGCGAATGCCCGGACGCATCGCGAAGTTTGCCCGTGGTCTGGACCGCGTCCACGTGCAACGGGATTCCCTTCGCCGCTGTCAGAGCCGCGATCTTCTCTACCGGAAAGATCACCCCTGTCTCGTTGTTGGCGTGCATGATGCTGACCAGCGCGGTCTGGTCGTTCAACGAGTCCTCCAGATCCGCCGGATCAAGGTGGCCGAGCGCATCGACACGCAGATACGTGACACGGCAGCCCTCGCGTTCGAGCTGCTGGGCGGGCCGCAGCACCGAATCATGCTCGACGGCCGTGGTGATCAGATGGCGTTTCCCGGGCCGCGCGGCCAGGACTCCGCGGATGGCCAAGTTATTCGCCTCGGTGCCGCTGCCGGTGAAAACGATTTGCCGCTCGCGAACGCCCATCGCCGCCGCCACCTGCTCGCGGGCGGTCTCGACGGCGTGCCGGGCCTGCTGGCCGAAATGATGCACGCTGGACGGGTTTGCGTACCGCTCGCCCAGCCATGGAAGCATCGCCTGCAACACCTCCGGGGCAATCCGGGTGGTTGCGTTGTTGTCGAGATAAATGACGGACATGTCGCGGTCCTGACGGCCGGCCGGAGAGGTCTTATTCTGCTTCAACGTCCGGCGGGGGCATCGGGCCGGGGGTCAGGGTGCCATCCTCGGCCACCTGGAGCTTCTGGATCTTGAGCTCGGCCTCGGCCAGCACCGCCCGGCAATATCGCAGGAGCTTGATGCCTTTCTCATACTCGACAATCGAGTCCTGCAGGCCGATTTTACCCTGCTCAATGGCCTTGGCGATGGATTCGAGTTGCGTGTACGCCTGCTCGAAAGTCATTTCCTCTTTCTGCTGACCCTTCTTCTGTGGTTCGCTGCCGCTGGGCATTGGCTTGTATCCCCTGATGAGCGTCCGATTGTCCCGGCCCATTGTACGCGGTACGGGCGGCCTTGGCCATGGACACCGCCGTCGTCGCCTGACACAATTCACCATGGCCGGGGGCATCCGGTGCGGGGCGCCCGGCCGGTGGTTTTCGCGGAGACTTGACCATGGTAGCAGCAACAGCGGTGATGATCCTGTTTGCGGGCGAGCATCTCGACAACTGGATCACGCTGTCCGGCCGGTGGGAGGTGCACGACGGCGCGATGACCTGCGTGGCGGCGCCGTCGCTGATCCGCTCGGGCTATGAGTCTGATGAATTCATCCTCCGCTTTCAGTACCGACGGGCATCCAAAGGCGAAAACCGGCTCGCCATCCACTCGAAACTGACCACAGGGGGAACGCTGCTGCACCTGACCTCGTCGGGAGCGTTCCCGGTTGCTTCGCCTTTGGCAGGCGCGCCCACCTACGCCGACGACACCTGGATCGACGCCGTCGTGGAGGTCGGCAAAGACAGAATGCGTGTCACCTGCAAAACAACCGATGAACCGGACTCGCCCGGCAAGGCCGCAGAACCCGTTGTCATGCCTATTCCTGCTGATTCGAGAGGTTTTCTGAGATTTGAGGCCACCGAGCCGGGCCTGGAAATCCGCAATGTCCGCGTGGAAGAGCCGGGGTTTCGCAACTTGTTGGACAGCGGCACGCTGGCGGGATGGGAAATCGTACGACCGGGCAACCCCGAATCGCCCGGCTGGTCGAATGAAAACGGCGTCGTCCACTGTCGCGGCCGTGGAAGCGGCTGGCTTCGCACGCTGCAAACTTACGACAACTTCGTCCTCAGGCTCGAGTATCACCTTCCGGTCAGCGGCAACAGCGGCATCTACCTGCGCGCTCCGCTCGAGGGGCGGGTCAGCCGGATCGGCCTGGAGGTCCAGTTGCTGGATGACGCCGCCTTTCGTGGGCGATTCAAGCCGGCCCAGTTCGCCGGGTCGGTCTATGACGCGATCGCCCCCGAGATCCAGGTCCCGGCCCCGGCCAACCAGTGGAACGCGATCGAGGTGCTGCTCGATGGCCGGAGGGTTCGCACCGTCCTCAACGGGACCCGTTTGTACGATGCCCGCCTCGATGACGCCTCGAAAGATGTCAACAGTCACAAACGGCCGCTCTCGACCCGCCATCTGACCGGCTTCATCGGTCTTCAGGAGCACTCCACCCCTGTTCAGTTCCGCCATGTACGGCTGAACGAGTTGCGGCGCGGTTGAATCACAAAGTATTGTCACATAGGGATTTGCGGTTCGCCAGTGAGTTAACCCCAACACGCCGTTGGGCGTTCTGACAAGGCCGCCGGCAACGCGCCGGCTCAGTCTGCTGTCGACATTTGTCTTTTGGGCTGTGACTGGTAGAATACAGGGCTCGTAATTCGGAATGGCAAACGACGGCGAGGTGTGAAATGTCACGCGTATGCTACTTCACTGGCAAGCGGACCAAGAGCGGTCGCCAGTATACAAAGCGTGGTAAAGCGAAGTACCTGGGCGGTGTCGGTCGCAAGGTGACCAGCAAGACCAAGCGCAAGTTCAAGCCCAACGTCCAGAAGATCCGCGCCATCATCGACGGCAAGCCCGTTCGCATCATGGTTAGCACCAAGGCCATCCGTGACGGCAAGATCGTCAAGCCCTACAAGCGAGTCTACAAGCCGCAAGAGGCGAAGGCAGAGTGAAATTGCGGCCGGTCACGCCGTTCCCACCGTCAGCAGCAGCGGGAACCAATAGTTGAGTTTGCGGCGGCGGACTTCGCAAAAGCCGGCCGTCTTGAAGTAGCCGTCGACCGCCGACCAGGGTGCGTGGTGGACGTGTTTCTCGACCGCGGCGATGATCACGTCGTAGGTCACCCAGCCGACGATATTGTCGCGGAATCCGTCGATGAGCATGAACCTGCCGCCCGGCCGCAGGATGCGCCGGACCTCGGTGACGACATTCTGCTGATGCGGATAGTGGTGAAAGGAGTTGCCGCAGGTGACGACGTCGAAGGAGCCGTCGGCGAAAGGCAGATGCTCGCTGTCGGCGGTCACGAACCGGACCCGCTTCTGCATGCCGACCTGATGGGCCTTGCCTGACGCCACCTGGCACATGGCCGCCGAGTAGTCCAGCCCCACGATCTCGGCCGGCAGCGACGTCGCGGCCAGCATTCCGGCAAAGGTTCCCGTCCCGCATCCCACATCCAGCAGATGGAACGGCTCGGGCGTGTCTTTTCGCCAACGGTGGAGTTCTTCGAGGAAGGCCAGATACGACGGTCTGAACATGAACCGGTTCAGCAGTGAACGATCATAGCTGCCGGCCCAGGTGTCGAACTCCCGCCGGGCTTGCGACCGCATTGTCTCGGCTTTGCCCATGACAAGAGCTTAGTCGGCACGGAAACCTCTGGCAAACCGGTCGTTGCGGGCCACGCAGGCACTGAGCCGCACACTCGGCCGCGATCTGCCGCAAACGTTGACACCTGCTGCCTGCTGGACGACAATTCCGACCAGTTCGGTGCAAGGGAGCCTGCACGCAAGATGCCCAAACGCAACCTCGTCTGGATCGCGGTCGGCGCCGTTCTCGCCGTTCTGCTGTGGAAAGTGCCCGAGGCCCTGATCCGCCGGGACGCGCTCTACGACCAGTTCGGCCCGCTGACCGACATCAGCCTGCAGATTCACAGGAATTACGTTGAGGAGGTCGAGAAGGAGCAACTGCTGAGGGGAGCGATCGACGGGATGATGCAGCGGCTCGATCCCTACAGCCGCTACTTCGACATCGCCGAATACGAGCAGTTCAGCAAGCGCATCGAAGGGCAGTTTTACGGGATCGGCGTGGAAATCGACCAGCTTCACACCGGCGAGCTGGTCATCGTCAGCCCGATCGAGGGCAGCCCCGCGTTCCTGGCGGACCTGCGGGCGGATGACCGGATCGTCATGATCGACGACACGAGAACCGTGGACATTCCGGCCGAGAAAGCCGTCGAGCTGATCAAGGGCGAGCCCAACACGTCGGTTCGATTGACGCTCTTCCGGCCGTCGACGGGGCAGCAGTTCGAGAAAACGATCGAGCGAAAGCTGATCACCGTCCCAACGGTCCGCGGCTGGGCCCATACCGAAGACTGGGAATGGGACTATGTGATTGATCCCGAGTACCGCATCGGCTATGTGCGTATCCTCAATTTCGAGCTCAACACGGCCAAGCAGCTTGACGTCGTCGTCCGCAAGCTGCTGGTCTATGACAAGATACAGGGTCTGGTGATCGACGTCCGCGACAACCCCGGCGGGCTTCTGGACGTCGTGGTACCGGTTGCAGACCGGTTCCTGGATGAGGGAACGATCGTAAGCACTCGCGGCCGCAACACCCCCGAGCAGCGACGCGAGGCCTCCCGGCAGGACACCTATCCGTCCTATCTCAAGCTGGCCCTGCTGGTCAACGGCGGGTCGGCCAGCGCTTCCGAAATCCTCGCCGGCGCCCTCAAGGACCACAAGCGGGCGGTCGTCGTCGGCGAGAAGACCTTCGGCAAGGGGAGCGTTCAGACCCTGTTCGAGGTTGAAAACGGCCACGGTATCGTGAAGCTAACCACTGGTTACTGGTATTTGCCGAGTGGCGAGCGGATTCATGACAAGGGCATCATGCCGGACAAGCTCGTCGAGCTGACGCCGGCCGAGAGAGCGGCGATGATTGAGTCGCGCGTGCGGGTCTATTCGACGAGGCGTCCGAGTCCTCGGACGACCGCGACGGCGCCAGCCACCGCTTCGGCCCCGGCGTCAAAACCCTCCGCGACGTCGACTGCCACGACACCGGCGAAGATTACCGTGATGATCGACCGCCAGCTCCAGACGGCGCTGGACATTCTTCGCGAGCAACTCGGCCCGGCAACGACAGCGCCGGCAAGGTAGCCAGGATCGCATCCAGATGGAAAAAGACCCGCAACAAGTCGAGCGGCTTGCCGAAAAACGCCGGGATGAGAATTGGCGGTTCCGCAGCTTCCTGAAGATGCTCAGTCGTCAGCGCCAGCGGGAGGTCAACCGCATGGCCGAGCAGTATGGACGCGAGGCCGAATCACAGATCGACTGCCGCAAATGCGCGGCCTGCTGCCGCGACAATGCGATACCGGTCAGCGAAGAGGAGATTGCGAGGCTGGCCAGGCAACTGGGCCTCTCGCCCGAGGAGGTGCGGGCGAAATACATCTCGCATGACGAGGCCGAAGGCGACCACATCGACGCCCGGCCGTGCCCGTTCCTGACCGGCAGCTTGTGTTCGGTGTACGACAGCCGGCCGGAGGGCTGCCGCGGCTACCCCTACATTGGCGGCGACATCGCCACCCGCACGATCGGCATCATCGAGCGAGCCGGAACCTGTCCGATCATCTACGACATGCTTGAGCGACTCAAAGACGCGGTGGGGTACCGACGCTATCGGTGAGTCAGGTAGTGCTCGATGTCCTGTCGGACTTCCGGCACCAGGTAGCGGTCGTTGAGTTCAGGCATGCCGGCCATGGCGGCGACGGTTCGGTCATAGCGGGTGGCGACATCGGCGGCTGTGTCCACGAAGAGGATCGTTCTGCCTTTGAGACGACACAGGCCTCCACCCTCGCCGCCCATGGGTTCGGCGCGCACGTCGACCCCGATTTCTTCTGCCAGCGTGAGCAACGACTCCAGGCGACTTGCCAGATCCATCGAGCACCTTCAAGTCAATTGGAAAGCCGTGCCGATAACATACTCAGCCCTCGTGTGTGAGGGTGAGGAACGCATGGCTTTACCGCCTCTGAAAACCCCTGTTCGCACTCCGCCGGCCAGGGAGGGGGTCAAACCGCCTCCACGGCCGGCCACACCAGCCGCGGGCCCCCGTCCGGCGTCCGACGTCAGCACTTTAGCCAAGGATGCCTACGCCTTACAAGCCCAGGTTGACGAGTTGGCCCGCCAGTTCGAGGGCATGCAGGCCCAGCTCCGCCAAACCCAGAAGCTGGCCAGCCTGGGGACCACGGCGGCGATGATAGCCCACGAGTTCAACAACCTCTTCACGCCCGTGGTGGCCTATGCCCAGCAGGCCCTGGACACCGGCGACGCCGAACTGATGAAAACCGCCCTGACCAAGACCCTTGACCGGACCAGCGCCATGCGGCAGATGGCCGACCGGGTGATCGGCCTGGCCCGCCAGCCGGCCGGGGGCATCCGGTCGATCAACGTTCGCCAAATGGCCGAAAACGCCGTGGGCTGCTTGTGCCGCGACCTCGGCAAGGACAACATCGGCTTGAACATCCAGATCGATCCTGGCCTGTGTGTGCGGGCCAATGAAAACCAGTTGCTGCAAGTGATGTTCAACCTGGTGGTCAACGCCCGTCAGGCCATGCTCGGCCGGCGCGGGCGGCTGACGATCGACGCCGTACCGATGAACGAGGAACAAGTGGAGATCAACGTCCGCGACACCGGCTGCGGCATCTCTGCGGAGAACCTCACTCGCATCTTCGAGCCTTTCTTCTCGACCAAGCAGGACGCCGACAAGCCCGACCGCCGCGGACTGGGCCTGGGCCTGGCCATTTCCCGCGGTATCGTCGAAGACCTCGGCGGCACCATCTCGGTGACCAGCGAAATGAACGTCGGAACGACATTCACCGTCATCCTGCCAAGGGCGGAATGATTCGGGCGGTCTCCTCTCCCGCGATCTGCCATTCCGTCGCTTGCTCTGTCTCACGGCCCGTTGTTGTCCTCTCGCAACCACGTTACACTGCTCGACAGCGATCCGACCGCCATGGAGTCCGCAATCATGCGTTCATGGTCTCGAAGGCTGCGTCATGCCGGTATTCTCAGGGTTCTGGTAATCATTTTCTTCGCGATGGTGCTGGTTTGCGCGGGCCTGGTAACGCTGGCGATCATGAATGGCCGCAGCCTGCTGGCGTGGATGGCATCGAAGCCATTGAACACGGCCGTGCAGCAGTGCTCCCTGCCCGCGGACCAGAAGACCCGCCTCACGGCGAGCCTGGACGGGCTCATCGCCGATTTCAGGAACGAGCGGGTCAGCTTCGCCCAGTTGAGCGCGATCTTCCAGGAGCTTGCCGAAGAACCGTTCATCGATCTCGTGTTGATCGAGATCGTGCGAAACGAGGCGGCCAAGTCGGGGCACTTTGATTTCCAGCACCTGCTGGACCTCCAGATGAGCCTGGACCGTCTGCAAAGAGGGATCATCGAAGGCGTGCTCGACAGCGATGCTGTCAAGGCAACGATGGATTGCGTCTCCGCCGCGCAGCCGGACGGCAGCCGGCGACTCAAGCAGCCCGTGATGCGGGCAAACATCGAAGCACTGATGGCCGAGGCCACCAAGCAGGCGGATCGAGCGGGCATCCCTCGCGAGCGATACCAAGCGGACATCGCAGGCGAGGTTGAGCGAATCATCGATCGGCGGCTCGACAGAGAGGCAAGCACCGCCCCTGCAGCTACACCCGCCCCACCGGCACCCAAGCCTCCGGAAGAGCCGGAACCGCTGTTGCCGACTCCGCCGCCTTCGGCGATCGCACCCACAGCCGCCGCGCCAATGCCGGTCGCCGTTCCGGTACCCGTGGGACCGCCGCCTGCACCAGCCGTGACCGTACCACGGGCGCCGGTCACACCCTCACCCGCTCCGGTCCCGCCGCCCGCACAACCGGTTCCGGCTCCGGCGCAGCCGACGCCCGCCCAAGCCGTCCAACCCGCCCCACCGGCGCTTGCGCCGCCACCGAAGAGCCTGATTTCGCAACCCGTGGCTCCGGCACCTGCAACGAGCCCGGCCGAGCCGACAGGCACAAAACCTGCTCCCCTGCCGGAAACCAGGCCGGTGGCAACCCTGCCGGCCACCGCTCCCAAGGCACCCGAGCTTCCAGCGACGGGCCCCGCCCCGGCACCGAAGCCGCCCCAAACCGCCCCGGCACCTGCGCGACCGGCGTCGGAGCTGGTCGTTCCACCAGCGACCCAACCCGCCCCACAAACCGTGTCGGCACCAATCGCTGTCCCGGCAGTGCCCGCCAAGCCCTCTGCGACCACAGCACCAATCGCTCCGCTCGCACCGCCCGGTTCAACGCCGGCCCTGACGTCTCGCCAGGCACTCGTCCCACAAACACTTCCGGCTCAGTAGGCCCCCGATGCACTCCCAGCAGTCCTCGGAAAGCATACCTGTGTCCATCATCCGCTGGCCTGGCGGGCATGATGGGGAGATGCCCGAACTGCCCGAGGTCGAGACCGTCTGCCGAGGCATTGCCAAACGGATCACCGGCTGCACGATGAGCAGGTTCACCTGACTCGTGCCCACGTAGTGCATGGCGGTGCATCACCGGGCGTACGACCGCAAGGGTCGGCCCCGCCGTCGCTGCAAGACGGCGATGAAGCGTCTGATCGTCGCCGGCCGGGGTACGTTCATCTGTCCAAAGTGCCAGCCGGCCCTGCGAGTGTGATCGTCGAAGCCTGTCTCGGGTCCGCCGGCACGAACCACTGGTCAACCTGCACCCCAGCGGTTATAAGTGTCGTCGTCGGGCCCTGTCAGCCAGGTGCCCCAACGGAGCCATCACGCATGAGAACGGTCAGGCTCTTCAGAGTCTTTCTTGTCGGCTCGCTCGTGGCCGCCGCCGGTTGCCAGGCGCCGCCGCAACCTGTCGGTCCAACTCTGGGCACCCTGCCCGCCGAAACGCCGGAGCAGCTCGATCGCCTGTGGGAATCGATGGAGACGACGTTGCTGGCCTTCGACTTCAACATCGACCGCCGGGACCGCGTGCAGGGAATCATGACCACACATCCGGAGACCTCAGCCAGCGGCTTCGAGCTCTGGCGCGTTCAGCCGACGCCAGCCTACTACTGGTGGGAAAGCAACATTCATACCATCCAGCGTCAGGCGGATGTGTACCTTCGCGAGGCGCCGGCTGCCGGCAACTGCGAACTCGAAGTGAAGGTCGATCGTTACCGTCTCAGCCTGGAGGAGCGGCAGGTCGACAACGCCGCCGCGTCGATGCGGCTCTACAGCCGTGAAGCGCCCACGCTCTCGGGCCAGATGCTCGCCCAGTCTACTCGCCGGATCCATCTTGGCCGCGACGATTCTCTGGAGCAGGTCATCCTCGAGGCGATCATCCGGGAATACAGCAAGCCGACGACAACGGCGCCGGCAAGCGGCTCTGCCGCGACAATCGCCAAGAAGAGATAAAGAAACCCCGCCCCGCCGCCCGCCGCCCCCGCTGCGAGCCGGTACAGGCCAATCCCCCCTGCATCAGAAACCGCGATCCTTTTCCGGGGTTTCAAAATCAGCGAGTTTCGGGTATACTGACTGATTGGTGAAGCCCAACAGCGAAGCCAGTAAGGGCCGGCTTGCGGATGGGCACTGGGATCGAGGATGTGATGGTCAACAGGCAGCAAGCTGAACCGAAGATATGGAATTGGCGGGTCCGCGCCAGGTCGATCGACAGCCAGATCGTGACATTGGGTAAATACGACACCGAAGACGAAGCGAAGGCGGATCGCGATAAGATCGTGAAGGAAGGGTACTATCGCAACGTCAGGGTGGAGCAAATCAAGCCCAAGCCGGTGACCCAGCAGCCGACAACAGCAGAAAACCAGCCTGCCAAGTGAGAACGGGGCTCCGCCCGTTCCTCGATCGACAAGCATCGAATCCACGCTTGCAGACAGCCGTCAAGACCGATCCGACACCTATCGACGCCGTCGTCGGCAGTGTGTCCTGCTTTCTTTTGGGCTGTCCGATGACACAAGCCTGCCGTGAGCCCAGCACGGCCAACTTGTAGGTCCGGAGGGATTGCCGCACCCGGGACGGGCCACCTGCAGCCGCCGGGCCGTCTCCGAGAGGCCGGCAGACCGGTCCCTGAGCCTGGGGCCGGCCTTACCACAACTCCCCAGTTATGGGGTATACTATAGAAAAGCGACTCGGGGAGCGAGGCACAGACTCAGAAAGGTCCGCCACTTCATGTCGTGGGGGCGGATCAGGCTCGGCGCAGTCACCGCGTCCGTTCGATGCCGGGCCGCAGTTGTCGCAGGCAAGGCAGGATTGGAAGGCGATTCCGCCTGTAGCACAGGGGGAGTCCATGTCCGAGCACGTAGTCGTTCGCTGCCAACGCTGCTCACAGAAGTACCGCGTCCCCCCTACGTCTGTCGGGCGCAAGGCCCGTTGTGTGAAGTGTCACGCTGAGTTCATCATCGGCGGCGACAAGCCGACGGACGAAGACACGATTGTGGGATGGATCACCGAGGATGATCCCTCCTCTCGGTCGGTGATGGGTTCGACGGGCATCTTTCAAGGTTCGGAAACACGCCAGCAGGCGCCAAAGGCAAGCGTATCGCAGCCGGCCCCCACGCCGGCGGCTCCGGAACCCCTTCAACAGGTCGTCCACCTTGAAGGAATCAGGGACAACGGCGCCCACTTCGAGTTCCCCGCCGCGGCGCTGGCCCGCGAGGATCTGAGAAACTCGTTCCCACGCAAGTGCGTCGGCTGCTCCGGGCGCAACGACTTGCGGGTTCATCTGCTTTATTGGCCGGAGCGCATGCTCGGCAAGGAGCGCACCTACTGGAAAGACCGGCTCGAAACAGCGGTGGGTGATCTCGAACGCTTCCCCGGCTTCGGGGGGGCCGAACTGCTCCGGCAACTGCCCAGGACCCGCCATCTGGAGCACCCGTTTGACCTTCCTTTTCCTGTTTTTGCTTGTCGGTATTGCCGGCCTTCCGAGGAAGTCGAGACCCATGTCAGCGGCAAGCCTCCGCACGACGTCTGCCGCCTGCGGATTGCGTCGCTTTCGGTGGCCGTCAGCTTCTTTCGCAATAACGGCGGGCGCGGCTCGCACGCCTACCAGCGTCTGATCGAGGAACGGGATCGCCGACAGGACCCCTGGCGAGCCCTGGATCCGCAGACCCGACGCGGCATCTCGCAGTGGTTCCAGCCCCAGCCGGGAGAGACTTTCGTCCGCTTCATCCACGACCGGGACTTCTCGCCGGCCCAGGCCGCGGTCGCCGGGTCGGTGCTGACCGATCGCCGCCTGGTGTTCAAGCTGCAATCGGAGTGCGAAGGCTATCCGCTTAACGGCGAGGGCCGAATCGAGATCATGCGAAAGGGTGACCTGGCCATCGCGCATATCTACCTGCATGGGCAGCGCCCGGCCGTGCTCAAACTCGGGCTCGTTCAGGTGGATGAGTTGCTCGACAGCCTGCGACAGTTGCATTGCCGCTGGACGGTGGTGATGTAGGCCGCTGCGTCGCTCTCCCCAAACCCGACGGTCCGGGCAGGCGTTCCACCGCCGGTCAGGAGGCGTAAACCCCGCACTCGCGTAGCGTTTCCCACATAGCCATATAGTTTTCCGGCGGAACGTCGCCTTGAACGTTATGAACAGGGTTGAAGACAAACCCGCCGCCGGGTGCAAGATCGTCAATCCGCCGCTGGACCTCGTCGCGGACCTGCCGGGGCGTGCCGTAAGGCAAGACGTGCTGGGTGTCAACGCCGCCGCCCCAGAAGGTGATGTCCCGACCATAAAGGCGCTTCAGCTCCTTGGTATCCATGCCTTCGGCGCTGACCTGCACCGGGTTCAGGATGTCGATCCCCTCGTCGATCAGTTGCGGGATGAGGTCTTTGACCGCTCCGCAGGAATGGAAGAAAATGTAAACGTGGGATTTCGCGCTGGACCGGATATGCTCGAACAGGCGCCGATGGCGCGGAGCGATGAACTCCCGGTACATCGCCATCGACATGATCGGCCCCCGCTGCGTGGCAATGTCGTCGGCCTCTGAAACAATCAGCACGTTTTCGCCCACCGTCTCCAGGGCCTTCTCCCAGTACCGCATTTTCAGGTCGGTGATGATGTCCAGCAGTGCGTGGGCGAAACCGGGGTTTGCGGCCATGTCGACGAGGAAGTTCTCAAATCCGCGCAGCCACAGGGAAACCTCGAACAGGCCCGCCGCGTGACGGCCGAGAACGTACGCTTTTTTCTCTTCATGCACGAACCGGTCGGCCCGCTGCTTCATGGTGGCGAACCGCTCCGGGGCCGCCGGGTCCGGCCAGGGATACTTTTCCAGGTCGGCCACCGATTCGGCGTCGGCCAGCGGGTGCTTCCACATGTCGAAGTAGATGCCGCCCTCGACCGGCATGCGCCAGGTGATGCCCCACTGGTCCTCGTAGCAGTCATACTCGCCCTCTCGGCGGACAGCCGTGGCCAGCGGCGTGTTCGCCTGGCCCGGGTCCACGCAACGAACATCCACCATCAGCCGGTCGAGGATGTCCTGGTCGATCCGGGCAAGCTGCTGCTTGGTATCGTAGGTTTGCACGTCGACCTCTGGCAGGCCAAGGTATTTCCGCAGGTTGCGGTAGGCTAGCTTGTTCATACCCGTCAGGACCGTTCCGCCGAGGTCAAACGGCACCCGATCGGGCTCGCGATGTTCCAGCGAGGTCTTGACCCGCTCGTAAGAGGTGTATGTCATGCGCGACTCCGTTGTCTGCGTGCCGGTCAGCTCCGTCGGCTGCCATCATAGGAACGGTACGGCCGGGTCGCAAACCGTCCTTTCGGCAGCCGGCTTGTTCTTGCCGGAGGGAATCTCCCAAGGCGTCGGTGTGCCTTGCGGACATGAGGCGCTGCCCGATCACCCGGCCGAACGATGTTGATTTCGTGTACATCCGGCGACACGGTCCGGCCGGGTCGTACCGCGGTTACTGCTCGCCGGATGAACTGAAGCGGGGCGCCCGGCAGATCGGGCAGTGGCTGAATGCAGGCAGAGATGTCTACGTCTATTTCAACAACGACGCCGAGGTCAACGCGGTCACCAACGCGCGCCAACTCATCGATCTGCTGCACGGTCGAGCCTGAACAGGACAGATCGGCCGGCTCGGGGACCGCTGCGGACTGCGGCAACTGTGCGCCGTGGCGTCAGCTCCGCTCGGAATCCTGAGGTGAACGGGCCTCGACATCGATGAGATCATCCTGCCCTCGCGGATGCCCTGAGTTTGGTCCGGCCCCGCTGATGATGGTGAACCGGGCGGCGAAACGCTTCTTGAGGTAGCCCCTCGCCAGGACCCGCACCGGCGGGATCAGCAGCAGAACACCGATGAGGTCGGTCACGAAGCCAGGGGCGATCAACAACACACCGGCAACCAGGATCAGCAACGCGTCGATGATTCGATCGCCCGGCACCCGTCCCGCCGCCACATCGGCCTGCACGCCGTGCAGCGTCCGCAGACCTTCATGCCGGGCCAGAGCAGCACCGAGTACGCCTGCCGCCAGCACCATCGCGATCGTCGGTCCGATGCCGATGATCCCCCCGACCTTGATCATCACCGCCAGCTCAATCAGCGGTATGAGTGTAAACAGGAACAGGAGCTGGAAGAACATCGTATCAGTACTTCCCTTTGTATTCCTGTACCGGGTACTTCTGCGCGTTCTTGGTCATTTTGGCGCGCAGTGAACTGGTGATATCGATGCCCGCGGTGTTGGCAAAGGAGAGGGCAAAAGCCAGCACGTCGGCCAGCTCCTCGGCAGCCTCGGCCTTGTGCTGGGGATCGGTGATCCACTCTCGCGAGGGGTCATTCTTGATCCAGCGGAAATGCTCCATCAACTCAGCCGCCTCTGTGGCGATGGCCATGGACAGGTTCTTGGGGTCGTGGAACTGCTCCCAGTCACGCTCCCGAATGAACGCGGCCATCTCGCGGCGAAGCTCGGCGACAGTGGTGTCTTCATCGGTCGACACGGCAATCCTCCCCGGCGGCACAACGGGTGCCGCATGCGAAACAGGGTAACATCAAGCAGGAAAGACGTATAGGAATGATCCGGGCCGGTTGCGGCGGCGTAGCCATCCGCAGGCGGCCCGCCAGGCAGGGCTACGGAGATGCCTGCGTCGCCGGCAAAGATGCCGCTCCCATCGGTGGCCGGTTCGAAATCACCATCCAGTCCTTGTCGGGGTTGTCGGGATCACACTTCACGCGTGCAATCTCCTGAAACCTGCTGCCCCTGCTCCTGGCCTTGTTGTATTCCTTGTAGCTGGCCAGCAGGTACACCGTCTCCTCCGCTGCCATCATGCCTTCGGCCTTCTCCAGGACATGTGCCTCGAGCAGTTCCCTCACCCCGGCTCTGGTCCGGTTCACGCCGACAAACTTGACGGTCTCTTCGGGCGTGACGGTATATCTCGCCCGTCTTGCGTAGTAGAAGCTCAGTCTGGCGTCCGGCCGTGCATCCACCCAGTAGATGTTCGCGTTGTCCGGCACCCCGGCCCGGTCGAGAGCTTCATCGAGCCTTCTGACGCGTTCGCTGCTTTCGGCGGCCAGTGTTGGTCCGCAGGTGTACCACGCCGCATGGAAGGCGGCGACGACGGCCGCCGCAGTCAGCCCCAGTGCCCACCCGCCGTGGCCCCAGACGTGCAGCAATCCGGCCCACAGCAGCACGACGAGTGCCCCGGCGGCAATCACCGTCAAGGCTCCGGCAACCTTCGGGATGTGTGCGTTCATCCAGAAATTCCCGAAGATGAGCATAAGGATGGCCGACACTGCGACGATCGCCCAGGTGATCCAGGCGAACCGCAGCGGGTCCTGAATCACGACGTCCCGCCAGCGTCCGAACCACATCCTGAGCTTCACCGGCATGGTGGTCGGCACGAAGGCGTAGAATCGTTCGGCGACCAGCCCCATCATCACCATCAGCGGCGGGACGGCCGGCAGGATGTAGTACGGCTTCTTGAAGGCCATCATCGACATCACCGCCAGTCCG
The DNA here is from genome assembly GCA_030372985.1 of Phycisphaerae bacterium. GTDB lineage: Bacteria > Planctomycetota > Phycisphaerae > UBA1845 > PWPN01 > JAUCQB01. The sequence goes on from JAUCQB010000110.1 coordinate 77,127, forward strand.
ACCAGGCAGTAGAGGCCGGCATAGAGCAGTCCCCGTCTCTGCCGGGCATATCGTTTGAGCCACGGTGCGGCGACGGCCTCGGCGAGCAGGAAGATCCACGGCGCGGTCAGCCCAATCATGATCGGCAGGTAGTAGAAAATGCCGCGCGGTCGTGTATCCTCGTAGAGACCCTGCGCCCTCTGGAAGTACTGCCAGTTCCAGATATCCCAGGCATGCGGGAACTGTCTGCCGACGGCGATCATCCACGGGACGAAGACGGCGGCGAACACGATCACCCCGGGCACGAGGTAGAGATGGGTGAAGGCCCTGGCCGTCTGTCGCGGCATCTGTCGCCCGAAGCATGTCAGTACCTGTCGCCACCCGCCCGGTCCCAGATGCGCCAGCAGTCGCAGCGGTCGCTCGGTGTACCACCAGACGGCCAGCGGAAAGGCCGTCAGCGCGATCGGCGCCGGTCCCTTGGCCAGCATGCCTGCACCCAGGGCGACATAGAACAGCATCATGTGGACGAACCGCATCCATGCCCTTCGAGTGGTGACTCCGTGCCAGAAATGCACAAAGGCCCAAGTGCAGCAGAACGTCAGCAGCATCTCCGCGGTGGCGTTGGCCGCATACAGCAGAAATGCCAGGCTGGAGGATGCCATCAGGGCCGTCACCATGCCCACACGTTTGCCGAACATCGAGGAGGCCAAGTGCCAAAGCAGCAGAATGGTCAGGAGAGCCGAGACTGCCGTCGGCAGCCGTGCCGCCGCAGTGGTGACGGGAAGATTCAACTGCGGATCATCGGGGAGCAGGTACGAAGCTGCCGCCACGATCCAGTAAGGTAGCGGCGGCTTGCGCATCCAGGGCGTGTCGAGAAAGGTCGGGACAACCCAGTCGCCGGTCAGACGCATGTTTCGGGCGCACTCGGCCACGATCGCCTCATGGTCGCCCAGCCTGGGGCCTCCCCAAACGGCACCGAGCGTGGCCGCCACAGCCAGGATCAATACACCCAGTCTGGCCAGCATGCCCACGGCAATCCGTGCCAGGCGGCTCGGCTGCTTTTGCTGGACGGAGGCTGACGGAGTCTGTAGGTTGTATAAGCTCAAGAGGGCACCTGCTATAAAGCGTCCAGTGACGCGGCGTGCCACTATATGTTGTTGTTGAAAGCTTCGCAATTGCGGCGAAGAGCGTTCCTGAGGCCGGCGCGAGGAGCAGGTATTGGACAATCCTCCCCTCGTCTCGATCATCGTGCCCACCTACCGCGAGGAGGCCAACGTGCGGCCTCTGGTCTGTCGCGTTGCCGCGGCCATGGAGTGTGCCGGTGGTACCTGCGAGATCCTGATCGTGGACGACGACAGCCGTGACGGCACCGATCTGGCGGTGCAGGAACTGGCGGATCGCTTTCCCGTCAGGTTGATCGCCCGAACGGGTCAGCGCGATCTCAGTCTGGCTGTCCTGGAAGGGATGCGCCAAGCCCGCGGCCAGAACCTGCTGGTCATGGATGCCGACCTGAGCCATCCGCCGGAGCAAATCCCCCAACTCCTGAAGGCCCTGGAAGAGCCGCCGACGGATTTCGTGATCGGCAGTCGCTACGTGTCTGGTGGACAAACAGAAGAAGGCTGGGGGGTGTTCCGGCGTCTGAACAGTTGGGTCGCGACGGCACTTTGTCGGCCACTGGTCGGACGGGTCACCGATCCAATGGCCGGTTTTTTCGCTCTGCGGCGCGAGACCTTCGAGCGGGCCGACCCGCTCGACCCCGTTGGCTACAAGATCGGCCTGGAACTGATCTGTCGCTGCCGATGCCGGCACGTTCGGGAAGTGCCGATCGTTTTCGCGAACCGCGCTCGCGGTCACAGCAAGCTGAACCTGGACCAGCAAGCCCGTTACCTGGTCCATCTCGGCCGGCTGTATCGCAGCTACGCACGCGGCTGGGGACTGGCGATTCGCCCGATCCTGGCGGCCATGCGAGCGGCAATTGCAGTAGTCAAAGCTCTGTCGCTTTCATCCGGCTGAGCCCAGATGAGGCGCCCCCATCACTCATCACTCATGACTCATCGCTGATTGATCCCGTAGACGCGACTAGCGGCGAGTGGAATCGAACCACTGACCTTGGGATTATGAAGCCGCGAGGCGACCCTGAGACACCCCTCGGAAGACCCTCCGAGGGGCTTTTTTTGCCTGGAAATCGCGGTTTGCAGACGAAACCGACTACCCGCCAAGCCGCAGACCACTCGAAACCTAGAGATGGCCGCCTGAAAACTTGCGTATGGCTTGCGTATGACCGCCAGCCTGGGATCGGCCATTTCCTTCTATGTGACCTCGATACGGGAGGCATCAGTAGCCCCAAAGGGGATGATCAGGCGGGGTCGTTCGGCGGGTTCGTCTTCGAGGAATTGAAGTTGGCCATCCTCGTACTCGATTGCACGGCCGATCAGGTCGGGTCCTTCGGTGTCGAGGATGCCGGGCAGGCAGCAGTTGTCGATCACGAAGGCCCCGGGGATCTCGCCGGCCACGATGACTTCAACGCAGCCGGCAGCGAAACGGACATCAACGATCTTGCCTTTGCAGAACATGCGAACTCCATGCACGCCGCTGTCCTGCTTGCCCTGCTTGGATTCGTCGGGTCGGCCCAAGGGCTGATCGGACTCACCAGGCTGCTCGGCGGCGGAGATGTGAAGCGTCCTGCCGCGGCGGTGATGCAGAGCGCGATGGCTCTGGTTTGCCTGGCGTTCATCGCGTTTTGGGTGCGGTCGTTTCTCTCCGCTCGCGATCGACGACGTCGGGGCACAAATTGAAGCCGTGGTGGGCGTTCCCAAGATAAACAGGGCGCCGGGATCGTCCTCCAATGCGTTGTAGGTGTTCGATGAGTCGGTTCCTGGTCATGATCCCGATCGTGTCGACCATAGTTGGAGGTTGTAGCAGATCTACTTCGCAGCCCGCGCGACTCGCCTCCGACACAACTGACCTGGGCGGACATCAATGGAAGCATCGTATCGTGCTCGTGTTCGCCGAGTCTGATGAACGGGCGGAGTATTGAAGAGGACATGGGACGCGATAGAATAGCACGACACGGCCCGGCGGTTTGGTCGGGCAAGGTCAGATGGGAAATGTCCGATGAAGCAATACAGCTCTCCCACGTCGGCTTCTGGCACATCGGCCATCGCCTCTCCCAGCCGGTCCGCTTGCGCGCAGTTTGTCAAGAAATTCGACCACCTGGTGGCCTTGGCGCAAGAACGTCTCCAGCTGGAGTGGCTTCACCATCGGCACGAAAACCTCCGAAGACTGTCGAGAGAACTGTCGGAAGACGTCCCCGAGTTTGGCCGACTGCTACGCGTGGTGTTTTGCCACGGGCTACTAGCGGCTTTGCGCGACGAAGCCGCATGGTACGTCGCAACTCTCGCAGCGCGGGGGTCACGCCAGGACGGCTTCTCGCTCGTGCTTGACAGCTGGATTGTCGCAATCCAAGGCGTGATCAAGCCGCCCGAATGCAACGAGCTGGCGGGTCCGTTGCAGGCTCTGCGGGAGGCATTGCCGAGCATGGTCGAAGCGACGGGCGATTCCGGCCGGACGCCGGCCCCTGCAGAAATGGATCGCTTGGTCCGAAGCATCGTTGAGGGAGACATCGGAGACGCAGAGCAGTTGTTACGCGCGGCATTAGCGGGCCGGCCGGCTCCGGAGTCGGTCGTGACCGACCTCCTGCTGCCAGCGATGGCAGACGTCGGAGGTCGTTGGGAGCAAAACGAGCTGGCGATATTCCAGGAGCACTTGGCCACCGAAACCGTGCGATACCTTCTTGCGATACTGCCCTTTCTGGTGGGCCAGCGCACGCTGCTGGGGCGGACGGCTCTTGTCTCTTGCGTGCCCGAGGATGAGCACGCGCTTTCGCCGTTGGCGCTGAGTACTTACTTGAGATTGCGGGGTTGGTCCGTGCGTCTTCTCGGGGGCGGTCTGCCCGCAGCCGAGATCGCGCGGGCGGTCGCCGCGGTGGCACCTCACGCGCTGTTTCTTTCGTTGTCAATGCTCTCGCGTCTGGAGGGAGCGTTGGACGCCACCGAAAGCGCGCGAACTGTGGCCCCGGGCTGCCGAATTCTCGTCGGGGGCCGCGGAGCGCATGCGGCACGGCCTGTTCTCGAGCGGGCCGGTGCCCTGGTCGCGTTGACCTTCGAGGAGGCACACCGGCTGGCGCTGGAGGGTACAAGCCATGCGTAGCAGGGCGGCCTTTCGAATGGTGCTCCACGATCGCTCATCCACCGCCGGGGCTTTGCTTGGCGTTGTGGCGATCGTGTTCCTTGTCGGTCAGCAGCTTTCCGTCTTTTTTGGGCTCTTGAACTACATGTCGGTGCTCGTGGACCACAGTGATGCCGACGTCTGGATCGCCAGCTACGAACTGCGCAACGCGGACGCCACCAGTCTCGTCTCGGCGCGCTATCTGGATCGCGTGATGGGCTTCCCCGAAGTCGAATGGGCAGAGCCGGTGCTGTTCGCCAACGGATTGTTTCGAACGCGCACGGGGGCGTTCGAGTCCGTTCGCCTCGTCGGATGTCGACGCCCCCGCTTAGTTGCCGGCCCTTGGGAGTTCGTCGATGGTGATTCAGCCGCATTGCTGGACGTCGAGTCAGTCACGATTGACGCGCTGGATATGACAAAGCTTAGCCAATCCGCGTTATCGACAGTGACAGAGATTGGTGGCCGCCGTGTTCGCTTTGCCGCCATCACGCGGGGAGCGCGGGGCTTTCAAGGCACATTAGTCTTCTCCGCGCTGGACAAGGTGCGCGAGATCGCAGCCACGCCCCCCGGTCGCTATTCCGCAATCCTCGTGCGACTGAAGCCGGAAACCCATCGGGAGCATGCCGTCGCTCGTTTGCGATCGGCGCTGCCGCAGTGCTCGGTGTTCTCGAAGCACGAACTCTCTGGGCTGACGCGCCTTTATTACGTCACCAACACGGGTATCGGGGGAAGCTTCGGATTCTCAACGGCGATCGCGGTGCTGATCGGGATCGTGATTATCAGTCTGACGATGTACGCCAGCGTACTCGGCCGCTACAAGGATTTTGCCGTCTTGCGGGCCTTGGGCGGCCGACGGAGCGATATCGTGGTCGTGGTTCTCAGTCAGACGCTCATGATCGCTGTTGCGGGTGTGTTTCTTGGTCTGGTCCTGTTAGCGGCTTTGCTGAATGCCACTCGCGGCTCAGAGGTCCCCAGCTACATGCCGGCGTTCGTGCCGCCGGCGTTGGCCGTGGCCGCCGTCTTCGTGAGCCTTCTCGGCTCGCTCGTCGCAGTTGGCCAGGCTCTCAAGGCAGAACCGGCGTCCGTGTTCCATTGAGGCAAGCAGACTTGCGAATTGACCGCTTGGTGCTCGAAGGAATCGCTCGGGATTTCACGGACGGGCGTCAGGTCCGGCGGGTTTTGTTCCCGACCGACCTTGAGCTGGCGGCGGGCGAGCTCACGATTCTCGCCGGCCCGTCCGGCAGCGGCAAAACCACGCTCTTGTCAGTTCTGGGCCTGGTTCTGCGGCCAACCGAGGGCCGCCTCTTTCTTGGCCACGAGGATGTAACGGACCTTTCCGATTCTGCCGCGGCAACAGTCCGTCTTCGCACCTGCGGCTTCGTCTTTCAACAACCGATGCTCGTGGAAGGTCTGTCCGTGTTCGAGAATGTTCTCCTGGCCGCGGGCGTGCAAGGAAACCGTCCGTCACAGGCTGATCGTCGGCGAGCGGCAGAGCTTCTGGCGGCGTTAGGGCTCGGTGGCACGGAACACAATCAGCCTCGTTTGCTGTCGGGCGGGATGAAGCAGCGCGCATCGATCGCCCGGGCTTTGTTGAAGAATCCGCCTGTGCTGTTGTGCGATGAACCGACATCCGCACTGGATGCCGAAAGCGGACAGACGGTCATGGGTATCCTGAAACGAACGGCACTGGAGGACCAACGCATCGTCATCGTTGTGTCACACGACGCGCGGGTCTTTCCTTACGCCGATCGATTGCTCAAGATGGAAAACGGACGCATCGTCTCCGATACTCGCGAGCGATACGTCGATCTCGGGAGTGCGCACGCATGAGACTTCGCATGGTCGTTCTGGTGCTTCTGGGCATCACGGTGATGGGCGGAGTCGGCTACTACGCGTTCGAATCGTTCCGCCAATCGGCCATGCCTCCAACAGTTGGCCGCCCGCCGAACCTCGACCAGGCTCCGGTGCGCCTCTACGGATTGCTCGAACCTCGCGGCCGAGAGGTCTTTGTGGGACCGCCCCTGGCCAAGCGTGTGGTCGCGGTGTTGGACAAAGAGGGCATGCCAGTCGTTTCCGGTCAGGTGCTCGTTCAGCTTGACGCCGAGGTGGAACAACAGGCGCTACGGGTCGCGCAGGCAGCGGTTGAGGAGGCGAGGGCGCGCGTTGCGCTGGCCAAAGACGAGTTTGACCGCGTCACACAACTGGTTCCGGCCAGAGCCGCCTCACCGACGGAGTTGAGCCGCGCTACGCTGACCCTGGAACGTGAGAAGCGGACGATGGAAACAGCGCTCGCCGTGGTGGAGTCACGTCGCGTCGAAGTAGAGCAGTTGACACTCCGCGCCCCCATCGAGGGCCGAGTCTACAGGCTCGATGTCAGAGTTGGCGAGTTGCTCACACCCCAGGACGCCTCCCGCATTGTGCTCGGGCCCAAGGAAAAGCAAGTGCGCCTGTTCGTCGAGGTCTTCTGGCTGAACCGCGTCAGACCCGGTGATCGGTTCACGGTGCGCGATGTGGAGACGCTCGCGCCAATCGGCGAGGGCCATGTTGCCGAGGTGCTGCCCTATGTCGGCTCCCGGGATTTCCGGTCTGAAGATCGGCTCGAACGCCTCGACACCAAGTATGCACAGGCCATTCTGGTACTCGAGGGCGACTGTGATTCCCCGATCGGTCTTCTGGTGCTTTGTGAGCGTGCACCCGCGGATACGCCCCAACGGTAGGGGTCAACGAGCTCCTCGCGACTTGCTGCGAAGACGTGGCGTCGGCTCGTGTGGAAAATGTTTGGGGACATCCAGCACTACATGGCGGTGGTAGGCCCTGTGGTCGAACGCTCACACACACCCAAGGCTGTTCGCTCTAAGCCAGGAACCGAAGGACCTCCTCTGCCGCCCTCCGCCCCGAAGCTATGGCGCGCCGTTGATGGATGCCATGTGCCGATGATCACTGCAGACGAAGACGCCAGGCTCAATCTGGCATGGCCGTTCGACCGGCTGCAGTGCTTCCGGGGGTTGCGCCGGTATGGCCTGTGGGATACGGTACGTCTTCAGGTGCCGCCACTTGAAGACCGAGGATCCGAACCATTCCCTCACATGGTCCAGCACTGCGGCGACGAGTTGCGCATCGGCAAGGCCTGCGCCCCGCAGCACGGTGACCGATATCAGAGACCTGCCTGGAGGGGCGTAGTCGGGTGAGACCTGGCTCAGCACACAAAGGTTGTTGACGGGGCCTTTGCCCGTCCCATTCAGCACCAGAACGGGTTCCCGGACGGGGGGTTCGTCGCTCGCGAAGTACAGGCAGGTCACGGAGTTCCAGGCCGGTGCGGGGATACATCTTGTGAGACGAGCGGCCTCTGCTCCATCGGCAGCGAGAACGATCGCAGCCGCCCGCAGGGTTTCTCCCGTAGCCAGAACCACTTCTCCGGGCTGAATCGTCTCAACCCTCGTGAGCAGTCTGACTTGTTCCCGAGGCAGCCGAGATGCCAGTTGTTCAGGGATGGCTCCCATGCCGCGGGCGGGCACAGCATTGTCCCCGACGGCGAACATGCGGAAGACGAACTCGAACTTGCGACTCGACGTCGCCAAATCAGGTTCCAGGAACACGCCACCCAGAAACGGCCGGAAGAACCGGTCGATCATCGCCTGGCTGAGGCCTGTTGATTGAAGGTGCGAGAACGTGGTGGTCTGAGGGCGCAAATAGAGTTCCTCGATCTCTCCCGCAAGTGCCGCCCGCCGCAGCTTCAGGATCCGCGCCTTGTCCGCTAGCGATCCGATCGGCGATCGCATCGAACGCAGCGCATCCAGCGGCCGGCGGAATGGGTCGGCAACCCGATGAAAGGCGCCGTCGACCCACACCAGAGCCCCCGGATAGAAAGGACGAAGATCGAGGGCCTTGTAGTCGAGAAGCCTTGCCGCCTCGGGGTAAGCGGTGAGCAGGATTTGGAAGCCGCGATCGCAGAGAAAACCCCCGACGCGGTCAGTTTGGATTCGACCCCCGATGGTGCCCCGAGACTCCAGCAGCCGAAACGGCAAGCCCGCGTGCGTCAGTGCGATCGCGCAAGAAAGGCCCGCAATACCTCCGCCGACGATAATCACACTGTCTTTGCGGGTCATTTTCAATCAAAGCCCTTGGATGCAATACGGATCAGCAATGCCAGCCTCGCCACTGTAGCATCTCTGGAAGAGGCCGAAGTCCGACTGGTCCACGTCTCCGTCAGCATCGAGATCGGCGAATTGACAGGACGAGGCCAACGGAATCGCGGGACCGCTGGCGCATTGCTCAAAGACCTGGAAGTCGGCCAGATCCACGTCGCGGTCCCGATCGAAACCCGCGGCCGTCGTCAGGTCCACTCGCAGACGCACGAACGCCCTCGTGGCGTCATCGGCACCACAGCGCACGCTTACCAAAGGCTGATCAGACACGCTGGCTGCGTCGGCGGGGACCGTCAGCGATAGGTTCACCGTCTCCGCCTGCCCCGGTCCCAACAGTGAGGTCTGGTTCGGCATGATGGCAACCGGCCATTGGTTGTCTTCTACAAACGCGGAATAGCGGCTGGCTCGTTGGCCGGCATTCTGAATCGCGAGGGTACCCCTCAACTCGGATCCACCAACGCCCACGAAGATATCCGGCGAGGAGGTCAATACCATCCCTGAATCCAAGGTGGTGCTCACCGCCGGATCCACGAGCACAGGTTCTCCCCATACCAGGGGCCACACTGTCTGATCGGACTTCAGGTACAGGTTGAACCAGGCAGTCAGCAATCGCCGTGTGATGGCCAACTGAGTGGCACGGGAGATCGAACCACTGTCGCAGAAGATCGAATTGCTATCGATGAAGCCGCAATGATAACCGCCGACAATCAGCGGCAGTTGGCGAGGCGGCGGCGCGGCGTTGTACATGAGTTGCCCGTGATTCTGCGGCGGCACGATGGTGTCCTCGCTTCCGGTGATCAGACAGACAGGAACGGCCAGCAGACCTGCGGCGTCGATGGCCGAGGGATTGGTGTCCGCCGCAGCCAGATTGGCAACGGTGCGGACGCGCGAATCCGCGGCGGTGGCCAGCAGGCTGGCGCCTCCCCCCATCGAGTGCCCCGACATCCCGAAACGCGCCGTCTGAACCTGCCCGTAAAGCCAGGACCCGTTGTCCAGGTTGCCCTGCTCAAGATAGGTCAGACAATGTCGCAGGTCGTCGGCGAAAGCTTGGTGATTGGGGAAAAGCTCTCCCCCTGACCGGCTGGCAATAACGAAGTAGCCCCACGTGGCCAGATGATCCAGAGTGGATTGGTACTTCTCGACCGTTTGCAGGAAGCCGTGCCCAAATGAGATTCCCGCGTAAGGAGCGCTGGTCCCGTCATAAGGGGCGTTCTGGCCGCTGCTGACCGCGGGATAGAAAAGCTTGGCCGTGAAGCTGCTCCCGGCTGGCCGGTTCACAGTGACATCCATCCAACCGGCCTGAAACGCACCGGGGGCGGAGAGATCCTGGGAGGCCATTACCCAGACAGGTGACATCAAACCAGCGACAAAGCAAGCTTTGAAGACGGTTCTCATAGGCCATCTCCTATCACCAAGTCTACAGGAGGTGTATGAGCATGTTAAGCATTCTTTCGGATTCTGGGGTAGATAAGCGTCGTTGGGCGAGTATCAGCCTGGATCACGCCCTAGCTCAGGAAACACCGGAGATTCCGAAGCCTTCTCGCAGGCGATGAGCATGAACGCAAACGGCTGATTGCTCCGCGTCTGTCATGCGATCGACGTTCCGCAGCATCATACTCATTCGACGATTGCCGCTGAGTCGCCGCCGGTTGCGGATGAGGAAGTCCCAGTAGAGCGTCGTGAAAGGGCATGCCTTCGACCCGATGCGGGCCGCCGGGTCGAAAGGGCAGCCTCGGCAGTAGTTGCTCATCCGCTCGATGTACTTACCGCTGGCCGCGTAGGGCTTCGTACCGACCACGCCGCCATCGGCGTGCATGACCATGCCGAGCGTATTGGGCAGGGTCACCCAATCCACGGCGTCAACGTACATCGCGAGGTACCAGTCGCTGATCAGACGGGGATCCACGCCGGCAATGAGGGCGAAGTTGCCGGTCACCATCAACCGCTGGATGTGATGGCCGTAGCCGCAGGCCAGGACTTGGCCGATGGCCTGCCTCATGCAGACCATGTCCGTCCGTCCCGTCCAATAGAACTCCGGCAGCGTACCGTGCTGATCGAGCCAGTTGCGTGATCCGTAGTCTTGCCCCTCATGCCAGTAGATGCCCCGGATGAACTCGCGCCAGCCGATGATCTGCCGAATGAAGCCTTCTACGGAGTTCAGCGGAGCCTGGCCGCTTTCATAGGCTGTCAGCGCCTTGCCGATGCACTCGCGGGGATCAAGCAACTTCAGGTTGAGCGAGGCGGACAGCAGAGAGTGATACAGGAACGGTTCATCTGCCCACATCGCATCCTGGTAGGTGCCGAACTCGGCCAGCCGATTCTGCACGAAGTCATCGAGGGCTTTCAGAGCTTGCGTGCGCGTGACCGGCCATCGGAAGCTCTCGATCGATCCTGGGTTATCAGGGAATCTCTCCTCGACGAGGTGAATGACCGCCTGCGTAACGGCATCCGGCCGAGATGAGTAGGGCTTGGGTACCTTCGGGGCCCTTTTGAAGGCCCGGCGGTTATCTTCGTCGAAGTTCCAATCGCCGCCCGTCGGACGGCCGTCGTTCTCCAGAAGCGCGTTCATTCGGCGACGCTGCTCCCGGTAGAAATGCTCCATGACGGGCTGTTTGCGACCGGCCATCCAGGCATCGAAATCCTCCAAGTCGACCAAAAAGTGCCGGTCCGGCCGCGTCTCCAGGGGAACTCCCGCTGCCCTCGTTGCCTCCTCAATCAGGTTCTTGACCCGCCACTCGCCCGGATGTGTGCAGAGGATGCGCTCCGGCATGAGCTCATGGACGGCGCGATCGATTTCGCCTCGGAAGGAATGCGTGTTATCCGGGTCTTCGAGGCGAACGTAACGGACGCGATAGCCGCTTTGGGCGAGATGCTTCGCGAAATGCCGCATCGCCGAGAGGAACAGGACGGTCCGCTGCTTGTGACTCGGAACGTGCGTCGATTCCTCGCTGACCTCCATCATCAGAATCGCGTCTCGCGACGTGTCCAGTCCCTTGATCGCGTCCGCAGCTGGATCGAGTTGGTCCCCGAGAACGATCGCCAGTCGGCGGACGGGCCCGCGCACGGCAAGGTTCGGCATAGAGTCATGCAGGTGACGGGGTGGTTTGGGTCTCATGGTTGAACACCTGCAGGAACCGATCGGCATCGGGTCCGCACCTTGACGTCATGGTAGCGGGGCTGAATCGTTCGGTTCCGCTATGCGCCCGCCAGGTGCCGCTTGACCTGTCGGCGTCGTCCGGCCGATGGCCTCCGCTGCGCGCCGGATGCCTTTCAGCATCCCGCTGAAAACGAAGCTGTGTAACGGCAGCACCGCATACCAATACGCGAGCCCCAACAGCCCTCTCGGCTTGAAACGGGCCGTCTGGACGAACATGCAGCGGCCATGGTCTTCCGGGTGCGGCTGGACCTCGAACTCCAACGACGCCTCGCCGGGGAGCTTCATTTCGGCACGAAGCTCCAGACGCCGGTTGGGTGCGATTCCAGTCACGCGCCAGAAGTCAAGAGCCTCGCCGTAGCTGACTCGCTCGGAGTCGTGCCGGCCGCGTCTCAGGCCCGGTCCGCCGACCAGCCGATCCATCCAGCCTCGCAGACGCCAGAGCCAGTCGGCCGCGTAGTAGCCCTGTCCACCTCCGATGCGGCAGATCGCCTGGTAGGCCGCTTCGACGCCGGCATCCACTTCGATCGTCCGGCGATCAACGAAAACCTTGCCTCCCGACCAGTCCGGGTCTCCCGGTATGGGACCGGCGTCCGACCACGTCGTCTCAACGTCATGCGCCTCCAGCTTGCCCAGGGCGGCGTCGATCGACTCGCGGACGGTCAGCAGTCTCTGGGGCATCAGCCGATGGGCCTCGTCCTCGCGGCAGACGACCTTATTGCGAAGGCCCTCCGCCAGGGGTCGTGCAATGCGGTGGCTGAGGGGCGTCACCAGGTGAATCCAAAGGGAACTCAGCCGTGGCGTGAGCACAGGAACGGGAATGACCCATCGCTTCCGCAGGCCGAGGGCCTGGGCCATGGTCTGCATGATCTGGCGATAGGTCATGATGTCCGGACCGCCGATGTCGAGCGTCTTCCCCACAGTCGCGGGCTCGCTGAAACAGGCAACCAAATAGTGGAGCACGTTCCGGACCGCGATGGGCTGTGCCTCTGTTGACACCCATCGCGGGGTGATCATGATCGGCAACCGCTCCACCAGATATCGCAGGATCTCGAACGACGCCGAGCCCGAGCCAATGATCATGGCGGCCCGAAACACCGTGACTGGCACAGAACCCGACGCCAGGGCGGTCTCAACCTCCCGTCGTGAAGCGAGATGCTCACTCAGCTTGTCGCCGATCTCTCCCAAGCCTCCGAGATAGATGATCCGTTCAAGGCCAGCCGCCTCCGCCGCCTCTGCAAAGCCCCGGGCCAGGACACGGTCCCGTTCACGATAATCTGCACCGGCCACCATCATCGAGTGCACAAGGTAGTATGTTGCGCAGCAGCCTTGCATTGCCGCGCGGAGCGCATCAGGATCATCGATATCACAGCGTATGATCTCCACGTTCGGGCGTTCGGCCCACGGCCGGTCGCTGAGTTTGCGGGGCTCACGCGCGAGACACCGCACCCGGTATCCCCGCTCCACGAGCCGGGGGACCAGGCGGCCACCGATGTAGCCCGTAGCTCCCGTAACCAGCACGGGCTTGGATGGAGTTGTCTCGGTGGTCGTGTGGCTCATTGCGTCAGGCCCGCTGTTTCAATGTCTGTGCGAACGAAATCAAATGTCGGAGCGTGTCGCCGTGGGCCGCGTACTGGATTGCCCGCCGGATCTCCTCCGTCAGCGCCCTCCCGCCGACTACGACCGGCACGCCGCACTCGACGGCCGTATCGTACAACTTCGAGTAAGCAGGCAGGAAGTCCGATACCGAGGCAATCGTCGAGACGCTCAACCAGAAGAGACGCGGACGGACGGCGCGGATCGCCGCGCAGAGCGTTGAGAACGGATGCCCGATTCCGTAGGAGTCGGCCCGCCAGCCTGCCTCTCGCAATGCAATCTCCACCATCAGCGTGGGGATGGTATAGGGGTCGCCTTCGAGTGTGCCCCCGATGGCCTGCGGCGCCGAGTCCGAAATCGATGGCAACAGCCGTTGCAGTTGATAGAGGACACGCATGCAAACCTCACAGCCCCGTCGCTCCTCGTACACCTCGATTTCTCCGTGCTGCCATCGCGCCCCGATGTCGTGGAAAGCAGAAGCGATCACCAGATCGCAGATGTCGCACGCAGCATGCCCGGCGAGGTACAGGTCAAAGACCAGCTGCGCAACCTGCGGTTCGTCCCCGGTCTCAAGGGCTGACCGCATTTGCGGCCTGGCCCGCTCGATGGTCTCCTTGCCTCGGCCCGCGGTCGCGGGGAGTCCGAGCACCTCGGGCCGGACAATCGGGTAGCCCGTCTGCCGGAGGAACTGCATGACGCCATTGAGGGGGAGGCGACGGTGCCCGCCTGCGGTTCGTATTGAAGGGACGGTGCCTTTGTCGCACCAGCGTTTGAGCGACGCCTCGCTTACCCCGATGGATCGGGCAACCTGTTTGGGCGTGAGCAAGTCTTTCATGATTCAGTGTCCTGAACGATTTGATTGATTCTATATCGAAACGCTGTGACCAGCAAGCCTCACTGCGTTTCATTCCCGGATAATCCAGGGCATATCGTGATCTAATACGAGCTGCAGCAATGTCTTATGATCGAAAGGCGGGCCCATAAACGTTTTGAACGATTTTATATTTGCCTTTGGCTTGGGCGGTCCTATAGTGGTTGTGAACGATTTGAACGACTTTGGAGGCCGACATGATCGCTGAACACGGGAATATCGCAGTACTAGAACCTGATGTTCTGTCAACCGCTCGACAGACCAACCCGGGTACCTTCATTGATGTGGAACGGGCCGAGATGGCCGTGAGGAACTTGCTTATGGCTCTCGGCGAGGATCCCGATCGCGAAGGACTTGCGGACACTCCCCGACGCGTCGCGAAAATGTACCGCGAGCTCTTCGCCGGCATCTCTGCCGATCCGGCTGTGCACCTGAAGCGTGTCTTCCATGAGCAGTACGACGAGGTCGTCCTGCTTCGCGACATCGACTTCCACAGCTTGTGCGAGCACCACCTCCTGCCGTTCCACGGCAAGGCCCATGTGGCGTACCTGCCGAACGGGAAGGTAGTGGGCCTGTCAAAGCTTGCCCGCACGGTGGATGCGTTCGCCCGCCGGCCGCAGGTCCAGGAGCGGATGACCTGCCAGATCGCGGACGCCCTGATGGAGCACTTGGCCCCGAAAGGCGCGGTGGTGGTTGTCGAGGCCGAGCACCTGTGCATGAAGATGCGGGGCGTGCAGAAACCGAACGGTACCATGGTCACCTCGGCCGTGCGCGGCACCTTCAAGGAAAGCGCCGCGGCACGGGCGGAGGTGATGTCATTGATCAATAATTGCCGCCGGTAAGTTCCGACGGCCTGAGAGTTCTGGGATTGCGGTCAAAAGCTCTTAAAGAGCAAAAGGAGTTCGTGCGATGAGAGCCATGAAGGGTATGGGTTTGATGGCGTACGTTTCAGTTGTCTCGCTGACCCTGTGTGTTGTCTACGCGCAGGCCGGCGACGGATGCGCAACGAAGGCGAAGGCGGCGGCTTGCACCGGTTCGAAGGACATTGTCGATACCGCGGTGTCGGCCGGGTCCTTCAACACGCTTGCCGCGGCCCTCAAAGCGGCGGGCCTGGTGGACACGTTGAAGGGCGAAGGTCCGTTCACCGTATTTGCCCCCACGGACGAGGCGTTTGCGAAACTGCCCAAGGGCACAGTGGAAGGTCTTCTCAAAGACCCTCCGAAGCTACGACAGGTACTCAAATACCATGTGGTTGCCGGAAACGTTATGGCCAAAGACGTAGTGAAGCTGACGTCGGCCAAGACGCTGCTGGGACAGTCGGTTTCGATTAACGCGTCCGACGGCGTCAAGGTCAATAATGCAACCGTGGTGAAGGCGGATATCCCGTGCAGTAACGGGGTCATCCACGTGCTTGACGCCGTCATCCTTCCCAAGGACGACGTCATCGACATCGCGGGCAAGGCGGGCTCGTTCAAGACACTCACGGCAGCCATCAATGCAGCCGGTTTGAACGACACACTGCGGGGGGAAGGACCGTTCACCGTGTTCGCCCCCACGGACGAGGCATTTGCCAAGCTCCCCAAGGGCACCGTGGAAGGGCTCTTGAAAGACCTTCCTAAGCTCAGGACCGTCCTGAAGTATCATGTGGTTCCGGGCAAACTGATGGCCGCCGATGTGGTCAAGCTCACGTCCGCCAAGACGGTGCTCGGTCAGTCGGTTACGCTGGTAACGGCCAGCGCCACCACGATCGATAATGCTACGATCGTAAAGACCGACATCGTTGGCGCGAATGGCGTCATCCACGTCATTGACGCCGTGATCCTGCCTAAGGACGACGTCGTCGATGTTGCCCGGAAGGCCGGCTCGTTCAAAACGCTGCTGACGGCCATCGAGGCGACCGGTCTGACCGACACGCTCCGCGGAGAAGGTCCGTTCACCGTCTTCGCCCCGACGGACGAGGCGTTTGCAAAGCTGCCCGCCGGCACCGTCGAGGGTTTGCTCAAGGATGTGCCCAAACTCAAGCAGATCCTACTGTACCACGTCGTCCCCGGCAAGAATATGGCCGCTGAGGTGGTCAGGATGAGCAAGTCCAAGACCGCCCAAGGGCAGAGTGTTCGCATCAGCACGTCGGACGGCGTGAAGGTGGACGGAGCCAACGTGGTCAAGACCGACGTGCCCGCGGCCAACGGCGTGATCCACGTCATCGACGCGGTCATCCTTCCGAAATAACTGCTCGGGGCGGCGGGGCCGATGGTCTCGTCGCCGGGAGCGACTTGCGGGTGACTCATGGGGAGTCATACTAATGGCTGTGTCGGCGGCACCGGTACATTGGCGGCCGCCGACGCAGCTTCACAGTAGAGCGGGGCAACAGGAGACCTGACCCATGAAATTGCAGTACGGTTTATCTGAACGCAATGGTGTTTCTGACAGTGTCCGGCGGCGCCCAGGTTGCCTCGGCCCATCTGCCGATCTTCGACGACGGCACGGCCGTGGGCGCTGAGCACGCCCTGGTCATCTCGGATATTCGACGCGTAAACGTGGGAGGTCTATCGAATTCGCTATAATCGGCTGACGCCCACGACTCGATTGTGTCGAGACAGGAGCTTTCAAATGTTGACGTCGGTTCGTCAGGTATTGACACGTACCGTAGTGGTCGCCAGCTGCCTTCTTTTTGTTGGTTGTTCGAATCCGATTGGGTGCTCCAATCCGCTGCCCTGGCCCGAAAGCCCGCTGTATGAAACGCCCACCAACGATCTGGATTGGGTCGCGCCCGCGAGTAAGGAAGAGGCCATGGCGGCCATGGCGGGACACTACGCCCACTACGACATCGTCGCCTACGAGGGCGAGACGGCCAATGGCCCGCTATCTGCGTTTATTGTCTCGTATGGCTACACGGATCTGGTCGTCGAAGATGAGGAGCTTGTCGCTTACGACCGCTTCTGCCATGCCGGGTATATCGCCAATCAGCCCTTCGACACGATCTTCTCGGATGCGGCCACACAGGCCATCCAGCCCCCTGGCGCAATCGTCGACGTTTACGAGGAGAATGGGGTGTGGAAACTCTACCGTCCCGCAACGCCGACGCTTAACGGTATTGACGGTGACCCGAACGTGCCGCTTTCAACGGACCGCAACGATCCCCTGATCAGCGACGACGACAACGACGGAAAGCCGGGCG
>JAUCQB010000111.1 GCA_030372985.1 Phycisphaerae bacterium
GGAACCCATCGAGATTGCAGTGGAGTTCAGAGGCGTCGCCGCCGCGGTGGTTGAAGAACGGATATGGCACGACAGTCAGAAGCTCGAATGGCTACCGGCCACCGCCAACCTGTTTGACCATGAACCAGACAGGGGAGATTCTCTGGTCGCCACCTTCGAGTTGGCCGAGGTCATCGAATTCAAGAAGTGGCTGAAGGGCTTTGGTGATCAGGCGGTGGTGCTGCGGCCCGACTGGCTGCGCACGGAGATTCATGACGAGCTTCTGGCCGCTGCGGCACTGTACGAAGACTGATTCCTGCGGGCCAGATGGTGCTCTGCTCGTGGGTTCGTTACTCCCAGCGTGCCCTGACCGGATAGACACCGACAAACCTCGTCAAATCTGATTTCCGGGAATCGTAAGAAAATCTTCACCTTCCCGAATTCAAGCTAAAGGGGATCGAAGAACTCAAACCCCCAAGATCTGGCGGGCCAGACACGGGCTGTCAGACCCTAACAGATGTTGGGACCGACGTAATCTGTCACTCTACTGCGACAAGATATCTCCGGACGCAGGGTGCGTCTGAAAGTGCCTGCGGCTGGCTTCGGGGAAGCATCCCGCGTGGCGGCCAGGCTTGGGTCCATGGTTCTGATCGGTCACTGGTTGGCTGCTATCGACATTCTCCCTTCGCCATGGACCCGCCCGCCCGGCTGGAGCCACACAGGCTTCGCCGAGGCGGGCTTCATTTGATGCTGATTGGGGCAGTCGGAGGATTCAACTATGCTTGATGTCGAAATCACACGCGACGAGATTCACTTCGGAGCGAGCGTGACTGTGCGGTTCATGCGGACCCTGCGTGTTCCCATCGATGGACAGGAGCATCCGTTGCCGGTGGATCTGGAACCGTTCCCCATCTTCCGAGTCGAGGACTACATCGAGCGTGTTCCTGATTCCTGGCGGGTGTGCCCTGGCGTTTTCATTTCAGTCCATCCCCACGAGGCCATGTGGATCAGCTTCTCGGCTCGGCCGTGGAAGCCAAATGCTGTCCAGATAGCCGTGGGGAGCATCAACGCCCTGACAGGCAAGCCGTTGGGCAATCATCTGACAAGCGACCCGCAGGATTATCTGGTCTGTCCGCCCCAATCCGCCTTGGTCGGTTTCAGCACCGCCGAGGGCTTGGTCAGACAGTTCGCACTCATGTCACCAGCGACGGAAGAACCTGATGAAGCCCGGCCTGCCAGTTGGAGAGGGTTGGATAGCCTCCTGCTGACGGTGTCGGAGCCCAGGCCGGGGCGGTTTCGTGATCGCGTCGTGCGGAAAGGCAGGCTCAGAAGCAGCGACTGCGGCGGCAGGAGTTGTCCAATGACCTTTCCGGCGAGAGGGCAGATTCGAGAGCAGATCCAGCCGGACCCGTATGGCACCGAGACTTGGGATCTGTCGAACTTCGGGCAAGTCTGTGTCCACATGGTCAACGTGGCGACGTTTCTCGAGATCGCCGGGTGTGAGCCACCGGATTGTCCGCTGAATTGACCGCAACCGGTTCAGCCCCCGTTGGTTGAGCGTGTACCGCAGAGTGTGAAACCCACCGAAACCGTCGATCGATCGCGCCTCGTCGGGCCCTTGAGACCGGACTCACCCGACAAGCCGGTTTCTCAGTGGCTATTCCAGCACGTGGATGTTTTTTCTTTTACAGATTGCTTTCAGGACATCCGGCCAGACCGTGGTGCTCACTTCGCCGATGTGTGCCGTCCTCAACAGATACATGAACGTGCGTGACTGACCGATGCCGCCTCCGATACTCAACGGGATGTCATCGTGGAGGATCGCCTGGTGGTAGGGCAGTTGCAGAAAATGCTCCTGCCCGGCCTCTTTGAGCTGCTGCACCAGAGTCTCCTTGGTCACCCGGATGCCCATGGAGGTCAGCTCGTGACGGCGTCTCGTGACCGGATTCCAGACCAGGATGTCTCCGTTGAGCCCGTGCAACTGCTTGCCGTTCTTCTTGATTGTCGGAGTGATCCAGTCGTCATAATCCGCCGCCCGCATCTCATGGGGGTAGCCGTCTTCCAGGACGTAGCCGATGCCGATGATGAAGATCGCCGGATGCACTTCCTGGACCATTGTGGTCTCCCGCTGCTTGCGAGTGAGGTCCGGATAGAGGTCCAGGATTTCCTCCGCGTGAAAGAACTTCAACTGTTTGGGGATATCCGGATACTTGTCGGTATTGAGCCCCGGGAAGTCCTTCTTGGCCATCTGACCGGCTTCATAGATGACCGACCAGATTCTCTCGACCACATCCCGCAGCAGATCCAGATTGCGCATGTCCGCGGTGATGACCCGCTCCCAGTCCCATTGATCGACGTAGGCGCTATGGTCATGGTCCAGGAAGTAGTCCTTCCGGACGGCCCGCATATCCGTGCAAATTCCTTCACCCACGTCGCAGCCAAACTGCTTCAGGGCCATCCGCTTCCATTTGGTGGCCGCCTGGACCACCTGGCTCTCGATTCTTTTCTCAAGACCGAGCCCGCAGGGAAACTCAACGGGCGTGCGCGAACCGTCCCGGTCAAGGTAATCATTGACCCCGCTGTCTTTGCTGACGATGAGCGGGACAGGAACCATGAACAGGTTGAGTTCCCTGCACAGGTTTTCTTCGATGAACTGCTTGATCTTGAATATTGCCTTTGCCCGCTCCTTCGGGCCCAACAGCGCCTCGTAATTGTGTGGAAGGATCTTATCCACCTGTTCATAGGTACTGATACCCGGTCCTGCCAGATCCGCTTTCTTGTCCGCCATCGTGTGACCTCCTCGGCATTGGATGTATCGTCGCGCCTGACCGGCCCGTTCATTCGAACCTTACGGCCAGAGATCTGTGCGGCTTGCACGCATGTTTCTGGATCGCAGTGTGCTTGGGTTGCGGCCCGCAAAAAGGCGGTCCGCCTCAGGCTTCGATCACCCTCCGGGCATCCCCCGCAAGATGACAAGATGCAGCCCGTGCCGCATCTTGATGCCCAACGGCCAAGCCGTGCGAATAGCTTATCCACGCTGAACGACAAGATCAACCCCGGCGTTGCATACGGCAACGCCGGGGAATGAAGAATGGTGAATGCAGAATGGAAAATGGGGCTTGTTCCGTTGAGAACGGCGAAATGTACCGGAGGTGGTGTTTCGGCGCAAGCCAAAAGACTCGGGAGCAAGGCCGTCTCCAGGGCTCCATCCGGTTGCTCCTGTTCGGATGTTGTGCAACTGAAGGGTCAACCTGTCGCAAGCCGCATCCCCGGCGCCGGCGGTCTATCCCGGGAAGAGCCGTCCAAGACTACTTCGGCAGCGAAGGCCGCACGCGATCGGCCAGCAATCGATAACCCTCAGCGCTGAAGTGCAGCCGATCGGGCGCAAACAACTCGTCGCGGGGCCGGCCGTCGGGTCCCAGGACCATGTCGGACGTTTCCAGATACTTCAGGTACGGATGCTGACGGGCGTACTTTTCGATGAGGGCATTGAGCAACCTCGTAGCGTCCCTTTCCGCCCAGCGGGCGGGCGTCGGGTTGGTCGAGATGTACACGATCTGTGCTTTCGGCAATCGCGCGTGGACCTTGGCGACGAAAGCCTTGTAGTCCGCGAAGACCTGTTCCGCCGACTTGCCCGCATGAATGTCGTTGCCGCCGGCGCGGAGGACGATCATCCGCGGTTCGTACGGGAAGATGATGCGCTCGGCGAAGTGCGTCGAATCCACGATCTGCGAACCGCCGAAACCGCGATTGAGCACCTGGTGATCGGCAAAATCCTGTTCGAGCGTCTTCCATAGCCGGATTGTCGAGGAGCCAATGAAGAGCACGCCGCTTTTCGGCGGGGGGTGAATTCGATCCATGGCTTCGTACGCCGCGATGTCCTTTTCCCATCTGGCGAAGTTATGCTCGGCCGAGGCGGTCGTGTTGGTCGCAGGAGCGGTCGGGCCTGGAGTCGCCGGGCGCGGCTCGGAGCATGCAGGCAGAGCCGTGATCAGCAGGGCACAGGATAAGAATGTCGTCGCGGATGGGCTGATGAGTCTCATATCCATTGTCCCTCGCAACAAAACAGGTCTGTCGGTCATCGCCGCAGGAGGATTCTACACCGAAAAGCGCTTCAACAGGAAAGGCGTCGAATTGGTCGACGGTCTGCGAGGGCAAATAAGGTCTTATTCGCCGGGGGAGTCGTCTCGCGGCTTGCCGATGAGTTCGCGGACGACGTAGAGAGGCCGCTGTTTGACCTCCTCGAAGATGCGCCCGATGTACTCGGCGATGATGCCCAGGCAGAGGAGCTGGACGCCGCCGAGGACGAGGACGGTCATGATCAAAGCCGTCCAGCCCGGCTGAATCTTGCTCGCATCACCGAAGAGGTAATGGTAAAGAATGAAGGCCGCATAGCAGCAACCGCAAAGAATGGTCAGCAGGCCGGCCAGGGACGCAACCCGTAAGGGCAGGTTCGAAAAAGACAGGACGGCGTTGAGGGCCATCTGGGCGGTCTGGCGGACGGTGAAGGCCCGCTCGCCCGCGAAACGGTCGCGGTCGGTGTAGCCCACGCCAATCTGGCGGAAGCCGAGCCAACTCATCATACCGCGGATGAAGCGGGCGTGCTCGGGCATTCGGCGAAAGGCGTTGACCATGGGGCGGGCCATGAGTCGGAAATCGGCGGCCTCGGCCGGGACATGGATCTTCATCAGCGTGTTGATGAGCCTGTACCCGAAACGGGGCTTGACGCCTTCGCGGTATGCGTAGACCAGGTCGTAGCCTGCGCGCCACTTTCGCACAAATTCGAGGATGAGTTCCGGAGGGTGTTGAAGATCGGCGTCCATGACCACGACGGCGTCGCCGGTGGCATGATCGATGCCGGCCGAGAGGGCCGCCTGATGACCGAAGTTGCGCGACAGCGCGACCACGTGGACGCGCGAGTCCTCGCCTGCCCAGGCCTTGAGCCTGTCGAGCGTCGCGTCCCGGCTACCGTCGTCCACGAAGACGAACTCGACGTCGTCGAGCGCGTATTCAGGATCGGTCGTAAGCCGGCGGGCAACGTCTACGAGCTGTCGCCGCAATTCGGCGATGTTATCCGCCTCGTTGTAGCAGGGAGCGATGATTGACAGGCGCATCATGCTTCTCCGCGAGCGGCGTGAAGCTTCTCCAGTTCGCCGGCCTTCATGTGAGGGACGTCGGCCTGCGTCGGGAAACGACCCGCATGAATGTCCCCGACATAGGAAGTGAAGATTCTTGTCAAGATGGCGGCGAGATTCTCATACTGCTTCGATCCGCGAGGCGGGTGGCCCATGCCCAGCCCGAGCAGGTCGTGCAGCACGACGACGGTGCCGTCGCAGCCCGGCCCCGAGACGCAGCCGATGACCGGCAGGGCGGTTCGGGAGGTGATCTCCGCGGCGACCTCCCCGGCGACCGCCTCGAGTAGCAGCATGCTCGCGCCGGCCTCTTCCAGCCGCCTGGCGTCGCTGATGAGTTGAAGGGCGCTTGCGGCGTCGCGGCCCTGAGCCCGATAGCCCACTTGGGGGTCGATGTGCTGGGGGAGCAGGCCCAAGTGAGCGACGACGGAAACGCCGCGACGGGTGGCGGCCTCAACCACGGCGGCATCGCGGCCGGTGACCTCGATCTTAACCGCATCACTGCCTGTCTCGACCTGGAAGCGCCGGGCCCATTCGGCAGTGGCATCTGGATCGCCCTCGACGCGGCAGGCAAACGGCAGGTCGGCCATGACGAAGGAATCGGGCGCCCCGCGTCGAACGGCGGCGGTCAGCGTCAGCAGGAACTCGGGAGAAATCCCCCGCGTCGACGGCAGGCCCAGAACGACTTCGGCGGCGGTGTCGCCCACGAGGAGCACCTCGACGCCGGCCTGTTCCATCAGGCGGGCGATCGCGGCGTCGTAGCAAGTCAACACGCTGAATTTCTTGCCGGTTCGCTTGAACGCGCGCAGGTCTTCCAGGGTCAGCTTGGGACGCGTCTCCATGGCCGTGATAGGATACTGCGGGCCGGCAGGCTTCACAAGCGGGGCTTGAATCGCATCGCGGGAGGGGGGATAATACGATATCCGTCGCCAGCCGGCGGATGCCCGGTGCCGCTGCGGCGGCGCGGGGATGGAACCGCTTGACAACCCCATACGGCCGGTCATGTGCCGGCAGATCGGAACACACGAATGGGCGCGACCCTCGAGGCCTTGCAGCGTCTTCAGCACATTGAAAGTCAACTCCGCTCGGTCCGCGGGCAAATCGAAGCCAAGCGACGTTCCGTACAGGCACATCAGAGGCGGCTGGCCACACTGGAAAGACAAATCGCCGACACGCACGAACTGATCCGGCAGGCGCAGGCCGACTCGGATCGCCTCGAACTGGATCGCAAGGCGCAGGAAGAGCACATCAAACGACTTCGCGAGCGGTTGAACCAGACCAAGACCAACAAGGAATACGCGGCGGTTCTGACGCAACTGAATACCGACAAGGCGGATGCCCTGAAGATCGAGGACAGGGTTCTGGCGGCGATGAGCAAGGTGGATGATCTCAGGAAGCGGGAAGCCGAGAGCCGGGCCACCCTCGAAAAGGAAAAGGCCCGGATGGGCGAGACGCAGAAGTCGGTGTCCGACCTCGAAGCCAAACTGTCCGCTCAGATCAAGGAGCTGGAGGCTCAGCGCGACGCGGCCGCCGACGGGGTGCCTCCGGAAGCCCTCAAGACGTTCGAAAGAGCCCGCGACAAGCACGATGGTGAAGCGATGGCCCAGGTCGAGCAGACGCACCCGCGGCGAGCCGAATACATCTGCTCGGGCTGCAACATGTCGGTCACGCTGGAGACGATCAACTCGCTGCAGTCGCGTGACGAAGTGCAGGTTTGCCACATTTGTTCGCGGATTCTGTACCTCGATTCGACCGCAGGGGTGGCGGCCCGTTAGGCGGGGCGGCCTTGCGTCATGACCTGGACGGCACATATCGACGGCGGTTCACGGGGTAACCCCGGCCCGGCAGGCGCGGGCGTTTCCATTGATGATGATCAAGGCCGAGAGGTTTTCGGCGCCGGGTTTTTTCTCGGGCGCAAGACCAACAACCAGGCCGAGTACGCCGGTCTCCTGCAGGCGCTGAAGGTGCTGCGGGCCGGCAGGGCCGACGACATCCGGGTGTTGACCGACAGCGAGTTGCTGGCACATCAGATCAACGGCATCTATCGGGTCAAATCCGCCGAGCTGTACCCGCTCTACCTGGAGGCTCAGAAGCTGCTGAAAGGGTTCGACCGCTGGGAAGTCCGGCACGTTCCGCGAGAGCAAAACCGGTTCGCGGACAAGCTGGCCAACCAGGCCATCGACTCGCGAAGAACCGTATTGGCGCGCGACCGGCTGAATCTGGCCGGGCACGCCGAGTTGGACTTGCCCGCAGCGGAGCCGGCGGGCTTGTTCGAGAAAGAATTGTCAGCCGGTCGCCAGGGAGCGTCGAAAAAAGGACAGGCGCCCGCCGGCCGGCCAGGATCCGCGACTTCAGGCATCGAGGTCGTGGTGGTGCGAGCGCCGCGGAAAGGCGTTTGCCGTGCGGGGATGAAACAGGGTGAACGATTCATGTTCACGGAGGTCACGCCGAGCGGCATGTGCGTGGAGGCCTGCGCGGCGGTGATGGAGGCGGTGCTGGCGGTGCGCGACGCGGCGGCTGCCGGCGTCACCTGTGACGAAGCCATGAGTTGCCGGTGCCCGCACCCCGATTGCGGGGCGGTCTTCGATATTCGACAAGTCCAGTAGTCCGACAGCCGCCGATTCGACGGTCGGAAGCGATGACGGCAGGCACCCGAAGGCCGCCTGAATGACGATACTGATTTCGCCCTGCCCATCTGGTTCTCATGTCTGGTCTTGCGACCGATAAGCTTGTTCATTTGCCTCAACAGGTGGAAGAGCAGCGGAGGTGTATTCGTGATCTCGGGGGCTTGGCTCGGCACCTTGCGGGAGCCTTGGTGTTATCGGTCTGCGCCGCTAAGGGGCGCATGTGAACGAACCGATATGCCCAGCGGGGAAAGAGGTATAGGGACAGAGGGTTGAGAGGCAAGCCGGTGGCCTGAGGGCGGGCATGATCAGGTGGTGTATCGTACTGGGGACGGGAGCCGCGATGTCATGCGGCTGCGTGGAGCCAACCGGTAGGTCGGTTGTCATTTCACCGCTTCCGCCGCCCTACTACATTCCCTACGTGCACGATGAGCGTCCGGTGACGCCGACGACAATGCCCGCCGAGGACCCGGATCCGACCGAGGCGTGGTATCCGGACGGGCCGCTTTTCGAGGCCTGGGGGTTCATCGTCATCCACCACAGCGCAACGCCTTATGGTTCGATGCGAGAGATTGACCGCGCTCACCGCAACAACGGCTGGGATAGCTGCGGGTATCATTTCGTGATCGGGAACGGCTCCCGGACACCGGCCGGCTTCATCGAACCGACGCCTCGTTGGAGGAGGCAGATAGAAGGCGCGCATACACGGCTGAGCCCGAAGATGGCACGCCAATCGGGGGTACAGCCGACGTACTACAATGAGCATGGAATCGGGGTCGTTTTGGTGGGGAATTTCGATGAAGTTCGGCCGAGTGCCGCTCAGATGGCCGCGGCTGCCGAGTTGACCAAGTTTCTGATGAAGCTTTGCCGGATACCAGAGGATCGCGTCATCGGCCACAGGGATGTGGACGCGACGGACTGCCCGGGCCGATTGTTCTGGATGGACGACTTGAAACAGCGGGTGCGGGCGTTAAAGTGGCCAACGACGATGCCGGTGGAGACGGCCTCGGCTCACCCGAGCGACCGAGGCCTTGGCCGCATCGGGCAAGGGGGTTTTCAATGACGCGGCATACAAACGGGGCAAGCATCAGGCGATGGCTGGCACCGCTGACCGTCGGGGCCAGCCTGCTGGGACCTCTGGCAGGCTGCAAAGAGTCGGTTACGCTCGCCTTCTACGACGGTCTGGAGAATCTCGCGGTTGCCATGGTGCAGGCCTTCTTCGACGCCATCACACCGACATTCTCGGCCAGCGCCAGCGCCGCGGATTTCCTCTCATCCGCCCAACACTGGCTGGCATGACAAGCCGCTGGTTGGCGGCTTGGCCGCAGGACGATCCGGAAAGTCGCATCCGAGGCAAAAGCAGCCGTACCCTGGTCGGAACTTCGCATATTCGATCTGCATCCAGGCTAATGAAAACCGGGCAGACTGACCCTGGAGAGCACTCCCAGAGTTCATGCCGTCCTGAATTAAGCACTTTCTAATCAAGCACTTAAAAGCAATCTGTCCATCAAAGTAAAAAATTGCTATTTTTTATTGACACACAGCGAAACATGGTGTACATTGTGTTCGTATTCTGTTAGGTATTCAGGGGCGAAGCAGCGATGGCTTCTGGTGACGCGAGGGTTGTGATGCCGGGAGCGTTGAGACGAGGGGACTCCCCGGTGGAGGGGAAGGGCAGCGGGTCGGGCGCCGGCAGGTCGGCGGGGCGGGTGGTGTTGACAGCGGCGGTTCCCGGGGTGTTCGCCCCGCCGACGCCCCGGCTCGTTGAGGTATGCCTGAGGTTCGGTGTTCCCTTGTCGCAAGGCGGGCGGACCCTGCTGTCCGGGGTGTCGCTCGACCTTCGGCCCGGCAGTGTGACGCTGATTGCCGGGCCTTCAGGGGCGGGCAAGACGCTCCTGATGCGGCAGATCGCACGCTGCTTTCCGCTGGGCCAGGTGGTCGGGGATGTCGATGTGCCGGCGGACGTGGCGGTGATGGATGCGGTGGCTCCGACTCGACCGATCGGCGAGGCGATCGGGCTGTTGACGGCGTGCGGTCTCGGGGAGCCTTTGCTGTGGGTGCGATCGTTCGACACGTTGTCGCAGGGGGAGCGTTTTCGCGCCCGGTTGGCGCGGGCGATTTCGTTGTGGCGGCGAAACGGCGGGCGCGGCCCCGTGTTGTGTGACGAGTTCGGCTCGCTTCTGCACGCGCGGCTTGCCAAGGCGATCGCGTTCAATCTTCGCAAACTCGCAGCACGTGAACGACTGGCGGTCGTGGTTGCCACTTCTCGCGAGGACATTGAGGCAGACCTCCGGCCGGATCGGGTGATCCGTCTGGTCGCCGGGCATCGCGTCACGGAGTCACGCCCGGACTCGTTTCAACTCCTGAAAAGACCGTCGAACGACGGTGCCGGCGCCAAGTTGTCATTCGCCGACAACTTGCAGGTCGTGCCGGGAACGCTGCGCGACTACGAAGTCTTTGCGGCGATGCACTATCGGCAGCGGCAACAGGTTGGTTTTGTGTCGTCGGTTTTCGTTTTGCGCGATCGCACGAACAGCGAGCTGTTGGGCGTGGTGGTGTACGGACATCCGAGCCTGGAACTGGCCTTGCGCAACAAGGCAACGGGCGGGCGGTACGTGCGGCGAGCCAGGCTGCTCAACCGGGAAGTGAGGGTGCTGAAACGCCTGATCATTCACCCGGATGTTCGAGGCTGCGGGCTGGGGCACGAACTGGTGAGGCGAACGCTGCCGATGGCGGGGGCGAGGTTTGTCGAGTGCCTGGCGGCGATGGGGGCGGTCAACCCGGTGTTCGAGAAAGCAGGGATGCGGCCGGTGGGCGTGTGTTGCGGTTCGGCGGGTTCAGAGGCAGCGCTGGCGTGGCTCAGGGCGGCAGGGGCCGACCCGCTGGAGGCCACATTCACATCGCATGTTCGTTGCCGGCCGGCGGTGCGGCGAGTGGTGGCACGTGAAGTGGCGAACTGGTATCGAGCCACGACGGGCGGGGGTGAGCAGCGGGTCCAAAGGCAGACGCCGACGTTTCTGGCGCAGACCTATCGGCAACTGGCGGGCTCGCAGCCGGTGTATTTTGTCTGGGCGGCGGAGGAGGCGGACCGGGAGTTGATCGACCGGAATCTGGAGTGTCGCGGATGAGTGTGGTGAACCCAAGACGGTACTCAGGAATGACCAATGACCAAGGCTCAATGACCAATCAATGACGAATGTCGAAACCCGAATGATGGATGGATGAGAAAACCGTGATCACGAAGAGTCGCGGTGGCGAGTTGAGAATCCGCCGTGGCGGGGCAAGGGTGAACACGGTTGCGGGCTGCTCCGAGAAATGATGGAGGTGGGGAATGTGGGTACTCGAGATACTCAAGCGGCTGGGTCGGCCATTGGTGTCGCGGAAGGTGAGGGTGGCGCTGGCGACAGTGCTGGCGGCCTACGCGGCGGAGTGGGGCCTGGGGGTCAGCGAGGAAATGATGCTGACGATCCTGGGCGTGGGGACGGCGCTGATCCTTGGAATCGCCCATGAGGATCAGGGCCTCAAGCAGGGCATGGGCGGATCGTTGAGGAGTTGAGAATGGGGGTTGATGATGCGAACAGGGCGGGGATGGATATTGCCGGCGGCGGCGTGCCTGAAGGCGGTGGTTTTCGGATTGGCGGGGTGCGGCGGCGACGCGCGGCTGGAGCTGGCGGCGGCAGACGCGCTGGCGGCGGCCGCGGATCGGATGGAAACCGTCGTGGCCGAGTATCACGCGGAGATAGACCTCTACGACGACACGCGCGAGTCGGCGGTGGTAGAGGCGTTCGTGGAGCGGGTGAAAGCCAGCGCCGGCGACGAGCCGACGATTGCGGACCATGCGGCGCAGTTTCGCTTGGCCCTGGAGAGAGTCCGACAGGATCGGGCGGTGCAGTGGCGGCGGCACACGGCGGCACTGGAGAACGTGGACGTCATCCGCGAGGTGGCCGAAGGGTTGCGGCGAATGGGCATCGAGAGCCTGACGCTGAGCGACGAGATGCGGCGGTACCTGAGCAGGTGGATCGAAGCGAGGAAACAGGCGGGGGCAACGAGTGCGGCGATCCAGACGCGCGGGGCCGGGAAGGGGTGCGACCATGACGGCGGGTGATGCGACAAGGGTGCTGGACGACCTGATATCGACGCTGGAGCAGGTGAATCCACGAGGCGGCGGGGGTGATGCGATTGACGCGGTTCTGGCGAGCGAACCGCGAACGACACAAGCCGTTTCGGTTCGGCAGGCACCGGAAATGGAGGCGTTCCGGCGGGAACTTGCGGATGGGCTCATTCGGGTGGATACGGTGAACCAGGTCCTGCGGCTGCTGAATGAGTGGATCATGGCGTCAGGCTTGCTGCGATAGGCGCTGGAGGGGGAAGGCTTGCGATGGGATGGGAGCAGGTTGGGGTGCTGGTGGGTGTCCTGTCGCCGCTGGTCGGCGTGCCGCTGGGGATGATCTCGCTGTACCTGCGAGCGATTCGCGAACAGCAGGCGACGACGACTTCGGAGATCTCGCGGCGCATTCACATCATCGAAGCATCACTGGACAGCCTGGTGAGGCGGATGGGTGAATGCGACCGCGAGTTCACGACGAAAGAAGAATGGCTGCGTGAGTCGATGCTCGCGCGGCAGCGGTTGGAACGGCTGACCGAACTGGTGACGCGGATTCAGGCAGAACTGGACGGCGATCGCGGCTTGGCGACGGAGATCGGGCGGGCGACGGCGGCGATGGTGGAGCTGGTGCGGAGGCTGACGGGGGCGGAAGGGACAAAGGCGGAAGGCGGCCTTCGACGGGCTCAGGCCAGGGAAGGATGAAGGATGAGTCAGAGGGAGCTGGAATGACCAACGGCCAAGTCCCAATGACCAATCAGTAACCCGCCTTCGCCAAGGCTATGGCGTAGTAAGCCCGAATGACGAAATCTGAATGACGAGAGAAACCAGAAACCCGAATGACGAAGGACGACTGCAGATGGCGGATCGCGCGCTGCGGAGTTGAGGGTTTGGAGGTGGGATGATCGGAGATTTGAAATCTCAGATTTGAGATCTCAGATTGGGGAGTTGCGATTCGACGGGTTGCACATTGGGAATCTGCGAGTTGACGGGTCGGACATTGGGGACCTGCGATTCGACCAGTTGCACATTGGGATTTGCGATCTGACGGAATGCGCATTGGGGCGTGCGGATTTCACGATGCTGAACGGAGGAGGATGTGATGGGGCGCAATGGGGGTGTGCGGCAGATCAAGCGGGTGCGGAACGAGGTGCTGGTGGCGTTGAAGATGCTGTATCCGGCGGCGTTGCAGGGCGACCAGGTTCTGCGGACGCTGCTGGCGGTGTTTCCACAACTCGAGTGGGATCAGCTCAAGAAGGACCTCGCGTATCTGTGCGAGAAGGGGTATGTCCAGCGTATCGTCGCCGAGACGGAAGAGGACGCCCGGATGACCTCGTGGCGCCGGCGATGGTTTCGGTTGACTTCGAGCGGGGTGGAGGTCGCGGATCACTGCGTGGAGGATAAGGCGCTGGACGTGTAGGAAGAGAAGGATGAAGGCGGCCTTCGACGGGCTCAGGCCAAGGAGAGATGAAGGATGAGTGAGGAGACGCGAACATGCCCGGCGCGGGCTGCGTCTTCGGCCTGAGAAATGACCAATGACGAACTCCCAATGACCAATCAATGACGAATGGAATCCGAATCGCGAATGACGAAGGATGTTGAAAGAACAGCCTGGCCGGCCGGCTCATTCTCCATTCCACATTCACAATTCCCCATTCCCGGGCGTTGCGGGACGCAACGCTGGGATCAGTGGGCGGTGTGGTTGTTGCGCTTCTCGGGCGGGGGGAGGATATCAGCCTGGTCGTTGCCGAGGGCCTTGGTGTCCTCGCTGTCTGATTCGTGCAGGCCCTTCTTAAACTCAACGATGCTGCGGCCGAGGGACTTGGCCAGGTCAGGGATCCGCTTTCCGAAGATCAGCAGAGCCACCAGGCCGATAATGACAATTTCCATCGGACCCGGTACCCAGGCGATGGGTTCGAAGATGAGATTCATCAGTAGCTCCTCAACCGGCGCTGGAACGTACGGCCCAGCCATTCTCTGAGCCTGGAGGACCGGTCCCGAAAGGGGCATTGTAGATCATTCCCGTGGCAAGGGTCAAACCTGGCCGCGTCCCGGATCAGGTGCCGGCGGCAGGTTGGGCCTGCGCCGCATAGCCGAAATCGGCGGGGGTGGCGGTCGGGTTGGGGGCATTTCCGGGCTTGGCGTCGTGGTTCTTGCCGACGACGCCGTCGCTGACCATCGGCATTCCGGGAGGATGCACGACGACGCTGACCGGCACGGCGCAGGTATTCAGGATGAAGCGACCCAGGCCATAGGGCATGTGGAGGTAGTCCTGCCAGGTCCAGGCGAATCTGCCGTCCATGTCGCCTTTATCCATGAACGGGTCCTCCCACCACAGGGGGTAGTGAGGGACCGCGCCGTTGGCCAATCCCAACTCGGACTCGGGGACCGCCCGTTTTCGGACAACAGGCTCGCGCCCGGCGGCCAGGAAGCCGTTGCGGCTGGGGGTGGTGTGGGCTTCCTCGCTGATGACATCGTCGATCCAGGGGTTGACGGCCGGCGGCTGATTGCAGGCCACGGATGCGGCAGCGATGGCCAGCGCGGTCACAATCAATCGTGCAGAAGTCTTCATAGTGGTTGCTCCACTTGGTAATCGATGGCGTAGTTGGGGGCCTCGCGAGTAATGGTGATGTTGTGGGGGTGATTCTCGATCACGCTGGCGGGCGAGATGCGGATGAACCGAGCCTTGGAGCGAAGCTCCTCGATGGTCGGGGTACCGCAGTAGCCCATGCCGGCCCGCAGGCCGCCCACCAGTTGGTAGACGAATTCGGCGAGTTGGCCTCGATAGGGCACGCGTCCTTCGACGCCCTCGGGCACCAGCTTGTCGGCCTTGACCTCGCCGCCCTGTCCGTACCGATCAGCGCTGCCGCTGACCATGGCGCCGAGCGAGCCCATTCCGCGGTATTCCTTGAAGCGGCGTCCCTTCCAGATAACGATCTGGCCGGGGGACTCATCGAGGCCGGCGAACAGCGAACCGACCATGACGGAACTGGCGCCGGCGGCGATGGCCTTGGTGATGTCGCCGGAGTATCGGACGCCGCCGTCGGCGATGACCGGTATACCCGCCGGCTCGGTGACCGCGACGACGTTCATGATGGCGGAGACCTGCGGCACACCCACGCCGCTGACCACGCGAGTGGTGCAGATGGATCCCGGGCCGATGCCGACCTTGACGGCGTCGACGCCGGCGTCGATCAGGTCTCGGGCGGCCTCGCCGGTGGCGATGTTGCCGGCGATGATGTCGATCTTGTGCTTCTTGCGGATGGTGCGGACGGTTTCGATGACATTGTCGCTGTGGCCGTGGGCGGTGTCGACGACGATGACATCGACGTCGTTGGCGATCAGGGCCTCGATGCGCTCGTAGTCGTGCACGCCGACGGCGGCGCCGACGCGGAGCCGGCCTCGGGAGTCCTTGCAGATGGTCGGGTAGAGCCGACTGCGATTGATATCACGGATGGTAATCAGGCCGGCCAGTCGCCCGTCGTTGTGGACCAGCAGCAGCTTCTCAACCTTGTGCCGGTTCAGGATCCGCTCGGCGTCCTCGAGGGTGGTGTCCGGCGGGGCGGTCACAAGGTTGGTCTTGGTCATGACCTGGTCGATGACCATGTCGTTGGAGGCGGCCGGGAGGAACTTGAGGTCGCGGCGCGTCAGGATGCCTCGGACCTTGCTGGCGTCGTCCGTAATCGGGACACCGGAGACATTGTGGAGATTCATGATCTCGCGGGCCCGGCCGACGGTGTCGTTGGGCCGGAGGGTGATCGGGTCGATGATGACGCCCGATTCCGAGCGCTTGACCTTGTAGACCTCGCGGGCTTGGGCCTCGGCGGAGAGGTTCTTGTGGATGATGCCGATCCCGCCTTCCTGGGCCAGGGCGATGGCCAGGGCGGACTCAGTAACGGTGTCCATGGGGGCCGAGATCAGCGGGAGGTTGACGGGGATATTGCGGGTCAGGCGGCTGCGGACGTCCACCACGCGGGGGATGACGGAAGACCGTGCCGGGACCAGCAGCACGTCGTCGAAGGTGATCCCCTCGCCGACGATCTTGGAACAGGGGTATCCGGGCTGGTGCATGGGTTTGGCCGCTTTGCGGGTATCGTTGACCATGATGTTATATAGCGGCAGGACGGCGGGGGCGTCAAGCGAAAAGGGGGCGACGATTCAGGGTTCAGGGTTCAGCAAAAGGCGGAGGGATGAAGGATGAAGGATGAATTGAAGAAAAGGGCGGCCGGGGTTGCAGGGTCAGCGGGGGGCGGAGGACGGAAGGATTTGAGATTTGAGATTTCAGATCGGGGCCGGCTTGGAGTCCCCGCAGGATGCAGGGATGAGCTGGAGAACGAATGACAACTCACAGGTCGCCGCTGCTGAACGGACGGAAAGGCTTGCCAGGGAGTGATCGGGGTCTTTAAGATCGGTCCAGCAGAGAACAGCACGAATGGGGTGGCCAGTAGCATGGGTTTCTTGTCTGCCCGTGTTTCGGTCCAGCGGGAGAAGGCATTGGGGGCCGAGCCGCCAGCGGTCCCCGGCGCGGGTCGAAGAACGAGATCGTCGCTCCCCCACCTGCAAGAAGCAGGTGGGGCAACCGCCGAGAGAAACGGCAGGACTCGGTGGCGGTGGCAACCTCGACGCTGCCCTGCGGGTTGGCGGTGTTGCCTCTCAGGCACAGGCTGTTCGAGGCGGGCTTTTGCAGGAGTGGCAGGGATGTCGCCGGGGAAGTTTACTCATTTGCACGTTCACACGCACTTCAGCCTGCTGGACGGTGCGGTGCGGATCAAGGATCTGGTTGAGAAGACCAAGGCCCAAGGGTCGTCGGCGGTGGCGATGACGGACCACGGGAACCTGTTCGGGGTGGTCCCGTTCTACCAGGCGGCGGCGAAGGCGGGGATCAAGCCGATCCTGGGGTGCGAGATGTACATGGCCCCCGGCGACCGGCGGGAGCGAGAGTCGCGGGGAATCCAGGAAGCCAGTTATCACCTTCTTTTACTTGCAAAGAACCGAACCGGTTACGACCATCTGCTCAAGCTTGCATCGATCGCCTACCGGGAGGGCTTCTACTACCGGCCGCGGATCGACAAGGAGGTGTTGCGGGCCTACGGCGAGGGCCTGCTCGGCATGAGTGCGTGCCTGGGCGGCGAGGTGCCGCAGGCGCTGCTGCGCGGGGACGTGCGGGCGGCGGAGGAGATCACGCGGACCTACCTCGACATTCTAGGCGAGGACGGGTTTTTCCTTGAGCTCCAGGACCAGGGGATGGAGGAGCAGAAGGTGGTCAACCCCGCGCTGATCGACCTGGCCCGGCGCCTCGGTGTGGGGCTGGTGGCGACCAACGACGTACACTACCTCGAGGCCGAGGACGCCGAAGCCCACGAGGTGCTCTGCTGCATCAGCACGGGCAAGAAGCTGACGGATGATGACCGGATGCGGCTTCCCTCGAAGCTGTTTTATCTGCGGTCGCCGGGGGAGATGTGGGAGACGTTCAAGGACGTTCCCGAGGCCCTGGAGAACACACAACGCATCGCCGAGATGTGCAACGTCGAGCTGGAATTCGGCAAGACGCACGCGCCGGTGTACCGGGTGCCGGGGGGCAAGTCGGACCGCGAGTACCTGCGCGAGCTGGTGTACGAGGGTGCGCGGAACAAGTACGGCGAGATCACCGACGAGATCCGGGAGCGGATCGACTACGAGCTGGAGGTGATCTCGTCGAAGGGGTTCTGCAGCTATTTTCTGATCGTCTGGGACTTTGTGCGGTATGCCCGGTCGCAGGGGATTCCGGCGGGGGCGAGGGGCAGTGGCTGCTCGACGGTGGTGGGTTACTGCCTGGGGCTCTCGGGGCCGGACCCGCTGCGCTACGGGCTGTACTTCGAGCGGTTCATGGACCCGGACCGCGACGAAATGCCGGACATCGACATCGACATCTGCCAGGAGGGGCGCGAGCAGGTGATCGACTACGTCCGCAAGAAGTACGGGCAGGTGGCCCAGATCATCACCTTCGGGACGCTGCAGCCGCGGGCGGCGGTCAAGGACGTGGCTCGGGTGCTGGGGTTGGGCTTCGAGGAGGCGAACGCCATCACCAAGCTGATCCCCGAAGAGCTGAAGATGACCATCGACAAGGCGATGGAGAAGGAGCCGGACCTTCGGCGGCTGTGCGGGGAGAACGAGCAGGTCGGCAAGGTCATCGACATCGCCCGGCGGCTGGAGGGGCTGTCCCGGCACACGGGGGTGCACGCGGCCGGGGTCGTGATCTCGGATGAACCGCTCGATCACCTCATCCCGCTGTACCAACCGCCGGGGAGCCAGCAGGTCATCACGCAGTTTGACGGGCCGAGCGTCGAGGCGTGCGGCCTGCTGAAGATGGATTTTCTCGGCCTCAAGACACTCACCGTTCTTGAGCGGGCGAGGCAACTGGTCAAGAAGCAGCACGGGATCGATCTGGACCTGGACAAGATCGAACTCGACGACCAGCAGGTTTATCAGCTTTTTGTCCGCGGCGAGACCAAGGGCATCTTTCAGTTCGAATCGGGCGGGATGCGGGACGTG
This sequence comes from Phycisphaerae bacterium, assembly GCA_030372985.1. GTDB lineage: Bacteria > Planctomycetota > Phycisphaerae > UBA1845 > PWPN01 > JAUCQB01. The sequence continues at coordinate 18,369 of JAUCQB010000111.1, forward strand.
GTGATGAAGATGAAGCCGAACCGCATCGAGGACCTGATCGCGGCCAACGCTCTGTATCGTCCCGGTCCGATGGTGCATATCGACGCGTACGTTTCGCGCAAGCACGGCGAGCAGTGGACCACGCCGCACCCGATCATGACCGAGGTGCTGAAGGAGACCTACGGCATCCTGGTGTACCAGGAGCAGGTTTCGCGACTGGTGAACCGGCTCGGGGGGATCGAGCTGAAGCAGGCGTTCCGGCTGGCCAAGGCGATCAGCAAGAAGAAGACACAGATGATCGAGTCGATGCGTGAGCCGTTCGTGAAGGGCTGCGCGGAGAAAGGGGTCGCTCGCCCGACGGCCGAGGAGATCTTCGATAACATCCTGCGGTTCGGCGGCTACGCGTTCAACAAGTCGCACTCGACGGGCTATGCCCTGGTGGCGTTCAAGACGGCGTACATGAAGGTGTACTACCCGACCGAGTACATGGCCGCGCTGCTGACGCTCGAAATGGGCTCGACCGACAAAGTGGTCGAGTACATCGAGGAGTGCAAGCGGATGGGCATCCGGGTAGACGCCCCGGACATCAACCAGTCGGACAACGATTTCACGGTCATCCGCTCGGAGCGGGGCAGGGGCGAGATCCGGTTCGGCCTGCAGGCGATCAAGGGCGTGGGCGAGAAGGCGGTGAGCGCGATCCGGGCGGCGCGGAGCGAGGGCGGGCCCTTCAAGTCGATCTTCGACTTCTGCGAGCGAGTGGACATGTCGGCAGTGAACCGGGCGGTGATCGAGGCGCTGATCAAGTGCGGGGCGTTCGATTCGACGGGCGCGACCCGTAAGGGGCTGATGATGGTGGTTGAGGACGCCATCGCGGCGGGGACCTCGGCGGCGGCCGACCGGCGCTGCGGCCAGTTGTCGCTGTTCGGCGGGGCCGGGGGGCTCGCCCTGTCTCTTATACACATCTCCGAGCCCACGAGACAGCGCT
>JAUCQB010000112.1 GCA_030372985.1 Phycisphaerae bacterium
CGCGCCCCCCACGCGCCCCCCCCCCCCCCCCCCCCCCCCCGGCCGAGAGTGCCGACGAGGGCGTCGGCACCACTATGGCCTGGCATCGTGACTTCTGACTCCTGTCTTCGGACTACTTGCTCCGGCCCCCAGTCCCCAGCCTCCCGTCTCCGGCCTCCTGTCTGTCTCCTCTCCGAAGGCGCGGACATCCGCGGGCAGAGGCTGTATACTCACGGCTCGGGCTCGAACGTGGGCACCCGAACGGAGGAACCTCATGCCGTTGACAGCGAAGGACATTGACGGACACATGCGTGAAGTCGGCAAGTACGTCGACTGGTCGGGAACCTGCGACACGTTCAAGGCCGGAGACGCATCGACGCCGGTGAAGGGGATCGCGGTTTCGTGGATGAGCACGATCGCCAACCTGCGGGAGGCCCACGCCCGAGGGTGCAACCTGTTCGTCACCCACGAGCCGACGTTCTACTCGCACCTGGATAACGAGACGGCCTACGACAACGACACCTGCACCCAGGTCAAGCGGGCGTTCCTGAAAGAGACGGGGATGGTCGTTTACCGCTGCCACGACGTGTGGGACCGCTTTCCGAAGGAGGGCATCCTGGACAGTTGGGCGGCGTTCCTTGGGCTGACCGGCGAGCCGATCAACGCCGAGACGTTCTGGAAGGTGATGCCGATCAAAGAGCAGCCGGTTGTCGTGCTGGCGCACGAGATCGGCCGTCGCGTCAGGCCGTTCGGCCAGCAGGCCGTCCTGACGGTGGGCGACCAGAGCAGGAGGGTCTCGAAGGTCGCGATCGGCACCGGGGCGATCACCAGCGCCCGCGAGTTCCACCGCATCGGGGCGGACGTCGGGATCGTCACCGAGATCACCTGGTGGCGCGACGCCCGCTGGGCCCTGGACATGGGGATACCGCTGATCGTGGTCGATCACACGGTCAGCGAGGAGCCGGGCATGATCAACCTCGCCAAGTACCTCAAGCGACAATTCCCCGGGGTGAAGGTCGAGTACGTACCGACGAACTGCCCGTTCAAGGTCGTGGTGGCGAAGGATGAAGCATGAAGGCGGAAGGCGGAATCAAGCCGAAACGGGGTATCGGTCAGTGAACACATGGATGCGGCGAGCCTTCGGAGGCATTGTCTGTGCCGTTGTCGTTCTGGGCGGCTGCAAGGATGAGGAGGAAGCTCCGCCTCCCCCGCCGGCACCGTTGCCGACAACCGGTCCTTTCGCGGCCCCGACCTACGCGAGCTACCTGAAGGGAATGAGAATCTGCCTGGACCCCGGGCATGGCGGCCGTGCCAAGCGGAAGGGATACAAGCGCGGACCGACGGGTCTGCGCGAGGCGGAGGTGAACCTGAGGGTGGCCCATTGCCTCCGGGAGTTTCTCGAGGCCAGCGGGGCGAAGGTCTACATGACCCGAACCAGGGACGTATATCTGGCCGAGGATGAGCGGGAGGACCAGCGGCTTCGGGTCGAGATGGCCAATCGCAACGACTGCGACGTGTTCCTGTCCATTCACCACAACGCCAACGATGCCAACCCGAACGCGAATTTCGTTTCCGTGTGGTACCACGATGACCCCGATCACAGCCCGGCCAGCCTGGACATCGCCCGGCAGTTGGCCGTGGGGCTGATCGACGAACTGCGACTGCCTCAGCAGCTTGGCTGCCCGATCATGAGTGACAAGCTCATGTATGCCAAGAGCGGGTTTGCGGTGCTGCGCCAGGCGAAGGTGCCGGCGGTGCTGTGCGAGAGTTCGTTTCACTCAAATCCTGAAGAGGAAGCCCGGCTGCGAAACCCGGAGTACAACCGCCGCGAGGCCCACGCCCTGTTCGTCGGCCTGGCTCGATATGCCTACGCTGGGATACCACGCATGCGGGTTGTGGACCCTCCCGACGGCCTGCTGCCCGAGAGCGGTGCCAAACAGCTCGTCATCGAGCTGAACGACGGCATCCGCGACCGTAAGAGCTGGGGATGGGACCGGCCGCTGATCCTGAGTGACAGCATCGTCGTGCGACAAGATGGAAAAGACCTGCCGTTCACCTTCGACAAGCAGACCAACCTGGTCACCGTGCCCTTGCCGAGCAGGCTCAAGCTCGGATCGATGCGCCTGGAGGTCCGATTTGTAAACCTGTTCAAGCAATCGAACCCGAAAACGTCGCTGGAGCTGAAGGTCGTCAGGAAGCTGCCGCTCAATCGGCCGGTCGCCAAAGCACTGAAGCCCCCGCTGCCCGCACCGGCAACGGAGGAAAGCGAGTAGGGGCAGGAGTCAATTGGTCTGTTGGTCTATTGGTCTATTGGTCTGTTAGTCAATTAGGCATCTAGACTGTCAGGAGGATTGATGGAGGCCTGAGCGCAACAGCGGCATCCGCGTGGCGTTCACCGGTTCGCCATCGCCTGGAGCATTTCCAGGGCCGGGCGGTATTGGGGGTCGATCTCCAGGCAGCGGTTGAGGGCCTGGCGGGCGAGGTCGGGCTGGTTGGTCTGCATCTGGATGGTGGCCCGGGTGTAGGGGTAGGACGGATCGCGAGGCGAAAGCTGCTCGGCGCGGGCGATGGCGTCTAGGGCCTCTTGGGTGCCGCCGGTCTTGTGCTCGGCCAGTGATAGGTTGTACCAGAAACGGGCCTGCGAGGCGTCGCGCTGGACGGCGGCCCGGAGCGAATCGCGGGCGGCGAGGTCCTCTCCCATCTCGCTATAGAGCAGACCCAGCCAATAGGGGTAATAGGGGTTATTCGGCTCGATCCGCGTGCCGTCGTGCAGCACCTTGACGGCATCGAAGGACCGCCCCTGCTGTTGCAGGAGCGTGGCATACTCGTGCCGTGCGGGAGCCAGTCGTGAATCCCACTTGAGGGCCCGCTCAAACCACGGGGCCGCCTGGGCGGAACGTCCGGTGTCCATCAGGAGTCGAGCCTGCTGATACGCCCCCATGGGCTGGTCGCAACGGTTCTCGATAAACGCGGTCAGCTCGCGGCCGGGCGGCGAGGTCAGATCGATCTGCCGTCGCAGGGCCCACGCGGCTTTGATACGCACCAGACGGCTTGGGCTGGCCAGCATCGGAGCCAATAGCTGGGTGACGCTCTGACCCAGCGGCTCAAGGGCGTCTATGACCACGGCCTGGACCAGCGGTGACTCATCACCCAGCCGACCGACGAACTCAATCGCCACAGCCTGCTGCATCGGCGATGGGTCGGGGCTCTGGAGCACCGCGTCGAGGAACTTGAGGTTCACCGCCCGCCAGTTGGGGTTTTTCTCTTCGCGAAGCATGGCCAGCAGGTCGGGGGCGGCGGACAGATCGCCGGCCTTGAGCCGGGCTTGGAGCCGCGCTCGCCTTTGTGTCGGACGGTCCATCCGGTCGCCGTACCACTCCTGGACATACTTGATGTTCCAGTCGAGGCCTTCTTTCTCGTGGCAGCGCATGCAAGCGTCGGGGATGCCGTGCTCTTTGTTGAGCATCGGATCGGGAATGGTCATGCCATGGTCACGCCGCCAGTGGCGGGCCATGTAGACGGTCTGCGGCATGTGGCAATCGACGCACTTGAAGCCGGGCTTGTCGGACGGGTGGCGGCTGTGCTCGACCTCGTCGATCGGCCGCTTGGTGGCGATGCCTTTCTCGTGGCAGCGAAGGCACAGTTTGTTCTCGGTGGTAGCGACCTTGCCGCCGTGATAGTAGTGACAGTCGGTGCACCGCACGCCCCAGGCGTACATCAGGCTGAGCGAGAACGCCACGTACTCAAAGTCCTCGTCCCGAACCTGGCCGTCGGGATAGAAGATGTCCGAGAGATCAGGAATCACCGGGTCGTAGTGGTCGAGGAACTTCTCGCCCGGGACGAAGTTGCCGGTCAAAGTGCCGCGGCGGGCGTGACAACCCGCGCAGGTCTCGATGTACCGGTCGCGATCGAACTCGGGAATGGTCGGGTCGCCGGGCTGATCGGGATGCTCGTCCTGCCAGTCGTTGTGGGCCTGCATGGGTCCGTGGCACTGCTCGCAGCCGACGCCTTTCTCGAGATAGGTCGAGGCGTAACCGTCGTCCGACGCGCGGTAGCCCTTCTGGAACTTGGTGGTGTGGCAAACAGCACACATGTCGTTCCAGTTCATGCCTCGCTGCGTCCAGTGGCCCCACTCCCAGTGCTGTCGATCTTCGTCGCCGTAAACGTCAAACCATTCCTTCTTCGCCGGGTCAAAGGCCAGTTCGGTGACCTGCAGACGATCGCCGGGGAACGGAATGAGGTATTGCCACAACGGATCGACGCCGATGACACCGATGGGCTCGAACTCCTGTTGCCTGCCGTCGGGACCCATGGTGGTCAGAACCAGGCGGCCGTCCCGCATGTCGGCATACGAGGTCTGAGTGCCATGGCGAATCTCGCGACGAGGCGAGAAGGCCGGGTGGTCCAGATCGGGCACAATGTCGCGCAAGGCATTGGCGTGATGCGACGTTTTCCACTCGGCGTAGGCCTCTTCGTGGCAACGTTTGCAGGATTCGGAGCCACCCCAGGCGCTGGCGGGGGCCGGTGCCGAGGCCGGCTGGCTTGCGGGAGTGCCGGCCGGAGCAGACGCCGACGGCGCCGGACGCGAATCACAGGCCGACAAGGCGACCGGCAGCAACACCGATGTCAACACAATCCGCTTCAAAGTCGGTCAATCCAGTGCGTCAATCAGAGGCGTCAGTTCCAGGAAACCCAGCCATCGCATTACACCAGCACGACGTGACCGCCGGCCGGCCGCAGCACAGCCCGCCTGAAACCATGCCACGCCACACGTCCCGCAGGTTCAAAGCGTACTCGACGAGCGCCGCGAACAAAAGCGCCCGCACACTTCTCAGAACACAAGTCCGCGATTGACCCGGTCACCAGGTTACCCGAATCTCCGATGTCGGCAGGACTTGCTTGAATCGCGCGAGCATAGCTCGCCGCCGGGCGTCGTAGCGCCAGCCAGGGGCGGCGGGCGCGGCATCGGGCGTCAGGGAGTCAACCACCTCCTGGCCGACCCGCACCGTCAACGGCTTATCGACGTTGGCCACGATCAGTTCGTTGTCCTGGCCGGGCAGGAAGGCGACTTTGACCTGCCATGGTCCGCCCGGAACCGGCGGATCGACTTCCACCGGCTTGCCCCAGGAACTGACGTGCCAGCGACGATGGCCCAGGTCGTCGCGGACGACGCGCGTCCATGGGTCGGACCAATTGGGCAAACGGTCTTGAGCCTGAAGACAACGCATCAGCAGGCCGGGGTAGATCAGGGCCGGGTAAGCGATGTTGGTCTGGATATGCCACGAGTCGGGGTAGAGGCCGATCCATGGTTCCTTGTCCATCATCTGCTGGAGGCCACTGAGTACCACGCCGTCGGCAATGTAGCGCAGCAGCGGGTCAGGGCGACAGGCGTCCAGTTCGATTACATGCTGGGCCCACTCCAGCCCGCACCACTGCACCAGCACGCCGAACCAGTTGACCACGTAGAACGTCGGTCCGAGGACTGGGACGGTACCGTAGGGTGTGACCTGGGGCCGGCCGCTGCGGTAGGCTTCGGCCAGCGGGATGGCGTGTCGGTTCCAGTCGTCCTTGTCGCGAGTCGCCACCAGGAAGCCGCCGCGGTCTTCGATGGGCACGTGCCAACTGTAGACAAATGGCACACCGCTCCAGGCCCAGTAGGAGGCATCATCCAGCCATTGCGTGTCGGCGGTGATCTCGTAGGCCAGCCGGTAGGCCTCGGTCGCCAGAGCAGCGGCGCGGATGTCCGGGATCTGTTGGTGCACCTCCCAGACTTGCGCGCCGCGGGGCACGCGGAAGCGCCGCATGGCGTCGAGCGCTTTGAGGGCGGCATCGATCTGCGGCTGGGATCCGGTGAGACGAGCGTACTTGAGGATCGGCAGAGCCTGCTGGACACAGGTGCCGATGCAGGTTGAGCCGTCTTCGCCGAGGCTGTCATACTTGCCTTGGGTCAACTCGCGGCAGGTCTTGCGTATTTCCTCGGTGTTGACGAACGGCCAGGTGCTGTCTGGCCGCATGGAGGACGTCGCGTTGCGAGCGGGGCCGTCGTGGGTCATCCGCGCGGACAACAAGCCGGCGGCGTCGATGATCTGGGGGCCGGCCTGGCCGGTTCGATCCACCCACTGCGTCTGGCGGGTCTCGATCGAATGGCCGGTGAGCGTAGCCGCGATCTCGGGACTGTAGCGGCTGCTCGTGTCCATGTACCAGTGATACCGCCAACCTTTCTCCTGAGGCCAGTACATTGTCTCGCCGAGACTGCGGGCAATCAGGTCGTATGTCTGGCGGTCGTCGTAACCGCGAGGCGGCGGTGTGGGCGTGCCGAATACGTCGTACCACCAGCGGGCGACCATGGCGACGGGCACGTCCGGTTCGGCGACAAGCAGCGCCCGGATCTCCAGTACTTCCTCGTCGGCGAGTGTACGTGGCCGGCGGGCCAACGACTCGTTTTCCTCACGAGCGGGCACGGAGAGCTTCATCAGGTGGTTGGATTGTCCGTCGAGGAAGTTGGGTGATGCGAAAGTCGCACAAGGGCCAACATCGGAGCCTGACGCCGCCGGCGCCCATACGACCGCGGAGGTCAGACCTCCTGCTTCGACGGCCATCATGGGCAGCGTGATCTTGAACGGATGCGGTGACCAGCGGTCGGCGAACTTGTCTCCGACGGCTCTGTTGCTTGAGGAGGACCAGCCGGGCTCGAGGAATTCCAGTCCGCCGAAGATGGCGAAGCGGTCGGTCGGGTCAATTGCCGGGTCGCGGTCTGCCCGCAGAACGGGGACGGAAAGATCGAGAACCTGTCCGCCCTGGGGGCCTCGCAAACGACCGGCAATCTTGATCGCCTCGTGCCCGCCGATTTGCCGCAGATTCAACAGGATTTCGACCCGCCAATCAGGCAGACCGGAGATCTGACCGCTGAGCAGGACCGTGTCGGGTAAGGATTGGGCTACCGATAGCAGCAGACCGCGAGTGACGGCCACATCGTCACTCAGCACCGTGACCTCGGCCAAAGGCAGAAGCCAGCCGACAAGCCGATCGGCAACCATCCAGCGGGCTGCGCCGACATGCTGGTTGTCGGGTGTGGGGATGAGATCGAGCCGGACGCGATCGGACCGCAGACCCGGAAGCGTCGGCAGCGACTCGTCCCGGCCCACGATAACGAAGGCTTCGGAGTCGACAACCACCTGCCCGCCGGAAGAGATGCGAGCCCGACATGACTGCACGCCCGGCCTGTCAAAACGGACGGGTACCGTTGACCGGGCAATCGCTCCTCGCGACGCAGAATGAACCGGCTTGCGTCCCTGAGAATCGGGCGCGTCCGCCGAGACACCCGCAATTTCGATCTGGAGATCATCCGTCGCTCGGCGGCCGTCGACCTGCCGGATCGTCACGATCGCTTGCGCGTCCTCCCCCACGGCAACCTGATGGGCGCCTGTCGCAAATCGCGTTTCGAGAACAGGCGGCTTGCGAACCAGTTCGACGAAATCGATCTCGATCTTGTTCGCGGACGGACCGTTGAGCGGGTCGATCCGAAAGGCAGTCAGAACACGGCCGGCATCGGCGGTCCGGCCCAGCGGGAATTCGGCGGTCACAAAGCCGCCTGGCTCGACCGGAGATCGGCAATCGAAGAAGTACCGCCGCGAGCACTGCTTCTCACTCCAGGCCGGATCGTCGCGAGTGACCCAATAGACCGCCGACTCACCCCCCTTTTCGCCGCGCAAGCCGACACGCACGACCAGGCCGTCCAAGGGTACCTCGACCGGCGGCGCGAAGACATATGCATCGGGGTGCGACGTGGCGATGTGCAGCCTGCCATCGGCGACCGCCAGATCCTGCACACCGTTCCCTCCACGCCAACCCTCAAGATCACCCGGTTTGCCGAAGTCCCAGCGGCGGAGCACGTCAGGTTCAGCGGCAAGCGCCTGAATGCCGCTCTGCGTGACCGCGATCACCAGCATCAACCCGATTCCGCGACGAAAGATCCGATGAGTAGTCGGAGACATGAACTGCTCCTTTGTCATTGTGTGCCATGACTCGACTGAGCTCGTCGAAATCTGCTCTGCGAGCACTGCCCCTGCACACCTGCACTGCCGACACGGCAATGGCACACGGCGGCATCACCCGCCACGCCTTCGCACGTGACACATGAGATGCTACCATATCCGGCCGGAGGCGACGATGACCGACATGATGCGGGCGTTGATCTTTGAAGGTCCCAACCGGATGAGCTTGCGCGAGGTCCCGCGACCGCAGCCCGGACCGGGTGAGGTGCTGATCCGCGTTCATGCGACGGCCATCTGCGGCACGGACGTCCGCATCTTCACCGGTCGCAAGACCCGCGAGATCCGGCACGGCCACCCTATCGGGCACGAGTGCGCCGGAACGGTCGCGGCCGTCGGTTCGGGGGTATCTGGCTATGTTCCGGGGCAACCCGTGGGCGTGTGCGTGGTCGTGTCGTGCGGCCAGTGCGAGTACTGCCTGGCCGACCACGAGAATCTCTGCGACAGGCGATACACCCTGGGCTACGCGACGGACGGATCGTTCGCCGAGTACATGCTCATTCCGGCCCTGGCCGTTTCGCGCGGCAACCTGTTTCACCTGCCCGCAACCATTCCCATGGAGATCGCCCCTCTGCTCGAGCCGATGGCCTGCTGCCTGAACGGCCAGCATGAAATGGGGCTTGGCCAAGGCAGAGGCGGCAAGGACGGCCGTGCCGAGTCGCTGGTCATCTTCGGGGCCGGTCCGATCGGCCTGATCCATCTGATGCTCACCAAAGCCAAAGGCGTTGGCCCGATCACAGTGGTTGAACCGGTCGCCCATCGCCGCGAACTGGCCATACAGTTCGGGGCCGACGAGATCTTCTCGCCCGATCAATTCGATGCCGCCGCGGGATTCGATGCTGCCATCCTGGCTGTGGGTGTTCCGGAACTGGTCAATGTCGCGCTGCGAGCGGTCAAGAAAACAGGCAGGATCAGCCTCTTCGCCGGCTTCAGCGCCGGCGCCACGGTGACCATCGACCCAAACATCATCCACTACGGCCAGATCACCGTCTCCGGCGCCTCCGAATCCCGCCGCCGCGACTACGCCGAGGCCATGTCGCTGGTCGAGCAGGGAATCCTCGACCCCGCCCCCCTGC
>JAUCQB010000113.1 GCA_030372985.1 Phycisphaerae bacterium
GTCAGATGTGTATAAGAGACAGGGCGGCGGTGCAGTCGGTCTGGGCGGCGCCGGCCGTCGGGAACCTCCGGCAGCAGGCTCAGCCCCTGGCAACGCCGCCGGTCCGGAACCGCCCGCGCCAACGGCCGGCCGCGATGGCCGCTGAGACTGCGGCGGCCTGGGACTCACAGAAGCGGGCGTCGTCGGGGGAGCCTCAACCGGCCCCCCGGGTACCCCCCCCAACTGGTCCAGCAGGGTCTGGATCGACACGTAGCTGGCCGCGGAGGCCAGACGCACGATCCCCGCCTCCATCAGAGCCCGCCCCATGGTGCTGAAGCGAACACCGCGTCTCAGATCCTCGAGCACCATGATCATGTAGATGTAGGCATCTGACTCAAAGCGTTTGCACAGCGACAACATGGCATCCCGCGCCACGGCCGGCACCTCGGCCAGCGGAGTGTCGGGGCCGCACAACCTGAGCAGCATCAACGTCCGGATCTGATCGGCCAGCGACTCAGCGAACCGTTCGAGGCTGTAGCCCGCCGACAGGCAGGCGTCGAGCGAGGCAAGGGCCCCCGCTGCGTCGCGATCGGCAATCTGCCCGATCAGTCGCGTCAAAACCTCGTCATGAGGCACCGGCAGAATGTCATCGATCATCGACAACGTCAGGCGGTCGCTGCCCATCGACAAGAGTTGATCGAGCAGGGACAGGGCGTCGCGCATCGACCCGTTCGCCAGCCTGGCGACCCGCCGGGTGACGGCCTCGTCCGCCTCAATCCCTTCCTGGCCAAGGATCCACTTGAGGTGCCCGGCAATCTGGTCCACGCTGATACTGCGAAAATCGAATCGCAGACAACGGCTTTGAATCGTGGCCGGCACCTTCTGCGGCTCGGTGGTGGCCATGATGAACTTCACGTGCTCGGGCGGCTCCTCAAGCGTCTTGAGCAGGGCATTAAACGCGCCCGCGCTGAGCATGTGAACTTCGTCGATGATGTAGATCTTGAAACGGGCCCTCGCCGGACGGTAGGCGGCGTTACTGCGGAGTTCCCGAATATTGTCGACACCGGTGTTGCTGGCCGCATCAATCTCAATGACGTCGACGTCCTGGCCCTCGGCGGTGGCGACGCACGACTCGCACTCCCGGCAGGGTTTGGTCGTCGGCCCGTCGTTTTTGAGGCAATTGAGCGACCTGGCCAGAATGCGGGCGGCGGAGGTCTTTCCGACACCGCGGGTACCGCAGAACAGGTATCCGTGGTGCAACCGCCGGCTGTCGATCGCGTTCTTGAGCGTGGTCGCGACCGCTTCCTGTCCGACCAACTCATCGAACGTCCAACTGCGGTATTTCCTGGCCAGAACCGTGTAAGCCATCGCACCAACCGCTCTTCTCAACAACGCTCGCCCGTCACGCGCACCTGCCGGCCGCCCAAACCGACCCCGGCCCGGGATGATCGCACAAAGCCGACCGCATAGGAGACCAGGTGAGCCACGGCACCTGAAACACGAAGGCTGGGCTGCTACCTCTCGGTCCTGACCCGTTGGCCAACGGCTCCATTGCGTGGAACCTGGCCCCCAATGCGATCGGCTTCGTCCGAAAGTCGATCCTGATAACGCGTTCGGGGCCCCTTCCCTGGCTCAGTCGCCGCCATCCACCGCAGGCTGTGAGGCCGCGAGGTCTGGGCCAACCACGGCAGAATCCTCGGTCGTCGAGGTCTTGCCTCGGACCGAGTTCTGGAGCCGAACCACCGCACGGGCTGCCGGCCCCTGTCCGTCGGGAGCCGCGGGTGAGGTCTCCTGCGAACGCTCGGGGATATTCTCCAGGGAAATGGTCTTGATGTAAACCGGCTCGACGGGACGATCTTTCGCCTTGGTGGGCACGGAAGCGATCTTCCTGAGCGTCTCGAAGGATTCCTGGCCCACAACCTTGGCGAACGCGGTCTGGTTGCCGACGAACGACGGCTGGGCACTCAGGCAGATGAAGAACTGGGAACTGGCCGAGTCCGGGTTGTTGGGCGAACGAGCCATGGCCACCGTACCGGCCTCGAATGGCAGCTTGCTGAACTCGGCCTTGAGTGTCTTGCCGTCCGGACGGCCGCCCTTGCCGTCGCCGGTGGGACTGCCTCCCTGGATAAGTCCGCCAGGGATCACCCGATGGAAGGTCAGATTGCTGTAGAAGCCCTGTCGTATCAACTCGACGAAGTTGCGAACGTGGTTGGGAGCCACATCATAGTAGAATTCCATGGTGATGGTGCCAAAGTTCGTGATCATCTTGGCCCTTTGCCTGGCCATCACCGTCAGGGCGGCGGGCTCCGACTGAAGGACCCCCTCGTAGGGCGTCCAAATCAGCCTGTAAACGCCGGGGCGCCTGAGAATCTCATAGTACTTGGTCAGTTCGATTCGCACACCCAGGCAGCCATGCGGTGCGAGGGTTATCAGGGGAACAGGGGCTGTCGGCCGTTGCGTGACCGTTTCGCTTGATACGATTCCTCGATCTTCTTCTTCGATCGTCAGCGCACCAAAGTGTTTCGCGCTGAAAACGTGCTGCAATGGCAGGCCGACCTCCGTGGACGGCATCTCCGCCAGTGGTGCACCCGGAACCTGGAGCCCCACAGACTCGTCAATCAGGTTGGTCACCGTGAAGGTTGCCCAGACCTTCTGACCGCTCAGCAGCGTCGACTGATCAAGGCGAACATCCGCGCGGACGATCGAGGCTGGTTCGTCCACCTTGCTCTGCCCGGCTTCCTGGGCATACAAACCCAGAACCGGTAACAGGGCCAGGATTGCCGCGCGAGTGCCGATTCCTGAGAGCAAGCTGTTCATCAATCCGTCCCAGTGGGGAACCTTGGGCACCCGCCCACGCTGACAAGAACCCTAAGTCCTTGCTAACACGAAGCTTGGAACCACAACCCCGGCATCCCGAATGGGGGGTCTGTATCTGCACCTACCCCATTCCGGTCAGCCTGTCGCTGCCTGCCGCGGGCGAACAGGAACATGCCGTCGGATGTTTATACACCTGTTCTCGGCAACAGTCGCACGACTGTATCGCAAAACCTCTCGCAACAAGGCCTTAGGCTCATGTCACGAGGCCGGCCAAGTCGCCGGCTGGCTTGCGGCTCGGACGATCAACTCAATCACCTCGCCAGGAGCTGGACCCAGCCGCCAGCGGTTGGCCTCTTTGAAAACCACCATAACGCGATCCAGTTTCAGCCGCCCCTTGCCATCGGGATCTCGGCGATCAACCACCGCGTGCAGGTAGTACTTCTCGGGTTCGCCCGGACGGTCACCGTACAGCCCGGCGACGCGGATACTCTCGATGGCCTCCCAGGCTCGCTGGAACTCCTGTCGAGACGGCGGCGTGTAAGCCATGGCGAAAAGCTGTCGGAACGCGTCGTAGTCGCCTCTCGCGGCGATCGTCAGAACTGATTCGACGAAGGCATTGACCTCGGGGTCAGGCGCCCGCCATTGGGCCGGGAAGTCGAATGTCAGGGGCTGGGTAACCGTATCGGCCTCGCTCGTTGGTTCATGACCAACACCGCCGGATGATGACCCTTGGTCGCTCTTGCCGCGCTTGCAGCCGACCATTCCGCCGACAACACATGCAGCCACCCAGAGAAGCAAAGCCCGTCTGAAAATCTCCATGAGCAGCAGTCGCCTCCGAACGGACCCGCTCAAGCCGTTCGCCTGGAGGGCGGGTCCAAGCCCTTCGTTCGACGAAAAGCATCATAATGCTCCCCGCCACCTGCGCCAATTTACGAAAACCTCAAGAACCGTGGCCGCTCCAGCCCGTTCCCGGTTTCTGCGCCTCATGGGCGATGAAGCAGGTAGGTCGCGATCTCGTGAGGCTTGAGGGTCACGGTCGCCTCACCGGCAGGCGACAACCGCAAAGCCCGGCCGTTGGGGCGTTCGAGGAGGTCGCATCGACGTAGCCTGTGGTGGCGCGCGGCCTCCGGGAAGACCAGCCGGGCGTGGGCGGTCTCGGCGTGGGCGTTCCACAGCCGAAGGACCACGCCGGGCCCGAAATCCGCCGCTTTCAGCACGACCAATTGCACACCCGCCGACTCGATCGTCAGAAGCGACCGACTCGGCGGGCCGCTGAAGCCGGCCACGACCGTCGCCATCACCGGTCGATGAAACTCATACCCGCCTCGGCTCAAACCGCCGTCCCGTGCGTCATTGGCCGTCGGCTGCAGCACGAAATCAAAAGAGAAATCACCCCCCTGCCACAATGCGAAGTTCGTGTTCCAGCCGTTGTTGAACAGCATGGCATACAACACGCCGTTGTCGAATTCATGCTCAGCGTCAAAAACGTAGGCCCCCGGTCCACCGAAGCAAACCAGCGGAGTGTCCAGCGGATACAGGTTCATCCCGGTGTACCGACCCTCGACCCTCACGCCGTGATGCACGGCCATCATCGCCGCGTTGCACGCAAGAGCCAGATCCCGTGCGGGTACGACCAGTCGCGAGATCCGCTCGACGGTGATCCGCGGCTTCGGCAGGTTGATCGGGAACACCACATAGCCGGCCTCGGCCGCGTAAGACGGCTGCTTGCCGAACAGTTGGATGTTGACGTGCAGCTCAGGCCGATCCCGGTATTGCGTGAAGGTCGTGCGATACCTTCGGCCATCGCCGGAGCGCCGCCCTGCGGCCCGGCGAGCGGGGCAATCAGCCTCCACCACCACGCGGGCGTAACACGAGGTGATCTCCGGCCGGATCACGGCCCTGCTCCCGCCGACGGGGCCGAACTGGCTCATCCGATCGTAGTCGTAACGGTGAAAATAGCCGGCAGTGCCTTCCCAGCAGTTGGTGTGGACCTGGTGGGCAAACGTGTTGAGTCTCCGACCGCCGGGCATCTCATAAACGTAGGCTCCCAGCGGATGCGCCGAGTCGGTGTGGCACCACTGCATGGATCGCGCCCGGTCGAACCAGCGGCACAGCCCGCCGGCGGCGTGGAACTGCAGGGACTCGTCGGCGGTATGCAGGGTCAGGCTGCGGCCGGACCAGTCAGCGACCCGGCCGGGGCGCACACGACAGGCCACCGGTTTGGCCTCTAAATACAGGTATCCGCACGGCGGCACGAGCGGCGCAACAAACTCGATCATCCCCCGGCGCCGCTCGTATGTAACCGATGCCCCGCTGGCCCGGTCCAACAAGTCGAATTCGCCGGAAGGAAGACCGCGATCGGCCACTCGGACCACGGCCGTTCGCGCCCAAGGCAGCGGGTTGAGCAACAGAATGCCCGGCCCGTTTGAACGGCTTCGCCGGCCGCTGCTTAATGCGCGGACCAGGTTCGCCTCAGCCTGGTCTGTCCGTTGGTGAGCTTGTGTCGCAAAAGCGGCCTTGTCTTTCCACGAAGCTACCCAGCGATCCACCGGCGGCGGCGGCCGCTTGCGCAGGAAGAGGTTGCTGTTGTAGAGCCTGCCCCTGGGCACCAGCTTCCGCCCATCGGTTGAGTGATCGCCCCAGGTGTGCTCCGTGTACAAAGCCAGTTTCTCGTACGCCTGCGTGAACAGGCTCCTGAGATCCGCATTCACGTCTTTGCGCCTCGACATCGCAGCCGCAGTGGCAAGCGTTTCGACCGCGGCCAGCCGGTCCTTGGTGCGCCTTGCCAGAGCCGTCGGCCCCGCCTGGCTCGCGATACCGTGAATCCACCAGTCGGTCAGCTCCTTATTGAATACGGGCAAGTCGTGGCCGTGGTCGCGCCGCACTGCCGACGCGAAGTCTTCCAGTCGTCCCGTTCGGCACACCGGGTAGTCGAAATGCTTTTCGATCCAGTCCGTGTGATCGAGAAGGTCGAGGTTCTGCGGCCCTACGTTGTCGCTGGTCATCTGGATGGACAGCCAGTTTTTCCACGGCCAGTCCTGCGGCGGCAGCAACGGCGTGCCGTAGGTGGCGTGATAATGGCACAGCAGCTTCTGCCCATCCGGCAGGTCCCACCAGAACAGCGGCGGGACCTCGGGGGGGCGTGAGTCGGGGTTGGTGCCAATCTGGAAGAACCGCCCGCCGGCAGCGGCAAAGGCCATCGCAAGGGCCGACGTGTGCGCCGGCACGTCGGTCATCTTCGCGGCCTGCGGCACCGGCACGCCGTACCGTTCGGCAAGGCGCCGAGCGGCGTAGATGCTCCGGCACATCTCCTCGATGCCGAAGAACTCGCTGTGGGTGGTGAAGGGCATCAGACCCCACACCACCTGACCGGCCCGGATGTAATGCTCCAGCCGGCGCACATACTCGGGGCGGGTATGGCGGGGATCAAGGCACTGCTCCAGCAGCCATGTCGATAGCGTCCACACGAAACGCCTGCCCGGTTTGCGACCCGCCGTCCGGTCGAGGTTCTCCAGCAGCGCCTCCAGCAGGCGCGTGCGGTAAAGGCGCATAACCTCCTTGAAAGGCGCGGTGTAGCCGAGATCGATGTGGGTCTTGAATACCACGTGAATCCGGCGCGGCTCGGCCGGATGAAGCAGCAGCGACGCCCGGTACGATCTGCCGAGCGAAGTCCGCCACAGGGCCTTGATCGGCACGGGCCGCTTGGGTCGCGGAACCAACCACAGGTAGGTGCGCGGTTTGTCCAGTGTGTGCAAATGCTCGGGATACGAGATCAGGTCGATCTTGCGAGCGACCTGTTGCCAGTTGCCGACTTGAAGGCCGAGTTCGCCGCCTGACCCCAGCACCGGCGGGCACACCAGACCGACCGCCTGAAGGGCTGTTCGGCCCTGCATCTTGAGAAACGGCGTCCATACCAGCCGGAAACTGTCCGCGATCGACATATGCTGCTCCCTCAACGCGACTCGTGACGCCCCATTGATCACAAGGTGACCAGGCGATGCTGCGAGGTTGTACCCCCCGAGTAGCGGCTTTTCAAATGGCCAAGCATCAGTCCGGTCTCCTCACGCGGCATGCACCGCAACAGGATTGAGACTATAATACCCGAGGACCTGAGACTCGGACGGTTGTTTCGGAGTGCCCATGCCTCATCCTGGTTCGATCCCGATCCCCACGCCCGGCAGCAGCGACCCGCACCCGATCCGACTGGTCTTCTGGGAAACCACCGCCGGGTGCAATCTGGAATGCACCCACTGCCGCAGGCTCGATGTCTCTCGCGAGCTGATGAAGACCGACTTGACTACCGACGAGGGCAGGCAACTGATCGATCAGATCGCCGAGACCGGTCGACCGGTACTGATTTTCTCAGGTGGTGAGCCGCTGATGCGGCCCGACATCTTCGATCTGGCCGCCCATGCCAGGAGCCGGGGTCTAATCATCGCCCTGGCGAGCAACGGAACGCTCATCGACGAGCCTTTGGCACAGAGGATCGCCCAAGCGGGTTTCGACCGAGTCAGCATCTCCCTCGACGGGGCCGACGCCGCCACCCACGACGGCTTCCGCATGCAGGCCGGGGCATTCGACCGCGCCGTGGCGGCCCTGGGACATTTGCGTACGCTCGGCGTGGGGACGCAGATCAACTGCACCATCGCCCGCCACGACAAGGACCAGATCGAGGCCGTGCTGCGACTGGCCGAGCAGGTCGGCGCGGTGGCCGTACACTACTTCCTCCTGGTCCCGGTCGGCTGTGGAGAACAGATTGCCGACGACCAGATGCTCGACGCGCAGGAGGTGGAGGAGCGCCTTCGGCTCATCGATAACCTGCAACAGACCACCTCGTTGCAGATCAAGCCAACCTGCGCCCCCCACTACTACCGCATCATCCGCCAGCAGGCCCGCGAGCAGCACCGGCCGCGTTCGGGCCAGGGACAGCAAGGTGCGCTTCACCGTATCACGCGAGGCTGCCTGGCCGGCATCGCCGTCTGCTTCGTCTCGCACGAAGGCAAGGTGTTCCCGTGCGGCTATCTGCCCAAAGAGGCCGGCGACATCCGCCGGACGAGTTTCGGCGACATCTGGCGCAACAGTGAACTCTTTCGGGCGCTGCGGGAGTTCACCCGATTGACCGGCAAATGCGGGATCTGCCCGTTCAAGAACGTCTGCGGTGGATGCCGGGCAAGGGCCTTTTACGAATTCGGAGACTACCTGGCCGAAGAGCCGTTCTGTGCGTATGAGCCGAAGGAGGAGGCAGCAAAAGATGAAGGCGGAAGGATGAAGGATGAAACAAGACAAACCTGGCCGCCTCTGGCTGAGAGATGACGGCTGACCGCTGAGCGCTTCATCGCGGCAGAATCCGGAGGAAGACAATCCGCTCTGAATCTCCTGTGACGGACGACTTGTGATTGTGCGAACTGAACACGCGATCACCAGTCCCATGCACATCGCCATCCGGGAGCGAACCGCGGCGTTCACCGCGCCTTCATAACAAGGGCGAGGCCAATCGGGCCAGGCCCATCTTCACCTCTCGTGCAAACGATTGCTTGCCGAGATGATCAGGACGGATTCGCCGGGAACGGGTCGTGAGGACCTCAAAGTCCTTGTACAGTGCCTCGGTCAGAGTCGGACTGTACAACATGACGGTCAGCTCGAAGTTCAGACGGAAGCTGCGTTCGTCCATGTTGGCTGAGCCAACCAGGGCAAAGGCCTGATCGATGATCATCACCTTGGAGTGCAGCATCGTGGCATCGTGTTCAAAGATCTCGACGCCGGCCTCCATCAGCTCCGGATAGTAGCTTCTGCCTGCAAAAAGGACGATGCGATGGTCCGTGGTCGTCGGAATCAGAAGACGCACTCGCACGCCGCGATAACAAGCCGATTGCAGCGCCAGGACCATCGGGGCGTCGGGCACGAAGTAGGGAGTGATCACCGAAACGGACGACCGGGCGGCGCTCACCGCGGCGAACAGGAGGTGATGCAGCACCCGCACGTGCTGGCCGGGGCCGGAAGGAAGCAGTTGAACGGCGTGCTCACCGGCCGGACCGGGCAGCGGGAAATACTCGTCCTTGACCAGATCTTCGCGTGTCGTGTAGTGCCAGTCCTCGATGAAAACCTCCTGGAGATGATGGACGCCAGGTCCCTCGATCATCAGATGGGTGTCGCGCCAGCGGCCAAACCGGGCCAGACGGCCTCGATACTCGTCACCGATGTTCTGACTACCGGTAAAACCGATCCGCCCGTCAACGACGACGACTTTGCGGTGATTACGGTAGTTGACCCGCCACCGGCCGTGCCACGGGATGACCGGCATCGCAAAGGCCACGTCCACGCCGGCGTCGAGCATCGGTCGGACAAACCGCCGCGAGAGGTTCCAGCACCCGATGTAGTCGAGCAGCAGGCGGCATCGCACACCCTCGCGGGCTTTGCGGATCAGCCGGTCGCGAATGTCCTGTCCGGTTTCGTCCGGCTGAAAGATATAATACTCCATGTGCACGTGTGACCGGGCCTCATCGATGGCCTCCTCGATCGCCGCGTAGGTTTCTTCGGCATCGTGAAAAATCCGGACGGCGTTGCCCGGAGCGGCAATATGGCCCCCCAGGCGTTTGGTCAGGTGCATGAACTCCTTGAGCACGGGGTCCGCACATAACAGTTGGCTGGCGCGGTGCTGCTGTTGGAAAGCCCCCCACTTGTGTGCCAGCGCCGCCTCCAACCGCTTGCGTCTCCTCCTTCGACGCAAATGGTGCCATCCCCCGCGGGGCTCGCCGAAAAGCATGAAGAACAGAATCCCCGCCACGGGCAAGAGGCGGACGGCCAGGATCCAGGCCAGCATCGACCGGGGTTCCTTGCGCCATCGCAGAACGGTGACAACGGCCGCGACCACGGCCGTCTCGTGAACAGCGACCAACAGCCAGAACCACCAGGTTCCCATCCGATTCTTCCCAGACCGGCTCGCCTCGTCAGAGTCCGCGTCAACCGCCGCCCCGGGCGGCAATCCGGACACACACCGCAATCCGATCAGGAGGGTGAGCCCGGAATCTTGTGCTGGCCCTTGTTGCGGAGATTGAGAATCAACTCGACCTCGCCGGGCGTCCGGCCCAGATCACGGGCGATCTCGACAGGCGAGAACCCGACGTCGGTTAACTCGTAGATCAACGCATAGCGATCTTCCGGCCGGTCGGAGATGGGCCCGGCCCCCTCGTGCTGCTGCCGCGCCGGTGTCTGGGCCGCCGATCCTTGCTGCTGCGTCAACCGGTGCAGGGCGGCGATCCGCCTGTCCGCATCGTGCATGGCCGCTTCCAGCTTGGCGAATCGTGTGTCGATCTCGGCGCTGATCTTGCGCGAAAGCTGCTCCAACTCAGCGATGAGGCTCTCCAGGTCTCGGCGGATCTGCTCCTTCGAGCCGGGCTGGGCCGGCGCCGGCTCCCGCTGCGGCGTCGACCGCTTGGGCTGGTTGGCACGTTGTCGCAGCTTACGCCGGGACGTCCATAGCAGATACGTCGTCAGGGCCACCAGCAGCGCCAGGGGCACGAGATTCTGGTTCTCCAGCATCCTGGTCACCGTTTCTCTGATGCCTTCTCCGAGCACGCGCATGTACCCTTTATCGGCCGCCACAGGTCACGCAGGTTCGGAACCGCCGTTTTTCGACCGCCAGATTCGCATCGCCAGGTCCATGATCTCACGCAAGGGGCGCGACGCCAGCTTGGCCGCCTCGCGACAATCCTCAAACTCGGGCGACGCCGTGACCACCCTGCCCTGCCGGCATCCGACCTTGATCCGGACGGGGCCAAAACCGGTTTCGACGGTCTCGAACGTCCGAGCCAGCTTGTGCCGCGACGCCAGATGGCTGCGGATGCCGAATGTCGTCGTCTCGGCAAACAGGATGCTCTCGATGGTCTCACGCAGAGGCGGCGGCGCCAAGACCGTCAGCAGCGTTGCCGGGCGGTTCTTCTTCATGTAGATCGGAGACGAGTAGACATCCAGCGCCCCGGCGGCAAAGAGCAGGTCGTACACGTGGCCGACCACCTCTCCGGTCGCGTCGTCCAGGTTGGCCTCCAGAACCAGGACCTCATCCGATTCGTCGTCCAATCTGCCGGCCGACACGGCCTCTCCGATCAGAACCCGCAGAATATTCGGGCGCGTCTTGCCCTCGCGTTTTCCCGCCCCCACACCCACCCGTTCAATGACCATCGCCGGCACAGGACCATAGGATCGGGCCACCGTCGTCAGGATCACTGCCCCGGTCGGCGTGGTCAGTTCGGACATCTCCTCGCAGGCGGCCAGCGGCACTCCCCTGAGCAGCCGGGCGGTCGCCGGTGCAGGAACGGGCATGACACCGTGCTCGCAACGCAGCGTGCCGCTGCCCGTAGGGATCGGTGAGCAGTGCACCTCCTCGACGCCGAGCCGATCCAGCGCCAGGCAGGCGCCGACGATGTCGACGATCGAATCAATCGCCCCCACTTCGTGAAAGTGGACCTTGTCGACGCTGGTACCGTGGGCCTCGGCCTCAGCCTCGGCCAGTTTCGTGAAGATGGCCATCGCCCGTTGGCGGACGAGGTCGGGCAGACGTCCCTTCTCGATGATCTCCCGGATGTGTTTCAGGTGCCGGTGGGGCTTGTCGGCGGCTTCGATGTGTACCTCGAACTGCGTGGCCGCGAAGCCCTGTTTTCGGATGCGTTCGGCCGCCAGCGAATACCCCCCCACCCCCAGTGAGGCCAGGTCGCCCCGCAATGCATCCAGGTCCACACCGGCGTCCAGCAGAGCGCCGAGGATCATGTCCCCGCTCGCCCCGCTGAAACAGTCGAAATACGCGATACGCATGAGAGCCTTCCCGGACGGCTGACACCCGGCCGTGTTCCTTCTGGTGGACTCTAACGGAGTCTATGCTGCCGTTGCCCCGTTTGCAACGATACCCGACCGGCCACCCGAACAACCGGCTACGCGCTGGGCATTTCCGCTGCTAGAATCTCATAAGCCCTGACTGCGGTCAGGCGACTGTGGAGAAGCACGAATGTCAGCCAAGTTCAGAATCGGCGAGCGATTGCCGGGCCTGGTCAACCGGATGGTCGCCAGTTACAACGCTGTCTCTTATACACATCTGACGCTGCCGACGAGTTCCGAACGGTGTAGAT
>JAUCQB010000114.1 GCA_030372985.1 Phycisphaerae bacterium
GCTTCATCCTGCAGCAGATCCTCGAGCCCCACGGCCACCTGCTGCTGACCGACACCGGTGAGGATATCACCCCGCACCCGGACTTTCGGCTGGTAGCCACGGCCAACACCCTGGGCTTCGGCTCAGACTCCGGCCTGTACGCCAGCGGCACGCACGTCCTGAACTTCAGTTGGCTGGCCCTTGACACGCGGCATCGTTCGTGCTCAATCTGGACCATTGAAGATGCTGGGCTACATGTACATCCTGCGCTGCCGCGATCAAAGGTACTATTTCGGCAGCACGAACGATCTGGTCCGGCGTCTGGCTGACCATCGGGCGGGACGCGTACGTTCAACCAAGCCGCGATTACCCGTCGAACTGGTCTACTTCGAGGAGTGCAAGACGCTGGATCAGGCAAGACAAAGGGAGCGATCGTTCAAGAACGGGCGAACACGCCGAAAGACGATCGACCTGTTGATTCGCAGCTTCCCGCGAGACCATCTTGCTCCCTTTGCCGGAGCCGCGTGTCAAGGGCTGGACCGCTGGGACGTGGTTGTCCACATCGACTACCTGCCGGCTGACGACGAGGTGCGTCTTCTGCATAGCCGATACCCGGCCGTTGGGAAGGACCTGCTCAAGTGCATGGTCAAGGCCGCCGGCGATCTGCGCCGCGCCCATGCCAATGAGGAGTTGACGACGGTCCTCACCACCCGGCGGTTGCTGGCCCTTTGCGCGAGGCTGGAGCGAGGCAACGAGTTCTCACGAGCCCTCGCCGTGTGCGTCTTGAACAAAGTACCCACAGAGGACCGCAAGGTCATCGGCGAGACGTTCGAGCATCATGCCGGGCTAAATGCCTGAACAGAACTAGTGCGGAGGGGGTACGCTCGCGGTTGCTCCCTCCGCTGTCTGTTCTTCGTCTTTGACTGACCGCTGATCGCTTGGAGCCATCAGCTTCCGAGTCAATTCGTGCAGCCCGGATCCGCCGGCATGTTCTCGCCGCTGTAACATCGCTGGAAAATGGCAAAGTCGGACTGGTCCACGTCATCGTCACCGTCGAGCTTTGCCCAGGCACAGTCCGGGTTGTCCTGCGGGATGCCCGGGCCGGTGGAGCACGCCTCAAACTGGTCTAGGTCGGTCTGGTCCACATCGCCGTCGTTGTCGAAATCCGGGGGCACATGTGGACATCCGATGCGCGATACCTGTGTGCCTCCGGGCGTGTCCGGGCACAGGTCACAGGCATCACCCGCACCGTCGCCGTCCGCGTCGGCCTGATCCGCATTGTTCCGAGTTGGACAGTTGTCCACGAAGTTGAGAACTCCGTCACCGTCAGTGTCCATGGCGAAGCGAACGGAAGAGGAATTGTTGTCCTCGTCGAACTCGTCAATGCTGTTCCCTCCATCCAGAACGGCAAACGCCGTCGCCTCATCCCCGGAAACCGAAGCCCATGTGAAGGGGACATCGTAGTACGCCCCAGCAGCAATCGCCGGGATGGTCGCGTTGCCAATCTCGGCTCCGTTGGCATCAGTCTGTCGCAGAGAGACAGTGACGTTCGAAGCGGGCAGTGCCCCGACGTTCGCTACCCGAACAGTGAGAATCTGGTTGAGCCCGGCCGCCTGGGCCTGCAAGGAACCGACGGTAATGTCGGGTGCAAGGATCGCAAACGACGCTGCGTTGTTCGCCCAATCTCGGTCGGGCTGAGTCTGGGCCGGGTCTACAACCACGAATAGCTGATGAGATACGCCGTCGTTCGGCGCCGTCCAAGCCACAGACGCCTCGCTGTCGCCGCCGCCCAGCATTGGCCCGGCGATCGCCTGCACCGATCCGATCAACGTCCCGCCGGCGTTCGGGTCGCCGTCATAGAAGCCCACTGCGACGTTTGCGGCCGGGGCCTCGCCCAGGTTCTTCACCTTGGCGGTGATTGTGGTGGCCGTGCCGGGCTGAGGATTCGGCGGGTCGGCATTCACATCCTCGACCACCACGGCCAGATCCAGCCCCATCTCGTAGACCAGATAGTACAGGTCACTCTGCCCGGCCTTCGGCACGCCCTGTACCGTCACCCACTGGCCGTTCACAAGCTCCTGCCGATCCTCGTATTCCGTCTGCGTCCGGTCGTACACGCAGAACAGCGTGCCGCTGGCATCGAACGCCCCGCTGATGAACCGCTCGGCGGCATCGCTGGAGGTCAATTGCCGCTTGTCGCTCCAGACGCCGTGGGTCGGGTCGTAGTAGGCCGTCCAGACGTCGTTGTAAGTCTCGGATGCGTCGCTCCAGACCAGGGCGATCTGGTTGCCGCTCCCCATAACCAAGTCGAAGTCCTTGCTGCTCATGGATTCGCCTGGCGTAACGGCCACGGTGGAGTTGGCCACGTCCGTACCCGCCGCGAGCCGGATGTTATCGCCGCTGAGCCAAGCGAGCCGCAAGGAACCGCTGGCGTCGTAGGCCAGGCGAGGGGCGGTGTCCACAATCGCGTTGTTCGTCAGTCGGGCTGGCGCGGACCAGGCTCCGCCAGAATAAGTGGCCACCCACATCTCCTGGTCGGTCGTGGTGTCCAGGCTGTCGTCGGGGTCGACCACGTAGATGAACGTTCCGGTGGTCCCGTCATAGGCCAGGGCAGTGTCGAGGATCGTGCCTAGGCCAGTCGCGACAGCCGTGGGTGTGCTCCAAGTTGCGCCGTCACACGCAGACCACATGATCGAGTTGGGGGCTGTGGCCGATCCCCAGGTGTCGTTAGCCGCGTTGTTTACCCAGACGGCCAGCATGTTGTCGGCAGCCGGGGCAGCAATGTTTGGGGACCGGTCCAGGGCCGTGTCGTTCGTGAGCCGCGTGGCGGATGACCATGTACCCGTGACCCTGTCGTAGGTCGCAACCGCGATCTCCAGATGCGAGCTGAATATCGTCAGGTCGTCGGTGTCGCTCAAGACCGCGTTGGCGTCCTGCCAGATGCAAGCCGCATTGCCGCCGGGCAGGGTGACCAGCCTCGGGTTGACATCGGCCGTACCGTCGTCGGCCACCGGAGCCGGAGTACCCCAGGTGGTCCCGCTGTACCGGGCGAACGTCAATTCGGTCCGATTGATCAAGCTCCGACCGGTGTCGTCAGCAACCCACACGGCCAACATATCGTTGCCCACAGGCACCACGTCAGGCGTTGAGTATGGGAAGACCACCGTCTGAATCGCCGCCTCGCTGCCACCGGCAAGCGTGGCGTAGGCTTCGTTGGCCGCAATGAGCTTGGTCGGCTCCTCAGCGCCGTAGTTGAGATAATCGCGCGAAAGAAGCGGCCAATCAGAACTGCGAAGCATTCTGTCGAAGGGCAGAGCCGTGGTGTTTTGCTGCTCCGGCCATTTCCAGCGGATCTCGTAGGTTTTCTCCATAGGTCCGAAAATGGCCCTGGCTCCGCCAAGAATGATAGCGTAGGGACTGATCCAACCTGGATTAGGTGCGAACTCATAGCCAGAATGAAAACCGGTTCCAGCATAAAACTCGATTGCCGTAACCTTCGCGATGCCGACTCCGGCAATAGCTTTGCCCAACGGCTCGAACTGAAAACTGCCGGAGTAAACTGGACCGCTCTCGGTCCAACCTTGAATCCCAGCACTGAACGCGAGATCAAGCGAGAGTTCTGCACGCCCATATATCGGTGGGACAACCAGAAACAATACCTGCGGTGTATCATATTTGGCGTTCGCGCCAACTTCCAGTGAACCCGTCGATCGCCATTCTTGCAGACTCTCCGAGTAAGACATGCCAAACCCGAGGCTGCCGTGCAAACCCACTTCGATAAACGGAAGCTTCAGACCCTTGTTGCCTCTCGTGGGCACATCCTTTCGTATCTTCTTCTTTGTCGCACCATCAAAACCGACCGTAAAGATCTCCATATGCCCGTGTTGGTCAACCGAGCCGGATACTGAGAATTCGGGTCCAATCGCCATACTCTGGCCACCGAAAACAGGAAAGTCGATCGGCATGCGGCCGCTGTTCCACTCTGCCAGTGAGAACTTGAAACCCTGAACACCCATAATCTGATACTCAAGCCCACCGCCTGTTTCGGTTGGTACGTATTGAGCCGCTGCCATCTGTGGATCATTGAGCGGCGGAAGCGGGATGACCATCATGTTGGCAGAGGACACAGGCGACTGCAGCGCTCCGCCGTCAGCAATCGCCACAATCCGAAGCGTCCCGCCCGGACCGAAGTCAGTCCCCATATTGAAGGACCTGGTAGCGGTTGTGCCCGAGATTGGATCCTCGCTGGTTGCCTGGGGCGTGATCCAGCGGATCTGGTAAGGCGTGTGTCCATGCCAGTCGACCGTGGCGGTGAGCGTTTCGTTGAGTGGTACGGCGTCAAGATAGCACGCCCGCTTCTCCCGATTGAAGTGGTTGCCCCGTACCTCAACCACTGCAGGCAGATTATCACTGCCTTGCGGTGTAAGAAGAATTGTAAGCCACACAGTCGAGTCGGCAACAACGGTGACCGCTTGTGTCCCGTCATAGTAGCCAGTCTTTGTTGCGGTGATGGTTACTGAGCCGGGCCGTACAGATCCTAGGGTGAACTCACCTTGTGCATTTGTCTCGAGCACCGGGCGTCCCGGCACGGACACGCTAGCCGACGAGAGAGGTTCACCGGTTGCAGCATTTCTCACACTGCCTCGAAGCCATCCCATAAAACCCGTAGAGTATTCCACAATGTAGCCGTGCAACTCCAAACACCTCGGAAAATCATTCCACTTGCTATATTCACCAATGCTCCCTCTGCCCCATACCATCAAGGCATCCTCACAGTGCGAACTACCACAATAAGTGCACGAGTTGGTCGGCTCCCCTCCAAACCAATTCGTATATGCCCAAGTCTCGCCGGTGATCCATTCCCAACCAGTGTCGTCGAGCGCCGCGTTAGGCTGTATGCCACCAAGTGCGTAGTAAGACGCTGGGCAGGAAACGAGATTATTGCTAACGACGAACTGCTGCTCTTCAGGCGAGGTGAGGGTCGCGAGGTATCCGCGCATGCCGGCGTAGCTGCGAGTCTCGGCCGCAGCTTTCAGGGTATCCCAGGTACCCACGGATTCAATTCGCTCATAGTAGTGCCCATTTCCCGCGAAGTACGCGGGTTCGGACCGAACGGGCGAAACACACAAACACGCCAAAGACAACGCGGCTAGACCACAAAGGCAATTCCTGGTCAGCATAGCTTGGCTTCCTCCGTCGTTCGACACTGTAACATTGCTGGGTCGACAGGTTTCCGCGGTTGTTTGAGACCTGGGTCTCCCCCGGGTCGAGTGTCTTTCCTGGTCACGATGCACACGCCGTTGCCTCCCGTCCACACGCGCTGCTGGCACGAAGAAGCACTGGCGTCGTCGGACGTGGCCTTCGGCCGGCTCAAGTACCGCCTACGGCCCAGGCAAGAATGGTCCCTGCATACATGCCTTCCCTTGTGCTTTCGCAACTCAGCATGCCTAGATTTGGTCCAGCCGATCCCAACCTAATGCACTACCGGAAAAGCGATTATACCATTTGGCGCCCCTGGCGAGGAGTTGTACCCGCCGTCGCGCCCCTCTGCGGGGTGGTCGCAGTTCTGGATTTCTACCTGGAGATTGCCGCGCGATGCTCGTTATGGGAAGCCTCTCGCCCGTGCCCGTATTCGGCTGCAGATTGACCGTTGCGTAACGACAGTTCTACGAAAGAGTTACAGCTGGGGCCAGCAGCTGGGCCCGGGGAATGCGGACACATCCGCAGTTCCACGTGGTCTCCGGCTACCCCCGCCCCTCGCGATGCCGGCGGGCGTGGCCGCTTTTTCATGCGCATCGCACGAAAGGACAAACGGTTATGAAAGGAAACCCATTCGAAAGCCAGCTTGAACGGCTGGCAAGAACACTGACCGAGCAATTCGGTGTCCAAGTCACCTGCCAGGGTGACAACGCCTGGACCGACGGCCGGCAGATTGTGCTGCCCTCGGTACCGGAACCCCTGGACGAGAACCTTGAAAAGTGTCTGGTCGGCTACTTGGATCACGAGATGGGCCATGTGGTCTTCTCGGATTTCGGGGTGGCCGAGCAGTTCGCCCAATCGCACCCCGGCTGTGAGGGCCTGCTCAACGTGATCGAAGACGCCCTGATCGAACGGCGAGCGATGGAGCGATGGCCGGGTGTGCGGCGTAACTTGGACATGATGTTCCGGCAGATCCGCGGCCGCGTGGCTCAACTCATCCAGCAGCGCGGACCGTTCGACCGCCTCTGCACGGCCGTGTACCTCAAGCTCTCGCATCACGGCGACCTGATGGGACCGGATCGAAGAACTGCGCGAGGGGGGAGTCGAACCCCCACGGGTTTCCCCACAGGAACCTAAATCCTGCGCGTCTGCCAATTCCGCCACTCGCGCGCTCGTTATTTGCGTCGCTGCAAGAGCCTTGGCCGGATTCTCCCGCCAGGGTACCGCGGCGTCCGGAATGACCGCCAGTTTACAGTCGACACCAACAACGCTCCACCTCACCTCGGACACACAGTGGTCCGGTCGAAAAGCATGTTATCGACATTCGTAGAACGGCTCCCAGGCGGTCATATACTTCCAAGGTCATTCCACGGTCGCGCCGCGCTGCCTGCCGTTGGTCGAGGCGCCTTGCTGATAAAGGCATGCCCGCGCATGAAAACTGTGCCTGCAAACGAAGCCGAGTGCCGAGAAAAAGCCGATCGGGTCGAGACACCCATTAGAGGCCACACCCATCAGAGGCCGCAGCCAGGTGTGCCCGTCGCGATGGTCCTGGTTGTGCGTCCTCGATCCGGTGAGGGTGCCGCTCGGCTCGCGCAGCCAGCCTCCAAGTGGAAAAGCTGCGAAGACTCACTGACACATTCTGACATGTTCTGATATTCGTGATGACCAGTACGCGCCATTTTTCTTTGTCCTGTCTCAGAATTGTGGCCAATGGGTAAATGCCCACTTATGATTGGGTCAAGATTTGCAGCGTAGCATAAGGTGTTGCGGTTCAGGACGTTAGATTATCACCGATAATTCCATCGTATTAGATTGGATAAGCGAGTGAAGGCCAGACCGATGTGGTTTTGTTAATAACAGGTCCGTGGATTACTGCAAGTTACTCTCCTGAATAAGGTTATCTCGTGTTCCGCATGGGTGAGCATTCTGTGCCGGATTTTGGACATCAGGCTTGAAAAGGGCCGCAGCGATGGGGTAAGATACCTGACAGTCGTTGCCTGCCAAGCTTTGTAATCGGGGGGCAGGCGAGGGGGTCGGCTAAGAGCCGAACGCACCTCCAGAGCAGGTGTTCATTGTCGGGCGAGCGGTAGCGTTGACAGGGAAGAGCGACGGCCGACTGCGTCTCAAGAATCCACCATCAGATAGCAACGGAATGCGGATCGAAGGCATTTGAGTTGCGTGTTGTCTATGAAGACAGCGACAGCGAGGTCGGAGAAGAAGAGGCAGGTGGGCACGCATCGGGCCGGTGATGCGCGGATGATGCGCGCTGCCGGCTTCGCGGCCGACGAGGCCGCCCGCCGCTCGGATCTTGGACGTGTCGAGGGAATCGTCCTGGCGGGCGTTCATTCCTGGGGCAATTCAGCACTCGACCGGGTTGCCTGCTGGCCGCTTGTTCCGGTTGCGGGCGAGCCTCTGCTGTCGCACACCATCAGGTGGCTCGGCGGAGCCGACATCAAAGGCGTCAATATCTGTGCCAACAGCGATACACTTCATGTCTCCCGGGTACTGGGTGATGGTCAGAAGTGCGGCGCGGTGCTCG
This sequence comes from Phycisphaerae bacterium, assembly GCA_030372985.1. GTDB lineage: Bacteria > Planctomycetota > Phycisphaerae > UBA1845 > PWPN01 > JAUCQB01. The sequence goes on from JAUCQB010000114.1 coordinate 7,718, forward strand.
AGTACTACGAGGATCGCATGCCGCGTGGCCCGGCAGGCTGTATTCGCGATGTGATCATGGATCGTGTCGCATCGACCTTTGTTGTCCTCGATGCGTCCGTGTTTCCGAGAATCGAGCTTCGCGAACTCCTGGAGGCTCACGATCGCTCCCATGCGTTGCTGACGGTGGCGGCCGTGCACGGGGGAGGCGATGCACTCAGCCGGCGGCGACTTGTGCCGGCCGGCATATACGTCTGCTCAAGGCAAATTGCGGAATACATCGGGCGGACCGGATATCAGGATGTCAAGGAAAGGCTTGTTCCACACCTGCACGCCAAAGGCGTCCGTGTGCACACCCACGTCGTCGGCAACGAGGTGCTTCCCAGGGTCAGATGTGCGGCCTCGTACCTGACGGTGAACAAGTATCTTGTCGAGCAGCTTGTCAGGCTTGGTCAGACAGGGCCTGAATACCTCAGGCAGGGCCAGGCAAGAATCCACACGACGGCTTGCATTGAATCCGATGTCAGGCTGATCGGGCCGGTGCTCATCGGACCCGGCTGCACAGTGAAGAGAAGAGCAGTTGTTGTCGGGCCCACCTCTCTCGGGACGGATTCCCAAGTGGGGGAGTCTGCCACCATCTCTCGTTCTGCCGTCTGGTCTTCATGCAGGATTGGTGCTGGGGCGATCGTGGATGATTGCGTGGTGGCCGACGGTGCTGTGATCGATGATGGGGTGATGCAACGGAACGCTGTCTGCGTGGTCATGAACTGAATCGTCGGCCCCGCAGACGCGCGTCCACGGTTTCTTGAGTGATGATTTGCTGGGAGAGCGGGGTGCGGGCTCAGGGATTCCGTTCAGCTTGGCGAAGATCAGTCGCGGGTTTTCGCGAAGCATTGGGGACGACGTTCGAACAGATCATTTCCCCTGCCTCGTTCCGGGCTGAGCTTGGTCAACGTGGTGTATCAGGTGCGCGCGGGGAAGAGAAGCCCTTTGCCGGAGGTATTCAAGTGGCAGGCATGGGGCTCATGTCGGATTTCCGTCATGCGTGTCCCATCTCCAGACCGACCCGTGCGGATCTGCCCGCCGAGAGCGAGATTAGGTTGCTGCTCGAAGTCGTTTGGCTCGATGTATATGGGGGCTCTGTTCTGGCTGCGGCTAGTGGCCGTCGGACACCGAAGAACCGGTCGTCCATTTACCGGTCTGGTTGTCAGGTGTCCGGGGCCCGGGGTTTTGCCTGACGCGTCGAGGGGTCTGTTCAGTGAAGTCGATCGTCCCGCTGATCGTCGATAGTCAACTTCAAGGCGGCGAGCGTCGCGCATCACTTTCGCTGCTTGCGATGCCGCTTGGCGGGCACACCGTCCTGGCTCAACTGGTTACAGAGGTGTCCAAGGTGAGCGGAGTGGAACCTCTGGTCATGCCGTCGTTTGATGCCCCCGCCGACTATGACAAACAGATTCGGGGGTCTGTTCATCTGCCCGTTTGCCCGGCTCGTCAGGACCGGCTTGGCGGGGTTCTCAGCAAGCTTGAGGCCGCCGATTATCTCCTGGTGATCAACTCTCGTTACTGGCCGCTCGAAGGCCATGCTTTCGACCGGCTTGTCGCCGGGCTCGATGAGTACCATGGTGCCACTCATCTGATTTGCGTGAGAGTTGACTTTGAGGACGTACAGGAGCGAATCGACTGCGACGCCGACGGTTCTGTGCAATGCATTCAGCGTCTCTATGGCCTGTTGGAATGGCCGGAAAACGCCGAGAAGGCGATCGCCTATACCTTGGTGCCGGCGCGAGCCGTTGTCGGAATCCGTTTTCGTACATTGACCGAATTGAGAGCAGGATTGCTGGCCAGGGGAGGATTGAATCGGGATCTCCCGCTGAATGGGCGGGTTCTGGACTTGAGCAGCCCGCGCGGCTTGCTTGCCTTGAACGACCGATGTGTTCAGCGGATGACGACCTCTCAGACGGATGACCATTTTGCGCTGCACGCGACGGGTGTTCTGGTTGGGCACGACTGCCGGATTCACCCTTCTGTTCGATTTGTGCCTCCTGTGGTTGTCCGAAATGGGACTGTGATCGAAGAGTCGGCGATGGTGATCGGTCCGACTCTGATCGGTCCCCGCTGTCGAATCGGACGCGGGGCTACCATCGCGCAATCTCTCCTGAGTGAAGGCACGGAGCTTCCCGCCGAGATGGTTGTCCGCCATCAGGTCTGCTCCGGCCGCGTGACGGATAGTGATGGCGGCGGCGATCTGTCGGTTCCGGAAGTGCCCTTGACGTCCCTGCCAGGCGAGTGGCGATGGGCAAAAGAAATGGAGGTTCTGGCCGAGAACACCGTCAGTGTGCGCAGGAGCCTCCAGCTTGGCGCCAAGCGGCTGGTGGACATCGTGCTGGCTCTTGCGGCGATGATCGTGTTCGCCGTTCCGATGGCGATCGTGGCTTGTCTGATCAAGCTGGACTCGGCCGGCCCGGTGTTTTTTGTGCATCGCAGGGAAGGGCGAATGGGTAAAGTGTTTCCCTGTCTCAAGTTTCGCACCATGTCGGCGGACGCCCATAAGATGCAGCGCAAGCTCTACGACAAAAACGAGCTGGACGGTCCGCAGTTCAAACTGAAGCGGGATCCGAGAGTCACCCGGATCGGTCGTTTGCTTCGGGTGACAAATGTCGATGAGCTGCCTCAGTTATTCAACGTCCTTGTCGGTCATATGAGTCTGGTGGGGCCGCGACCGTCGCCGTTTCGCGAGAATCAGATTTGTGTGCCTTGGCGTCTGGCGAGGCTGTCGGTCCGTCCGGGAATCACCGGGCTCTGGCAGGTTTGTCGTGATGAGAATCGAACAGAGGGAGATTTCCACGAGTGGATTTTCTTTGATATCAACTACGTGCGGCACTTCTCGCTCTGGCTGGATATCAAGATACTGGCGGCCACGTTTTTTGCTCTGCTTGGCTGGCGTGTTCCTCTCGCTTACCTGATTCCCGCGGAGAGGCAGACTGGAGCAGTCAGAGTGGCGACCGGTTAGGGCAATTCGCGTTTGCCTTCAGCGGCCGATCTCCGAGTGGTTTTTGGGGCCGCCGGCGGCTGCGTTCCGTCGCCAAACGGGTCGGCCAGGCGTGAGCAGCGACGAGACAGCGACATAAGCTGCCAAGGGGACAAACGAAGGGTTCGTTTCTCCGAAGGCGGCTGACAGACGATGGACCGGCGGCCGCCTAGAGAAGGCCGAAGGTGAGTTATCGGACGTCTTGTGACGGCTGACGGGGACGGAGTGCGCCGAGATCCAGCCGCCGGTTTCGGAAAACGCGGATACATGGAGTGCGACTAGATTCCGTCTGACCGCCTCGCCCAATGCAGGTCATTGAAACCGAGATTCCCGAGGTCAAGATTCTGGTGCCCCGCCGGTTCCAGGATTCGCGGGGTGTTTTCTCCGAGACCTACAGCCAGCGATCCTTTGAGGCGGCGGATATCCGTCTCGATTTCATCCAGGACAACTGGTCCTTGTCAGTCGAGCCGGGAGTGGTTCGGGGTCTGCACTATCAGATTCCTCCGTTCGCACAGGACAAGCTGGTGCGCGTCCTGAAGGGTGCGGTCCTGGACGTCGCCGTTGATATCCGTCGGCATTCTCCCACCTTCGGCAAGTACGTGAGCGTCAGGCTCAGCGAGGAGGAGTGGAATCAACTCCTGGTTCCCGAGGGATTCGCCCATGGCTTCTGCACGCTGGCTCCCCACACCGAGGTTGCCTACAAGGTGACCGGGTATTACTCACCCGAACATGAGCGAGGGATTGCCTGGAATGATCCGGACCTGGGGATCGCCTGGCCGGTCTCCGGCGATGAGGCCTTGCTGTCGCCGAAGGATGCTGCAAACCCATGGCTCCGGGATGTCCAAGACCTGCTTTGAGATGCGGTCCGTATACCAGGAAGGACGGTTGGCATGAAAGGCGTGATACTGGCCGGAGGGTTGGGGACGCGGTTGCTGCCCCTGACCCGGGTGACTAACAAGCACCTGCTGCCGGTCTATGACAAGCCCATGATCTACTATCCGATCGAATGCCTGGTCAAGGCTGGCATACAAGACATCATGGTGGTGACCGGAGGAGAGCATGCCGGCGACTTTCTCAAGCTGCTGGGTAACGGCAAGGCTTTTGGTCTTCGCGAGCTGCACTACACCTACCAGGAAGGCGAGGGCGGGATCGCCGACGCCCTGCGTCTGGCCGAGGATTTCGTCGATCGTGACAAGATCGTCGTCATGTTGGGCGACAACATCATCGAGAAGAACATCTGCAAGGCGGTCGGCAGTTTCTTCACACAGCAGCGCGGCGGGAAGATTCTGCTGAAGCAGGTCGATGATCCTCAACGGTTCGGAGTCGCTGACATTGACGGCGACTCGGTCGTCGGGATCGAAGAAAAGCCCGCCAAACCGAAGACGAACTATGCGGTGATCGGCATCTACATGTACGATGCGCAGGTTTTCGAGATCATCAGGACGCTCAAGCCGTCCGGCCGCGGTGAGCTGGAGATCACCGACGTCAACAACGCCTACATCGCCCAGGGGACGATGACGTACGAGATTCTGGACGGATGGTGGACGGACGCCGGCACCTTCGAATCCCTGCATCGGGCCGGTGTTCTGGTCGCCTCCGGCGGAGCAAACCATCTCGATGGCGAGAGCAAGGCGGCGACCGCTGCGGGAGTCGGAGCCCTGTGACCGCGTTCGTCGTTACCGGCATCGCCGCTGCATGAGGAGTGTTCCGACAGCCGTTCTTGAACGGCTCTTGTCTGGCTGTGGTATCGGCGTTTAGCTTTTGGCGCTTTTTTGAAGGGACGTGCGCGTTGTCCCGCAAGGAGAGTATGGTCCATGATCCAAGTCGTAGAAGCGGCGATTCCGGACGTCAAGATCTTCGCGACGAAGAAGTTCGGAGATCACCGAGGTTTTTTCTCGGAGACTTACAACAAGCGAGCTCTGGCGGAAGCGGGCATTGATCTGGATTTCGTGCAGGACAATCACTCCCTTTCGGGCCCCAAAGGGACAATCCGCGGGTTGCACTATCAATCGCCGCCGTATGCACAGGACAAACTCGTGCGCGTGATCCGCGGTTCCATCCTTGACGTGGCAGTCGACATACGGAGAAGCTCGCCGACATTCGGCCAGCATATCAGCGCCGTTATCAGTGCCGATCAGTGGAACCAGATTCTCGTGCCCATTGGATTTGCCCATGGATTCTGCACGCTTGAGCCGGACACGGAAGTCATCTACAAGGTCACGAACTACTATGCGCCCGATCATGACCACGGCGTGTTGTGGAATGATCCCGATCTCGGGATCAAGTGGCCGGTGTCGGAATCGGAGGCGGTTTTGTCGGACAAGGATCATCGTCAGCCGAGGTTCTCTCAGGCCACGGTTCTGTTTGAATAGGAAGGAGGAGGCCGCAACATGGAGCGTGTATTGGTAACGGGTGCAGGTGGTTACATCGGCACGACGCTGGTTCCGATGTTACTGGAGCAGGGCTACAAGGTCCGGGCACTGGATCGCTACTTCTTCGGACGCGACTTGCTTGGGCAGCACGATGATCTGGAGATTGTGAAAGAGGACAGCCGGCGGATGCCCGCCGAAGTATTGTCGGGCGTGGACTACGTCATCGACCTGGTGGCGCTGTCCAATGATCCAAGCGGCGAGTGTTTTCAGCAAGCGACCTGGGAGATCAATCACGAGTCTCGCGTGCGGACGGCAAGGCTCGCCAAACAGATGGGGGTGAAACGATACATTCTGCCGTCTTCGTGCAGCCTGTATGGTTGGCAGGCAGACGGTGTGATCGTCAACGAAGAAAGCCCGACAAATCCCTTGACCACGTACGCCAAGGCAAACCAAAAGGCGGAAAACGGTGCGATTGAATTGGCGGACAAGACGTTCTGTGTCATCGTCATACGACAGGCAACCGTCTATGGTTATTCGCCGCGCATGCGGTTTGATCTGGCCATCAACGGCATGACATACGGTGCCTGGAAGACGGGCAAGCTACCTCTGCTTCGCGACGGTACTCAGTGGCGCCCCATGGTGCACGTCAGGGACACGAGCGGAGCCATGTGTTTTCTGTTGCGCGCCGATACCGCCAGGGTCAACGGCCAGGTGTTCAACATCGGATCTGAGGCCAACAACTATCAACTGCTCCCGCTTGCTGAGCTGGTTCGTGATGCTCTGCCGGTTGATGTGAAAATCGAGTGGTATGGTGATCCTGACAATCGTTCGTATCGCGTCGCGTTTGACAAGATCGAGTCCCTGGGCTGGCGGGCAAAATACACGGCTAGGGAAGGCGCATTGGAGCTTTACGATGCTCTGGAGGCCGGCCGCACCGACAAGACGCTGCGGACCATCACTCTCCAATGGTATCAGGAACTGGTCAATTGGCACAAGATTATCCGCGAGGTTGAGATGTACGGAGGGATTGTTGACCTATGAGAATCCTGATTCTGGGCGCTAACGGCCAGCTCGGATCGGATCTCTGTCGGGCATGCAGGATCCGCGATGCGGAATTCTCGGCAATCGGGCTCTATCGCAAGGACATCGACGTCTCGGACCTGAGCCAGATCAAGCCGGTGCTCGAGAGACACGATTTTGACGCGCTCGTCAACTGCACCAGCAATCACAAGACCGACGAGGTGGAGCGGAACGCCACCCTGGCGTTTACGATCAATGCTCACGCTGTCAAGGCAATAGCTGAGGCTTGTGC
>JAUCQB010000115.1 GCA_030372985.1 Phycisphaerae bacterium
GCGGCACGGAGCCGGGTAACATAGACTGCCTGGGCCTGTGACAGCGTTAAGGTCCAGGATTGACAGGTTGTGCTAACCGGGCTTTGAAACGCAAGCGAAGCGGATCCTTATGTGGCCGCTCGCTTGCGTTTCAGGCCGTTATAGAGCCTTACGGCCAGAGATCTCTGCGGCCCGCAAAAAGGCGGTCCGCCGTAGGCGAGGTCTTGTCAGAATGATCCGGATGAGTCTTCTGTTATTCGCAGGGCTGCTGGTGGCGTCTGCCTGGGCGGGACTTCCGCCCCCGCCGCCTTTCTGTCCCTCGGGCAGCCCGGCGGTGCCGCCGGCGAGGCCCGCAGCGGACCCCACGAGCACGGCCGATCTGGACGTTGCCTACATCGAGCGCACACCGAGGTATGATTACGACGCAGCCAAGAACAACCCGGCTCCGGGTGATGCGGTCACCTTCAGGGGGCACATCAGGAACACCGGAGACAGTGCGGCGGCCTCCGTCGATTACGAGTGGCGCCTCGATGATGTTCCCGTCGCGTCCGGCACGCTGACCAACCTGGGCGTGAACGAGGAACGCGTGGTTACCTGGGCGTGGACCTGGCAGGCCGGCGACCACTGGATCAAGCTGCGGGTTGACCCCAACAACCTCATCGCCGAGAGCAGCGAAGTCAACAACGAGGTCGTCGATCGAACCAACGCGATCATCGTCGGCTTCTGGGTGGAGCAGTCGGTTTACGACTACTTCCACCAGTACCAGAAGAACCTGGGCGTCGGCTCGAACTCGTGGGACGACTGGGCCCGGCGGCAGATGGGCTACTGGAACCAGTTTTCGCAACAAGCCGTTTACCCGACGACGCCCAACGGGGTCCTGGATCGAGTGCGGATTGATAAGATCGTTGTCGTGCCCGATGGGACACTGCCCTTGGCCGGCGGTTATCCCACCAACAACCCCGACCTGCGTGACAGGACGGTGGACCTGATGTGGGGCTTCCCGGCCACGCTGCTGGACGGCTCGATGTACAGCAACCACACCAGCGTTTCCACGGGTAACCCGTTTTATTACGAGGGCTCATTGCTGCACGAGCTGGGCCATGCCCGTTACCTGATCGACACCTACGGCTTCGACGTGCATAACACATCGAGCCACCACTCTGTTCAGATCTATGAGGGGAGCGTCTATGTGGCGGGCAGCTCGTACATGCCGTTCATCGCGTGGGGCGAAGTCCTCTACTACAACAAGTACGGCATGATGATGTCCGGCGGCTACGATCAGGGGTGGTCGGAGTACGATGCGGGGGCCCTCAACGGCATCGCCGGGCAGCGGGCCTGCTGCGGGAACTGCAACGCCCCCGGCAACATCGGCGTGTTCCTCGACGACCTGCCGGCCAACAACCACCTTCGGATCACCGATGAGGCCGGCAAACCCCGGCGAGGGGCCAACGTCCGCATCTACCGGGCCGTCGGCGGGTCGGGCTGGTACGGCAAGACCATCGACAGTACGCCTGACCTTGAGTTCACCACCGACAATGCCGGGTATGTCCTTCTGCCGCGCAACCCCTTCACCAGCGGCGACATACAACATACCTACGGCATCGCCAATGGTATCATGGTCCTGCGGATTGCCCACCTTGACCAGATCTGGTACCGCTTCCAGGAGGTCACCGACTTCAATATCCAATACTGGCGGGGCAATACCCAGGATGCCTACTACACGATTTCCGTGCCGGGGCCCAACGAGACGCCGGTCTCGGCCGACTTTGACGGCGATGGCGACGTGGACCAGGAGGACTTCGGTCACATCCAGTCCTGCCTGACCGGCTCGGGCGGCGGTCCGGTTGCCCCGGATTGTGATAACGCTGTTCTGGACGGCGACACCGATGTGGATAACGGTGACCTGGATGTTTTTGTGAACTGTATCAGCGGCGCGGACGTCCTGGCCGAGCCCGAATGTGCAGAATGACCCGCGCCGGATGCCGGCGGAGTCTTGAAACTGAGGAAAGGAGCATGCCGTGACCCGTGGATTCGTTTTCGTGCTTGTCTGGGCGGCCTGTGCCATGCCCGCCGCAGGCGCCTCCTGGCAAATGAAGCATCGGGACCCGGCCCATACCGGCCGAGCGGACTACACCGTGCCCGCGGAACGAATGAATGACACGTTCTTCGGGACGATACGCTGGCAGAACCCCTCGCCCGGTTCGCCCGGAGAGGGTAACTTCACGAGCACCTCAATGGTGTTCTATGACGGCGTCGGCCCGGGCGGCGCCGACATCGTTGTCGCCGGCTATCACTGGCCCAAGGGCGTCCAGGGCATGGACCGCCACACCGGCAAGCTGTTCTGGTACGGCAACCCGAGCGGCGGAGAGACGATCGGCGCGAGCACCCCGGCCTTCTCGGGCAACGGCAGCACGATCTATGTCGTCAACGACGCCACGGCAAGCACCCAGTATCCCAATGGCCACCCCTTGATGGCATTCCAAACAAGCGTCGGGCCTTCCCCCTACTGGCACAACGGCGCGGATGCCAACCCCGGCCACCTCAGCATGCATGCTCCCACGGTCGCGCCCGCACCCGACGGCCGCATCTTCCTGCATTCCTGGGTGGATCGGCCCTACGCCGGCATGGACGACGGCGGCATGATCGAGCAGATTTGGGCGGCCGCGACCGCTGCGGACTGCGGGCTGAGCGATCCATCTCTCTACATGGGCACGAGCCCCTTGACGGTTGTCATCGGGAGCCGATGGGGGCAGATCAGGGCATACAGCGGCTCCGCCGGCGCCGAACTCTGGACCACCGACGTCGGCGCAACCGTGGACGCGACCGTGACCATCGACCCCGCCAACGGCAACGTCTACGTCGGGTGCGGCAGCGACTCTGTCTTCGTGGCCGGCCTGGACAAGGATGGCAATCCGCTGTGGGGCAGCGAGGCGGTGATGGTTTTCTACAACGCCGGGGCAAGCCCCCAACGGGCCCAGGCGGCCGGCTGCCTCAGCCACGACGGTCTGACCTACTACTTCCAGACCAACAGCCAGCAGGGCGATGGGCGGTTGTACGCGATCAACACGGCTGACGGCTCGGTCAAGTGGAGTTACCTCACCGGCAGCACCGGCTGGGAGATGGTCTCGTCCTCGCCGATCGTGACCTCGAACGGCGTCGTTATCGTCGGCAACAACGAAGGCGGCATCTACTATGCCATCCAGGACAGCGGCACCCAGCCCGTGCTGCTGGACACCTTCGCGGTCAGCTCCGGAGGCAACGCCCGGGCCACGGCCACCATCGCTCCGGACGGACTGCTCTATCTCCCGCTGCGTACCGCCTGGGTCGCGGGCAACGGCGATGGTGAAAGTCCCACCAACCAGGTCGAGAACTTGTTCACCGCCATCGACATCACCGCCGGGGCGACGGCCCAGTTGTGGCCGCCGCCCAACCAGGCCGCTGTCGCCTTGAACCACGCCGTGGCCCTCTCCTGGCAGCCCGTCGCCGATCCGACAAACCAGTTTCATCATTACGCCGTCTACCGCGCGACCGCGCCGTTTACGTCCGTCGACGGCATGAGCCCCATCGGCACCGTCGGCAACATCAACACGACGAGCTATCTCGATTCCGCGGCGGCCAACGGCATTCACTATTACTACGGTGTCACCACCGTCACCAAGAACATGAGTGAGGTGACCACCGTCGACAGCGTGGGCCCGCGCACGCCCCGCGACGAGACGGACCTGCATGTGCTCAGCCTGGCGCGCAGCCCGCAGTACCCGCGCTACCTGCCCAACTACACCTATTACTCGGTCACCGAACCGTCCGGGTTCGGGCCTTACATCTTTTCCGCCGCCACCTCCCTCGGCGGGGGACAGACCGGCGCGACTCAACGCTGGCCGAACACCGGCGATACGGTTACCTACACGGCGACGGTCCGCAACCGCGGAACGAACACCTGGAGCGGCACGCTTTCAGGCACGTGGACGGTGGACGGATCGGTGGTCAGCACCCCGTCACAAGTGGTGACGCTGGCGCCGAACGCGACGGCAAGCTTCGCGTTCCCGCGAACCTGGGAGGGCCTAGCCGTCGCCCGCGACATCGGTTTCGCGGTCAACGTCTCCGACGCCCGCGGGACAAACAACTCACTGACGGTCAACACCAAGGCGGTGCCGTTCCTCACTTACGCGGATCGGTCCTACATCGAGGCCTTCCGGGAGAATACGCCGGTCAGCTACCCCCAGGCCCAGACCGACGATCTGCTCGATTGGCTCCAGCGCCACATGGCGCGGTTCAACGAGATGTTTGCCGTCGCGGACTGCCAGAAGCGCGTCCACTACAACGTGCTTGAGGTCCTCGACGACACCGCGGCGGACCCGGCCGTCGACACCACGCCCTATGCCATCTTCCCATTCCGCTATCATGCAAGCGAGGGCGATCCCCGCGGTTCCGGCTACTACAGCAGGACCGACGACATTGACTATGGCCTGCTGCACGAGATGGGCCACCAGCTCGGCCTGGTTGACATCTACCAGATGGATGTTCCCGGCGAGGTGAACCAGGTTTCCGGGCAGGGATACAGCGCGCGGGCCGACTTGATGCACGGCTGCAGTCCGCTGATCTCGCCTCACAGCGCGGGGGCCATGACCCGCTGGCTCGACACGGTTCATGGCTACTACGGCCAGTACATGTACCAGCTACCGGCCGAGATCCGGCTGCGGATCCTCGGCTTCGACGGTCAGCCTCTGCCCGGCGCGACGGTCAAGATGTACCAGTATTGCGAACGCCCGGGGCTCGGCAAAGTGATCACCACGCAGATCAAGGCTCAGGGGCTCACCGACGCGAACGGCGAGTACACCCTGCCGAATGTGCCCGTCGATCCGGGCATGGTGCCGCCGGCGTACAACGGTGACGCGCTCGATGCCAACCCGTTCGGCTATGTGGCCGTCGTGGCCACCAACGGAGTTCTGCACTTCCGGGTGGAGTATAACGGGGGGGTTGACTACTGCTGGCTTGACATCACCGAGGCCAATGTTGCCTACTGGCAGGGCCAGACGACCACCGCAATCTTTGAACGGTCGCTCGGCCTGGGTGGCCAACTCCAGCTCCGTCCACCCGACGACATGACCGAACTGAACGCAACCGACTGGGCGGCCTGGGCCCAGGGCTCGAGCCCCGAGAATACGTACGTGGTGGACGACACGAGCCGTAAGGTGGTGGGTGCCGGCTCAGTGAAGTTCGTCACCGACGGCGGCTTCGACACCTACGCCCGGTACCCGCGGACGTTCATTGCCCGGTGGAACCTCACGCCTGCCACCGTGCTGAAGTTCAGAGTATACGCTGAGAATCCCAGCCCTTACGACTTCCAGAATGGCAGCCCCTGGATTCGCCTCAAAGACGCGGATAACAACTACTTCGAGTACCAGTACTACATGAACGGGTCCCCGTACAACCTGCTGAACCAGGCCATCGGGCAGTGGCGGTCTTACGAGGTGCCGCTGGATGCGTCATCCACGACGCAGACGGGCTGGCGGCGCACGACGGTGGGCAGCCCCAGCCTGGCCAACATCCAGTTCCTCGAAATGCATGCCGATACTTGGGATTCCGGCTTCACACTCTGGTGGGACGGCGTGGGCTTCGATCTCCCGCCGCCGGCGCCCGCCGACCTGGACGGGGACGGCGACGTGGACGAGGATGACCTTGACATTTTCGAGAGCTGCGCGACCGGGCCGGGGATGGCCGGGCCGCCGAGCGGCTGCAGCAGCCTGAATTTCGGCAAGGCCGATTTCGACAGCGACCAGGACGTGGATCAGAAGGATTTCGCCGGTTTCCAGCGCTGCTTCAGCGGCACGGAGTTGGGCGACGCGAACTGCCTGGACCTGTAATGATCCGAAGGTCCAGGACTGACATCTTCTGTCGGGTGGGCTCTGAAACGCACCCGACGCGGCTCGAATAAGCCCGCCGAAGTCCGGGCCCAGGCCGGGCTTCAAGATACAAAGGCGAGTCGTTTCGCGCTGGGCGGACCGGGCTTGATCGCTTCCTGCTCAATGGACGCCTGCCCGGTTATACTGTCGGCCATGTCGGATGCCTGGTCCATCATGGAGTCGCCGTTTCGTGTCGAGACCGCCAAGGCCTATGAGGGGCTGTTCACCCTCGGAAGCGGCTATCTGCACGTTCGGGGCTCGCTGGAGGAGCACCTCAGCGGTGCTCCCCAGAACGTCAGCTATACGCGCCTTCCGGCCAACGTGACCAGCGAGCGGTTCGCCGACACGAAGTCCAAGTGGGGGACCTACGTGCCCGGCATCTTCGGCCGTCATCCCCTGCTCAACAACGAGATGGTCAACCTGCCGTTCTTCCTGGGTCTCGCACCGATGGTCGATGGCGAGCGGCTCGACATGGAGAACGACCAGATCACCGGTTATCGAAGGGAACTGCGGCTCGACACGGCGACGCTGATCCGAACGCTCTGCTGGCACACGCACAGTCACAAGCAAGTGGAGCTGACCTTCGAGCGGTTTGTCAGCGCCGCCCGTCCGTACTTGTGCGTCCAGCGGCTGAGGTTTCATTGCGACCACGAAGCCCACCTTAATCTGCACCTTGGGATCGACGCCGACGTGAGGACGAACGGTTATGATCACTTCAAGAGCATCGAGCTTCGCCCGAGAGGCGGTCTGGGCTGTGAGTGCCGCGTCATCACTGATGCGGGGGACGAAATACTGGTCGCAACAAGGCTCGTCTACCACCTGCCGCGGGACGCGAACTGCGAGTTGAGCATCCGTCACGAACAGGCAGAGCGGGCTTGCGTCGTGGTAGCGGAGGCGGCGATCGAGGAGCCGGTCGGTCGTGAGCTGGTCTTTGAGAAGCGATCCGCCGTGACCACCAGTCGGGATCCGGTGCGATGCGACGCCGACGGATGGCTCGACATCGTTGCGGACCAGTCATACGAGCAGCTTCACGCCGAGCACGCCGAGGTCTGGAAGCGGCGGTGGGACTCGTGTGACGTCGTCATCGAAGGCGATGAAGATTCGCAGCGAGCGGTCCGGTTTTCGCTTTATCATCTGTTGCGGGCTCACGTGCCGGATGACCCGCGGGTGGCCATCGACGCCAAGGGCTATGCAGGCGAAGCCTACTGGGGCCGTTATTTCTGGGACACGGAGATATTTCTCCTACCGTTCTATCTTTACACCGACCCCGCCCGCGCCCGCACGCTGGTCGACTTTCGCGTGCAGAGTCTGCCCGGCGCGAATGAGAACGCCAATCGCTATGGCTATTCCGGCGCGCGCTATGCGTGGGAGTCCGACGCCGACGGCCGCGAGTGCTGTCCGAACTGGCAGTACGCCGATCACGAGGTGCACATCACCGCCGATGTGGTCTACGGCCTGGCGCACTATGCCCGGGCAACGGGGAATGTCGAGTATCTGCATGGTCCGGCCGCACGGGTCATCCTGGAGACCGCGCGGTACTGGATGGAGCGGTTGGACTGGCGAAAGGGCGACGGCCACCCAAGCCTGCTGGGCGTCATGGGCCCCGATGAATACACGCCGATCTCCAACAACAACAGCTACACCAACCGGATGGTCGCTTTCGCGCTCAAAACCGCCGCGGAAATCGGCCCGGCGGCGGGAGCCTCGCCGTCCGAATGCGAGGCGTTCGCTGCGGCGGCTGCGGGGTTGCCGATTCCGCGGCATGAGGACGGCCTGCTGGCACTGCAGTGCGAGGGCTTCGACCTCCTGGCCGATCCCCGGTTCGACGAACTGTGGCGCGACCGCGACACCACCTTCGCCGCGCAGGTGTCCCAGGAGCGCCTCTATCGCAGCAAGTGCCTCAAGCAGGCGGATGTGCTTATGCTGATGATGCTCTTTCCCGGCGAATTCAGCGACGCCGAGGTCCGCCGGGCGTGGGAGTATTACCTGCCGCTGACCACTCATGACTCCTCGCTGTCGGCCGGTGTCCATGCGATTGTCGCGACCCGGCTGGGGCTGATGGATGAGGCATGGCGATTCTGGATGCGCGCCCGGGACATCGACCTCGACGTGGAGCACGAGGGAGCGGCCGAGGGCATTCACATCGCCAACGCGGGCGCGGTTTGGCAGATGGTGGTGCTCGGCTTCGCAGGCATGAAGACAGCGATGCAGACTGACCTGCTTTCGCTCACACCCAGACTGCCGCCCACCTGGACCCGTTTGGCTTTCCCGCTGGTCTGGAAAGGTCAGCCGGTCTGGGTACAGATCGTCCCCCACGAGGTCAAGGTCGTCAATCGCGGATCAGCCCCGGTTGAGGTTCAGATACACGATGATTGCCGCGTGCTTGCGGCTCAAACCTGCGGCACTTGGCAGCGGCGCACACATTCGAGCAAGTGACGATACGCGGCCAGAGACACCGTGGGGGGGACGGAGTGGTCAATGTGGTAAATGTAGCCTCCGCCGGCCGCGGCAACAGGGATCTTGTCAGTCACCTCGCGTTCGATCTGCTCGACGTCGCCTGACGCCACGATGTCGGCATTGATGTTGCCGATGAAGCAGATCTGCTGTCCGAAGCGGCGCTTGTAGTCACGTACGTCGTTGCCTGCCCTGGCCTCGATCGGCTGGATCGCATCGCACCCCGCCTCGATGAGCAGCGGGATCAACTCGCCGACGTTCCCGTCGCAGTGGAACATGAACCGCATGCCGTGCCGGCGGGCGTACTCACCGAAGCGCTTCCAATGAGGCAGGATGAACCGGCGGGCATACGCCGGCGAGAACAGCATCCCGTTGCGGTAGCACAGGTCGCTCCAGAACCATATCGCGTCAAAGCGGTAGCCCCGCTGCAATGTGAGGTCCAGCATTTCCAGGATGTAGTCTGAGTAGGCGGCCACCATGTCGGCAACCAGCTCGGGCTCGGCGGCCATGGCCAGGAGTCCGTCCTCAAAGCCCATTGTGTTCTCGATGACGAACCACATCGGCTCGGCAGGAGTGATGGCGATGAAGTGGCCGGCTTCCCGCGCCGCCTGGTACTGAGCCTCGGCCGCCGGGTTGTTGAACTTCGCGGGGCCCGGAGTCAGCGTCGGCTTAAGCCGCTCCCATTCCTCCCAGGTGGTCAGCGCCGGACTCAGAATGGCTGGCGAGTGATGCGACGTCAGCCAGGTCTTCACCGTTTTGCCGTACCGGTCCACGTGGACGCGATACGCGGAGGTTTCCTCGACGGTGCGTTCAGGCAGGCCGAATGAGGGTTCGAAGAGGTCGTTGACGCAGACCATGCGGTCCAGCCCGAAGTATTCGACCGGGTCCGCCCCCTCGGGAAACCCTTCTTGCCGCCAGCGGTCCAGGGTCTGAGGCCAGTAGTCGGTCTCGCACATCGGCAGCCGGTCAGGCAGCTCACGCCGCAGGGCAGCAAGGATGCGTTCACGCGAGGTCATGGTTTCGCGAGTTTACGCCAAGTGAAGGCCAGCGCCGAGGCCCCGCCTTCCTGGCAATAGTGGACGACCCACTCGTGCAGCCCCTCGGAGATGTCCACCTCGGTCTCATCCGGCGTAGGGCCGTGGTTGTTCCACCGAGAAATCACCTCCCTGCCGTCGAGGAAGACGCGGATCCCGTCATCGGAGAGGGTCGAGAGTTTGTATCTGCCGCCGGCGAGCTTGACTCTTGTAGACGCCAGGATCGCAAAGTGGCTGTGTGGTACGCCCTCGGGGAAGCCTTGGGTCCAAAGACTCGCGCTGAGATTGCGGACCGTCTGCAGCCGGATTGGCTCGGACTCGAACAGCGTCGCCCAGGCCGCGGCGTCGTCATAGGCCAGTTTGACCGGTTGGTCCCAGCGGTACCAGCGGACATCCCATTGAGCGGTCAGGAATGTGCCGGTCAGCTTCTGGGTTCCTTCGGCGCCTGCCCGGCTGATCTCGATCGAGTAAGGCTTCGACTCACCTGCCCCCGGCACCGGTCTCGCCGAGGCCGTGTAGAGCTTCGAGGTGCCTTCAGGCTCAATGCTGACCCAGTCCGGCGCAGTGAACTTCAGCTTGTCTGGCACGAGGGGCAGGAGTTCGATCGTGGCGGCGTCCTGGCGGCGCCAGGCGACCAGCCCGCCCCGATAATCGCGCGGAGCGAAGTCGTCCGGCTCCAGCCAGTCCACGCCTGTGGGACCAGCCTCATCGCGAAGCATTTTGAAATCCCGCGGCCTGGCGCTGATGATTTCCTGGAGCCGCTTGTACGGTACTCCCTGTTTGAACTTCGCCAGCGCCGACGAGGGCGGTCGCTCGACAAATGGGAATTCGCTCTGGGGTGTGCCCTCGATCTTGTTTCCCCCTGCGGACGCCTGTGTCGAGTAGTCCAGGCGGAAGGCCCGGCCGCAGTGCTGAATGACGTTGTCGCGAATCTCCAGATCTCGCGATGGGTGAAGCCTGTCGAGCCATCCTTCTGACGACCAGAGGGCGATGGCCGCACCGCGGTTGTTGCCGAAGGTATTCGCCTCGATCCGAGTGCCATGTCCATGCTCGATGGCGATCCCGTCGTCATTGTTGCGCAGAACCTCGTTCTCGAATATGAGCGAATCGCTCGAATAGCCCAGCCAGAAGCCGAAGTTCGAGTCGTTGGCGAGGTTCCGGTAGTAGACATTGCCGAAGGAGAAGGTTCCCTCGTAGGCGTTGGCCGTAGACCATGACCCGTCGTTGCAGGCGATCACGTTGCGGTTACAGCTGCCCTCGAAGCGGGTGGTCTGCTTCTGTCCATCGAAGCCGCCGTTGACCCGGTCGGTCAGGAAGAGGCCGTCGCCGCTGTGGGTCATCGAGTTGCCCACCAGGTAGTTCTCGTGGGACCCGTTGGCGATGACCAGGGCCGCTGAGTCGCCACCCCATCCGCCGCCCCAAGGGCGGTTGACGAAGTCGATTCGATTCCACGCTACGACGTTTCGGGATGACGCCCACAACCCGATGCCAAACCCCGAGTTGAAGGAGAAATCGTTCTCCATCAGCCCGCACTCGTCCGACCCGACCAACAACAGGCCGTTCTGGGCCCCGCTCCCCCGGCACCGCCGAACGACGCTGTCGCTGCTCTCCTCGATCCAGATCCCGGCGCCGTAACTGCGCCAGGCTTCCAATGAGCGAAGCACCAGCCAAATCTCGATCGGGTGCCCCGCGACGGCGATGCGATGGCCTCGACCATAGCTGACGTCGCACCCTTCAAGCTTCAGGCCGGGTGCCTTGAGCGCCCGGATATTGAAGAAGTAGCCGTGGACCTTCGCGTTGCGGATCGTTACGTTTTTCGCGCCTTCGATGACGACGCCGACGCCCTGGGCCTGGCTCAGATCAGCCCCGACCACGGGCATCGCCGCCAGGGTGGCCCCCTGGAAATCGACCAGCACGTTGTCGCCCGTGATTCGGAGGACCCCGTTCTCATCCGCGTCCTTGATCCAATACTCGCCGGGCCTGATCCGAACCGATTGCGTCACCACGATGTTGTCCCGGTCGATGAGCAGATCATTCTCTGCCCGAGCGGTCGTTCCGAGCATCAGTGCGGCGATACCGGCCGGCAGGACCAGCGCCGACCTGGGTGCAGAAGCATGCATTTCTGGCCTCCCGGCTACCTTGGGGACGCGGCGGGTCTGGGGATTTCGGCGGGGTTCATGGCCGCCCCACAGTTCGGGCAGCGGATGTTCCAGCCCTGTTCGCCATAGGCCGGCACCCAATTCGCCTCGCCCACCTTGACCTGCGTCGGCTGCCCCTCCTCGTCGTATTGAAAAGCGACCTGCTGGACCCCGTGGGCAGGGCAGCCCCATCGCAGGCTGGCGTACATCTCGTCCTTTCCACAACCGGGGCACTTCTTCGGGCCCGGCCCTGCGAGGTCCTGAATGACGTGGCGGCATGACAGGCAGCGCCAGTCGACCACAAAGTCCCGAGTCGTCCGGGCCGTGGGCACGACCGCCGATTGCCGCGCAGACCACCATTGGTAGCCAAGCGAGCCCACAAGGAGCACGAGGACGACAACCGCGACGATCTTCATGGATCGCGAAGAAGACGTTGCGGGGGTTTCGGACGAGATGCTCATGGGTAGCTCGGGTAGCGGCCGACCCACCAGTAAAGCTTCGCGTGCGAGAAGTTGTAGTGGCGCGCATCGGCTCCGCTGTGGTAGTTGCAGAAAAAGCAGTCCCCCAGGGCACAATCCGGGTATTGGGGCTTGAAGCCCTCCTCCTTGATCTTCCGGATAACGTCGATCGTTCGCACGCGATGGATCGCACCGTCAACGCTGGCCATGTTGATCGCGCCTAGATGGCGGGTGGTCAGCCAGGTCGGTCCGGAGTACCATGAGCGAGCCCCGTCGTCCCAGACAATCCGGCCGCCATCCCGCCACGGCTGGCCCATCGTCCCGCTTAGCGGCACGGTCAGCAGGGCGTCGTCGGGGCCGACCTCGGCCATCAGAATCGTGTTCCCCGGACGCTTAACGTAACGTTCCACATTGAAGGACTCGGGTTCGTGGAAATGGCGCAGGACGTAGTTGAGCCCGTAGCCGCAGGAGGGTACGGCGGTGTTCGCCCGCTTGACGTTTCCCGGCTGCTTGATGGCCTCAAAGTCGAATTGGTCGCGAAACGGGTCGGCTGGACAGACGTACACGGCGGGATCACCCAGGTACCGGGGATAGAGCTTGTAGAACCAGAGATCCTTCTTGGCCACAGGAGCCCAGTTCCACTCACTCCACAGGTTCGGCGGCATGTAGCCTTTGAAATTGAGCTGGTACGTCATCAGCCCCGTGAAAACCTGCTTCGTATTGGAGCTGCAGACGACGGCCTTGGCCAGCTCTCGGGCCCGGCGGATGGAAGGCAGAAGGATCGAGATCAACAGGGCGATGATCGCAACAACCACCAGGACCTCGATCAGGGTAAACGCCCGCCCCGCCGGCCGTCGTGGGGGACGGACGTCCCGACCAGCGCGAGGCGCACAAGATGCCCGCTGCAGGCAAGGCTTCGCGCACGCATGTATCTGCGGTCTGCCAAAGCCCCGGCGCCGCGCACGACGATCAGAAATCGCGAATTCGATCGCCATCGGAATCAAGCCGCAGCAATTACACTGTGTCCCATACTGCGCCTACCTGATTTACTGTAGTCTTTTCGATCAGTGACCGCAAGGGCTTGCCCTGTGAGGGGCCCCGGCTATCATGGTGACACGGCCTGGGCATGACATGTCGCATAGTCAGGTAAAGCTTGGCTTGGGAGGTCTGTATGGGTTGCTTGGCTCTCCAATTGCTCATTGGGGTTGTTCCCTTATCCGCGCCGGAACCGCGGCCGATGGTGGTCCGGAAGGACGTCGTGTTCCAGGAGGGCGCCGTCCTGCCGCACGGGCTGGTCATCGAGGCCGACCATGTGACGATCGACGGCAAGGGTGCCACGCTCCAGGGGCCGGGCAAGCCGGGCGACCTGGCGAGCTTTGGCGGCATCGGCATCAAGCTGGAAGGGTGCAGGGGGGTTACCATCCGCAACCTGAAGATCCGCGGCTTCGAGATCGGTTTCCTGGCGACCGATGCGGAGGGTCTGCTTGTTGAGGGCAACGATTTCTCGGACAACTACCACGAACCCGAGTTCGGCTGGGGCGAGCATAAGCGCAACGGCGGAATCATACTGTCTCGCGTCTGCCGAAGCGTGTTCCGCAAGAATACCGCCAACCGGGTGTGGAACGCCCTGGACCTCAGTGAGAGCCACGACAACCTCATCACTGAAAACGATCTCTCACATGCCTCAAACGTGTGCCTCAAGCTCTGGACCTCCTGCCGCAACGTCGTGACCAGCAACAACCTGTCCTACGGCATCCGCATCAAGCCGGGCGAGGTCCACGCCCGCGACTCCACCAGCGTGCTGATCGAGAGCGGCTCGAACGACAACTACTTCTACCGCAACGACATCACCCACGGCGGCGACGGGATCTTCATTCGCGTGCTCAACGGTTGGGTATCCACAGGCAACGTGTTCGTCGAGAACGACTGCTCGTACGCCAACAACAACTGTGTCGAATCCTGGAGTCCGGGCAACACCTACATTCGCAACAAAGCCAACCACGGCAGCTACGGATTCTGGCTCGGCGGCAGCGACCAGACGACGCTCATCGGCAACGAGGCTGCCTACAACGGCCTGCCCACCGGTTTGCACAACGCTCCCGAGCCCGTGTTCCAGCACGGCGGAATTGTCATCGTCGGTGGCTCTTCCAGCCATACGATCGTCGACGGCAACCACTGCCACCACAACAACGGCGGCGGCATCGTCTTTCGCGGCGACCACGAGACCAAGGGCGCCAAGTGGCGGACCCACCACTGGATCATTCAGAACAACCGGCTGGAGAACAACCGCTGGGGGATCTGGGGCCGCTGGGGCGACTGGATCCACCTTGCCAACAACACCTTCGCCGATAACAGCGAAGGCAATCACCTCGAAGACGTGACCGAGCTTGTCGAGGCCAAGCCCGACCCATCCGTGACCAAGGCGCCCATCGCCATCGTGCGGACGCCTCAGCGGGCCGGCGTCGGGCAGCCGGTCGTCTTCGATGCCTCTCAAAGCAGCGATCCGGCCGGCCGACCGCTGACTTATCGTTGGGATCTTGGCGGTTTCGTGGCCACCAAGCCGACCGTCGAGCATACCTTTACCCAGCCGGGTTTCTACCGCGTGGGCGTCACGGTGACCAACGGCGTACTGGCCGATTTGGATTTCTGCGATCTCATCGTGGCCGACGAAGTAAAGGATGAGATGGGTACCGAGGGCCAGGCCGCCCGTTGGGGCTTCGAGCTGCAGGGCAACGACGATGGTCGCGGGAGGATTCTTTTTGCCGACGACCCCGACGCGGTTGTGGGCCGATTCTCTCTTCGCTGGACCCCCAACCCCTACCCCGGCATGTATGCGACCGCCATCTTCCCCAAGAGCCGCGACGCTGGGTGGGACCTGTCGAAGAAATCCCAGGCCAGTTTCTGGCTCAAGGCTCAGAACCCGAATATCCCCGGCTTCCAGGAGCCCGGCCCGGTCCTTCGCCTGTACGGCAAGGAGGGCGAGGTGAAGATCCAGCCTTCCGGCGGGCGCAACCTGTTGGTAGGGACCCCGTTCAGCGAGGCCCGTTGGACCTGGATGCGCGTCAGCATCCCGCTCAAGGGCGACAAGGACTGGTCACGCGAGGAATCCGGCAAGGTCAACCTGGAACGGATCGATGCGGTAAGCATCTCGCTGGATTCCTGGGGCGGCGACCCCTTCACCGCCTGGATAGACGGGCTGTGCTTCGAATGAGGGATTCGCTGTCGTGAGAATGCCGTCGCACTCAGGACTCCGCCCTGTATGAGCAGGATGAGTGAGCCATCTCTGATGATTCTGGTAAGGGCCGTTCTGGGAGCTCTGACTGCGCTTGCGGGCGTCGGGGCGGTCGGCTGTGCCGGCGAGGAAACGCCGGACCAGGTCACGCTCCGGGTGGCCAACTGGGGCAGCCCGGCCGTCGAGTCCTCCTTCATGACCCTCGAACGGCAATTCCTTCGGGAATTCGAGCAGCTTCATCCGGGTGTCCGGGTCCAGGTCGAACAGATCCCCGGCTTTGGCCAATACGCACCGAAACTGCTGATGATGCACGTGAGCGGCAGCGTCCCCGATGTCATCTCGCTCGACGCGTCGTCCGGGGCGGCGTTCATGGACAACGGCGTGCTCCGCGACCTCAAACCATATATCGAGCGCGACGCGAGTTTTCGCCTCGATGACTACTTCGGCAATCTGGTGAAGATCTTCCGCCGCGGCGAAAAACTCTACTCGATACCGCTCGACTTCACGCCCATGATGATGTACTACAACCGCAAGCTCTTCGATGCCGCCGGCGTGCCTTATCCTCAACCGGGCTGGACGTGGGAAGACTTCCGGCGCGCCGCCAGGGCATTGACCATTCGGGATCCAAATCCGGCCAAGCCGCCGCGCCAGTACGGATTCTACTTTATGAATGTCATGCCGTTCTGGGTCCTTTGGCTGTGGACCAACGGTGCCGATGTGCTGAGTCCCGACGGCCGCAAGGCCACCGGCTGTTTTGACGGGCCTCGCTGCGTGGAGGCCGTGCAGTTCCTCGCCGACCTGATGCTGAAGGACCACGTCGCCCCCACCCTGGAGGAGAGCAAGGCTGCCGGCGTCGACCTCTTCCTGAGCGGGCAGGCCGCGATGGACCTCAAGGGCCACTGGATGATGATTGACTATCGCGCTGCTGGCATCGATTTCGGTGTTGTGGACCTGCCGACCAACGCCGGCTCACCGACGACTGTGGTGTACCTCACCGGGCTCTCGATTACCAGCAAGGCCGAGCATCCTGATCTGGCGTGGGAGTACATCAAGTTCATGACCAGCCGGGACGTTCAAATCCGACGCGTGGCCTCGGGCTTGGCCATTTCAGGCAACCGCCACGCCGCCGCCCACTATGCCGGCAACCCCGTCGAGGACGCTTTCATCGCTGCCGTGGACTACGCCCGTCCCCCTTGGGGTGCGACGGTTGAACGCTATCCGTTTATCGAAGGGCTGGGAGAGGAGATGCTTGAGGATCTCCTCTATTCCAAGGGCTCGCTGGGGGTTGCGGCACAACTGCGCCGCACCGCGGGCCTGATCGACGCGGCGCTGAGTGAGCCATGACTCGTCCCCATCGGAACAACTGGCGCGGATACCTGTTCATCGCTCCGGCGACCGTCTACCTCGCCCTGTTTGCGTTTTTTCCGATGGTCTTTGCCGGGTGGATGTCGTTGCACCGTTGGCACCTGCTCAAGGACGAGCACCCGTTCGTGGGACTGGCCAACTTCGTCGCCATGGCCCGGGACCCGTTCTTCCGAAACGCGGTGGCAAACACGTTCGTGTACGCGATCTTCACCGTCCCGCTCGGGGTGATCACGTCCTTGGCGGTGGCGGTACTTGTGTCCCGCCCGCTGCGAGCCGTCGGCTTCTTCCGCACGTTGTACTACGTCCCGGCCGTCAGCTCGCAGGTGGCCATCTCCATGGTCTGGGTGTGGATCCTGCTACCGGGCGAACAGGGGCTGGTCAACTACTGCCTGGGCCGGCTCAATGCCTGGCTGGGCGTGGCTCTACCCACAAGCACCAACTTCCTGGGCCGCCCCGGGTGGGCCATGGCGGCCCTGGTAGCGATGAGTCTGTGGATTGGCCTGGGGCCGCGGATGATTATCTTCCTCGCCGGCATCCAGTCCATCCCCGATACCTTGTACGAGGCCGCCGCCCTCGACGGTTGTGGTCCGTGGCAGCGCTTCCGGCATGTTACCCTTCCCCTGCTCGCGCCGACGACGCTCTTCGTCACGGTCACCACCACTATTGCATCCTTCCAGCTTTTTACCCCCGTCTACATGATCACTCACGGTGGGCCGCGCCGGACCACCGACGTTGTGCTTTACCACATTTATAAGGAGGCATGGCAGAAATTCGAAATCGGCATGGCCAGCGCGCAGTCCTACGTGCTGTTCGCTATGGTACTCGCGGCGGCAGCCCTGCAGCTTTGGGTTATGCGGCGGGGCCTCACGGAGCAGGCAGGATGATCCGGCGGCTGAGCATCATCATCCACTACGTGGTCCTCGCGGCCATCGCCGTCACGACGATCACCCCCTTCGTCTGGATGGTTTTCACCTCGCTGCACCCGCCGAGCGCCCAGATTCCCACGATGGCTAACCTCTTTCGCCCGGCGGGCTGGCACTTCAGCAACTACTCTTACGTCCTGACCTTCGGCGAGCTGCCGGTGTGGCGGTTTGCGGTGAACAGCGTGGTGACTACCTGCGGCGTGGTACTCTTCCAGCTCACCTTGTGCAGTCTGGCAGCCTACGGCTTTGCCCGTCTGCACTTCCGCGGGCGTGACGCCCTCTTCTTCGTTTTCCTGCTGACCATGATGGTCCCGGCCCAGGTGCTGGTGGTCCCGTTGTTCGCATTCGTGCAGCGGCTGGGCTGGCTCGATACCTATGCCGGGCTGATTATTCCCTACCCCTACTTGAGCACAGCGTTCGGCACATTCCTGTTGCGACAGTTCTTTCTGACCGTCCCCCAAAGTCTGGACGACGCCGCCCGGCTTGACGGCTGCGGCGAGCTGCGCATCCTCTGGCATGTGATCCTGCCGTCGGCCCGGCCGGCCTTGGCCACGGTGGGGGCTTTCGCCTTCATCTGGACCTGGGGCGACTTCTACTGGCCGCTGCTGGCCACCAGCTCGACCAGCATGCGGACGCTGGAGGTCGGGTTGTCGGTCTTCAGCGACGCCTACAGCGGAACGCGCTGGCCCCTGCAGATGGCCGCCGCAGTGATCGTGCTCACGCCGGTGCTGATCGTGTTCTTGGCTATGCAGCGTTTCTTCGTTCGCGGTGCGACGATGAGTGGGATCAAGGGATGAGTTCCGGGGCCGTGACGGATTCTCAGGACAATCGACCATTGCAGGAGGGTGCTATGCTCCCCATGACCGGGCTGGCTGGACTGCCACGCCTGCGAGACTACCGCAGCAAACGGGTCAGCAGCTACGACCGCACCGGCGGCAACCGCGACTGGGTGGACGTCGAGGCCGGGGCAGTTCACACCGTGGCCGACATCAAGGGGGCGGGCTGCATCCGTCACATCTGGATGACCATGTGGTTCCCCAACGACGATTACCTGAGGAGGGTCGTGCTGCGGTTCTACTGGGACGGGCACTCGGAGCCCAGCGTCGAATGCCCCATCGGTGATTTCTTCGGTCTGGGTCATGCTCGCCGGAAGAACTTCGTCACCGCCGTTCTCCAGATGAGTCCCCAGGATGGTCGGGGCTTCAACTCGTATTGGCCCATGCCGTTCAGTCAGGCCGCACGCATCGAGGTGGAGAACCAGGGCGACGAGAAGCACCCGCTGTACTACTACGTGGACTATGAAGCCTACGATTCCGCCGCCGCCGTGGATGGCTTGGGTCGTTTCCACGTCCAGTGGCGGCGGGAAAACCCGACTGCCGGCTGGGGCGACGAATACAACCATCTGCAGGAACACCTGGCCCAAGACTCGCAAACCGCCGATCCGCCGCGATGGCGCGACCTCATGCACTTTGGGGGAGATCCGCGCAGCCTGAATCTGTCCAATCAGGACAACTATGTCATTCTCGACGCCCGGGGTGATGGTATCTACTGCGGTGCCCACCTCGACATCGACATCTTCGAGCGCCAGAAGAATGACTGGTTCGGCGAAGGCGACGACATGGTCTTCATCGACGGGGAACCCTGGCCGCCCTCGCTGCACGGCACGGGCACCGAGGACTGGTACAACTGCGCCTTTGGACCGGACCAGGAATACACCGCGCCCTACCACGGCATTCTGCTCTCCACCGGCACGCCGACACGGAGGTGGCAAGGAAAGCAGTCCGTGTACCGGTACCACGTAGAGGATCCGATTCGCTTCCGCCGCTCGATCCATGTCTCGATCGAGCACGGCCACGCGAACAAGCTGAGCAACGACTACAGCAGCACGGCGTATTACTACTTATCGAAGCCGGCCCGCGGCACACCGCCCCTCCCGCCGGTCGAGCAGCGCCTGCCCCGGCCCGACGAACCGGGATGAGCTCATGCTTCTCCAGCACGGTCGGGCCTTCAAGGCCTCCGGAGCATTCCCGCCGGAGCGGTTCGTCGCCGTGAGTGCGAGGATGCGATATTCATTTCGCCGATGTGATGAGCCGGCACAGAGGATGAGTCAAGGCGGTATGTCATACCGCACCGGACGCCGGACAACGCCGCTGTGCCGGGAGACGTCGTCATCCAGCTTCTTGTTACCTGCCCAGGTTCCTGAAAAGATACAGGCCTTCCTTGCCGGGAGCGACGATGTCCTTCCAGCCGTTGCTGTCCAGGTCCGCGATCCACAGGTAGATGCCGACGCCGCTGGCCCGCGAAGCCCAGCCGTAGTCGAGCGTCACCCGGCGAAATCTGCCGCCATCGATCTCGAAGTAGTAGGTGCCGATCGGGTCCATCGCTCCCGGGTCTCGGCCCAGGTGTGCCCGGTACCGCTTGCCGGTGATCAACTCCACCTGTCCGTCGTTATCGATGTCCGCCAGGACCAGGTCGTGATACTGCGAACGATCCGGATCGATCTCGTGTTTGAACCACGTTCTCTTGCCGTCCGAACCGACCTTCTGTTCCCACCAATTCAACCCGTAGCCGTGCGCCTGTCCCTCGATCAGATCGGTCTTGCCGTCGTTGTTCACGTCGAAGACCAGCACGGGGCAGCTTGTGGTACCGAGGTTGAATTCCTCGTGGAACGTCCAGGCCTGCTTGCAGGGCTCGCGGGGGGCCTCAAGCCAGCCGCTCGGGATGATGAAATCGCCACGGCCGTCGCCGTTGACGTCGCCGAAACCAAAACCATGCCCACAGCCGCCTTGTTTGATCACGTGTTTGTCGAATGTGCCGGTGCCCTTGCCGTCAGGCCCCCTGATCAGCCTGTAGGCAACGATGTTACCGCCCGCGTTGGGGATAATCTCCACGTGCCCGTCACCATCGACATCCCAGAATCGCGTCGTCTCGATGTTGCCGCACTTGTCAATGTCGTGGTTGACCCACTCGACCGGTTTGCCCTTGGGATTCTCCCGCCAGCGGAGCGTCCCGCTCCACCAGCCGCCGGTGATGACATCCAGGTACCCGTCGCCGTTGACATCCATGGGGTAGCAGGAGAAATCGTCGTAGTAATCATCCACCCGCATGACGTCACAGATCTTGTGCTTGCGGACGAAATCCGGCCCTTCGAACCAGCAGCCGCCGGAGACAATGTCGAGGCGGCCGTCGTTGTTCACGTCGAATGCGGCCGCAGCTTCGAAGGTCACGTCGCCGATGCGTGTCCGCTCAAAGCGGAGCGGCGGCTCGGCGGGCTCAGCGGCGGAGAGTGCAGCACTGATCGCAATCATCCCGATGAGCATGTCGCCTCCTCACTTTGTTTCCTGCGTGAATGACACCGGAGAACCGTCCGGCCTGGCGATCCGCATGCAGAATTCCCAGCCCATCGTATTCTGCCAGATCTTCACCAGGATCGTGTTGGTCCCGGCCTTGAGCTTGACCGGCACGCGGTCCTGGTCGACCTGCAAGGCCCGGGCAACAAACTGCTCGAAGATCTTCTCGCCGTTGACCCACATCTTCTCGCTGTCGTCAGCGCCCACGAGCAGCAGGGCGTCCGTCGGCTCCTGGACCGTGATCTCAGCGTAGGCGTACCCGATGCATTGGTCGCGGTTGGCCACCTGTTTTCGCAGGTCGATCTTGCCGTTGGGGTCGTCGGATGCAACCTGTTTCCATTGCACCCTCTGCTTGCCCGACATATATCGGCCGGCCAGGTTGACGTTCGGCTCGTCAACGTAATCGACCTGCCATCCCTTGTTTTGCTCTCCGAGCTCAAACGGCCCGACTACCCACCAGTTCGTCACCGTGCCGAGCAGGCCCTGCAGGTCGACCTTGGCCCCGGCTGCGGCCATGCCCTTGGCGACCTCGCGCATGATCTCCATCGGGGGACTCATCTGCGTGACCGTCTGGTAAAGGTCCAGGGCCGCCTGCTTCTGTCCTGCGGAGTTCAAGGCGGTGGCCACGCCGACCAGCGCCCTCACGGCCGGTTCTCGCAGATCCGCGTTGGTGGCAGCCGACTTGACCGCATCCGCTGCCTCAGCGATCGGACAGGCCGCGATGCCGGTCACGGCTCGCCGGCGCGCCTCTTTGTCCCCCTCCGCTGCGACCTTGAGCGATGCGAGATAGGCCGTACCGGCTTCATTCCTGTCTCTTATACACATCTGACGCTGCCGACGAGTTCCGAA
>JAUCQB010000116.1 GCA_030372985.1 Phycisphaerae bacterium
AGGAAGTGAGGCTGTTGGCGGTGGCGGGCTGATTGGCCGAACAAAACAAAAAAACACGACGCTTTCGCGAACCCACGGCTATCGTCGTGGGTTCGTTCTTTTCCGCGGGTGCGTGACCCACCTGCGACGGATGCGCCGCGGCTGCCAGGGTTCCGTTCGCTTGTGACGTGCTTCCATCAAGGTTATTCTCCGTAGGCGTCGCCACGTTCGCCGAACGTGCCCGTGCCCCTTGCATATCGAGGTGACCGATGGACGCCGAAACGACCCGGAAACCGAGGACGATCCGATTGTCGCTGGTTGTCATACCGCTGGTCATCCTCGGACTCTGCGTGTGGCTGACAATCAAGACCCTCACCGGAGGCCCCACCTATCCGACGTTCATGATCCCCGGAGAGGCCGTCATATCGCTGCCGGAAGCGGGGACCTACACGATCTTCTGCGCCCGGCCGGCCAACGTCACCGTTTCCATGGACCGCTTCCGACCCCCCGAAATCGTCTGGTCGGTCCAGGGTTGGGAAGGCACGTCGCTCAATCTACGACCGTACGGCGGCTCGCTGGTGGTCAACAACACCGTGGCAATCGGCACGGTCGACATCCCGCTCCCAGGACAGTACCGGTTTCGGGGCACCCTTCCCGACCAGGACGATCGGGAATACGAGATCTCCTTCCGTAAAGGCATGCTCAAGACCGTTGCGATCGTGGTGGGCTACGTTGCCGCCGGTATCATCTCGGTCGCCTTCCTTCTTATCTACCTGATCATCTGCCTGATTCGGTATCTCGCGAGGTCTCCGTCCACGACACCACACGGCGTGTAAGAGTCCGTCGCGATCGCCGCGGCCGCTTCCTGGAAACAGAACACACCGGGCAGGCAGGCTACTGGTCAAAGCTCCAGATCACGAGGTGCGGACGCCTCACAAAGTTGTCGTACG
The DNA here is from genome assembly GCA_030372985.1 of Phycisphaerae bacterium. Taxonomy (GTDB): domain Bacteria; phylum Planctomycetota; class Phycisphaerae; order UBA1845; family PWPN01; genus JAUCQB01. The sequence continues at coordinate 930 of JAUCQB010000116.1, forward strand.
GGCCGGGGCTGCGGTAGTCGGGGAGCCAGGCCCACGGGAAGGGCGGCAATCCCTGCTGAGGCGGCGTGTGGATGAGGGCCTTGTGATAACTCACATGGCCGTCGCAATACAGAAAGCTGCCACCGGTCTGATGATGAATCTCGAATTCCGTCTGATTGTTGATGTGGTTCGACTCCTTGAGAACCCATCTGGAATCGCCACTGATCTCGTCGTTTCCCGCATCGCAATAGCTGACAATCTTGCTCGGGTACTTGACCGCGGACATCTTTCGCAACACACCGTAGGGCTTGCTTGAAGGATCGGGCATCTCGACATACGACAGATCAGGATTGAGGCCATAGCTGAGGCGATAGGCCACCTTGCGAACCGTCCCATCCGGGAGTTTCTGCTCCACCTCACTGGTGACGTGCGGGATCTGGTCTCCCGAGCAAAGAAACCATGGGACATCGACAACGGGGCTGTTACCCAGCCAGGGACTGTCGTATTTCGTGGTCGATACGGACACCTTCTGTATGTACTTATGAAGCGTCTCGAATCCTCCTCCGGCATCTCCAAGCCCGCTCGCGGGAGGCATCGTGTCCTGGTTAGCCTGCAAATAGTATACCAAGGCGTGGCCGATCGTACGTAAATTGACCGCGCAGGCCACAGTTTTCGCTTGCCGCCGCGCAGCGCTGAGGCTGGGAAGCAGAATGGCGATGAGGAGGGCGATAATTGCCACAACGACGAGGACCTCGATCAGCGTGAACCCCTTTCGCGTTCTCGCGTGGCACTGCTTCACGGAAGGATCACGGTGAGACGGATGCCTCGATATCAAGGTCAAGTCCGATGCCACAATCGGTGTAAACCTCATATCACCTCCGCTGCTTCGGAAGCACATCTTTAAAACGGCTACCATACAGCCCTTACGGCCAGACCGGATCATCTGAACAGGAACATGGCAGTCCGCCGCTTGTCTACATAATGATACGGTCCCCGTCGACAAAAGTCAATCGCCCGTGTACCGGAAAAGCCAATATCCGTCCCGCGAGAACCTGAGGCACGGCTGTACACACTTTGCGTCTGCCCGCCCAGGGGTAGACTACCGTATGTGAGTGACTTCAGGCGAAAAGACCTGAGGTCTTGGCAGCCAGCGACAGGCTGGAAGAAAGGGCTGGTTGGAACGATGGCGAATTGGGATATCCGCGAAATGACTGACGAGGACGTCCCCCGCGTCAGCGAACTGCTGAAGGAGTGTTTTCGCTGGCTGGGGGACCGAGAACGGTTCACCGTCAGGCAACTGGCATTCCTGATCGACGATCGCTCATCGGAGCAGACGGTTCGCGAGGAATCCAAGACTCGCCCTCACCTGGTGGCGTGCACGGTAACCGGCATCGTGGGCATGGCGGCGGTGCATGGCAACGAAATCGCCCGGCTTTACGTCGATCCGCAATGCCACCGGCAAGGCGTGGGCAGGGTGCTGTTTGAGGCCTGCGAGGCGATGATCCGCCAAGCCGGCCACGAGGAGATGACCGTCGGTGCACTGGTGGACGGCTCACTGGCCTTTTATCAGGCCATGGGGATGTCGATCACCGGCCGAGTGGTGTATGAGCCCGAGATATTCCTCGGCCGCGAGGTGACATTGCTGGCGAAGAAGATCACCACGGCTCCGACGGGGCAATCATCTCCCGGCCGCCCTACAGCGTGAGACCTGTCTCCCTCGCTCTTGTGTGCCGCCCTGCTGCTGCATATGGCTGCAAGAGGCCTCCGGCGCAATCGGTCGGGTCCGGCTTTCGCGAGCAACGTGCCATGGCGGGGACACCGCTCAAGGAACTTGCGACACAGGGTTGGTGGTATGATATCTGCTCAACAGAGACGGGCATGCCCGGCATTCTCAGAGAGGAGTACGCACGATGGCCATGCTTCTGGAGTTTTCGATGTCCCCGCTGGGCAAGGGGGAGTCGGTCAGCGAATACGTCGCTCGCAGCCTGGATGTCATCGACCGCAGCGGCGTGCCATACCAATTGAACGCAATGGGCACGGTCCTTGAAGGCGAGTGGGACCAGGTCGTCGGCGTCGTGGGCCAATGCATGGAGAGGATGAGCCAGGACTGCGACCGGATCACCTGCACGATCAAGTTCGATTGGCGCAAAGGGGCAACCGGACGACTGCAAAGCAAGATCGACAGCGTGGAAAAGCGGCTGGGACGGAAGTTGAAGAGGTAGCGCGAGAGATATGAGGCGTGCTCACTGGTTGATCCTGGTGACAGGGGTGGTGTTTGTTGCGGCCGTGGGGCTGCGCGTTCGCAGTCACCTGGCCGCGGTCGCACAATCGCCGGCCGTGACCAGCCGACCGGCCGGACGTGCCGTCAGCATCAGCGAGCCCCGCGATTACGTCGCCAACCCGTGGGTTGACCCGTCAGAACGCGAGAACGGGCCGAAACGGTTGATCTCGCTGGCGCCCAGCATCACCGAGATCGTGTGCGCCCTGGGGATGCGCGACCGCCTCGTCGGCCGCACGCCCTACTGCACGCACCCGCCAGGAATCGAGCAAATCGTCGAAGTGGGCTCACTGGCCACGGCCAATCTGGACAAGATCAAGGCTCTTGAACCCGACCTCATTCTTGCCACCTCAAACAGCGGACAGGTCATCGACAGCCTGACCAAGCTGGGCCTTCCACAGGCCGCAGTCCCACACAACACGCTGGAGCAGGTCTACACCGCCATCGAGCAGGTAGGCAGGCTGTGCGACCGGCCCAAGACCGCCGCCGCACTGGTTGCGTTCACCCGCAGCGACATGGAAAGCCTGCGTGCCACCGCCCGTCGCCTCGGCCTGGTGAGGCGCCGCGTGCTGGTCATCCTGGGCGATCTGCCGGTGCCTCCGCGACCGGTCTGGGTGGCCGGCCCGGGGCTCTTTCTGGACGGCCTGTTGACGGCGGCCGGGCAATACAACGCGGCTGCCGAAGCCATCCCCGTCTCGCAAGGTGAGATCCCCCTCGAGAAGCTGATCATGCTGGACGTCCAGGCGATTCTCACCTTCGGCCCGTCCCGCAGCGATCGGCAGCAGGAAGACATGTACCGCACCTGGTCTCAGGTGGGGCCGATCCCGGCCATCACCGAGCGTCGGGTTGGCCGGGTCGGCGGGCTGGAATGGCTCAGCGCCGGCCCGCGGGTAGCCATCGCCCTGCACCACTTGCTGACCACCCTGGCAGAAGTGCCTTGAGCCCGGCATTGCACACGGCGACGCCGCGGAATGGAGAAACGGTCTATCTTGCAGGGGCACGCCGAAGGTTCTATAATAAAGCCAGGGTTGCAGGGTTGATGGTACGAGCAAACGTGAGGTTTCAGCAATCGTATCACGGGGTTGATACATGCGATCCGAGGAAATACTCCAACAGCTCAAGAAGCAGCCGTTTCTGCCTATCCGCCTCTGGTTCTCCGATGGTTCTCACGTAGACATTCGGCATCCCGAGATGGCCATCGTGACACGCACTGTGATTTCAGTGGCGATCTTCGACCCCCCGGATTCGAGCATGCCCGAGCGGGCCGTTCTGTGCGACCCGATCCACGTGACTCGCCTGGAGCCGATTCCCAACAAACAGGCAATCGCGTCATAGGCCCACCCGCAGGACAAGCGTCGCATCGCCTTGATTTGAGTGACTCATGGGCTCCGGCCGGCGCAAGAACGGAAAACAGCCGACTCGGAGACGGGGAGATGTGGCGCCTGGAAGACCGGCCGCGCCGATTGGCGAGGCGCTGTGTCGCCTTGCCAGGTAAGAGCTGTTGCAGTACCCTACCCCGCTCGCAGTGTGCTCGCCGGGCATTCGGCCCGGATCAATGGAATCAGACTGGATTCTGATCTGGAAAGGACCGCCAATGGCCAAGAAGCAGAAAAAAAGATACCGCTTCTCGTTCGGACCCTGGAACATCCATGAGGGCGCCGATCCGTTCGGACCCACCGTTCGTCAGCCGATCAGCTTCGCCAAGAAGCTCAAAGTCTATAAGGAGCTGGGCTTTGACGGGGTTCAGTTCCACGACGACGACGCGGTGCCCGACCTGGACAGCCTGCCGGCATCGGCGGTGCTCAAGCGGGCCGCCCAGCTCGGCAAGGTGCTCAAGGACCACGGGCTGGTTCCCGAGTTCGTGGCCCCCCGGCTGTGGGAGAACCCGCTGACCATCGACGGCGGCTACACCTCCAACAGCGCCGCCTGCCGCAAGTACGCCATCGAGCGTTCGCTGCTGGCGGTTGACATCGCCTTTGAGCTGGGCACCAACCAGATCGTCCTCTGGTTGGCCCGCGAAGGGACCTACATCCGCGAATCAAAAAACGCCCGGATCGCCCACGAGTACCTCATGCAGGCAATCAACAAGATGCTCAACCACAACAAGGAAGTGCGCATCCTGATCGAGCCGAAGCCCAACGAGCCGATGGACCACGCCTACGTGCCGACGATCGGGCACGCTATTTCGCTGGCTTACCTGTCCGATGATCCGTCGCGGGTGGGCGGGCTGATCGAGACGGCCCACGCCCTGCTGGCCGGGCTGGATCCGTCGGATGAGATGGCCTTTGCCCTGTACCACAAGAAGCTCTGGAGCGTGCATCTGAACGACCAAAACGGGCTGAAATTCGACGAGGACAAGAGCTTCGCCGCCGACAACCTGCGACGAGCGTTCAACCAGGTTCGGGTACTCGAGGAAGGCGGCTTCGGCCTCAACGGCGAGATGGTCGGTCTGGACGTCAAGGTCATGCGGACGCAGAAGCAGTCCAACAACACCGCGCACCTGTCGAACAGCAAGCGATTCTTCGAACTGCTGCTGGCCAAGGTGAGGTCCTTCAACCGCAAGAAAGAGGCGGAGTTCATCCGCAACCGCGACTACGAGGGGCTGGAGCGGATGGTCATCGAGCACCTGCTCGGCAAATAGGACGCGGCGGGCTTATGCCTGTGCAGCGGACGAGCGATCAGCGATCGGCGGCCGTTGAACAAGGAATCAGGGAATAGGCGGCGGTTTGAAATCGTGCGGCTGCGACGGGGACAACTCGGTGTCTCCCGCGGCTTGGCCCACCAGGGTCTTGGCGGACCGTCGGAAGCCGGCAGCAGCACGGTCTGACAGAGGCTTGAGATGCCTAAGCCAGTCCTTCTTGTGGCGGCTGTACATGTCGAAGATGCCGGGCTCGTGACAGGGAAGGAGGATCGCTCCGGCCTCGGCCATCGCGACCAGCCGTTCGGTGGCCGCGAGCAGCCTGGCGTGAGTCACCCGCAGTCGGGCCAGGATCGCCTGCTCCAGCAGGTCGTAGCGATAGACGTCATCGCTGCAGACCACGGCCACACCTGATGTCGTCTCGACCCGGACGGCCAGGCTGCACACCGAGTGGCCCCCAAGATAGCTCACGGTGATGCCCGGCATGACCTCGCCCTCATCAAGAAGCACCAGCCGGCCGGCCTTGTCGGCGTTAAGCAGAAAGTCGGAGAACGCGTAATCGACGTAGCTGTTCCAGCCTCCTTTCACCCGTTTCTTGAGGTTCTCCTGCCAGCCCGTCTTGGAGGCGTAGATCCGGGCGTTGGGGAATCGCAGGATCGCCCCACCGTCCTTGCCGTCGGTCAGACCATGGTGATCGGCGTGCAAGTGTGTAAAGACGATGCGGTCGATACTTTCGGGAGCGATGTCCAGCCGGCTCAACCAATCGAAGATGTTACCGTGCGGTTGACGCACGTCGTCGGGAGCACCCGGCAAGTCCCGGAAGAAATCGTAACGTCTGAACATCCAGTTGATATAGGGCAGCCCGACGGGCCCCAGATCGATCAGGGCGCGACGGCCGGGTCCACCATCGACGAGAAAGGCGTAGAGCGTAAAGGCCACCCTCTCGTCATCGCTATACGGGTCTCCCAGGACGTGATTCTTGCCGAGCGTGCATTGCCCGACATGCATCGGCACGAGCTGCAGGTCAGTGTTCGACATGACGCACCCTTGCCCATCTTGAGGTCGACGTTTCTCCTGGCAGCCTCCCCGCGACTCGGAACCAGACGTCACTATACGGCCAGGCCGCGTATGACTCAAAGGGACGGCAGGGTATCCTGTCCATGCCTTGCCCCCCCGATGCCGGGACCCTATCATCTTCGTGAAGTCAGGCACGAAGGGTGCTGTACTCCGCTCCAAACGGGCTGGACCTGACGAATGCCCGAACACCGACGCGGCATCGTGACGACAGGGGCGTGTTGAGTGTCTGCAAGTTCGCCACAGCCAACAACTTTCGTGCGACGGGGGCTGATTGAGGGCCCTGGTCCTCGGGAGCTGTGGTGCCTGAACTTCGGCCCGCAGCACCCGGCCACGCACACGACGCTCCGGCTGGTCCTGGAACTGGACGGTGAAACGGTCGTAGCCTGCACCCCGCACATCGGCTATCTCCATAGCGGGTTCGAAAAGCTCGGGGAACATCTCGATTACAACCAGTACGTGACGATCACGGACCGGATGAACTACGTCAGTCCGATGGCCAACAACATCGCATGGCACCACACCTGCGAGAAGCTGTTCGGCGTCGAAATCACACCCCGCTGCAAGGCCATTCGCACGATCATCGCCGAGTTGGCGCGCATCCAGGACCACCTGCTCTGCGTGGGAGCGGCCGCGTTGGATCTTGGCGCGTTCACCGCCTTTTTGTACGGCTTCAATGAGCGGGAATGGATCAACGATCTCTTCGAGGAGGTCTGCGGCGCGCGCTTTACGACCAGCTACACGCGCGTGGGCGGTCTGATGTATGAGATTCCGCCGGAATGGCCCCGGCATGTGAAGGAGTTCCTCGCACGCCTTCCACGAGCGATCAGCGATCTTGAAAACCTGCTGAACCGCAACCGGCTGTTTATCGAGCGAACCAAGGGCATCGGCTACATGAGCCGAGAGGACGCGATCGCCTGGGGCTGGACCGGCCCGCTGGCCCGAGCGTCCGGCGTGCGTCGCGATCTCCGCAAGGATGAGCCGTACCTTTGCTACGCGGACAATTGGGACGGCAAAGGCTCCTCGGCGGTGTCGTTTCAGGTGCCGGTCGCAACGGGCGGCGATGCCCTGGCTCGCTACCTGGTACGGCTCGAGGAGATCAAACAGGCCGTAAGTATCACTCGCCAGTTGATCGACAACATCCCGCCCGGGCCGGTGAATGTGCTTCCGAACGACAAGGCGACGTTGCCTGACAAACGAGAGGTTTACTTCAGCATCGAGGGGCTGATTCACCACTTCGAGCTGATCATGACCAATCGAGGCTTCACGCCCCCGGTGGGCGAGGTATACGGGGCCAATGAGACGGCCAACGGCGAGCTCGGCTTCTACATCGTCAGCGACGGCGGGCGCTGCGCGTATCGCGCACGCTGCCGGCCGCCGAGCCTGGTTCATTTTCAGGCGTTCGAGCATTTGATCGTCGGGCATCAGATCAGCGATGTGGTCGCGGTGATGGGGAGCCTGAACATCATCGCCGCGGAATTGGACAGGTAACGGGTGAGGAACAGAAACGGAACCCCGGGCGCAATCGCGGGGCCGTGTGGCGAACTGCGACGAATACCGTGAGTCAGAAAGGGCCGACGGGGGCGTCGGCCCCACGATCGGAGTCGAAAGGGCCGACGAGGGCGTCGGCCCTGCCGAGTCGGGCCTGGCCGACAACGATAGAGGAAACGATGGCGCGGCGAACGATTGACAGGAATGAACCGGCGGCGGATGACGGCGACTCTCCGCAGATGAGCGAAGCGGTAAAAGCGAAAATCCGCGGATTCTTCGCCCGTTATCCGAGCAAGCGGGCCGCCCTGCTGCCGGCCCTGCACATTGTGCAGGAAACCTGCGGCTGCATCACCCACCGGGCGATGCGCGATGTGGCCGAACTGCTGGAGCTTGCCCCGTCGGAGGTCATGGACACGGCGTCTTTCTACACGCACTACTGGACCAAGCCCAGGGCACGCAAGGTGATCGTGGCCTGCCGGGGGCTCTCGTGCGACCTCATGGGCGTGCAGGAAGTCAATCGGACGGTCTGCCAGCACCTGGGCATCGGCGAGCATGAGACAACCGCGGACGGTGAATACAGCTTCGTGACAGAGGAATGCCTCGGGACGTGCGAATACGCCCCGTGCCTGCTGATCAACGAGCGGTTGCACAAGAACGTGCGCCCGGAGGATGTTCCCCGGATTCTGGCGGACCCGGACAATGACAGGATCGAGGTGGAGCGGAGTGATTTGTATGACGGGATGAAGGCGTGAGAGACCAGGGTTCAGGGTTCAGGGTTCAGTAACAGAGGACAGTACACGCTAAGGGGCGGCGCGGTCTGAGAATGGCTCGTTTTGAACCGGTATTGTTGAGGAACGTCGGTGTCGCGGGGGTGCGGCGGCTGGAGACGTACCGCGCGCGGGGTGGATATGCCGCTGCGGCCAAGGCCCTGCGCCGCATGACTCCCGAGCAGGTTGTCGAGGAGGTCAAACGGTCGAATGTTCGCGGTCGAGGCGGTGCGGGCTTTCCAGCCGGCGTGAAGTGGTCGTTCCTTCCGGCCGACAGGAAGATCACCTACCTCTGCGTCAACTTCGATGAATCGGAACCGGGCACGTTCAACAATCGGTACATCGTTGATCACGATCCGCACCAGTTGCTTGAAGGAATCCTGATCGCAGGATATGCCACACGGGCGACGGTGGCGTACATCTATATCCGCGTCGAGTTCCACGAGACCTTTCACATTCTCCAGAAGGCCCTCGATGAGGCATACGCGGCGGGCCTGTTCGGCAAGCGCGCTTTCGAGAGCAGCTACGCGCTGGATTGCCACATTCATCGCGGCGCAGGGGCGTATGTCTGCGGTGAAGAGACAGGGCTGATCGAATCGCTTGAGGGCAAGCGCGGCTGGCCGCGAATCAAGCCGCCCTTTCCGGCCATCAAGGGTCTTTTCGGGCAGCCCACGGTGGTCAACAACGTTGAGACCTTATGCTGCCTGCCGCACATCATCGATCGCGGCGAGGCCTGGTTCCGATCGATGGGTACACCCGGCAGCACCGGTCCGAAGCTGTACACGATTTCCGGACCGGTCAACCGCCCGGGCTGTTTCGAAGCGCCGCTGGGGCTGACGGTGCGAGAGCTGATCTACGGCGACGATTTCGGCCGTGGCATGATCGACGACAAGAAGGTCAAGGGCGTGATCCCCGGCGGGCTGTCGGTCGGGATCCTGACCGGCGACGAATTGGACTGCAAGCTGGACTTCGACGACCCGGCAGAATACGGGCTACTCGGCCTGGGCACGGCCGGGGTCATCGTCATCAACGAAGACACCGATATCCGCAAGGTGCTGCTCAACGTGACCAGGTTCTACGCGCACGAATCCTGCGGCCAGTGTACGCAGTGCCGCGAGGGCACCGCCTGGATGTACAAGATCGCCAAGCGCATCGCCGCCGGGGCCGCGCGCAACGAGGATCTCGATATCCTGATCGAGAACTCGCACAACATGGGCATGATGCCAGGCATGAGCATCTGCGGTCTGCCCGACGGGGCGGTGTACCCGATCAGAACGATCGTCGAGAAGTTTCGAAGTGAATTCGAGGAGCACATTCGCCGCCAGGTACCGGCGGCGGTGGAGCAGACGTTGCGAAGGATCAATCCCGCGGTATACGAGATGCCGATCGCGGGGAGAAAAGGATAAGGAGGCTACTAGGCTGCTAGACCTCTCGACTATGAGGAAGTGAGCATGTCCGATCTGCCGGGGCAGCAACCCGGCCACGTTCTGTTTGCTTCCTAATAGTCCAGCAGACTAACAGACTAATAGACTAGTCCGTGCCCAGAATCATCATCGATGGCCGAACGATTGAATGCCGCGACGGCATTACCGTGCTCCAGGCGGCCCTGGACGCCGGCATCGATGTGCCCCACTACTGCTATCATCCGGGCCTGTCCATCGTCGCCTCATGCCGGCTGTGCCTGATGGAAATGAAGATGCCGGGGCCCAAGACCAAGGAACTCGAATGGTCGCCGAGACTAATCCCCAGTTGCCAGACGCCGGTCCGCGACGGGCTGGAGGTCCGCTTCGAGACGGAGAAGATCCACGAGCACCGCAAGCGGGTCATGGAGTACTACCTGCTGAATCACCCGCTGGACTGCCCGGTGTGCGATCAGGCGGGCGAGTGCTACCTGCAGGACTACAGCCTCAAATTCGGCGAGGCCATTTCGAGAATGGTTGATCCCAAGACCGTCAACCCCAAGAAGGACGTGGGGCCGCGGACCCTGCTCTACCAGGACCGTTGCGTCCTCTGCTCTCGCTGTGTGCGATTCACACGCGAGGTCTCAGGCACGAGCGAGTTGTGCGTCGTCAACCGAGGTCATGTCGCCGAGATCGACGCCTTCCCCGGCCAGCCGCTGGCGAACAAGCTGCAGGGCAACGTCGTGGACATCTGTCCGGTCGGGGCCCTATTGGACAAGGATTTCCTGTTTGCCCAGCGGGTATGGTTCCTGACCACCGCCAACTCGGTCTGTCGGGCGTGCAGTGCGGGCTGTGCTATCCGCATCGACCAGAACCGCAACCGCGTTTACCGGCTCAGACCCCGATGTAACCCGGGCGTCAACGACTGGTGGATCTGCGACGACGGGCGGTTCGGCTGGAAGTTTGTTCTCGATGAGAAACGGCTGTCGACTCCGACCATTCGCCGAGGAAGTGATCGCAAGCCGCTGCTCTGGGAATCGGTTCCAGGCGTCATCCGCCAGCGATTGAGCCAGACGGTCGACCAGCACGGTCCCGGGTCGGTCGCCGTTCAGTTGTCGCCGGAAATGTGCTGTGAAGAAGCCTGGCTGCTGGCCGACCGGGTCCGGCGGATCGCTCCGCAGGCCACGCTATCGCTGGGCGACGTTCACACAATCGGCGAGTCGGAGGTGCTTCCCGTCGGGGCGGCCGAGGAGTCTGCCAGGTTTGTCATCCGGCCCGAGAAGCACCCCAATCGCCGCGGCGTTGAGGTGATTCTAACGGCGATGGGCGGGCCGGTGCTGCCACGTGAGGAGCTGTGGAAACAGGCTGCCGCCGGGCGTTTCCAGGCCCTGTGGATCGTCGGCGGTTACCCCAACAGCAACTGGCCGACACAAACGTTGCTGGACGCGGCCGCAAAACCCGAGTTGCTCATCGTTCAGGACATGTTCCCGAACAAGCTGACCGCACAGGCCGACGTTGTGCTGCCCTTCTGTGCTTGGACGGAGCGCGAAGGCACGTTCATGAACCACGCCGGACTGGTGCAGCCGTTTGAACGAGCGGTCGACCCGCCCGGGGCATCGATGACCGACGAGCAGTATTTGTATGCGATTGCCGGCCACACGGGCTTGTACGCGGGTGAGAAGGTGCGGAAGATGATGTCCTCAGCCGTGCCGGCCATGGCGGATGTGCATGTGCCGGAACCGGAGCCGAAGTATCAACACTGAGTTGAGAATTGAGAATGAGGAGTTGAGAATTGACCTGATTGCGTCGAGCTGATTCGCCTTTCGCAACTCTCAATTCTCCATTCTCAATTCGTCCGAGGAATTCGCCCTGGATAGGTGAGAAAGCATGGAGTTTCTTAAGACTCAACTCGGCTTCAGCGTGGCACTGATGGTGGTGCTGATCGGCATCATCATGGGTTGTGTCGCGTACGCCATCCTGCTGGAGCGCAAGGTCTGCGCCTGGCTTCAGGACCGGGTCGGGCCGAACCGGGCCGGACCGCTGGGCCTGCTTCAACCGATGGCCGACGGGGTGAAGTTTCTGCTCAAGGAGGACTTCACACCGGGCACCGTGGATCGGCCGTTGTTCTTCCTTGCGCCATGCATCGCCTTCACCGTGGCCATGATCGGCTTCGCGGTGATTCCCTGGGGCGGACTTGTCGACCTGGGCGGGCCCGAACCGGTGCGCGTACAGGTGGCGAGCGTGGACATCGGGCTGTTGTACATTCTGGCGGTCGGGGCCATGGGGGTGTACGGGCTGGTACTGGCCGGGTGGTCGAGCAACAACAAATTCTCCTTCTACGGCGGGATGCGGGCCGCCGCCCAGATGCTCAGCTACGAGATCCCGATGGGGCTGGCCATCCTCGTCGTGGTGCTGACCACCGGACAGGTTCGGCTGGAGAGCATCGTCGAGTACCAGATGCAGTCGACGTGGAACGTGCTGCTGCACCCGCTGGCCTTTCTCATCCTGCTGGTCACGGCCTTCGCCGAGACAAACCGCCTGCCCTTTGACCTGGCCGAGTCGGAGCAAGAGCTGATCGGCGGCTATCACACCGAATACAGTTCGATGAAGATGGCCTTGTTCTTTCTCGGCGAATACGCCCACCTGATCACGGTGAGCGCGTTCATGGCCACCCTGTTCTTCGGAGGATGGGAGCTCTTTCCGTTCAGCACGCGGCTCGGATGGGGCTGGCTCGACTGGATCTACAAGTCACAGACCTTCCCCGCTGCCCTGTGCCAGTTCGCCATCGTGTTCGGTAAGGTTGTCGTCTTCATCCTCTTCTTCATGTGGGTTCGCTGGACGCTGGTCCGGCCGCGATTTGACCAGCTCATGCGGTTTGCCTGGAACGGCCTGGTACCGGCGGGCATCGCGCTGGTCATCCTGACATCGTTGCTGCTCTACAAGAACGCCGCCGAGTCGATCTGGTCACCGCTGTGCAATGCCGCGGTATTCGCGGCAGCGGTGTTGAGGTTCTATGTGTCGTCGCCGGTCATCACCGGCCGTCAGGCAAATATGCCGCCCATCAACGGTTCGCCGACAAGGAGGTTCGAATGAGTGTTCTGACACTGATCTTTGCTGCCGCCGCCCTGGCCGCCCCGCTTCCGGAGGCCGACATCCTCGGCCAGGCGGACGCACGGATTGAGAAGCATCGCAAGGGCGATATCGTGCTCCGACTTGCCAACAATGGCAGACTGCCTCCTCCCGGGCTTCACGTGCGGATCAGACAGACGCGTCATGCGTTTCTCTTCGGCTGCAACATTTTCAAGCTCGGCACGTGCGGTAGTCCTGAGGCCAACGCCGCCTACGAAAAGCATTACGCCGCCCTGCTCAACTACGCGACGCTGCCCTTTTACTGGTGGGGCTACGAGAAGGAGCGAGGAAAGCCCGATTACGACAAGACCAAGGTGATGACCGACTGGTGCGCAGCCCACAACGTGATGACGAAGGGACATCCGCTGGCCTGGAACTACTTCGACCCGAAGTGGCTTCCGGGCGATCAGCAGGAGGTGTTGCGTCTGCAGCTCGAGCGGATCGAGGAGTGCAGCCGCCGCTTCGCCGGGCAGATCGACATCTGGGACGTGGTCAACGAGGCGACGCACTACGATCGCGGAGAGTGCAAGAAGAACTCACCCAAGCTCAGCAAGGTCATTCGCAACATGGGCGTGGGACCGTTTGTCCGAGCGGCCTTTGAGGCCGCACGCAAGGGCAACCCGAAAGCCACGCTGGTCATCAACGACTATGCCGTCGGCAACGAATACGCCGCGAAGGTGATCGACGAACTGGTGGACGACGAGGGCAAGCCTATGTACGACATCATCGGCATTCAGTCGCATCAACACGGTGGGCCCTGGCCGACAACCAAGATCTGGGAGGTGTGTGAACGATTCGCCCGGTACGGCAAGCCGCTGCACTTCACCGAGACGACGTTTTTGTCCGGCGAATTGGGCTGGGACCTGGCCAAGCAGAGACAGAAAGCCGACCCGAAGTTCAAGTGGGCCAGCACGCCTGAGGGCGAGAAACGCCAAGCCGAGGAGGTCATGCGGTTCTACACTGTTTTGTTCAGTCACCCGGCCGTCGAGGCGATTACCTGGTGGGACTTCACCGACTACCATTCGTGGCAAGGGGCACCGGCCGGGCTGATACGCGAGGACATGACCCCCAAACCGGCGTATGAGGAGCTGATGAAGCGGATCAAGGGTACGTGGTGGACCACCGAGACCGTGGCGACCGTGGAAGGGAACGGCGAGGTCCGCTTCCGCGGATTCCTCGGAGATTACACGGTGACAACAGCCGATCTCGGCGGTTTCTCGGATCGGCCGCTGAGCGGAGACTTCTCTATCGGCAAGACGAACCAGGGGCCGATCGAGGTGGACCTGGCATTCATCCCATAACGGCGGGATCGCGCATGATCAAGGATGAGGACATCATCAAGATCACTGAGCCGAAGCTGACGGCCGCGGACAAGCTCTACCTGCCGCAGATCATCAACGGCCTCAAGACCACGGTCCGCCATCTGTTCGCCAAGCGGTTGACGGTTCAGTATCCCGAGCAGCGGGTGAAAGTCCGCAAGGAGATCTATCGCGGCGTTCACCGGCTCAACCGCGACGAGCAGGGCCGCGTGGCCTGTGTGGCCTGCTTCATGTGCGAGACGGCCTGCCCGGCTCACTGCATTCATATCGTCGGGGCGGAGGCACCGTGGCCCGATCGCGAGAAGTACCCCATACGCTTTGACATTGACGAGCTGGTGTGCATCTACTGCGGGATGTGCGAAGAGGCCTGCCCGGTGGACGCGATCGAGCTGACACCGGAGTACTCGATTGTAGGGCACTCGCGGCAGGAGATGATCTTCGATATCAACAAGCTGCTCGAAGTGTTCGACCAGACGCGGGACGAGAAGCCGCGAAAGAACCCGCCGATTACCGGCTATGGCAGCATCGGCGGCGAGGTTCCGCCCTCACCCTCACCTGATCGGACCGAAACGGAGCCCAAAGACTTGTGACCACGGCCGGCATGTACATTCTGTATGCGTTTCTGGCCCTCGGGGCGGCGGCGCTGTATCTGTCGATGCCTGCCGGTCGCTCGACGGGGCGACCGCTACGATGGGCCGTGCGGACTCTCGGGGCCGCATCGATGGCGGCGATCGCCACGTACTTTGTTCGCTGGATCGGTGAGGCGTTCGACGGGCGGGCGTTCTTTGTGCTCTTCTCCCTGGTGGCGATTGTGGCCGCGGTTCGGGTGGTAACGCATCCGAAACCGATCTACTGCGCGCTGTACTTCGTGCTGGTGGTTCTGGCGGTGGCCGCACTGTGTCTGTTGGCCCTGGCCGAGTTCCTCGGCGCAGCCCTGGTCATCGTGTACGCCGGGGCGATCCTGGTGACCTACGTCTTTGTGATCATGCTGACGCAGCAGCAGGAGACCGATCCTGCGAACCTGACGGGGCGGGAACCGCTGGCGGCGGTCACGCTGGGCTTTCTGTTGTCCGCAGCCGTCGTCCAGGCGATGGCTTCGGCTGATTTCGTCTCGAAAACAGCAGCGACTGGCGTTCTTGCCGGCGTCACCGAGAGCCGAGAGCCGTTGATTGCGGCGTCTACACGGCCGGAGCAGTCTCCTCCGGCCGGTGATGAGGCACCGGGCAACGTCCGACTGATCGGCGAGACGATGATGACGACATACGTCCTGGCGGTTGAAACCGCGGGTGTGCTGCTGTTGGTTGCCCTGGTCGGGGCCGTGGGCCTTGCTCGCAAGCGGATTGAACCTGAGGCTTTGACACCGGCGGAATGGGCGGCGCAGGCGGGAGAGACGGACATCAAGCGGCGAGGCCGTGAGGCTCCGCCATTTTGAAATAGGAAGGGCCGACGGGGGCGTCGGCCCTACAGCGCTCGGAGAAGCGATGGACCTGACGAACGCTTACATTCTGGTCGGCGCGATGCTGTTCGCAATCGGCGTCGTCGGCTTTCTCGCCCGGCGGAACCTGATCCTCATGTTCCTGTCCACGGAGATCATGTTCCAGGGAGTGATTCTTAACCTCGTGGGCTTCGGCCTCAAGCATGGCCAGTTGACCGGACAGGTGTTTGCGTTGTTCCTGGTGGTGATCGCGGCGGTGGAGGCCGGATTGGCACTCGGTTTGGTTGTCCTGCTGTTCCGCCGAAAGGCAACCTTGGACAACCAGGCATGGGAGGAGATGCAGGGATAGGTTTGCGACGGCCGCTTTTGAAAGCGAATCGCCACTTCACAAAGCGGTGCCGGCCGGAACGGAACGGATGATGATGCTGGGCGCAGTCGACACTGACATTCTGAGGCTTGCCCCACTGATCCCCTTGCTGCCCTTGCTCGGAGCAGTCATCGTGGGGGCAGCCGGGTCGCGCGCGCTCAAGGGCACCAGCCACTGGCCAATCATTATCGGAGTCGGCGGGGCCCTGGTGTTCAGCGTTCTTCTTCTCGTGAAGGTGGCCTCGCAACAGCTTCATGCCTACACCGATACGTACCCTTACTATTCGTGGTTTGTTCCGATGGCCGGCGTCTCGTTCAACATCAGCTTTCGTGTCGATCCCCTGACGGCGGTCATGCTGACCACCGTCTGCGGTGTTGCCCTGCTGGTGGTGATCTACTCACGCGACTACATGCGACATCACGGGCGCCCCGAGCACGGTTACGAACGGTTCTTCGCCTTCATGGGTCTGTTCGTCTTCAGCATGTGCGCGCTGGTGCTGGCGGGAAACTTCCTGCTGCTCTATCTCGGCTGGGAGGCGGTCGGCCTGTGCAGCTACCTGCTCATCGGCTTCTACTATCAGCGACCGGCCGCGGCAAAGGCGGCGACAAAGGCCTTCCTGGTCAACCGCATCGGCGACTTCGGCTTCGGTCTGGCCATTCTGCTGCTCTACCGATGGCTGGCTCCACACGTGCCGCCGGGCGACAGTCCGCTCGATTACGCGGTGGTCTTCAGCCACCTGGGACATCTGACCACCGGTCAGACCACGACGATCGCCCTGCTTCTGTTCTGCGGGGCGGTCGGCAAGAGCGCCCAGTTGCCGTTGTACGTGTGGCTGCCGGACGCGATGGAAGGCCCTAGTCCGGTCTCCGCATTAATTCACGCCGCCACCATGGTCACGGCCGGCGTGTACATGGTCGTGCGCTGCGGCCCGATCTTTGCGGCTTCACCGGTTGCATTGAACACCGTCGCCATGGTCGGGGCGGCCACCGCCCTGTTTGCCGCGACCATTGCCATCGCCCAGTACGACATGAAGCGGATCCTGGCCTACTCAACCATCAGCCAGTTGGGATACATGTTCCTTGGGGTCGGCGTTTTCGCGGCCGACTCGGCCGTCTTCCACCTCTTCACTCACGCGTTTTTCAAGGCCCTGCTGTTCCTCGGGGCCGGCAGCGTCATGCACGCCATGGGTGGCATCATCGACATGCGTGAGTTCCGCGGGCTGCGGCGTATCCTGCCGGTCACGTTCCTGACCTTCTTGATCGGTTCGCTGGCCCTGGCGGGCTTCCCCTTGTTGTCCGGTTTCTTCAGCAAAGACGAGATCATCCACGCCGCCTTCGCGTTTCATCCGGCGCTCGGCATTGTCGGCCTGGCGACGGCCGTACTGACGGCGCTGTACACCTTCCGCATGGTGTTCATCGCCTTTCACGGCGAGCCGCGAATCCCCCAAGGCGTCCATCCGCACGAATCCGGCCGCTGGATGCTGATACCGCTTGTGCTGCTGGCCGTCGGGGCGGTCACCGCCGGTTACGTGGGCGTGGCCATTGAGCCGGGGGGCTTCGCGGGCCTGTTCGAGCCGACGGGCGTGTTCCACAGATTTCTCTCGCCGGTTGTCGCGCCGTTCACGGAGGCGTCGATCAGCCGGCTGGGACATCAGGCTCACAGCGGCGGCCACGCGCTGATGTATGCGTCGGCCGGGCTGGCGGTCCTGGGCATCGCGGCCGCATACGTGCTCTACGTCTGGCGTCCAACGTGGGCCCGGGCGATCCGTCAGGCGTTCCCTGAGATCCACGAACTCCTGGTTAACAAGTACTATGTCGACGAGGCGTACGCTGCCATCATCGTCCGGCCGTTGTGGCAGTTGGGAGGCTGGCTGCACGCCCTTGACCAGTTCGTCATCGACGGCTCACTGCGGTTCATCGTGGCCGTTCCGCAGGCCCTCGGAGCGGCGCTTCGCACACTGCAGAGCGGGGCAACGCAAGGTTACGGCGTGGTGATGACCGGCGGAGTCGTCCTGATTGCATTCATCGTGTGGCTGACGAAATAGAGGCCTTATGGCTGAGTTGGCTGAAACCTGGATTCTGACACTGCTGATCGCCCTGCCGCTGGTGGGAGCGGCCGCCGTCGGCCTCACCGAGGCTCGCCGGGAAGATGAGGCCGCTGCCCGCCGAATCCGCCGCACAGCGATGGGTTTCTCGGCGGCCACCGCCGCATTGAGCGTTCTGGCCATTCTGCTCTTCTTCCGGGCGGTCGACCGGAACGGTCAGTCTCTTGCCGAACAGGGACGCTACGCGCTCTGCCTCGACCGGTCCTGGGTCAGCGACGAGGAAACCCCACCATCGGCGACGCGGGGGGCCGGCTACGTCGATTTCCGCTATCACGTCGGCGTTGACGGGATCAGCCTGTGGCTCGTTGCGCTGACGGCGGGTATCACGCCCTTGGCGCTGTGGTCGGGCTTCGCGTCGATCCGCTGGCGAGTCAAGGAATACCACGCCCTGATGCTGCTTCTCGAGGCGGGCATGATCGGCGTATTCTGTGCCCGAGACCTGCTTCTGTTCTACATCTTTTTCGAGTTCACGCTGATCCCCCTGTACTTCATCATCGGCATCTGGGGCGGGCCGAGGCGGCGGCAGGCGGCAAACAAGTTCTTCATCTATACCTTTGCGGGCAGCGCGCTCACGTTCGCGGGCGTCCTGTTCCTCGCCTACCAGGCGTACTCGCTGCCGGCTTCGTCCAACGGCGTCGGCGTGTTCACCTTCGACCTCGAAACGCTCTACGCATTGCAGCTGCCGCCGGAAACGCAATGGTGGCTCTTCATTGCCTTTGCGGCCGGGTTCGCCGTCAAGGTGCCGCTATTCCCGTTTCACACCTGGTTGCCGTTGGCCCACACCGAGGCACCCACCGCGGGCAGCGTCCTCCTGGCCGGCATCCTCCTCAAGCTGGGCACCTACGGTTTCCTGCGGTTCAGTCTGCCGATACTGCCCGAGGCAACGGTGGTTTTCGCGCCGCTCATGGCCATCCTGGCCATCGGGGGAATCATCTGGGGCGCCCTGGCGGCGTGGGCGCAGCAGGACATCAAGAAGCTGATCGCGTACTCCTCCGTTTCGCACCTCGGCTTCTGCATGCTGGGCATGTTCAGCCTGAAATCCGCGGGGCTGGTTGGCTCGGTGATGTACATGGTGAACCACGGCCTCTCCACGGGGGCCCTGTTTCTCATCGTCGGCATGATCTACGAACGGTACCACACACGCCGATTCGACCAGCTTGGCGGGCTGGCTCGACCGATGCCAAGGATGGCGTTCTTCCTTGTCTTCTTCACGCTCAGCAGCATCGGCCTGCCGGGGCTTAACGGCTTTGTGGCTGAGTTCCTGGTCTTGCTGGGCGCGCTGACGTCGAATGCCGATGGTGCCGGCCCGCTGGGTATCGTGCACGCCGTTTTCGCCGCCACCGGCATCATCCTCGGAGCGATATACATGCTGTATCTGTGCCAGCGGGTGTTGTTCGGTCCGCTGCGCGAGCCGGGCGGGACGCCGGACACATCAACGGGCCTGTCGCAGGACCTGAACAGACGCGAGCTGGGCATTCTCGCTCCCATCGCTGCTGCGTGCCTGATCCTGGGCCTCTTTCCCAACACGATTCTGAGCAGCATTCGCCCGGCGGCCGACAAGCAGATTCTCGCTCGCATGCAACCGGCTCCTCAGAAGGATCAGGAGCCCGGGATCAGAGCCCAGGGGCACGATCGCCCCAACGAAACATTCGTGAGCTATCGTTCAGCATTGGCGACGGGCGATCGAGCCGTGGACACAGGAGGGCCTCACCATGAATGAGTCCCTCCTTCTTCTCCTGGCTCCCGAGGCGACACTGGTAGCGGGTGCATCACTGGTGTTGCTCATTGGCCTGGCCCGATGGGAAGGCGTTCGGGCGTGTTCGTTCCTGGTCGCGTTTCTGACCGCGCTGGGCGCTCTGGCGATATCATGGTCGGCCGGCCCGCTGGACCGACCGATTCACGCATGGGGCGTTGAACTGACCAGCCTGAGCTGGTACGTGCGATTGACGGCCTTGGGTGTCGGCCTGATCGTGTTGCTGGTGCACCATCATCTGCCACAGGAAGAGGAGCGAGGCGAAGTCTTCAGCATGATCCTGTTCAGCCTGACGGGCATCCTGCTGACGGCGATGGCGGACGATCTCGTCCTTCTGTTCCTGGCGATCGAGCTCGTGAGCGTGCCGACCTACGTGCTGGTGGCCATGGGGCGAAGCCACATCCGCGCCCAGGAAGCAGGCCTCAAGTATTTCTTCCTCGGCGCGCTGGCCGCTGCGCTGCTCGCCTACGGCTTGAGCTTTCTGTATGGGGCCTCGGGCAGCACGTGCCTGAGCCGGATGAATCTCGACGGCAGCGAAGCCTACGTCACCATTGGCATGACTTTGGCCTTTGCGGGCATCGCATTCAAGATCGCGGCTGTGCCCTTCCATGCCTATGCCGCCGACGTCTATCAGGGGTCGGCCTCCCCCACCGCCGGATTGCTCGGTTTCTTCCCCAAGCTCGCGGGCTTCGTGGCGCTGATCAAGTTGCTCATACTCATCCAGCCCCGAGCGGCAAGCTCACTCGGCTGGGAGATCCCTGACATCGGGTTCGCATTCCTGTGGATCGTGGCGGTCGCAACGATGATCGTTGGCAATGTGCTGGCCCTGCTGCAAACCAATGTCAAGCGGATCCTCGCTTATTCGAGCATCGCTCATTCCGGCTACATGCTGGTGGCCGTCCTCGCCGGTCCTGTGGCTGGCGGCGGACCGCTGCGAAATGGTCTTTCGGCGATGCTGTTCTACATGACGGTTTATGGACTGATGAATCTCGGGGCTTTTGCGGTCCTGTCGCTGACCCGAGCCAACGGACGAGAGGTGGAGGAACTGGATGAGCTGGCCGGCCTGTCGCGACGCCATCCGCTGGCGGCATTTTCCCTGGCGATCTGTGTTTTCAGCCTGATGGGCCTGCCCCCCACGGCCGGCTTCCTCGGCAAGCTGTACATATTCAGCAGCGCCCTGTCGGTCGACCCCAACCACCCCCACCGCCTTGCCCTGATCGCACTGGCGGTCATCGGCGTGATCAACGCCGCCATCGCCGCCGCGTATTACCTGCGGATCGTTGCGGCCTGCTACCTGCGAGCACCCAGGCAAGAGTTCACCCTCGTCACACGCAGCCGACCGCTCCAATTCGGCGTATTCTGGTGCTGCCTGGCCGTCCTGCTGATCGGCCTGTGGCCCTCACCGCTGATTCGCATGTCCAGCCAGCCATTTCTCGATCTGCGGCCACCGAGTATGCTGGTCAACAACACGCCCCTCCCGCAGCAACGGCCGCCAAGCCGTCAGCACCCCATCACACACGACATGGCTGATCCGCATCGAAGATAGGTATCGGCTGAGCCGTCTTCCACTTGCCGCGGGTGAAATCGGGGAAGTCAACCGGTCTTGACCTGCCCGCCACGGACTTGACTGAGAGATCGACGACCGCGCTCCACGTCGCCGCATCGTAGACATCCAGATCGGGATACCAACCGCGTCGCAGCGCGTTGACCAGCCGATAATCCTCGATGAAGTCCATGCCGCCATGGCCGGCGCCCTCGGCCTTCTGTTGCATGGTCACCCACAGTGGGTGGGCGTAGTCCTTGCCGTACGTATCCGGTGACTCCCATTCGTGCTGCTTGCTGCGGCCCTCGATGTAGATCTGGTCGGGAAAGCCTCGGAAGATACCCTTGGTGCCCTGAACGAGGTTGATCCGGCTGTACGGCCGGGGCAGGTTGGTGTCGTGCTGGAGCATGATGGAGACGCCGTTGACCGTCCGCATGAGGGTCGTGTTCACGTCGCCGAGGACGGATTGTTCCTTGCGGCGCGGGTCTTCGGGAGGGAAGTGCTCGGCCGCGTAAGCCTGCATGCCCCTGGCGGCGCTGCTCATCGAGACGAGGAAGTCGAAGCGATCGCCTCGGTTGATGTTCGTATACCAGGCCAGAGGCCCGAGGCCGTGGGTCGGGTACAGATTCCCATCAAGCTTCCACCCATGGGCACGCCGCCAGAGTCCCTCGCCGGCGTCACTGAACTTGAGCTCGCGGAGGTCGTGCATGTAGCCGCCCGCCGCATGGACAATCGTACCGAAAAGGCCCTTGCGAACCATGTTCAGCACCATCATCTCGGAGCGGTCGTAGCAGCAGTTCTCCATCATGATGGCATGACGGCCGGTCTGCTCAGAGGTCTCAACGAGTTGCCAGCACTCCTCCAGCGTCATGGCCGCGGGAACCTCCGTGGCGGCGTGTTTGCCGGACTTCATCGCATAGATGCAGACGGGCGTGTGCCACTCCCAGGGCGTCGCGGTGTAGACCAGATCGAGATCCTCACGGTCACACATCCGCTTGAAATCCCACGAACCGGCGCTGTAGCCGACCGGCGTGGGCTTACCCGCTTGCTCGGCGAGCTTCTGCACGTTGGCGACTTTCTCGGGCACGATATCGCAGACCGCACGCAGATCGGCGCCTTCGATCTTCAGCAAGTTGTTGCAGTGGTTCGTCCCCATGCCACCGACGCCGACAAAACCGATCCGCACGACCTCGCGCGGCTTGAAAGCGGGAACGGTTGCGGCCGGCCCCACCCGCGTCAGACCGCTGCAACCTTCGATCGCCATGACCCCCATCGCCACGCCGGCCGAAGCAGCGGCACCCTTAAGAAAATCACGACGATTGACCTCGGGCTGGCGTTCACTCGACGGCTTCTGCATAAAGCTGCTCCTTCTCATACGACCGGCTCAAAGAACCCGCCGCCCGTTCAACCGGGCAGCCTCGAATTCGCTCCACGGCCGCATATCCTGCGCGATTACGCCCGGCAGTCAACCATCTGACCGCTCCCATGCGACTGCGGGGTGCCCGGACTTGGCAAAACCGGCCGGAGGCTTACAATACCGCCCTGTTTTGTACGGCGGGAACGCCAGTCCGGCCATCGGCGTCTGGCCGCACCCCGGCGGGAACGGTTCTGCTTCAACGGAGTCAAAACATGTTCAAAGGCAGCATGGTGGCATTGGTAACGCCGTACAAGGATGGCGAGGTGGACTGGAAGACCCTGGATTCACTCGTCGACTTTCACGTGGACAGCGGCACGGAGGTACTGGTTCCGTGCGGCACGACCGGTGAGAGCCCGACGCTGACCCACCAGGAGAATGACGCGGTGGTCGCGGCCGTGGTTCGTCGGGCCAAGGGTCGCATCCCGGTGATGGCCGGCACCGGCTCCAACAGCACGGCCGAGGCCCTGGCTATGACCCGCAACGCCCGTAAGAACAGGGCCGACGGAGCCCTGCTGGTGGTGCCCTACTACAACCGTCCGACGCAGGAGGGCCTGTTCCGGCATTTCAGCACTCTGGCCAGGGAGGTGGATTTCCCGCAGGTGCTCTACAACATCCCCGGCCGCTGCGGAACGGAGTTGAGCGCAGACACCATCGTCCGGCTGCGCGAAGCTCATCAGAACATTGTCGCGGTCAAGCACGCCACCGGTTCGATGGACGGGGCCAGCGAACTCCGCGTCAGGTCCGATATCGAGATCATCAGCGGCGATGACTCCATGACCCTGCCGCTGATGTCCATCGGCGGCGTAGGCGTCATCAGCGTGCTGGCCAATATCGTTCCCAAGGACGTGAAGGCCCTCACCGACGCCGCCCTGCGCGGCGACTGGGAAACCGCCCGCAAGTGGCATCTCAAGATGTTCAAGCTGGCCAAGGGCCTGCTGACACTCGAGGTAAACCCCATACCCATCAAGACGGCCATGGCCATCAAGGGCATGCTGGCGGAGGAGTTCCGGCTACCGCTGTGCCCCATGAACCCGGCGAACCGCGAGCGCCTGCAGGCGGTCATGAAAGAGTATGGGATCTGAGTGGGAATGCAGGGTCCTTGACAGTGTGGAACGGACATCCAGCCCATCGTTGACCGGCAAGATGCCGGTCCCAGGCTATGATCATTGCTGTGCTTCTACACAGGCGCTCCTGATCGTTGGCTCCTGGCTTTCAGCCGTCGGTCGCTGACTGTTGGTACACCCAAGAAACGCGGGCGGCCCGAATTCGGGGCGCCCGTATCGCTTCTCAATGGCAGACCTGCCGGCAACGGCGCGATCGCGAGCTCTCTCAATGGGGCGTGCCGGAGATGCCTCCCTTGCCGAAAGCTGCGACCAACTTCATCGCCGCCGGTCCGGCCAGAACCACGAAGATCGACGGGAAAATAAACAGAATCAGCGGTGCCATCAGCTTGACGGTGGTCTTCTGTGCCCGCTCCTCGGCCCGGAGACGTCGTTTGACCCGCAGCGAATCGGCCTGCGTCCGCAGAGCCTTGGCGATGCTGGTGCCGAACTTCTCCGCCTGGGCGATGGTTGAGACGAGGGCGCGGACCTCGTCCACGCCGCAGCGTTTGGCCATCTTCTCCAGGGCCTCCATCCGGGGCACGCCCATCTGGCCCTCGGCAACGGCGATCATCATCTCCTCGGCCAGCTCGGGGTGCACGTTGTGCATGTCCTCGCCGACCTTCATGATCGTCGCGTCAAGACCGAGGCCGGATTCCACCGTGACCACCATCAGGTCGAGCACGTCGGGAAGACCGTTGCGAACCTTCTCCTGACGCGAGCTCTGGGCCAGCGAGAGCCACAGATTCGGGAGCATGAAGCCGATGCCGCCGGCAAACGCCGCGATTCCGAATACCTGCTTGGTCTGAAGTCCCATTCCCATGGTAACCAGCAGCGCCACCAGCAACACGCCGGCGCCCACGATGGTCTTGCTGGCGAGGAAATACCGCACGGCCGTCTCACTGCGATACCCCGCCTGAGACAGCTTCTGGCGCAGCTTGGTCATCTCCTCCTCGCTGGCCGGCATGACCGGGCGCATGGCAAAGGGAGTGACCTTCTCGATGACTTCCTTGGCGGTGGATCGTTCTCGCTTGGGTGCCGCTGCCAGCAGCGCTTCCGCCTTATCCAGACGTCGGCCGGCCATGCGACGCCGAATGTATTCGCTGTCCGCCTTCTTTGTAGGCCACAGCGCATAGATGATGAGACCGATGCTTGCCAGGACCAGTACGCCAAACAATATCATTTCGCTCATGGTGTTACACCTTGATGGTGACAATCTTTTTAATCATGGCCATACCCATCAGGTCCATTCCGATGGCGGTTCCGAGCATCTTCCGGCCGTAGTCGGTGTCGGTCAGTTCCGCGGCATAGTCGGGGTTAACCACCATCATTCCGAAGAACACGAGAACCGGCAGCAGCAACAGAACCCAGCCCGACAACCGGCCTTCGGCCGTCAGGGCTCGCACCACGCCGAACAACTGGATCCGGTCACGGATCACCTTACCGATCTTCTCAAGGACCTCGGCCAGATCGCCGCCCGTCTGTCGCTGAATCAGCACGGCGGTCACGAAGAACCGCACGTCCATCTGGTCGACGCGCTTGGTCATGTTCAGGAGGGCGTTCTCGACGGTCAGACCAAGGTTCTGCTCCTGGAACACGCGGGCAAACTCACCGGCCACCGGATCGGGCATCTGCTGGCTGATCAACTGGATGGCACTGGCCAGCGAGTGACCGGCCTTGAGAGCCTGACACATCAGGTCAAACACCTCGGGCAGTTGCTCCACGAGTTTTCTGATCCGCCGCTTGCGCTGCCAGATCATGTACAGAATCGGCAGGCTGAAAATGGCCACGGCAACCAGAAGGATCAGCAGAGGATTCACCTGCAGGAAAGCCATGACCAGCACGATGACCACGGTCGCGCCGGCAAGATTGACCAGCACTTTCGACGCCGACCAGGGGATGTCCGCCTGGTCGAGAACAGATTGCAGCTTCTTGACCAGGTGAAGCTTTGACACCAGCGACTCGAGGAAGTTGCCCTGCATCTGAGCGGCGGTCTTGCGAAGCAGCGATTCCCGAGCTTTTTGTTCGCGGTCGATTGACTTTGCGCCGCTGAGCCGATCACGCATTCTGCGCTGCTCGCCGCCGCGAAGGTCCATCACGACCTGAAACAGGCCGTATGCCAGAAGCGTCGCTCCGGCGAGCGGCATGATCAAGAACAATAGACCTGTCAACGATTCCACTGGTCACCCCGTTCCGTTATCTCGGATCGCGCCGCCCGGAGAAGCGGCCTGCTCTCCGTCGGCTTTATTCGTCCTTATCCTTCACCAACACCTGCCGCTCAAACAACGACGGGCTCACGTCGCATCCGGCGTGTTTAAGCCGGTCCAAGAAGCTCGGTCGGATGCCCGTCGAGACAATCTGGCCGTAGGCCTTGCCTTGCTCGTCGATGCCAAGCTGCTGGAACTGGAAGATATCCTGCATGGTCACCACCTCGCCTTCCATGCCCACAACTTCGGTAATGCTCACGATCTTCCTGGGGCCGCCGGTCAGCCGCTGGGCCTGGACGATCAGGTCCACCGCCGAGGAGAACTGCTGACGAATGGCCCGGACCGGCAAGTCAAAGCCGGCCATCATCACCATGGTTTCGATACGCTGCATCGTGTCTCGCGTACTGTTGGCGTGCAGCGTGGTCAGCGACCCGTCGTGGCCCGTGTTCATGGCCTGGAGCATGTCCAGCGTCTCCGCGCCGCGGCACTCGCCAACCACGATCCGGTCGGGCCGCATACGCAGGGCGTTGATCAGCAGTTCCCGAATCGCGATCCGGCCCTTGCCCTCGATGTTGGCCGGCCGGGTCTCGAGCCGGACCACGTGCGGCTGACGCAGCCTCAGTTCCGCCGCATCTTCGATGGTCACGATGCGGTCGGTCGGCGGAATGAACGAGGACATGTTGTTCAGCAGCGTCGTTTTCCCGGAGCCCGTTCCGCCGATGATGACGATGTTCAGATGGGCGATCACGCACGCCTTCAGGAATTCCACCATCTCCGCGGAGCAGGACTTGAACCGGATGTAGTCGTCCCAGTTGATGGGATCGTTTCCAAATCGCCGAATCGACACGCTGGGGCCGTCGAGGGCCAGCGGGGGAATGATCGCGTTGACACGCGATCCGTCCTTCAGTCGGGCGTCCACCATCGGACAGACCTCGTCGCATCGCCGGCCGACGGCGCTGACAATCTTGTCGATGATGTGCAGCAGATGCTCGTTGTCGCGGAACTGCACGTCGGTCAGTTCCAGGGCGCCCTTGCGCTCGACGTAAATCTGCCTCGGGCCGTTGATCAGAATGTCGCTGATACTCGCATCCTTCAGCAAGATTTCGAGCGGGCCGAGGCCGAACGTCTCATCGAGTATCTCCTTGACCAACTGCTGGCGCTCGTTGTAGTTGAGCAGAACGTTCTCTTTCTCGCACAACGACAGAATGACTTCACCGACCTGATCCCGGATGGTCGGGTCATCATTGTCGATCGCGTTGAGATCGAGTTGCTCGACGAGTTTGCGGTGAATGCGCGTCTTAAGGGCGTAGTACTTCTCAAGTTTGTCATCGTCGACCTGACGAACCTTGGCCTTGTCGGCCTGCACGGCCGAACCCGGCTTCGGTTCCTCCTCCAGGGCCACCGCACCGGCCTGCGGTGCGGATGAAGGCGGGCGAGGCCCGAGAACCGTCTTTCCGCCCTCGGGTTTCTCGCCTCGGATCGGCGTCTTGGGAGCAGCAGGTGTCCTGACTTTACCAAACATGTCTCATCCCCGTGTCTGTCATTCGTTCTCCGTTGCGACAGCCGCCCTCCCCCCTCACACGGCATTCAACAGACGGCTGAACAGGCCTCCCTTGCTCGTGTTGCTTTGAACGGATCCCTCGCCATCCGGCTCGGCGATCCTGCGGGCCAACTCGCGAACGGACATCCTGATCTTCGATTTGGGAGAATACTCCTTGAGCGACACCCCCATGTTGATCGCGGTGCTCACAGTCTTCCAGTCATCGGGCAACTGGTGAATCACCGCCTTCTTCAGGGTTTCCTCAACGTGGCCGATTTCAAGGCTGTGCGCGTCGCGTTCCACCCGATTGCAGACCAGGTGGAACCGATCCATGTTGTAGCCCCCTCCGCGAAGCTCATCGAGCATCCGGTGAACGTTCCGCACGCTGGTCACCAGAAGCTGAATCACCAGAAGATTCATGTCGGCCATGTCGAGCACGGCCAGGCCACCGGAGTCATAGCGGTTGGGCCCGTCGACCACCACGTACTCGTACATTTGCTGCAGGGCGCTGAGGACCGCCACGCAATGCGCTGCGGTAATCTGGTCGGCCTCGGTGAAGCGGTTCGGCCGGGCCAGCACGTGAACGCCGGTGTTGTGCTTGACCATGGCCTTCTCGATCACGCCGGCGTCGATCTTCTCCGGAGTGTCGCAGAGATCCGCAATCGTGTAGTCGGGTTGCAGATCAAGCATGGTGCTGAGCTGTCCGAACCGGAAATCCAGGTCCACGATCGCCACCGGCCGCTTCTTGGCGAAGTCGGCCAGCTCGACGGCCACGTTCGTCGCCACCGTGGAAGAACCCGCCCCGCCGATCGTTCCCATCACCGAGATCAGCGCTCCGCGCTCCTGCGTGGACTCGCTCTGAGCCAGGACTTTGTCGAGGGCATTGGCCACCAACTCGCGATCCACGGGCTTGGTGATGAATTCCTTGACGCCGGCCCTCATGGCCGCCAGGACGTATTGCCCGTCGGTGCTCGAGGTGACCACGAATACGGCGATTCCCGGATGGCTGGACGCCACGCTGCTGGCGACGGGCAGGACCGTTTCAGGCATCGGGTCGAGATGGATCACCACCACCTCGGCCGGGAAATGGGCCACGGCCTGCTCAATCAGAGTCACCTCGTCCACCTCCGCGACGATCTGAACGCCGGGAATACATAGAAGATCCGCGCGGAGCGTGGCCGAGTACCCTTCGTCGGCGTTGAACACAATAACGCGAACAGACTGCCTCATCGCTGCCTCGAGCCTGGGGCCAGTCGACACGGCGTCCGATAAACCGGGGTTGGCGCGTCACGCCAGCCGGCGACGCCGCTGCCCGGCGCTCCGGCCGATTCCCGCCAAGGACCCGATCTGTTCCGACTGTGTGTCCCCATCCCTACCATCTGAAGAAAGCTCGCATGCCGGAGGCCATACTCGGCCCCCGGCTTGCGATACCTCTGACATATCAATCGAACGGCGCGCTCGGACTCACCGCCACACGCAGGGCCGCCGCACCCCGGCGCTTCCAGTGGGACGACGAGCGATCGCACGCGCTGTTGGCTTGCCCGTGCGTATGCCTCATATCTCGACGTCCGCGTCTGACAACCCTCCCGAAAACCGTTCCCAACAAAGGCACATCCTTCGGCCGGGGCGCTTCCGCTCACTGTTCCTTGCGGGGGCGCCCTTCTGGGACCCCGCACAGCTCAATCACGGCCGGGCGGCTTCGGCAAGATCCGCGGCTCCCCATGGCCCGTGAATCGACATCTGGTCCGGCGGACTGGTGAACTTGCGGACATGCGGTGCCTCCCCCGTCAGGAGAGCCCCCTGCCGGTCTTTATCCTCCGGCAACGGCTTGCCTTCCAGAAGTCCCAGTCCGAACAGGTTCCAATCGCTGACCTCACCGATCTCCTTGCCCGGCACGCCCGGCACCTGGTCAGGCATCATGCTGCTGACCAGCTCAGGCGTGACCAGGATGATCAATTCCGTCAGATCGCGCTGATAGTCCACCGAGCGGAACAACGCACCCAGAATCGGCAGTTCGCCGAGCGCCGGGCGCTTGTTGATCTCTCCCCGGATATTCTCGCGGAGCAAGCCGGCAATCGCGATGGTGCTCCCGCTGGCCAACTCGATCGTGGTCATCGTCCGCCGCTGTGCGACTCCCGGAACCACGTAGGTGCCCAATGTCACCGCAGTGGTGTAGTCGAGCTCGCTCACCTCCGGGGCAACCGCAAGGCGAATCATCTGCTGGCCGATCACCGTCGGCACAAACGCAAGCTTGATACCGAAATCCTTCCATTCAATGGTCACGTTGTTGTTGTACCCGCCCTGGGGAACCGGCACAGGGAACTGGCCGCCGGCCAGGAACTCGGCCTTCTGACCCGTAAGAGCCACCAGGTTCGGCTCGGCCAGAATACGCATCAGACCGTTTCTCTTGAGCGCCCGAACGAACATCTCCATTTGCAGGCTCTTCGAACTGATGGCGAATCCCGCACCCTCCAGATTGGAGCCGAACAGGAAGGTATTGCCGAAGAAGTTCGTCGTGCCGGTAAGATATCCGGGCGTCGGCACAGCGGCCGAGGGATCCGTGAGTCCGATCATCTCTCGCACGCTTTGCGACGGATTGGCCTCAAAGGAGGCCCAGGCATCGATGCCAAGTCTGCGGGTGGCGGTCTTGCTGACTTCGGCCACCGTGCAGCGCAGCACCACCTGCTGTTCACCGGAGACGGCTACCTGGTTCTGCACCGTGGCCCCCGATATCTTGCACAGATCCACAATCCGATTCAAATCGTCCACGTTGGCCACGCGCCCACTGATCACCACCGAGCCGTTGACCAC
Source organism: Phycisphaerae bacterium (assembly GCA_030372985.1). GTDB lineage: Bacteria > Planctomycetota > Phycisphaerae > UBA1845 > PWPN01 > JAUCQB01. The sequence continues at coordinate 31,282 of JAUCQB010000116.1, forward strand.
GCGAAGGTCCACCTTGGCATCGGGGACCAGCTTGGCGATCGCGGCCTTGATCTGGGTGATGTCCGGTTCGACTTCCACCGCGAACAACAACCGATCGTCGCTTTCGCTCCACACAATGACCTGCGTGATGCCCACCTTGTAGGCCGAAACCAGGATCTGTTTAGGCGACAAGACCGTCACGCCGGCGATATCCGGGCTGGCAATCTCCACCCGTTTCACCGGTACATTGATGTCCACAACCGTACTGCTGCCCATCGTGACGCTCACGCGTTCTTCGGCAAGGTCCTCCCGGTGCACGGTCGCCTTCACGCGACCATGACTGCTGCTCAGCACCTGGGGGCCTGCCCCCTGGACGGTGGACTGGCCGCCGATCAACGTCTGAGCCGTATCCGCAGCCTGAACACCCGCCGTCGAGCACAGCACGATGGCAGCCGCGCATGCTCTCAACCAACCGTGTGGCCCAAAGCCTGGCCTGGTCGACCGGCAATCACACATCGGGATTTGACTGAATCTTCGCTTCATCCGGTTCATCCTGTTGGCCCCTTTGTTGTGTCGAGGTCAGTCGCTGCTCGACGCCTCGAGCATGTCCACTTGCTCCCCCGTCCCGGTCTCCTGACGGCCGGTCGTGGGAGTCGTTATCGCGTGCGAACTCACCGCATCCTTCTGCCTGTCGGCCGGCCGCACGGTGGCGTCGGTCGACGGCGACTTGCTCTGGCTCGTATTCGGCTTGCGTCCTCCTGTTGACACCGGCTCTCTGCTCCTGCCTTCCGAATCGAAGTTCACCTTGAATGTTTCGGTGCCCGACAGAACCTCGACCGTCCAGTCCTTGTCAATGGAAGGCGGCGATGCCTTGAGCCCAGTTCTTACATCGTCTTGAGACTTGGACGTCTTGGGCAAATTACCAAGGAGTTGGGCAAGCATGCCTGCGCCTTGTTCCTTGTTGCGGGGGGCACCGTCCGTTAACAAATCCTCGTCGGTCAGCGTCACCGCCTTGGGCTCGGATCGGTCGTCCTGGCTGCGCATCGCCAGCCGGAGTTTCCCCTTTGTGGACGCCAGATGAAGCTTGGAAGCCTCCTCGGGCTTGACCAGCACGGTGACCGATCGAGTCACCGCAGCCCCCTGGCTCCCCGCTTCCGTTTTCTGGCCGACGGCCAGTACTTCGACATTCTGCAGGATCACCCTGCTGATGCTCGAATTCCTGCCCTGGCCGGTCACCACCATGACCACGTCGACCCGCGCCCCGGGTTTGATGAAACCACCGACGCCGGCAATCTCGTCGACCTGTATGGCGACCGCCCGATATCCATCCTGGATCATTGCCACCATGCCGGGCGGAGTACCCTCCGGGGCCAGCAGGCTGGGCGTTATCGGCATCCCCTTGGGAATCATCTGGCTGCTGACGCGGCCAATGACCTGTTTCGTATCGGTGTAGACACCGTCCGGTAACAGCGGTTTCGGCACGGCCATCAGCGTGACCATGGACTCGCCGATCTCGATCGTCGGGGCGATGTCCGCCGCCGCGCGCACGACCTCAACCGTATCCGATACACCGGATCCTTTCGCCTTCTTCAGCACATTGAAGAAGACCTTGATGGCGATGCCGCCCACCGCCAGTCCCACCACGAGTGGGATAATTGCGCGACTCTTCATCTTGATGCTCCTTCCGCGACACGAGCGGGCGGGACAAGCCGGTCTCTGCCGACCGCTTCCCCACAACCGCACATGAGGGAGCGACGTCGTGTTGTGCCCCCTGATCCCTGAAGCTTCAACAACCGCGCGTCCGCCGGGCCCGCCCGACCGTCGGGCGAACCCCAGCGCCGCACGACGCTAGAACGTACTCTCAGCCCTCATCGAACAGCTCGCCTTCAGGTTCTGCGTCGTGATACCCAGGAACGACGTCAGACCCGTGATCGAAACCTCTGAGTACGGCACCGCAATATTGACGGTGACAATCGGGTTGTTCACGTCTCCCGACCGGGTAATACCGATCATGTCCGCCGTGACGTCCACACCCGTGCCTGCCATGGCCTGAACAAAACGCGCCTGGACGTCGCCATCGGTCGTTCCCTGCAATGTGGCCAGGCGACAGCATTCGCGGGCGGTATTGGTAATGGTTTCATGCACCATGAAGCTCCAGCCGAATTCCATCACGCCGAACAGCAGGGTCAACAGCAGCGGTGCGACCACTGCCATCTCGACCACCGCCGCGCCGCGGCGAAACCGCGGGCTGAAGGCCTGACCTCTCCGCTTTCTGTGCGAGCGAATCAACATCTTCATCCTCCTACGCCGCATTCATCAGCGCCAACTGGGCAAAGAAAATGCCCAGCGTGCCGATCGTCAGCGGCACACCGTACGGCAAGAGCTGCGATGTCTCCCCGAAACTCCTGGCGGAACCGAATTCACTGAAGATGGTTGAACGACTCGATAGCTTGCACATGATCGTGGCAATGTTCGCCCAGGCATTCCACATCCGGCCGCTGCCTACGATCATGACGACGGCAATGACGCCGCCGACCAGGGCCCCCACCAGAAACGACCACAAGGTCAGCCCCGGACCAAGCCACACGCCAATGGCCATCATCAGCTTAACGTCGCCGGCTCCCATGCCGTGCATCAGCCACGGCAGGATGAGCACGCCGAAACCGACCAACAGCCCGAGCATGCCCGATCCCAGACCCTGCAACCCGAAAAACCAGCCCTGGGCGGTGAAGCCCGCGCAGGCAATCACCGCGTTGAGCCAGTTGGGCACGCGGCGTTCCTTGTAGTCGATCCATGAAGCCCAGAGGATTCCGGGGACCATGATCGCGCAAGCCGTCAGCCAGTACTCGTAAGACATTCGTCCGCTCCGTTGACCTTCTGCGTCAGCCCTTCATCCGGCGGGTTGGCCTGCCCACTGTCGTGTTCCCGCCCCATGTCCCCTGAAGTAGGTGTGGGCGTCCGCCCCACCCTGGACGGACGCCCACATCGGTGTTCCGCGTCATCCTGACGTCGTCCCGGCTCTTCCTGTTCGCGGTGGGAGGCGAATGCCTCGGACCAGCCGCGCGAAACCGGGACGCGGGCGGCCGCCGCTGTTGTCACGGCGGTCCAGCATCATGCATTACCCGCCGATACCCGTGGTGACTTCACTGAAGATCGCACTGACCCGGCCGCCCAGGGCGGTGATCGCCGTCAAAGCGGCGATAATGATCAGGGCCAGCATGACCGCGTACTCGGTCGCGGTCGGGCCGTCCTCGTTCGTGATGAACGCCTTGGCTCTATTGATCACATTCTGCATGACGTCTCCTTTGCTTACCCCTACGGAAAGCATCGCCCGCCGACATCTTTCCCTTTGCCGGCCAAGCCTATTTCCCCATCACACGCCGGACTTCGTCCGACGTTACAACCGGCGCATCCTTCTGCCGGTGACACTCCTGAGCTTGAGTCCTCACCGCGACCCGCGTTCTCACCTCACACCGTGCGGGCAGCTCCGTCGCGACGACCGGCAGGTCTCCGTTCTTGCCCCACCTTCGATCCGGGAGCACTTCTCGGCTTCCCGCACTCGTGATCGTCGAACGGCTGATGGAACATAAGAAACAAAAAACATGCATGCAAACGAAACCCACAAAAAGTCTTGCCGGATGGGCAGACACATATCGGAAGTGGCCGAGACACGCGGCAAAGGCGGGTCTTATAGGCCGGTCAGGAAGCAGTGATGATCCGTCACGGCCCGAGTCCGAGATTCGACGGACGTCCTCCGCCATGATCGCACTTCTGACGAATCAACAAGCTTGGGCGGGCCGGATAAACGATTGCCGGCAGTCGGGCCGGGCCTTGTCCCCGCAGCATCGGTTGCAGACACACCGGCGCGACGGCGGATTCGGCCCTCAGCGAAGGGTTTTCTCAAGTATCTCGTTCGCGGGAGCCACAACCTCCCGGACATCATCGAACTGAAAAAGGCCCGTCCAGCAAACCGTCTTGTTCGGAGGCCAGGACACTTCGAGAAAGCGGAACTGCGGACGACGCACCTGCCGAAGATGAAACAGCGGCCGCGGTTCAGAATTGTCGATAGGCCCGGCGGTGATTTCGACGCCCCAGAACCTCACGTCCTCTATCGGCCGGGAGCCGGAACTCACAATCTCCGAGGTGACCCAGGCGCTGGTGCGAACACGCTCAAAGAGCAGGTTCTTCAAGGGCCCTTCTGACTGGTTCAGAACCAGAAACGGACGTCCGCTTTCCGGATCACCGGAAAGCGACTGCACATCCAGCGTCAGATCCTTGAACACCAGGTTCTCGATCCCGCCCGCACCGTGCCGGGCCACAACGGAAATGCCCTGCCCGCGGCAGATCAGATCGCTGTCTCGGACCACAACGTCCTGAATCGGCTGATCGCTATGCGGACCGATGCTGATGCCGCGCCCGGTGGAGAGCACGGTCGCCTCGTGGACCGATATCGCCCGAGTCCGGCCGACGGCGCCGCCGCTGCCGGAAGCCTGAATCGAGATGCCGATTCCGGTGCCCGAAATGAAAGATCGCTCGCAGATCACCGACTCGCATCGATTGAAATGCAGACCACCGATACCCTGGCGCTCCCCGACGGCCAGAATCTTCGACCTGCTGATCTTCACGTCGCGGCTGTCGGTGATCTCGATTCCCGGACCACTGGGATTCCGCACCATCAGATCCTTCAGGACAATCGTGCGAGCGTTGCGGACCGCCACCGCCGCCGCGGAAGGCAGCCCCTCATCCCCGCGACCGTCGATCACTCCAGGACCTGAGAGTCCGGCGTTCTCGACGCCGTCGAACAGGATCATCGCCCCATCCGCGGATTTGCCGCTGGAGTAGAGCACCGAACTCACCGCAAGATACAGCGTCACTCCCGTGGGGACGCGAACCGTGTCGATTTCCAGGTCGCCGCTGGGGATGAACACAACGCCGCCCGGAACCTTGGCCGCCGCATCCAAGGCTGCCTGCAGCTTGTGGGTGACATTGTCGCGATTGCCCACAATGCCGTACCGCCCGGCATCAATGACGTTGTCGTCATCGAGTTGCAGAGAATCCTGAGGGTACGAGTCGAAGAAAGCGAAGAGTCGATTGCCGTCCGCACCCTGGTCAAAGACCCTCGCACCCTCCTCAGCCACGTACAGCTCGATCCCGGTGCCCGATACCTTGACTCTGTCCTGGATTCTCGGCGGATGCGCGGAGTCGACCCGGCCGGCAGACCTTGAGCTCACCTCCAGCCTCACCTCATCCTGGAACCATGCGTGCGCATAAAAGGAGCGTTGATCGCCGCCGACACGAACGATCGGCAACTGGCTGGCTTCGCTACGGACAGTGAACGGTCCGCCTGGTCTGTCTATGGAAATACCTCGCACCTCAGGTCGGGGCGTCAAACCCTCATCAACGAGCGACTGAAGGTACTCCTCCAGATTCGTGTAACCGTCACCGTCGGCGTCTCCGATCGCGTCGCCGGCATCGGTGAGGCCAAATCCGTGTGCCATCTCCCAATCGTCAGGCATGCCGTCATGATCCGTATCGCGTGGGGCCGGGCCCGAGACCACCTCCGGGTATCCGCCAACCTGCTCGGGACGGTCGATCTTCTCTCCCATCGAAAGACGGACGTTACGGACGATCCTGGCATCCACCGCATCGCGGGCGGGCAACGCCGCACCGACCGAACGCAGCACTGCGGCATAGGCTTCGTCGGCCGAAATGGCCGTCACGGAAGCCGTCTCAAACGCCTCAACCGCCTGATGCTCGTCCGCTGAGGCGTTGACAGTCGGCTCCCATTCCGGCATCGCGTCGTCGGGACGATCGGGGCTGCGGTTTCCCCTCACGTGAATCCTGCCCATCTGGCCGGGCTGCTCGCAGATCGCCTTGAGCGTTTGGCTGCCGGGGCCGGGTTTGTAGTAGTTCCCAATGAAGTTGACCTCCGGATCTCGCGAGAACGTGCCGGTCAACCACCCCCAGCCGTAGACAACGTTGTTGATGAATGCGTGGCGTCCGCCCTGGATGCGAGGATTGCGGCTGTTGCACAAGGCCAGCAGGTTATGGTGCAGCGAGCAGCGGGTCGGGCCGCCGCTGAGAATCAGGGCCATGCTGTGGGAGCGGTCCTTGCCGATCTGCTCCTTCGTGAAAGGCTGCCGAAGCGCTTCGCTGACGATGTTCCAACTGAACGTCACATCATGAGCCGGAGCACGAATGCCGACACACTCGTCGATGCTCCAGGAGAAGGAACAATGGTCGATCACGATATCGTGAGCGTCCTGGCCGCTGATCTGCAGGGAATCCTGAGTGTCGTACGGTTCCACGAGGCTCGGTCCGACGCGCGAGCGAACAAACCTCACGACAACGTCATGGGTTTGAATGTAGAAACCGGCGTCCCGGAGCAGGATCCCGCTGCCGGGTGCAGTCTGGCCGGCGATCGTCACAAACGGCTCGGTGACCCGCAGGTGACTCTTGAGCCGAATCGTCCCTCCAACCCGAAACACAATGGTTCGCGGGCCCTCGGCGGTCACCGCCTCCCGCAGGGACCCCGGCCCGCTGTCGTCCAACGTGGTGACTTCAATGACTCGTCCGCCACGCCCGCCAGGTGTCTGCGAGCCGAATCCCTCGGCCCCCGGGAAAGCCGGCAAACCCCAAACGGTCCTGATGAAGAGGCAGACGGCCGCGATGATAACCGACACACGCAACCTGCAATCCACGACCTTCGTCTCCTTCCTCATAGACCCAACTCACCGACGACCTGGTCTTCAGGCCCGCGCCAAGTCTCGAACACAGTAGCGTTACAGGCAAGGTGCGACAACGCCGGCATCGAACCTGCTGGCGGCATCCAAGGAAGCGGAAACCCGACCGGCGGACAGCAAGCTCGCAAAGCCCCTTCACATCGGGAGACGATAACTCCTTCTCTCAAAATCGGTTATCATGCCGACATGAGAAACACGAAGACACTTTACCACGTCGTCATGGTCGCAGGCGTCATCGTCGGTGCCACCACATGCGCCGCGGCATCCGAGATCAAGACCAACCCGGGCACGCCCTGGCCGGCCACCGATGGACTCGGTCGTCGCCTGCCTGCGCCCGACGACGTCGGGCCCCCGCGCCAGGATCGGTTCGTGGGCATCTTCTACTTCCTCTGGCTCAATGAAGTTCAGAACAGAAGCCCGCATTGGGAAGGCCCTTATGACGTTTCGAGAATCTTGGCGAAAGACCCTGATGCGGCGAGGAAGCCGGACTCCCCGCTGTGGGGACCCATCGGCAAGTCTCATTACTGGAGCGAGCCGTTGTACGGCTACTACCTCAGCACCGACCCCTGGGTGCTCCGCCGCCACGCACAACTGCTGACCGACGCTGGCATCGACACGCTCATTTTCGACACAACAAACGCGCTGACCTACCGCGACGTTTACATGAGACTCTGCGAGGTCTTCACACAGGTGCGTCGTGATGGCGGCCTCACGCCGCATATCGCGTTCATGGTGAACACCGAGGCCGGCAAAACCGCTGAGCGGATTTACAGGGAACTGTATCAGCCGGGCCTGCACAAGGATCTCTGGTTTCGCTGGCAAGGCAAACCGCTGATGATCTGCGATCCGAAAGAAGCGTCGCCCGAACTGCGCGAGTTCTTCACGCTCCGCCGGGCCCACTGGCCGTTCGAGCAGATCAACACGCCTTACGCCTGGCACTGGGAGGCAACCTATCCTCAAGCCTACGGTTACACCGACGACCCCAACAAGCCGGAACAGGTCAACGTCTCGGTCGCCCAGAACCTGCGTGCCGCGGACGGCAAGGTGACCAACATGAGCAACGGCGACGCCCGAGGCCGGAGTTTCCATGACGGCATGCAGAGAATCGCCCCTGGCTCGGTCCTTCAAGGCCACAACTTCGGTGAGCAATGGAAACGGGCGCTGCAGCTCGCTCCCCCATTCGTGATGGTCACGGGATGGAACGAGTGGATCGCCGGCCGGTGGGGCCAGCCCGACGGCCCGATCGTTTTCGTGGACCAGTTTGACCAGGAGTTCAGTCGCGACATCGAGCCGATGAAGGGCGGCCACGAAGACCACTACTACTGGCAGCTTGTGGCCGGCATCCGGCGTTACAAGGGCGCCCCCCCGCTGCCGCAGGCATCAGGTCCGGCCTCGATCCGGATCGGCACAGACTTCGGGCAATGGCGTCAGGTTCGGCCTGAGTTCCGCGATCATGTGGGCGAAACGGCACCGCGCGACTTCGACGGCGCCGGCGGCCTCCATTACGCCAACCGAACGGGCCGCAATGACCTCGTATCCGCAAAGGTCGCCGGAGACAAGGAGCACGTCTTCTTCTACGCCGGTACGCGCGAGCCGCTCACGCCGGCGACGGACCCGAACTGGATGTGGCTGCTCATCGACGCGGACCAGAACGCCACGACGGGTTGGGCAGGCTACGACTACATCATCAATCGGACCGTGGAACCCGACGGATCAACATGGATTGAGAAGAACACAGGCCGCTGGGAGTGGGAGCGGGTGGCGAAGCTCGATCTGGTGGTCCGAGGACATGAGCTTCACCTGGCGATCCCGCGTTCGGCCCTGGGCCTGCCCGAAGGCGACTCGCGGCTCGCGATTGATTTCAAGTGGGCAGACAACATCCAGAACCCGGCGAACATCATGGATTTCTACATCAGCGGCGACGTCGCGCCGGAAGGACGATTCAACTTCCGGTACACGACGGGACAGCCATAAGTGTATCGCTGCCTGGCACCGCCACTCGCGGCTGCTGCAAAACCCTTCGGTTCGCCTGTCGCGAACCGGACGGACGACCGATAGCGTTGCATCTGGCCGCGTCCGGACACACATCGAACTGCGGCTTGCAGGAAACGTAGTACTCCCATCGCGCCGCGAGCGCCTGGATCGGTTTTCGAATAACGAGTATCGTCTCGCACATGCCGCTGACTCATGCCACAGTCGTTTCTCTGCAATTGGCCGCGATCGACTCGGGCATTGCCTTTGTTGTGCTGCTGACCCAGGCTGTCATGCGTCGCTGGAGAAAACACGACACGGCAATCACCATGAGAACCACCGGAATCGCCGGCACGGTTCTGGTCGGCGCGTGCGTGGTGAAGCTGGTTGTTCTCGATCACCGTGGATGGGACCACTTCGGCATCTTGAACGCGGTCTACGCGGAAATGGTGTTCGGGCTGCCGCTGCTGAGCGCCGGGCTGCTGATCGCAGCCTTTCCATGGCGACGGGGGCGGCCCTTTCTGCGGGCCACACGACCGTCACTGGCCATCGCCGTCCTGGGGCTGCTGGCCGCAGCGGGGGGCGTCTACGCGAGCTTCATCGAACCGTACAGGCTCATCGTCGAGACGGCTACGCTGCCGCTGCCCGATGGCCGGAGCGGCTCGGCACCCGTTCGGATCGGTGTGATCTCGGATTTTCAGACCCCTCGGGTCGGCGACCACGAACGGGCGGCAGCGCGACTGCTGATGGAGCAACGGCCGGACATCATCCTCCTGGCGGGAGACGTGTGCGAGACTTACCCCGCCGAGCGCGAGCGGCAGATCCCGGCGTTCCGGGAACTCCACGCGTCGATGTCAGCCCCCGCCGGCATCTATTGCGTTCTGGGCAACCTCGATTACATGTCCTGGATGAAGCGGGTGGTCGAAGGCACCGGCGTTCGGCTGCTGTATAACGAAATCATCACCGTGGACCTGAAGGACCGCCGCCTGCTGATCGCCGGGCTGAGCGGGGCCTACCTGGGACTCGTCGAAGAGGCCGTCATCCGGCGTCTCGAACAGACAGGCGGACCCGGCGACATTCGGATCATCCTCAGCCATCGGCCCGACGCCGTTCTGCTCCTCCCACCCCAGTCCAATGTGGACCTGGTCGTGTCGGGGCATACGCATGGAGGCCAGGTCAGGCTGCCGTGGATCGGAGCCCTGGCAGAATCGTCGGCCATCCCCCGCTGGGCGGCCGGCGGCGGACTGTTCGAGATCAACGGCCACCCCATCTACGTCAACCGCGGCGTCGGCATGGAGCGAGGAGCGGCTCCGCAGGTGCGCTTCCTCTGCCCGCCCACCGTGTCAGTCATCAACCTGACAGGCCCTGACAAGCCAACGGAAGCAACAGTAGAAACACGCCCTGCCGAGTGAACGCAACCTGCACGCCATCCCCTTGGGCACTGGACAGGACCACACAAATACGAAGGCGCCCACGACGGGTGTCTCGGAAGTGGAGTCAACAAGCCGCGCCGTGCGGGTCGGGTTATGCGGACAATTCTTCGGATTGTGTGGATGGCCCCAGGGTGGGACGGGTTATAAGCGCTGGTTGGGTGACAAGATGGTGGCCTCTTTCGTGCGAAAAGTGCTTTTTTCGAGTTGCGGGGCTAAACTTTCACACCCGAGTGACGTCTAATCGGGAAGGACAGTGGCGCGGTGTCAGCTTGACGACCACCCGAGGACCGGGTATACCCAAGAACTTGCCGTAACTTACGCTCAGAAAAGGAACAACAGCATGCAAACCAAACGACGAGAATGGATGATCGGTGTGATCGTGTGCTCGCTGCTGGTAGCACTACCGGGCTCGCTCCTGGCTGCCCAGGCCCCGGAAGGCGAGGGAGCCGGCGGCCCCGCCAAGCCAGTGAAACCCGCCCCCCCCAAGGACCCCGTGGCGGTCCTGAAGGCCATCCCGGCCAGCGCGACGGCTTTCGTGGCCGTCCGGAACATCGCTGAGGTTGATTACGACGTCGCGGACGTTCTGGCAAAGCTGGAGCTTCCGCTGGATCAGTTGGGCTTCCCCGGCCTCATCACCATTCTCAAGGAGCAGGTCGGCATCGAGGAGGGCCTGGAGGTCAACTCCGGGGCGGCCGTCGTTCTCCTGGACTGCACGGAAGTCAAGACGCTTGACGACGTCGACAAGCGGGCGGTGATTCTCGTACCCACCGACAAACCCGAGGCACTGGTCAAAGCCCTGGGCGGGGGCGAAAAAGAGGGCGACGCTTACAAGCTCACCCTGGGATCTGAACCGGCGATTGCGACCGAGAAAGACGGCTTCCTGGTCATCGCATCGGCCGAGGCAACGGACGCCATCAAGGAAGTGGTTCAGGTGAAGGAGGGCATCGACAAGGCAATGGCCCCCGACCGCCTGAAGGCCTATGGTGACGCCGACATCTTTGCATGGGCGAGCATGCGGCGCATCTCAAAGGAACTGCGCGCCGAGCCGATCAAAACGCTCAAGGGCATGATGATGGCCGGCAGCCCGGAGGCAAAGCCTGAGGAAGTCGATGCTTCGCTTGCCGAAATCAACAAATTTCTTGACGAGCTCAAGGAGGTTTCGCTGTCGCTGACGCTCGATGCCAGGATCGGGCTGAAGGGAACGTTCTGGTATCAGGCGATGCCCGACTCGGACATCGCCAAACGCCTGGCGGCCGTCAAGCCGGGCGACGGTTCCCTGCTGGTCGGTCTGCCCGATGAGCCCATGATCGCGGCCGCGGGCTGGCTCAACACCATGCGGGAAGAGGATGTCAGGAAGACCGTTGATCAGTTCCTCAAGCCCGAGATCCTGGGCGGCGACGTCGACGAGGAGCAGATCAAGACCGTCAAGGACTCGCTGGTCAAGCTGGCCACCTCGTTCGAGCAGGCCGCCGTGAGCGTCACGGGGCTGCCCAGTGAGAGCGAAGACGGCCTCATCGGCCTCACCGCCGTCGCCAAGGTTGCCAACAGCCAACAGACCCAGGCCGAGATCCGCAAGCTCTTCACCACCGTCAAGGACACGCTGGTCAAGACGGCGCTGAACAACGGCTCGCTGACCGAGGAAGAATCCAAGACGGTCACCGAGGCGATCCAACTCAAGGAAAACGCCGAGAAGCTGACCGGCGCGGCGGTGGATCACTTCGTGGTCGACCTGGCCAAGATACCGGATGTGGAGGAAGAGCAGCTCGAGCAGATCAAGAGCGTGATCGGACAGGAAGGCATCGTCATCCGGATCGCTTCAATCGGTGAGAGAAACGTTGCGATCACCTTCGGCGGCGGGGCCAGGCGGTTTGCCCAGGTGGTGGAAATGGTGCAGAAGAACCAGGCGCCGCTGGCCGAGCGAAAGGCCATCAAGATGGTCGCGAATCGTCTGCCGGGCACGAAGCGAATCGGCGAAGGATATCTCAGCGTCGACCGGTTGCTGGCCACGGTCATGGATGTCTTTGCCAAGACGGGACAGATGATGCCCTTCCCCCTGAACATGAGAGAGACCGCCCCGCTGTCGGTGATGGCTTCGCAGATCGATCCGACCACGGCCGAAGTGAACGTGCTCGTTCCGATCGAACTGGCCCAGTCGACCGCCGAGATGGTCAAGCCGATGATGATGATGTTCATGGGCGGCATGGGAGAGCCGGGCGCGACCATGCCGGAAGAGGAAGAGGAGACGGAAGAGACGGCACCACCCAACACCCCAGGGGTCAGGTGATCGGGCAAACCGATCGCCGCCTCTCGACGGCGGCGCAAAAACGCCCTCAACAAGCCCGCGGTGTCACTTGGCTCCGCGGGCTTGTCGTATTTCACGCCGGGCCCCGACTGCAATGCAAAGCTGGGGCAGGTCAAAGCTGTGATCGCAGGCTTCGCAGAAAGCCCTGATACACACCGGGCGGAACGTTGGCCAGGCCCGCCGGCGGCAGTTGATCGGTGGCCAGTTGGTCGACGACTTCGAGAGCCTCGGCTCTTTGTCGCTGGAGAATGGCCAGCTTCTGGGCGGCCAGGTCAAGATTGGCGTCTCGCATCGCCTGCAGGTAGGCGACCACGGCCTCGCGGGCGTTGCCGCCGCTCGTGCCGCCGGCCCGAACAGGCCGCGAGGTAGGACGTGATCCGCGACGTGAGGACGGCTCGTCGCCACCGCTCGACTCCCGCAACAAAGCCCGATCCAGTGCCCGTCGCTCTTCCTCCAGGGCCTGCTCCCGTTCCAGATCGGTAGCATCCTCCGGCGTCATGGGCAACTCATCAATCTCTTCGGGCGGAATGGGAATGTATAATTCGTGCCCACAGGCCGGGCACTGGGCCCGGGTGCCGGCCCGCTCGCTCGTCGCACGCAGCATCTTGCCGCAGCTTTCGCATCTGAGTTCGATACTCACAGCCCGCCTCCCGTCTTTTCGGCCGCCTGCAGCCTTTCGTGCAGCCTGTCCGGAGTACACCACCATGGGGATAATCGTTTCGGCAAGCTTAACAGCCCCGCTCCCCATCCAGTGTATTGTATTCCCGGTTCAACGCCAAGTCTTCAACGAAGATTCGCTAGGAGATCCTCGACCGTTGTCTCGGCCGCCGCGATGCACGCGTCGGCAGCCCCATAGTACACCAGGACCCGGCCATCGGGCTCGACTACCGCCCCGCAGGTAAATACGACATGACCGAAAAAACCCTCCCGTTCGTAAGGCGCCTCGGGAGACAGAATCGGGGCCGGCGACCGGGCGATGATCCGCTCGGGCCGCTCGGCGTCGGCCAGCATGGCCCCGAGGCAATAGCGCTGAGTGGCATCAACGCCGTGGTAGATCTCCAACCAGCCTTGGGGCGTCTTGAAGGGAACCGCTCCCCCGCCGATCCGCCAGCAATCCCACATGCCCGGCCGTGTGCCGGCCACAAACTTGTGATCGCCCCACCGCAGCAGATCGGGCGACGTGGCCAGCCACATGTCCGCCCGGCCGAACATCCCCGACACCGGCCGGTGATAGCAGACGTACCGGCCGCCGACCTGTTCGGGGAAGATGGTGACGTCGCGATTGTCGGGGACGAAGATGATCCCCATCCGCTCATAGGTGACAAAATCGCGAGTCATCGCCAGACCGGTCGAGATGCCCATGCGTGAAATCGCCGAGTAGTTGATGTAGTAGCAGTCGCCGATCCGGGTCAGGCGCGGGTCCTCGATGCCGAATTCCTCCTCCCGGCAAGCCGGAAACATCGCCGGAACATCGGCAACCGTGAAGTTTCGACCGTCTTGGCTGCGGGCCAGACGCAGGTGCGAAATCGACGTCAGGTACGTGGCCCCCTTGTACCTGAAGACCCGCGAATCGACCTGTTCGACATCCGGGCTTTCCTCCGGTACCCGCAGAATCTGAATGCCCTCCGACGGGTCGTCGGGATGAAGCATGGGGGCGATCAGCTCTCCGGGCCGGGGACGGGGACGCTCCGCCACGCGCAACAGCAGCAGGATTTCGCGCCCGAAACGAATCGCCCCGGCGTTGAACACGCACACCACCTCAGAATCCGGTCGCGAAGGCTTCACATCGGCCGGAGTGAGAAGCGGGTTGTTGTCAAAACGAATCATCGGCACGTTTGCATCTCCTTGAATGTCATCTCCAGATCAGCCAGTATATGTGCGAGGCCGCTGCTGCAAAACCCGCTGACGGTTTGACAGGAATCCAGGAGTCCGTGACACTCTAGGCGGGTGTTAGCGGGGGCTTGACATGACCGTGTTCAACGAAAAGCGTTATGACTCGATGGTCTACAACCGCTGCGGTCGCTGGGGGGTGAAGTTCCCGGCGATCTCGCTGGGAGCGTGGCAGACCTACGGCGGATACGTCCCGGACGACGTCTCGAAAAAATGTCTTTTTCGGGCGTTCGATCTCGGAATCACGCATATCGACTTCGCCAACAACTACGGCGAGCCCAACGGCAACGCGGAAGTCGTCTGCGGCAAGATCATCAGGGAGATGCCCCGCCACGAATTGCTGGTCTCGACCAAGGCGGGTTACTACATGTGGCCGGGGCCCTACGGCGAGTGGCTCTCGCGCAAGTACCTGCTGAGCAGCCTGGATCAGTCGCTCAAGCGGCTGCAAACGGACTACGTCGACCTCTTTTACGCCCATCGGCCCGACCCCAACACGCCGACCGACGAAGTGATGGACGCCCTCGACCAGGCTGTCCGCTCGGGCAAGGCCCTGTACGTCGGGCTGAGCAACCACGGGCCGGACGATATCCGGGCCAAGAACGCCCACGCCGTCGCCTATCACACCGCACGCCCGATCATCTCACAGAGCCTCTATCACATGCTCGACCGGACAGTAGAGCAAGGAGTGCTGCAGGCCTGCGCCGAGTGCGGCATGGGGATGATCGCCTTCTGCCCGCTGGCCCAGGGAGCCCTCACCGACAAGTACATCAAGGCCAACAAGCCGGCCGATTCGCGGCTGGCCCAGAGCAGCGACATCTGCGCCAAAAGGCTGGAAAAACGCGATGACATCAGCCGAATCAGCAAGCTGAACGACCTCGCCCGCCGCCGAGGCCAGACGCTTGCCCAGATGGCCCTGGTCTGGCTCCTTCGCCGGCCGGAGGTGGTGTCCGTCCTGATCGGCGCCAGTCGGCCGGCGCAGATTGAGGAAAATGTGGCGGCTCTCAAGACCGCCCGATTCTCGACGGAGGAACTGGCAAAAATCGATTCGATTTTGGGGTAAGCTGCACGGAAGATGGGCTGTTTCGTTCTCGGTTTCGCGGTCCAGGTTCAGTCATGAGACTTCAGTTGAGTGACATCCCCGATGCGGTGGCCGAAGTCGACCAGTTGCCGCGCGTCGATTGGAAGGTCATGGATCGCTGGCTTGAGGCCAACTTCCTTCGGACCGATCGCCGAGCGGAGGCCCGCCTCGAACTGGTGCTGCAATGGCTGGAACTGCTCGCGGAGCGCCTGGGTGATGATTACTGGATCAACTCCTCGCCGCGCTGCGTGTTGCTGACCAATCAACCCAAGCGGGAGGGCGATGACCTCGTGCGCTTCGCCGAGCGGGCACTCGACCAGATCGCCTGCCTGCTGGACATGAGTCCTGATGCCCGGGCAGCGCCGAAGCACGTCCTCGTGCGGCTGCACAGCGTCGAGCTGTACTACACCTACATCAGCCATTTCTACCCTGAAGGAGAGTACGGAGGATCAGGCGGCATGTGCATTCGTGAGGGCATGCCGCACATCGCCTTTCCGCGGTCGCCGGCCTATGAACACAGCGTCATAGGACACGAATTGGTTCATGCGGTACTCAGCGAATTGAACGTCCCTCAATGGATCGAGGAAGGTGTTGCACTGATCCTTGAGCACGGACTGACCGGCAGGCCTGAGATACTGCTCAACCACGAAACCGCCCGCGAACTGCGCGCCTACTGGAACAACCAGGGTCTGAGCGAATTCTGGAACGGCAAGTCGTTCGAGAACGCCGATAGAGGCCAGGGATTCAGCTACCAGCTCGCCGAGATCCTCGTACGCCTCATCCTGGCGGATCACGGGAGTACGTTTCTCAAGTTTCTCCAGCAAGCGAGTCGCGAGGATGGCGGCGAGTCCGCGGCACGCGGACATTTGGGCAAATCACTCAACGATGTCGCCGCGACATTCCTGGGATATGATGGCTATTAGGGACGATATGTCATATTAAGGACGCTAGTCGATATTAGAGGTATGATGGACAGTCCCTATTATCCCGCCTGCTCGGCGTATTCAGCGGTAGTCAGGAGAGGTCAGCGGTCCGAGGCTGCGAGCCGTAAGAAGAGGGTCCGCATCTGGCGACGAGAATTCAGCGATGCCGGCCCGGATGCGGCCACAGCGACGTTCCGTCGCGTAAGTCAGCCAAGAGGACACTGGTCAGAAGGTCTCCCAGTGCAGGACGTCCTCGATCGTGCGTTTGGCCGGCGAGGGAATCTCCTCGGGATGGCCCACGGCCACGAGCGATACCAGCTTGAGCTCGGGGGGCGCGCCGCACAGCGACACGATCTGCGAGGCATAAGGCTTCTTGTCGCCGGCCACCCAGCAGGCGCCGAGATCCTGAGCGGCAGCCGCCAAGAGAAGGTGCGATGTAGCTGCGCTGCAATCTTCAAGGTAATACTTTGTGTCGCGACTGAACACTACAACGCAGACGGGAGCATCTGCGATGAATTTGCCATGGTCGGTCAGGGCGGCAAGCTGGCGGAGCCGATTGGGGTTGGTGACCACGACGAACTCCCAGGGCTGGAGGTTCCGGGCGGTCGGTGCCAACCTGGCCGCATCGATCAGGCGGAGAATGGCTTCACGCGAGACCGGCTGGTTCTTGAAACGTCGGACGCTTCGCCGCGCTGCTATCGTTCGAAGGGTTTCCATCATCAGCCCTTTCTGGGAGGCCATCAGCAGCCAACACGTTTCCGGCTCCTGGCGCCCATCATATGCCGGCAGGCTCGAAATGCCAGCCGGCCATCAGCGCCAACCGCTGTTGAGGTCTCTTGCCAGAGCTTATAATGGTCTCCGAATGGTCGGCAGCAGGACCAATCTTCCCTGGCGGGCATGGTCGGCCGCACCTTCCGCACCGAGCCAGCACGATGATCCGAGGAAAGTCATGAGCAACCGAGTCAAGCTTGCCCAGCGTTGCGGTATCGAATGTCTCCCAAAGGGATGGCCATGGGCCTTTCATCCCCGGTTTTTCATAACCCTTGTCCTCGCAATTAGCTGCGCGCCGATAGCGACGAGGGCGGCACGGGCGGAATGCTACGTGGTGACCAACGTCGGGACGGTGGCGGGAGCGACGGAACTCCAGGTCCGTGACATCAACAACGCCGGCGAGATCGTCGGCTGGGCAATGGCCAACAACGTCTTCCAGGGCTTCCTGTACAGAAACGGCGTGATGGTCAGCCTCGGCTCGCTCGGGGGCCAGGGCTGCCAGGCTCACGGCATTAATGACGCAGGCCAAGTGGTGGGAGCGGCCGCCACGACCACCGGCGAGGAGCATGCGTTCATTTACACTGGCGGTCAGATGATCGATCTCGGGACGCTGGGGGGAACGAGGAGTTCGGCGGCAGCCATCAACAACAGCGGCCTGGTGACCGGCTTCTCGACCGCGAGCAATGGGACCTATCGGCTGTTCACCTGGCAGAACGGTGTACGTACCGACGCCGGTCATCTGGGTTCGACTAACTGCGAGGTCTGGGACGTCAACAGCGGTGGAACGGTCATCGGCCTCAACCAGTTGATCACCTCTCAGCTCATCGCCTTCAGTTGGACCGCCTCCGGCGGCTTCCAGCCCCTTGGAACCTTCGGTGGCGCAGCGGGTTATCCCTATCGCATCAACGACAGCGGACAGATCGCCGGATCGATCTGGACCGGACAGACCAACCTTCTCGGGGTCCGTACCTACCACGCCTTCTTCTACCGTAATGGTGGTACGACGGACCTCGGCACGCTCGGTGGCACCAGCAGTGGTGCCAGCGGCATCAACAACAACGGCGTCGTCGTGGGCTGGTCGCAAGTAGCCTCCGACCAGCACGCCTTTATTTACGACAGCACCAACGGCATGCGCGACCTCAACACTCTGATCTCGCCTACCTCCGGCTGGGGCCTTGAGGCGGCCGTGGCTATTAACGACGCCGGGCAGATTGCCGGCACCGGGCGACTGAACGGCGTGAGACGCATCTTCCGGCTGACTCCCAGCCAGACGGACGCCGATGGAAACGGCTTCATCGACGCATGCGAGGCCCAATCAACGCCGCCCACCGATACCTGTGGCACCGGTCTGCCTATCTCACTGGCGGCCGTCTCCATGGGCCTGTTCTTCCTGAAACGACGTGATTGACCCGGCTGCGGTGCGGTGCCCACACCCGGCCGCTGGGCGGCTGTGCCGATACGCGGACCCTCCCCAAGAAACACCGATCGGCAAAGCACCATGCCGGGCGACTGACGTTGCCTGTGGACAACGTGCCCCGGAGTGTGACGCAGGAGAGTCTGCGGGCATTACCGTTTGACTCGACAAGATTTACAGAATTGTGGCATTCCTGCTTGTCGTATGGCCCCGGAATTGCTATGCTAAGGTGACAGCCCAGCGGTTTCGAGGCGTCTGAATCGCGCGTCGCGAGGGTGACTGCGGGAAATCCCAGAAACCCAGCATGTCGAGGGATACAGACAGCTCGGAGCCGAACCCGGAGAGGCATAGCCCGAGAAACGTGATGATTTGGGGCGTTTAATACTTCGAATGGGCTGTGAACATAGACGAGAGCGACCGAAGAAACATATAATCAGCGGGCCGATCGAGCAGGACTCCTCAGGTCGCCGATCAGACCCGTAGCCAAGCTTCCACTCGCTGCGGCACCCTTGACCGCGCCAATGTTTGCAGGGTGCCGCACGCCTTTTTTACAGGCCTCGATATCAACTGTACGCACCTGTGAGTTTCTCGAACTCTCGCCACAAATTCACAGCCCTTTGGGGCTTTTCAGCCACGGATAGCCCCGATGGCACGGATGACGACCGAAGGGGCATCCTCCATCTGTGTCATCAGTGCAATCCGTGGTTTGAATTGCCTGGAAAACACTTGCTACGAATCAATGCTCGCCATGGGCGGACACCCCTCCGTGCCGACACACTCGCCGCGTCTTCGTCTCGCCGAGGCACTCCACATCTCCGCTCAATCGTCTCTCACGCCGCTTACCGTTCAGAAACAAGCTGCGTTGCCGTTCCGACGGCGGTTCCGGAACTAGCGTCCCCGTCCCGACGGCCCCCGTTCCGACCGCATGCGTCCTCGTTCCAACGACCGCCGTTTCGATGCCCCGATCGTGAGCTGCTTCTCAGGCGGCGGGATCTGCAGCGACATGACCTTGCCCGTAACCACCAGATGCTTGTAGGGGATGGGTTGCGGCTGCTTGGCGGCGTCCGTGGATCGCAGTGTCTCTGGTGCAAACCTCCTTCTTGCACGCGAGACCGTACATGAATTGACGTGAAGATCGATCGCCAGTTCGCCGGTGGACCGGCTCCAGTCAATCCGCTTCCAATCGATTGGGGGCGGTCGGCGAACGCCCATTTGTCTCCTCCGAAGGGCTCGAACGTAGGTAAGTTGAGTGCCGGTACGCCGGGCAATCTCCTCGTCGGACAGACGCCAGATCATCGAGTCGTAGGATGCGAGTGGACGGCGAATGCTTTCGGGAGCATGCTGTTTCCGCATGTAGAAGATATACCCCCGAGTCAGACCCAGTTGCTGACTCAGCTCCCGATTGCCCAAGGACCAGTCAACCTGGGACCAGTCGCGCTTGGTTCTGGGCCGTATCCGGTTTCTCGGCGCGGACTTGACAGGCCGGGACGTGTGGGGGGCGAATTGCCTTCTCTTCTTACTCACATAGGTCCGACACGTCCCCATCTCTTGGGCGAGGGCTATGCTGCTCTTGGACCAGTCTACCTTGGTCCAATCGTGTTTGTGATACGTCCTTTTCTTCAAGTCAGTATCCTCCAAACAGAATCGGAAACCTTTTGCCAGGCTACTTACAGTACCCTCGTAGCGGGCGATTGGCCATATCCTGCCGCGTCCTCGTTGGACGGCGCTCGGCGACGAAAGGGGGCGGCGAATGACGGACCTGACATCGGTTTGCCAGGACGGGAGAACGTCGTTAGCATAATCGTCCCATGCGGGATTCCTGAGACCAGACGATTTGAGGAACTGAAAACATGAGCACAACGATGAGTCGGCGGGCCTTTGCCAAGGGTGTGGCGGCGGCGGGGGTAATGGCGGCCGGTGGGCCGGTGCTGGGGGCGCTGGGAGCCAACGAGCGGATCCGGCTGGGGATCATCGGGGTCGGCAACCGCGGTGATCAGCTCATCGACGCGTTCAAGCCCCATGCCGACGCTGAGTTCGCGGCCATCTGCGACCTGTACGAGCCCTACATCGAGTTCGCCAAGAAGAAAGTGGGCGGCGATCCGTTCACGACCAAGGAATACAAGAAGCTGCTGGAGCGCAAGGATGTGGACGCGGTGCTGATCGCCACGCCCGACCACTGGCACGCGTTGCAGTTCATCGAGGCCTGCCAGGCCGGCAAAGACGTCTATGTCGAGAAACCGCTTTCACTCACCATCCGCGAGGGCCGCAAGATGGTGGAGGCCGCCGACCGGTACCAGCGGATCGCCCAGATGGGCAACCAGAGGCGTTCGTCTCCGGCTCATCGCAAGGTGATCGAGATGATTCACGCGGGCAAGATCGGCAAGATCACGGCCGCCCGTTGCTACCACATCCGCAACGAGTCGCCGATCGGCCTGGGCAATCCCGCCAACGGCGACCCGCCGGCCGGCCTCGACTGGGACATGTGGCTGGGACCGGCGCCCAAGGTACCCTACAACGAGAACCGCGGCTTCTACAAGTTCCGCTGGTTCCGGCACTACTCCGGCGGTCAGATGACCAACTTCGGCACCCACTACATCGATGTTATCCAATGGGCACTGGGTGACATCTGTCCGGCCGGCGTGTTTGCGGTCGGGAGCCGCACGGCGGTCGAGGACAACCGCGATGTACCCGCGACCATGGAGGCCGTCTGGGACTACCCTGACGGTGCCATCGTGACCTTCTCGCAGTACAACGCCAACGGGGCCCCCGGCACGGCCAGAGGCTCGGGCGTCGAGATCCGCGGCACGAAGGCCACGGTGTATTTCGGCGGAAGCGTGGAGATGGTGCCGGAAAGCCTGTTCACCGAACCGCTGCCGGCACTCAACCCGCTCGACCGGGCGGCGAGCAAGCGGCAGGCTGCGGCCGTGGAGAAGGGCGCCGAGCCCTGGAGCATAAAGGACGGCGACGCCACCAAGGACCACGCCCGCAACTTCCTTGACTGCGTGAAGAGCCGTGAGACACCCAACAGCCCGGTGAGCATCGGGCACCGATCGACGGCGTCGACACTGCTGGCCAACGTTGCGATGGACCTCAAGAAGTACCTGGCCTGGGACGGGGAGAACGATCGCATCACCAACGACCCGGATGCCAATCGGCATCTCGGCTACGCGTACCGGTCCCCGTGGAAGCTGCCGATATGACCGGCACCCGGACGCCACACTGGCCGCATCTCTGCCGGTGGAAGCCTGTTGGGCAGGGACCTTTCCGATCCGGGACAGCCGGTCTTGGCGCCTGCGGACAGAAGCTTCGGCACGCGGAGATGAGATAACATCATCAGGGGAGCTACCGGATCATGCGGGTCGGAACGACACTCCTGAGCATCCTGGCAGCCGCGGCGGCAATGGCCGCCGTCGCCGATCTCCCGCGAGGTGGGAATCCATCGAGCTCGACCATACCGACCGCTCAGGCTCCCTCGACTCGACCTCACGGCGCGTCCGCCGTCTTCAGAACGGATCGGCACTTCGGAGAACAGGTCCTGACGTATCGCTTCGAGCCCGGCGTTGAGGTGCGTATTATCGCCCCGCCCGCGGCCCAATTTGACCGGTCGATACCCACGCGGGTGGTCATTTATGCGTTGCCCAACGGAAACACCACGGATCAGACCATCGGCAAACGCGTCACACCAGGCGTCGACTGGCATTACGGCATCCAACACATCGGCGCCCAGACCCGGCGGCTGCGCGAGGTCATCCGCGAGGAGAACCTGGTTACCGCCTATGTCGAGGCCGACGGCAAGAGCTGGCCGACATGGCGATCCAAGCACGCCCAGAGCAGCCAGCTGATCGCCCAAGTCGTCGACTCGATCGCCGGCCGGTTCAACGGGCCACGGACCAGCATCACGCTCACCGGCCACAGCGGCGGCGGCAGCTTCACCTTCGGCTACCTCAATGGTGTCGATCGGGTTTCCGATCGAATCGATCGGATCGCATTTCTGGACAGTAACTACGCCTACAGCGACGAACAGAACCACGGCGACAAGCTGATCGCCTGGCTCAAGGCCTCGCGACGAAACCACCTGGTCGTGATCGCCTACGACGACCGCAACATCATGCTCGATGGCAAGCGCGTGGTGAGCCCGACGGGCGGCACGTACCGGCGGACAACGGACATGATCGCCCGGTTGCGTAAGGAGATCGCTCTATCCGAAAAGCCCCTGCTGGACACGCTGCCCACCGGTGCGTTCCCCGCCACCGCCCCGGCCGGGCACGCCTCTGCTCTGGCAATGAGCCGGCGTTACCGTGGGCTCGACGGTCAGATTGACATCATTCTTGTCGAGAACCCACAAAACAAAATCCTTCACACGGTAATGGTCGGCGACATGTCCGGCTTCATCCACGCGATCACCTCTGGAACACCCCACGAGAACCAGGCAGCGGTCTTCGGCGGCCCTGTCACGTATGAGAAGTGGATTCAGCAGGATTGACCCCGGCGTTGTATACGGCAACCCTGGAACATGAAGAATCGCGAATGCGGAATTGAGAACGGGGCCTGTTTTGTCGCGACCGGCGAAATGCACGGGCAGAGGTGGCTCGGTGCAAGCCAAGCCATTCGGGAACAGAACCTCCTCCACGGCTCCTTCCGATTGCCCCTGGACGGTTTTATGCAACTGAAGGGTCGACCGTCGCGGTGGCCCCCTGCTGGCTGTCAGCTTGTTCCGGTCATGTCCCGGCAGGTCACCGGCTCTCTCGTGCGACTCGTCGTACCATAACGCTGGTTCATTTGCACCACGATGTCGTTCATTTCAACCATTTCATGCGGCTGCACCCTGCCGGATCAGCAATTGCGGTCCTGTTACGCCAGGTCATATCGCTGGCACGACAAATGCTGGTAGATTCATGGCAAGCAGCAACGAAGAGAAGTGTCCTGCGAGGTCGATCCGCCGGGCCGGCGGCCTGACCGGCCGGTGAACGGAGTGAGAAAGCAGTCCGCGCGGCACGTGTGCCCGCGACTGTTCGGGGAACTGGTGTGCGCTTTTTTCGAAAGGAGGCATGTCATGAAGAATCGGCAAGCCATGTCGCTTCAGCGCGGGGCCTTTACGCTGATTGAACTGCTGGTGGTGATCGCCATCATCGCTCTGCTGATCAGCATCCTGCTGCCGTCACTGGCCAATGCTCGGGAGCTCGCTCGGAGAGTGTACTGCGGCGCGAATCTCCGCTCCATCGCCCAGGCCTGCATCATGTACAGCGAAGGCAACCAACAGCGATTTCCGACCGCCTGGCAGCCCTCGACGGTCGACCTGAGCAAGACCTGCAACACCGCCATCGGAAACCTTCGAGGTCTACCCGACGGCTGGACGGACTCCGACGGCCCCGCAGCGTCGGACAACCAGAGCAACTATCGCGCCTACTATCGGCTTCTTCTGCGCGGCTCAAAAGCGTATCTGCAACCGAAGCAGTTCATCTGTCCGACGGGCAATCGCAAGCTCGGCCACTTCTCTTCCGGCACCGGTCCCAATCCGATCGTTGACGATGCCAACCTCAAGTACTTCGCACAGCCCAAACCACCGGTCGGTGCCGAGGGTAAATGGTACGATTTCGATGGCTCACCCACGGCCATCGTCAACGCCGGCACCGAACTGGCCGAGATCAGCTACTCCCTTCAGATGACCCGTGTGGCAACGCTGAATGAGCGAGGATTCGGCAAAACCTACGGGGTCAGGATGACCAGCTCGCAAGACCCTCGCAAGGCCCTTGCGGCAGACCGCAATCCGTTCTCGAACCGACTCGACATGCTGCGTCCGAGCCCGGTTAGTCCGCAGGCCTCACGATACAACTTCGATCCGACCGCCCAGGGCACCGGCCTGCCCGCCCCTGGCGACCTCGACGGCAACGGCAGCGTGGACGCCGGTGAATGGCTGGCCGCATTGCGGAAACGAGATCGGAGCCTCAGCTCTCGCAACCACAACCGCGTGGGGCAGAATGTCGCCTTCCTTGACGGCAGCGTTAAATGGTGCAAGCATCCGCTTTGCGGGGCTGATGAGGATCTGATCTGGACCCCAACGACTCCACCCCAGCTCGGCCGGACCTTCCAGGATCCGCTGGAAACTCACCTCCAACTGCTGCCCGGCCGGGGAACATTAGCCCACTACCAGACAGCCCTGTCGGACCCCGCCATGGGCACCGACTCGCTGTTGATCCCATAGCCTGCGGCCACACCGTTGGAGGCCCTGCCCTGGAAGAGCCGCGCAGGTCGACACAGACGCTCGGACAACAGCATGTCTGCCGGAAACCTCACACAGCGGGGCGGAAGTCTGCTATAATACCGCCTTTGGTCCGAAGCCGGATCGCTCGAAGTGGGTGCAAGCCGAGCAAGGGTTTGGGGAAGATGTGCAACCTCCAACGGCCATCACGAGTATATTCCCGAAGGTGGCGCAGACTCCACCGCTGCCGGTCGGAATCGGGAGGCGAGACGACATGAACGCATTCCATTTGCCTGTGTGTCATAGCCTTGCGTGCTTGAGAAGGTTCGCTTCGACGGCCATCCTGCTCCTGGCCTCCTCGGCCGTGACGGCGGCAACCCCCTCCTCGCAACCGGCGGACGGGCAGCCGAAGGCCGTGGCCGCACCTCCGGCAACGCAGCCGGATTCGTTGACCATCCCGGTGCAAACGACGCACATCGATGTCCTCAAGGCGGACGAGAAGGACCTGCCTCTCATTCGCGATCTCATCGCCCGGTTCGACACGAGTTCTCCCAGGCCGCCGCTTACCCGAGCGACTGCCAGCCATCCGGCGGCGACCGCTCCGGCTGCGGATGAACCTCTGTTGGTACGAGTATTCAGCCTGAAGCACGTTGATCCCAAGACAGTGATCAACGCCATCACCACCGCATTCGGCGACCCCACAACGCGGGTCACTGCCGGCACCGGCAACGGCGTCGTTGTGCGGGCCAAGGAAAAGGCCATGGCCGCCATTGAGCAGTTGCTCCGCACGCTCGATGAGGCTCCAGACCGATCCCAGGAGATGAGGACGATCATTTGCCCGCTCAAGCATGCCAAAGCGGCCGAGCTTGCTCCTGTTCTCCAAAAAGCGGTACCCGGACTTCGCGAGTGCATCCCGTGGACAGCAGCCAATTCATTGCTCGTCACAGGGGCCCCCAAGGCAATCGAAACGGCTCGCGCCCTGGTCGCTGAGCTGGATGCCCCATCCTCGGCACCTCCCCCCGCACCGCCGACAAACGAGCCGATCACAAAGCTCTTCCCTCTGGAGTTTGCAGAGCCAAACCCGGCCTTGCTTGACGCCCTGAGAGCGGCCGCCGGCGACGGCAGTTCCGTCGTGCCGGTTCCCGACATCCGCTCAATCATCGTCACGGCCAGACCCAAGAACATGGCTGTTGTTGAGGGCATCGTCAAACAGATCGACAAACAGACCGAGCCCGGCGACGCACCGGCCGTTGGGCTGCGAATCCGGTTCCTCTGGCTGGTCAGCGGCCTGCCCGAGGACAAGTCAAGCCCGCCGCCGGCCGATCTGCTGCCGTTGGTGGAGGATCTGCAGCGAATCGGCGTGACCGGTCTGCGGCTGGCGACCCAGAACGTGGTCGAAGCCACGCCCGGCCGACGCTTCGTCGTGAAAGCCAGTCCCCTATTGGCAAACCGGTGTGACCTGGAGCTCGAAGGCCAGTTCCTCAATGAGACCGCCTCGCAGCCGTGCGTCGAGCTTCAGGCCAGGGTGGCCGAGTATGCCCCCTATCTCGAGCCCGAGAAGAACGGCTACAAGGTGTTCGAGAGACGGGAGTTGTGCAAATTGGAGACCACAGTCGTCACACCACTGGGAAAGGCGATTATCGCGGGTGTGACGCCTATCGATCGGATGACCAGTGTGTTCGTCGTGCAGGTGCTGCCGCAGTAGAAGAGGGTTCAGGGGGAAGGCCACAAGACGAAGGCCTGCGCGAAATCACAGAGCAACCGTCTTCCGCAAGGTCTCAATTCATCTCTCATCCTTCCCTGGCCTGAGCTTGTCGAAAGCCGCCTTCATCGTTCATCTCGCCACGTCGAGTCGCCTGCGGTGACCTTCCGCCTTCAGCCCTCCGCCTTCATCCTTCGTCCGACTTGGCCACCCATCCTGACCCGGGTGTGGCGTAGTCCAGGATCTCGGCATCGCTGAAATACAGATCGATCTCGGTCGCCGCCGACTCGGGCGAGTCGCTGCCGTGGACGAGGTTGTATGTGGTGCTGGCCCCGAAGTCGCCACGGATGGTGCCGGGCTCGGCGTCGAAGCCAAACGTCTTACCCATCAGCTTGCGGCACACGTTGATCGCCCGCGGACCGGCAATAACCATGACCACGACCGGCCCTGAGGTGATGTACTCGATCAGGCCCGGATAGAACGGCTTGCCCTTGTGGGGGGCATAGTGCCGCTCGGCCAGATCGCGGCTGATCTGCATCATCTTCATGGCCGCAATCGTCAGGCCCTTGTCTTCGAATCGCTGAATGATGCGGCCCATGAGCCGCCGCTGAATACAATCCGGTTTGAGAATGATCAACGTCTGTTCCAAATGACATTCCTCGCTACCTGCTGCCCTTTTCAATTGGCCATTCTTGCCTACTCGAAGGGTGCCACTGGCGGCTTGTCCGTGCGTGCACAACTGACCGACCGAAAGCGGCACGAGCCGACGCCCTCAGTTCGTGGCCTCAGTGTTTCGTGCCAAGCCCCAGCCGATCGGCCTCAGCCTTCGTGACTCCCAGCGCCATGCTGACGCGGAGCATCTCCGCCTCGCCCAGTTCTTTGGCGATCGCGTCCAGAATAAGCCGCCCACGCTCCTCAGCGTCGATGTCTGCCCAACGATCCCAGATGACCGTCACATGAATGCTGTTCGTATGGCGGATTTCTTTGATGATAATCTGCGGATCGTCGGGAGGTCCTTTCGGTTGGTTCTCGTGCAGCACACGAACCAGGTCCTTCACCAGTTCAGGATGATCCTCTGATTTGGGTTTGATCCGAGTAACAGGCATAACTACCTCCAGAGATCTCGACGACGCCGAAATACCCACTCAACGTTCGCAAACACATCATGAAGCTCGCTCATGGTCGGTTGCGCCTCCCGATATCGCAGCGATTCGCTCCAGTTGTCCGCAATGATCCCTACTCGCAACCGAAGAGCTCCGAGCAGCGCGGGATGAAGTGGACGCCGGTTGACCCAGCGAATACGTTCCAAGACCAGCAACCAGTAATTGAGGTCGTGATCGTTTCGAGGCGCGCCGTACACACGAGCATAGTTGCGGGCAACTCTCCGTTCCGAACTCGTGTCAACGTGCCGGGACAAGCCCCGCTCTCTGAAAAACGCCGTCTTCAGCAAGATCTCGACAACGTATCCGAGGAAATACACCGCTCCCGTTTCGTCGCGCTCAGCGGCCGTCGCCAGAGTCAACCCATCCCAGAATCGTTGCTCAGCAGCCCTCTCCAGCTCGGGCCAGGTCTCCGCCTGCGGCAGTCTGGACAGCAATCCCATAGAAACACAACCCTCGCAGAGGCCCCTTGTCCAAATCGGAAGAAACAAGTCTTCTGACATCAGTATGCGCCGCCAGGGTTGCAGAAGCAACACCTCGCTGCGAACACCATCGCCTTGCGGCAACGATTCGGATGTATCCGCGGCAGCACACAGTTTTCGGGGCGCGTTGAGGACGTCGAGGCGCACTGGCGACAGGCGTCACTGGCTCCTGGTGCGGGCTGCCGCCACCATGGCCTTGAGATTCTCGGCAGGCACGGCCTTGGGGTCGTACGTACAGCCCGGGGTGATGATGATCGATCGATTACCGGCTTGGCGAAGGGCATCGCGGACCTCGGCCGCGCAGTCCTCGGGTGCACCTTGAGGCAGCGTCTTGAGGTTATCCACGCCGCCGGCCACCGCGGGCTTGGCGACTTCGCAGGCGTAGGCGATGCTCGGTCCGGCCGCACGATCGGCCCAGTTGATCACTGCCGCAGGGTAGTCAGCGAACCGCTCGAAGTTCATCGGACGGCCGCACACGTGAAGCACGTTAAACGGCGCATCTTTGACGGCACCCAGGATCTCCATGTCCGTCGGCAGGACGATGTCGTCATATACTCCCTCGCCGTTGGCCGGGCGGTCAACCCAGTCGTCACGCACGGACAGGAAGATGCCCATGGCCCCGGCGGCAACACACTCGCGAGCAAAGGCCGCGAGCATCGTGCCGATCGCCTGCACCGCGGCCTTCACCGCCGACCGGTCCTCCCTCAGCAGGTTTGTCAGCACATCGTCGCGCTGGTCCTCGCCGATGATCTTGGGCGGGCCGTGCTTGTCGCTCGGCGGCGCCACCCACACCCGCAGTACCGTCCATGCGCTGAAGATCGTCGTGCAGGTGAGCAGGCCATCGCCCAGCCGCTTGCGAAGGCCCCGCAGCAATTCGAGTTGCCCAGCCAACTGTCCCGCATCACCCGGTAGCGGCTTGATCCTTCGCAGGTCCGCCGCTGACTGAACGAGGTTCACATCCCCTCGCGGATAGTGGTGGTCATTCATCACCTTGAGGAGATCGAGGTCGTAGGCCTCCAGGTGCCGCAGGTGTGCATCCAGGGCAGCCTGACCGGTGATCTGGTGCGGCTCGAAATGATGCCAGAAGCTCACCGGGGGATGGTCCGGCCGCTCGCCCCGTAACACCGCTTCCACGCGTTGTCGTTTGCCCATCATAATGGGAATGTAGGCACGCGAGAGACGCCGGTCAAGCTTGAGCCCATCGAGCGTCATGGCAGGGCAAAGGTCAATCTTGCATGCAGGGATACCGACCGTGGCCTGTGGAATACCTGTCTCGAATCCACGTGCTTCGCGACTCGCCCATCCCAGCTCCCCTGGCACGGGGCGGAGCTGTCCCGGTTCATTTCGCAGGGACCAGCCTCGCGGCCGTGGCGGATGGCGGCTTGAGGTGGACGTCCATCCAGGCGACCATCAGTTGACGCGACTCGTAGGCCGCTGAATGGCCTCGCCCATGTACGTAGAAAGCAAAATCCTGCGGCGACTTCTCCAATTCGTAGACCCGCATGATCTCCATGTTCATCAGCACCCGCTGCCGCTGAGTCGCGGGGTTGCCGTCGTTGAGCCCGGAGAGATCCAGGAAAGGACGTGGGGCAACAAGTGCGATGATGTGGTGCATGTCGATCGGCGGCAGACGGCCTTCGAGCAACTGCGGCCGTAGTGGCTTGAGGTAGATGTACCAGCGGTCGCGGGCCCATTCGAGCACCCTGGGGTTCTGGCGAAACATGGGGGCACTGCAGTTGCACGCCGCCGCTTTGACCCGCTGATCGTACGCGGCGAGGAAGTACGTCCCCTGCCCGCCCAGCGAATGGCCGAGCACACCGATCTTGTCGGGATCCACCTCGGGCAACGACTGCAGGACATCGATGGCGATGGAATGCTCGTAGGTGAACTTGCCGACGGCCGTCCATTCGGGATGCTTGGCGTAGAATCGGGCGGTCTCATACGGGCCTTCCGGCGGAATGCGATGGCCGGCCGTGAAGTGATCCGGCGCGATGACCACGTAGCCACGCCTGGCGAAGTGATCGAGCCACGCCTTGTCCGGGTTGTCGAGCAGTCCGGCCGCCTGCTCCTTGCCCTGCTTGAAGGTGCCGTGCAGCGCCACAATGGCGGGTGTCGGGCCGGTCAGATGGCGCGGAATGGCCAGGTAGGCGTGGGCTCGCTCGTCGGTCTCCACGTTGTAGCTGATCAGTTTGCGGGTGTAGAGACCGTCGACTTCCGAGGTTTCGTGGGCTTGCAGGTCCAGCGGCGGTTTGGCGGGCTTGCGATCATCGCGGATCAGTTCCAGGAACTGCCGGCGGATTGTCTCCTTGCGTTGTCGCCACTGATCGAGCGTCTTGATGCCCTCGAGAAGGTCTTCCCACGTCGAATGAACCGGCGAGGCCTCGAACTCCGGGCGAGTGGTTGGCGCAGCGGCGATAGCTCGGTGAGATGCACTCCCGAACGCAACGATCATACTCCACGTCGTCAGAGCCAACACCGCCATCCGTTTCGATCGCATGATGAATCCCTCGTTGGTCTGAGGAAGTCACGCCCACGCCGAGCCGTGGGCATGGCACCCCGCATATGGCATCGACAGAACCGGCAGGTCTCGGTCTCTGCGACGACCTCGACCGTGCCCTACCATCCCTACCCCTCGCCCCTCGTCCCTCGCGCTGATGCGTCAGCCACCAGCGCCTCGATCTGCCGATCCTGCCACCTGCCGAGCAGCAGCAGTGAGGCGACCGCCCCGCACAGGGCCATGAACATATCCTTCTGGGCGTCCCAGATGTCGCCTTGGCTCCCGAGGAAGTCGTTTGCCCGCTGGCCGCCGAAGGTCGCCGCGTATTGCCACTCGAAGAGCTCATACGCTGCGCTGATCGACAGGGCCAGGGCCACGCACACGGTGAACAGCCACTTGCCCGGGCGAAGCGGCGAGGTGCGCACCAGCAGTTCGCGGGCGAACATGGCCGGGATCACGCCCTGGAAGAAATGGCCGAGCCGGTCGAAATGGTTGCGCGACAGGCCGAATGCGTCTCGGGCCCAGTTGCCAATGGGCACCTCGGCATAGGTGTAATGCCCGCCGATCATAAGGATGATCGCAAAGAACCACGCCAGGCCATAGCTGACCGTGCTGAACCGGAAGCGCCGATAGGTGACCACGAGGAGCACCCCGCCCACCATGGCCGGGAGCGTCTCCATCAGCCAGTTCAATCGGCCGTTGGGCCGGAACCCGGACCAAGCCAAAATCGCCAGACCGCTTGCCAGAAAAGCCAGGTGAACCTGTCTTGGAGTCACGGTTTTTCCCTCGCGGAGAACCTCGGGTCTGTTTGCCGACAGACACATTCATAACCGATTGAGGTGGTTCGGAGGAGGGGCTTGGGGTGCCACATAAGGCGACAAACGGCCGGGGCCGCTGCGGCGGGCCGCGCCCGGCGGCAGACCGGTGGCTCGTCAGGACCGTCCGCTGGTGCATCGCCGGGATGAAGCCCGCGTCTGGCCAACATCGCAGCGGCTTGACGCGGCGTAGCCAACGCGTAGAATACATGGTTTGGAAGTCAGGCGGGGAAGGACTGCGCGACGCCCGGCCGGCAGATAGCAGCCAGGCCAGACAGCACACAGGGATGTTAACATGCTTAACCTGTTGCAGTGTATGAGCTTGTGTATGCTGTCCGCAGCGACGTCTCAGCCCGCCCCGGTGGCGATTGAGCCGTCGGCGGCACCGGTTTCATGGGAGCTGAACTTTCGGTTCCAGGACCCCGAGCGGGTATCGGTCGTCGTTCCGGGCAAAGCGGAACCGGTGGTGTACTGGTTCATGTTGTACTCGGTCGAGAACCCGGGTAACGAGGAAGTGGACTTCTACCCGAAATTCGAACTGGTCACCAACACCCTGCAGGTGATTCAGAGCGAGATCAGGGTCAGCCCCGAGGCGTTCCGGGCGATCGGGCGGCGGGCCGAAGACCCGTTGCTGGTCACGCCCGAGCGGGCAATCGGCAAGCTGCTGCGGGGCAAGGATCGAGCCCGGCACAGCGTGGCGATCTTCAAGGACTTCGATCCGAAGGCTACCAGCTTTACAGTCTTCGTGAGCGGGCTGTCGGGCGAGTTCAGGAGAGAGAAGAATCCGGCTTTTGACGCGAGCAAACCGGAAAGTGAGACCAACAAGCGGTACTTCACTTTCCGCAAGACGCTGGCGATTCCGTACAAGTTTCCGGGAAGCCCGGTCACGCGAAGGAACGTTGCCCCGGAACGGCTGGCGGATAAGCAGCAATGGCTGATGCGATAGACAACGAACGAAACGGCCAAGTGAGTCTGGGAGCAAGGTGCAATGGCACATAAAAAGGGACAAGGTTCGACCCGCAACGGTCGCGACAGTAATCCGCAGTACCTGGGCGTGAAGCTCTACGGCGGCCAACAGGCCAAGGTTGGCTCGATCATCGTTCGTCAGCGAGGCACGGTTTTCAAGCCCGGTCGCTTCGTCGGTCGCGGCAAGGATGACACTCTGTTCGCCCTCGTAGACGGCAAGGTGGTCTTCAAGGGCCAGCGCGTGGAGATCGCGCCGAACTGACCCTCTTCCCGAAGGCACCTGCCGGGCCTCCGAGTCGGGTCACGCGCGGAGCGAGGTTATCGGGTGCTGCGTCGTACAGCGAGTTCAACCGAAACAGTCCCCAGACGGCTGACGTCGTGTCGGCCGTTTGTTTTTGAGCCAGTGCCTGGAGTGAGAACCGGCGACCGGCGTCGGGTACGATCGCGGCAGGTAACGTGAAGGTTAGCGATGTTCATTGACCGGGCCGAGATCTATGTCCGAGGCGGCAACGGCGGCAACGGCTGCATGAGCTTCCGCCGCGAACGGTTCATCCCCAAGGGGGGACCGGACGGCGGTGATGGCGGGCGTGGCGGCAGCGTGTACCTCGTCGCCGACGAGAGCGTGGCCACCCTGCTGGACATGGCCGGGCGTCACCATTGGACCGCCGAAAACGGCAAGCCCGGCAAAGGCAAGGACATGACTGGCCGCAGCGGCAGAGATCTCATTGTGCGGCTGCCGCCCGGTACGCTGGTCTACGACCGGGACAACGGGCGTCTGCTCAAGGATCTCGATGCCCCAGGCAAAAAAGTGCGGATCGTCCGCGGCGGACGGGGCGGCAGGGGCAATGCCTACTTCGCCACCTCCCGTCACCAGGCCCCCCGCTATGCCCAAACGGGCGAGGAAGGCCAGGAACGATGGCTGCGTCTGGAGCTCAAGCTGATCGCCGACGTCGGACTCGTGGGGCTGCCCAACGCCGGCAAGAGCACGCTGTTGTCCCGGCTGACCAAGGCTCGCCCCAAGATTGCCGCGTACCCGTTCACCACGCTCGAGCCACAACTTGGCATCGTCGAGATGCCCGGATATCAGCGATTCGTCATGGCCGACATTCCCGGCCTCATCGAGGGAGCACACGAGGGGCACGGGCTGGGCGATGACTTCCTGCGGCACATCGAACGAACCCGGATTATTCTGCATCTGATCGACGTCCACCCCCTGCCCGGACAGGCGACGCCGATCGAGGCTTACCGCATCATTCGCAACGAGTTGCAGAAGTACTCACCAGCCCTCGCCAACAAACCGGAGCTGATCGTCGCCAACAAGATCGACCTGGCAGAGAACAATGATGCCGTGAACGCGCTTCGAGACGAGCTGGAAACCGTGGGTATCGCCGGCGACAAGGTCCTGGCCATCAGCGGCGTCACCGGAAGCGGTCTCGAACGGCTCGGTTACCGGCTTTGGGAGATGGTCGAAGCGGCCAAAGCCCGGGAGCAGGCGGCCGCGGCCGCTCTTGCCGCCGAGGCGAAGGAGGACCCGTTCCGCGCCATCCTGCCTGACGGCCATGAACCGGATGAGGCCGACTTGGAGGAATTCCTCGCGGCGGGCGAAGAGACTTGTGAGGCGGTGGAAAATGATCGTGAAGACAACCCAACGGCCCATGATTGGACGGGAGGCGCATCGTGATCGCCGAATCCCCACCCGACAACAAGCCCCATTTGATCCTCATGGATATCGGCAACACCAACGTCTCTGTGGCCGGCTGGTTCGATGAATGTCTCGACAAGGTCGATCATCTTCCGACGGCTTCGTTCGACGAACTGATGACTCACCTGGAACACCTGTGGGCCAAGTTTCCCGAAACCGCCATCCGCGCGGTGGTCATCTGCTCGGTCTGCCCGCCGGTGCTGGCCAGATTGAGACAGGCGTGCGCGGCCAGGGGCATCAAGCCGCTGCTGGTCGTCGGACAGGAGATTGAATCACCGATTGCTCTCGACGCAGAGCTGCTGGAGCCCTCAAAAGTAGGGACGGATCGGCTGTGCGCGGCGGCCGGGGCATTTGCCAAGGTCGGAGCAGCCTGCGTGGTTGCCGATTTCGGCACCGCGCTGACCATCGACCTGGTGGCCGACAACGGCATATTCCTCGGGGGAACGATCCTGCCGGGCGTTGCTCTGTCGGCCAGGGCCCTGCACGAACACACCTCGCAGTTGCCGCTGGTTGAGGTCGGCTGTCCCACCGAGATCCTCGGCCGAGACACGCGAAGCGCGATTCGCAACGGCATCTACGCGATGATGGTCGGGGCGTTGCGCGAAATTACCGAACGCTATGCCACCGACATCGGCAAATGGCCGCCGCTGGTCATCGCCGGAGGCAACGCCGCCGAAATCGCCCGCGGGGCCAATTTCGTGGACAAGGTCATGCCCGACGTGTGCCTGGAGGGCCTGGTCATCGCGTACAAACGACACGCCGGCACCCATGAAGAATAGCCGAATCGTCGTTGTTGAGAACCTGCACATGCAACTACTCGTGGACCGATGCATATCAGGTTATAAGCCGACCCGCAGGAATCCCGGCCCGGCGTTGGCCGACCTGCCGGAGTCAGACAAGAACCTGTTATTGGACCGCCGGGACGCCAGTCCCATCAGTGCACGCCGCAGCCACAAGAGAAGACGCCGATTTCGCACGAGGCAACGCATCGAATGAGACAACGCTCCTCATCACCTGATCCGCAACTACTCGAATTGATCGACTGCGGGCTGGCCCGTGAGGCCTCGGATCTGCACCTGGTCGCCGGGCACCCGCCGACTCTGCGAATCCACGGCGATCTGTTCCCGGCCGGCGAAACGCCGCTGACCGCCGAGACCACGGCCCGCGTCGTCTCCAGCATGATGCCGGCCGAATTGCGCTCCCGGCTCGACGGCCGGAAGGATTTTGACTTCTCACTGAGCCTGACCCGACCCGCTGGCGCGGTCCGCTTCCGGGTTAACGTGTTTTTCAGCCAGGGGTCCATGGGCGCCTGCCTGCGTTTCGTGCCGTCGACGATCCCCACCTTCGAGTGGATGGGCATTCCACAGGATCTGGTGCAACGAATCGTCAGCCTTCACAGCGGTCTGGTGCTGATTACCGGCATCACCGGTTCGGGCAAGACCACAACGCTGGCCGGTCTGGTCGAGCAGATGAACCGGCTCGGCCATCGCCGCATCATTACCATCGAAGAGCCGATCGAATATGTCTTCCTCCCCAAGGCCAACACCGTCATTACCCAGCGCGAAGTCGGCATCGACGTGGCCAGCTTCGCCGACGGACTACGCTCCGCGCTTCGCCAGGATCCCGACGTGATCCTGTGCGGCGAAATTCGCGACATTGAGACCGCCCGGATGGCGATCAGCGCCGCCGAGACCGGCCATCTGGTCATGTCCACCGTCCACACCCAGGACGCCAAAGGTGCAATCACGCGGTTGATCGACATCTTTCCCTTCGACCGACAACAGGACGTCCGTTGCCAGCTCTCCCTGTCGCTGCGCCTGGTGATCAGCCAGTACCTGCTGCCCAGCCTCACACCCGGCCAGAAACGAGTTCTGGCTATGGAGATCCTGACCGCCAGTGATGCCGTCCGAGCGGCCATTCGCCTCAACAAGATTGAGTCGCTCGACACCTGCATCCAAACCGGCAAGAAGTGGGGCATGCAGACGCTGGATGAGAATCTGGCCAGCCTGGTGTGCAAGCGTCGCATTTCTCCTGAAACCGCCCACCGCTACGCCAAAAACCCCGCAGGCCTGCGGGCTCTCGGCGTGTCGGATCCCCAGAACAACTCTTTCGACAATGCCGCGCCCCAGTAGCGAACGCTCAGCACCGGAGCGAATGGCCACAGGGTGTGGTTCCCGTCGCCCCGCGGTCATTGCGAGGCCCTGCCCCGAACGTGCGGGTCAACATGCACCGCTCACCTTTTGAACCGGCCGGATCATGAATCTCAATTGCCCGTGGCCGCGGGCCGGCACCCAGCACTACAATCCTGGCGAACTCGGCCGGCAGTGGAGCCGTGCGTCAGTCGTCCGTGAAAGCCGAGATTCGCAGATCCCTGGGGGAGGATGAGAGACCATGATTCGCATTTTCCGCATTGCCGTGCCGGTTGTTTCCTTCATGGGCGTTGCTGCCCCGTCGATGGCAGCAATGCTCTCGTATTCGGGTTCATTGAGCGGACCCAACGAATCGCCCCCAAACTCATCACCCGGCATCGGCACCGCGCAGGTCGATTATGACGACGCTGCTCACACCCTGCGTGTGCAGGTCACCTTCAGCGGCCTGGAGGGCGTCACGACCAGTGCGCATATCCATGGGCCCACAGCCACAGCGGGCACGGGAACGGCGAGCGTCATCACCACGACCCCGACGTTTGCGGGCTTTCCCGTCAGCGTGTCCAGTGGCACATACGACCACACCCTGGACTTGACACAGGCTTCGAGCTGGAACGCCTCTTACCTCACCGCCAACGGCGGCACACCGGCCGGCGCCGAGGCGGCATTCGCTGCGGCCTTGGCAGAGGGCAAGACCTACCTCAACATCCATAGCTCGCTCTATGGCAGCGGCGAGATCCGCGGTTTCCTTGTTCCCGAGCCGGCCACGCTGGTCCTTGCCGTCATCGGCGGGCTGTCTCTGTTCCGCCGGCGACAAACCTGTCGGCGAATGACCCCGGAACGAAGGCCTCCTGCCGTACGATGTCTCTTCTTTTCCTGAGATGCGCTTCCAAAGGAAAGACCGACCGGAGTACGGGTCGCGATTCTTATCGGGAAAGCAGAATACCCCTCAAGACCTGCGGTGCGTGCACTGACCTGTCGGCTTCCCAGCGCCGCCTGTCAGTCGTACACCCTACATAGCAGATAGCCCGGTCGTGTTGTACGATGCCCGACCATGGTTCACGACCCGGCCAACAGAACGCCTGAGACCGATGCCCCAATAGCCGCATGCCTGACGCCCCCGGCGATGGGGGGTGTCGCGGTCATCCAGGTGGTCGGAAGCGATGCTCCTCGTGTGGTCGGCAAGTGCCTTCGTTCCAGGCGTCCGCTCGACTTGGCCACCATGGATCCCGGGGAGATCCGCCTCTGCCGATGGGTAAATGGCGACGAGGTGATCGACGACGCTCTGGTGACTGTCCGGCAAGACCGAGGCGGTCCATTCATCGTTGAGATCAGCCTCCACGGCGGGCCGCGAATCGTTCAGCGGGCGCTGCTGATGCTCCAGCAGGCCGGGGCCAGGGTCGTCGAGCCTGAGGAACTGCTTGACGAGGCCTGCACGGCTGCCAACGCCATGGAACGCGAGATTCTGCCCCTGCTGCTCAAGGCCAAGACACGGGCGGCAGCGGTCTGGCTGGCCAAGCTCGTTCAGAAGCTGACCGACCGCATTAAGGCTTTACTGGACCTCATCGAGTCCGGCGAGGAGACTTTGGCAAGGCAGGAGTTGGCCGCCCTTTGCCAGGCAAGCGAACAGGCCAAAAAGCTGCTGACCGGTCTCCGGGTAGTCGTCGTCGGGGCGCCCAATACCGGCAAGTCGACCCTGATCAACAGTCTGGCCGGCCGCGAGCAGGCCATCGTGAGTGAGCTTCCGGGTACCACACGTGATTGGGTCGAGCATCCAACCGCGATCGACGGAGTGCCGGTCGTTTTTGTTGACACAGCCGGCATACATGACGCGACAGACCCGATCGAGCAGGAGGCTATTCGCCGGACACATCAACAGGCATCAGTCGCCGACATTGTCCTGAGCGTCGCGGACCTGACCATCCCCTTCGAGCCTGGTCGAAGCCCCTATTGGATGGCCGGGGGAGATTCCGGCACCTCCGCGCATGTGCCGACGGTCGTCGCTGTCGCCAATAAGTCCGACCTGCCCCCGCATCCATCCTGGCAAGACGTCTTATCTGCTGAAACAGGGCCCCTGCGGATAAGTGCCCTGACATCGGCGGGCCTTAACGATCTCGAGACGACGCTCGTCCGAATGACCGGGCTGACGGGCTGGCGACAAAACCTCCTTGCCCCGGTCACACCGCGCCAGGTGGAGTGCTGCCGCGCGGCATTATCGGCTCTGGATGCCCGGCAGGCCGACCCCCAGACGGCGTCACGGTGGCTGAAGAACTTGCTCGAACCCGAAACTCGCGGCTGAAGACTGCCAGGAGGGCGGGTATAATCAGAAGCGGGCAGGAGAGTCCTCGCTGCATTGGCCCGGCCAGAGGTTGTGTATGACCCTCTGCGTGCATACATTATCTGGCCTGGATGTCGAGGACCTCGCCAGGATGCGACAAGCGGCGGGGCAGTAGAAACGCGAGAAAGCACCATGGCTGATCCCTCCATCGATGACTCCCAGTTGGGCCGACTGGCCGTGGACAGCAAACTGCTCACACTGAAAGAGCTGCACGACTGTCTGGCCGAACAAAAGAACCTGGCCAAGGAAGGCAAGCGGATTTCGCTGTCCGAGGCGATGCTGCGATGCGGCTTCCTGACCCGTTCGCAGCTCCAGCGGCTGGGCGCGGAGATGGAAGACTCGATCGCCCGGAAGGCCCAGCAGATTCCCGGGTTCCAGATTCTCGGGAAGCTCGGTCAGGGGGCGATGGCCACGGTCTTCAAGGCCAGGCAACTGAGCCTCGACCGTATCGTGGCAGTCAAGGTTCTTCCCAAGAAACTCGGCGAAAACACCGAGTTCGTCGAGCGATTCTACCGCGAGGGGCGCGCGGCCGCCCGGCTGAACCACAACAACATCGTGCAGGCCATCGACGTCGGTGAGGCCAGCGGCTATCACTATTTCGTCATGGAGTACATCGACGGCAAGACCGTTTACGACGATCTGGCCGCGGGGAAGATCTACAAGGAATCCGAGGCTCTCGACATCATCATCCAGGTCGCCAAGGCCCTCGAACACGCGGCCGAGCGGGGCTTCGTCCACCGCGACGTCAAGCCGAAGAACATCATGTTGACGCGTTACGGTGTGGCCAAGCTGGCGGATATGGGTCTGGCTCGCGAGACGGGTGATCTCAAGGCGGCGATGGCAGAGGCCGGCCGTGCGTACGGCACCCCCTACTACATCAGCCCGGAGCAGATCCGCGGCGAGGTCAACATCGACTTCCGCGCCGACATCTACTCGCTGGGGGCCACCTTCTACCACATGGTCACCGGCAAGCTGCCCTTCGAAGGCTCGACGCCCGCGGCGGTCATGCATAAACACCTCAAGGAGCCGTTGATCCCGCCGGATCACATTGTCCCCTCTCTCTCCACGGGCGTGGGCGAGGTCATCGAACGAATGATGGCCAAGAAGCCCGAGGATCGATATGCCTCGATGAGGGACCTGCTCACGGACCTGGAGGCCATCGCGCGGGGGGAGCCGCCGCTCCAGGCCCGCAAGAAATATGACGCCCGCCTGCTCGAAGGCCTGGCCGAGAGCGCCGAACCGGTCGAGGAGAAACCCGCCGTCCAGCAAGCGACCGAACCCAAACCCCTGGTCGTGCCGGTTGTGTGGGTGATCGTTTTTGCGGCCCTTTTCGGTGCGTCGCTCATCGTCAACATCATCCTGGCAATACTATAAACACGACCGATCCCGCCCGACTTGACTTTTGCCTCGGTTAGCCCCAAACAGATGCGGTCAAGAGGAGGACCACGTTCATGAACGGCCTGCATTCTGCGGATCGATCGATCGCAACGAGTATCTCCCGCACGTCGTGTGTCGGGACATCGACAAGACAGGTGATGTATCACATCGCCCTGAGCATGATGATGATTTGCGGTGTGCCCGCGATGCACCCCGTCCGGGCGGAGTCATTGCTGCCGACGGGCGCTTCGCCCAAACCGCTCGACGCACCGCACTTCCCCGACCGGCTGCACACCTTCGTCTGGCGAAACTGGGAGTCGGCCGACCTGTCCGACATGGCGCGCGTGCTCGGCACGACCCAGGACAAAGTCCGCGAGATCGGCGAGTCTATGGGGCTGCCACCGCAGGTTCCCATCAGCGATCTGCAAAGGCAGCGGGGCTACATCTCACTGATCCGCCGCAACTGGCACCTTCTCAACTACGACCAACTGCTTGCCCTGCTCGGCTGGGATGCCGAGAAGCTCGCGTACACACTGAAAGAGGACGACTTCCTGTGGCACAAACTCGGCTCGCTCAAACCCGACTGCCCGCCGTTGCGATATGATCCGCCAAGTGAAGCCGCGCAACAACGCTGCGCGGAGATCAAGACACTAGTCCGCACACACTTCGGCCAGGTCTTCGCGCGACCGGCCCAGCCGCGATTTGCGTTTCTCGATGATCTGTCCAGGCCCGCACCGGATGACACCCCGCCGCCCATGACCGACGGCGCGCCGATCCGCTTCCTTTACTCGTACTTCGCGGTCTTCGGCGACCCCCTGCTCGACGCCCGGCTTAATCCCTATCCCGACGGTTTACTGCAACGGCTGGCCAGCCTCGGGGTCAACGGCGTCTGGCTGCACGTGGTCCTGCGCGACCTCGCTCCCTCGAAGGACTTCCCCGAATTCGGCAAGGGGCACGAGACCCGGCTGGCCAACTTGCGGCAACTCGTGCAGCGGGCCCGAAAGCACGGCGTGAAGGTCTATCTCTACATGAACGAGCCGCGATCAATGCCGTCGGCGTTCTTCAAGGATCGTGCAGACATTGCGGGCGTTCGCGAGGGCGACAACACCACGATGTGCACCAGCACGCAGCAGGTGCGACAATTCCTGGTAGACTCGCTGGCGTACGTTTTCCGCGAGGTGCCCGATCTCGGCGGGGTCTTCACCATCACCGCTTCGGAGAACCTGACCAGTTGCGCGAGCCACTACCAGGAGGCCTCCTGCCCGCGATGCTCGAAGCGTTCGGGCGCCGAGGTCATCGCCGATGTCAACGCCGCAATCGCCGAGGGTGTCCGCAAGGGCAATCCCAAGGCGACGGTCATCTGCTGGGACTGGGGGTGGAAGAACGAGTGGGCCGAGGAAATCATCCGTCGCCTGCCCGACAACGTGTACTTCATGAGCGTGAGCGAGTGGGATCTGCCAATCGAGCGCGGCGGCGTCAAAACGATCGTCGGCGAGTACTCGATATCCTCGGTGGGCCCCGGGCCACGAGCCCAGAGACACTGGAAGTGGGCCCGGCAACGCGGGCTCACAACCATGGCCAAAGTGCAGGTCAACTGCACCTGGGAACTGTCGGCCGTGCCGTATCTGCCGGTGATGAATCTGGTCGCCCGGCACATGGAGAACCTCAGCAGACTGGGCGTTCGGGATCTGATGCTGAGTTGGAGCCTGGGCGGATATCCCTCGCCCAATCTGCGGCTGGTCCGTGAGTTCAGCAAGTCGCCGACGCCGACGGCCGAGGAGGCACTCAGCCGCGTGGCGGAGGAGCGATACGGCAAAGGCGTGGCTCCGGAAATGCTCAAGGCATGGGAAACCTTCAGCCGGGCGTTTGAAGAATATCCATATAACAGCCCCGGTCTGTATTCCGGCCCGTTTCAACTCGGCCCCGCCAACCCGTTGTATCTGACGGCAACCGGATACCGGGCGACGATGGTCGGATTCCCCTACGACTGCCTTGACGCCTGGCGTGGCCCCTACCCGGCCGACGTCTACGTGAGCCAATGTGAAAAGATAGCGAAGGGATTTGAGACGGGCATCGAACAGATGCGGCTGGCTCAGGCAAAAGCCGACACAGACTCATCGAGCCGGTGCATCGCAGAGGATCTGCGTCTGGCGGAGGCCGCATGCATATACTTCAGGTCGGTCGCCAACCAGGCCCGATTTGTTTTGAACCGAAACGCGTCGAAAGAGCCCCGACCGGTCGCCCACACCAGTGCGGCAGAGATCGCAGAGAGTATCAAACTCATCACCGAGCAACATTCAGTCATTGAAGAGGAGATCAGGCTGGCCTCACAGATGTACGATCTGACCCGCACCGATGCCCGCATCGGCTATGAGGCCTCGAACCACTACTACTATCTCCCGCTCGATCTGGTTGAGAAGGTGATCAACTGCCAGCACATCCTCGATTCGGACAAGATGAAGCAAGTGACGATCGGGAAAGACCTGCCGAAGTAAGGCCGCCGTCACCATCAGCTACCGATTTTGTCTGTCGGGGCGCAGAAAATCGCAGAATCGCCTCGCCCACCGTGACGACCTGTCGTCATATGGATGGTCCGTTCTGGTCATGGCCGATCCAGGTTGTCGACTTACCGAAGGTTTGAAACTGCCCAATTCCGCCTAAGGGAAGAGCAGAACAAGATGCATCCTCTTCACCCGCCGCCGTTGTTCGCACGACACAATGGGCACCAAATATATGCGCTATCAACAGCTTCGTCTTATCTGTGAAGGTACGCGAATTTGAGGCCAATCGAACGATCGCCAAGCCGGATTCGCAGGCCGTCAAGGTTGTGAGTTGCTGAACTCACCGCAAAAACTCACAGCCTCGTCTCAGGGTGACCTAAACTCATGTAACATCGAACTGATCCATTGCGCACCCAGTGGCACAGACGAATCATCGATAGCCGGTGTGCCGGCAACACAATCCTCTTCGCAGCATTGATATCGTGATGCGGCAGGTGAAGGGCGGGCTTGTCGCGCACTGCCGGCCGGCAACGCAACGACCGTCTTCTGCGAACAACGACGAACCACGATCTGTTGTTCCAGAGAATATCGAATTAGGGATCTGTTAGCGTCGCTTTTTTGTGCGTGCATCTTCACGAATCGATGTCTTCGTCATTACCGCAAATGACGCCCATCCGCCACTCATCATCCACCAGATATCTCATCTCTCCAGTCCTGCCACGGCAGGAGCAAAAAAAAATTGACATGTTGCCGGTTTCCCCTATTTTCAAGGGCGCGTTTTTGAGTTATATACATTCTCAGTGATTGCGACCGACTGGCGTCGAGGGGGTTGGGTTACCGCTTGGCGAACACCCATCACTGCGAGCGGCCACAGCCCCGGCGGTCCGACATCAGAAGGAAGCATCATGGGGATCCAGGGATGGGTTCCTTAAGGAACCGGCAAGGAAGCTTTCACTTCTAGCCGGTCCAACGAGTGAACTCAACAAGTTGGTGTGTAAACCGGGTTGCGGCATCGGTCGTTTTCGCTCGACGGCCGGATTGCCCGCGACTCGAAAGAAGCGACCCTCACGCGTTCCGCGCCCCTGCGAGGAGGTCCGCCCTCGTGGTGATATGTGCGTGCCGGAGCTTCAAGTGGGAGGTTCGCGATGGCTACCAAGAAGGACGATATCCATTCTCTGTGGAACCGGTACTTCAGGACCCGCAGTGACGAGGCTCGGAACAGGGTCGTGGAGCACTACGCTCCTCTGGTTCACATCCAGGCGGCAAGGTTGTCCCGCAAGCTGCCGGCTCAGGTTGGCTACGACGAAATCTGCAGTGCCGGCTACGATGGACTGATCGAAGCGGTCGAGGCTTACAATCCGAGCAGGAAGGCCAAATTCGAGACGTTCTGCCAGCAGCGCATCGTCGGCGCGGTCATGGACTGGCTGCGCAGTCTCGACCCGCAGTCCCGGACCGTCCGCACCTTCGAGAAGCAGCGGATGCTGGTACGGGAGCTGCTCGACGCCGAACTCAGCCGCCCGCCGATGCACCACGAGATTGCCAAGCGCATGGGGCTTTCCCAAGACCGCTACGATCAGCTCTCACGGATTTCGCAGCTCGGACGTGAGGTCCATTTCTCGGCCATGGACCCGAAGGACTCGAACTCCCGCGGCCGTTCGAGCGAGCGGGCTTGGGACATCGGCGACCACCGGCAGATCGATCCCGCAGCCCGGATGGCCCGACAGATGTTGACCAACTATCTGACTCGGGGCCTGAGCCGCGAGGAACGCCTGGTACTGATCCTCTACTACTACGAGGACCTCACCATGGCCGAAATCGGCGTGGTGCTCGATCTGTCGGAATCGCGCGTCAGCCAGATTCACAAGGACGTGATCACGCGGTTGCGTAACCGCTTCAAGGGCAAGCTGGAAGAGGAACTGGTCGCCTGAGGCGAACCGTCTTCTTGCGGGCCGCAACCCAAGCGCACTGCGATCCACAAGAGCATGCGTGCAAGCCGCACAGATCTCCGGCCGC
This sequence comes from Phycisphaerae bacterium, assembly GCA_030372985.1. Taxonomy (GTDB): domain Bacteria; phylum Planctomycetota; class Phycisphaerae; order UBA1845; family PWPN01; genus JAUCQB01. Next base: position 75,685 of record JAUCQB010000116.1, read on the forward strand.
ACGGTTCTGACAATACTGCCCCTGACAGGAGGCAGGACAAGCTTCCGGCCCGCTGTGTCGGCAGGCAGTTGTCGCATTGTCGCCGGTCACCGAGGAAGAGCACCGCGGCACCGCCCGTCGCTTTGCGGCCGCCTGGCGATCGAATGTCTCCCGCCACCGTCTGGCGGTCGTGCCGCACCGGACGGCCCTCTTGCCGTTGTTGAAGCCCTACGCCGCCTGAAATAGAATCCGGCCATGGAGCGCAACATCCGATTTCTGATTGCCTACGACGGCACGGATTTTCACGGCTGGCAGAAACAGCCCGAGATGCGCACCGTCCAGGACGTTGTTGAGCAGGCCGCACGCCGCGTGATCCGGCACCAAGTGGGGCTCAATGCCGCCGGCCGAACCGACGCCGGCGTCCATGCGGCGGGCCAGCAGGCCAACTTCGAGACCACTTGCGAGATTCCGCTCATCAACCTGCAAAGGGCCATCGGCTCGCGCCTGCCGAAAGACGTTTCTCTGCTGCACGTCTCCGAAGTGCCCCTGGGATTTCGCTGCTCGCACGACGCCGTGTCCAAGCTTTACCGCTATCGCATCTACAACTCGGCCCGCCGCCCCGTGCAGGAGCACCTCCAGCGCTACAGCTATCACTTCTGGAATGACCTGGACACGACTCGCATGCAGGAAGCGGCAAACCGCCTGGTCGGCACCCATGATTTCGCAGGCTTCGCCAGTAAGGGCAGCGAGCGCGAGACAACCGTTCGAACGATCCTGCGGGCGGACGTTTTTCGTCGATACGATGAAGTCTTCGTGGACGTCGAAGGGACGGGGTTCCTGTACAATCAGGTCCGCAACATTGTCGGCACGCTGCTGGAGATCGGCCGCGGGCACTGGCCCCCCAAGCGAATCGACGAGATCCTGGCCGCCCGCGACAGAGGCCTGGCGGGGCCCACCGCACCGGCCAGAGGATTGTGCCTTCAGTGGGTCCAATACGATCTCCAGCGGCCGCCCGGCTGGAAGGGGCTCGGCGGCAAACCCGCTCCCGACAAGACCGATGCCGCGGAGCAACCATGAACATCTGCCACGTCATCACCCGGCTCATCATTGGCGGAGCACAGGAGAACACTCTGCTGACCTGTGAAGGACTGTGCCGCCGAGGCCACCAGGTCACACTGGCCGTCGGCCCTGACGCCGGCCCGGAGGGGTCACTGATCGACGAAGCCCGCGCCGGCGGCTATGCCATTCGGATGATACCGTCCATGCACCGCGCGATCCGACCCGCGGCCGACGTGGCCGCCTGCCGGCAACTGCGGGCGTTCTTCCGGGACCTGCGACCTGATATCGTGCACACTCACAGCAGCAAGGCCGGCATTCTGGGCCGATGGGCCGCTCGCCGGGCAGGCGTGCCCATCATCGTGCATACCATCCACGGCATGAGCTTCAATCGAACTCAGCCTGTCTTGACGCGGTGTTTCTACCGTCTGCTGGAACGTCGGTGCGCCCGATACACCGACGCCCTGATCGGGGTGGCCTACGCCATGACTCGCCAGTCCGTCGAGGCCGGCATCGCCTCACCCGAGCGCTTTGTGACGATCTACTCCGGGATGAAGACGGAGTGGTACGATCCGGCCAAGTATGACCGGCGCGCCATCAGGCAACATTGGGGCTTCGATGAAGCGTGCGTCGTGTTCGGAACGGTCGCCCGGCTGTTTCGCAACAAGGGATATGAACAGCTCATCCCCGCCATGGCGGGGGCCGCCCGCCGCTGCCCCAATCTTCGTTTTGTCTGGGTCGGCGACGGAGCCCAACGCAGCGAATACGAATCGCAGCTCCAGCGGCTGGGCCTGACCGACCGCGTCCGCCTGACCGGCCTCGTGCCGCCGCTTGAAGTGGCCCGCATGCTCGCCGGCATGGATGCCGTGGTCCACGCATCGCAATGGGAAGGCCTGCCGAGGGTGGTCGTGCAGGGCCTGATCATGTCCAAACCGGTGATCAGCTTCGATATCGACGGATCGCCCGAGGTGGTCCTGCCGGAGCAGACCGGCCTGCTTGTGGCCCTGAACGACGTCCAGGGGCTCAGCGAGGCGATGGTCAGACTTGCCGGCGACGCCGGTTTACGGGATCGAATGGGCCGCGCCGGGCGCGAGCTGTGCCTTGGCCGTTTCGATCACAACCGGATGGTGGACGACATCGAAGCCCTGTACAAGCAACTGGCCGACCGCCGCGGGCAGCGATGATCGGCCTGTGAAGCATCGATGAGCAGCCGGGCCATGAGGCTCGGCCATTACGTCTTGGCCAGCGCGACAACCTTGTCGAAGGCCGCCGCGTCGTGAATCGCCAGTTCGCTGAGCATCTTGCGATTGAGGATGACACTGGCCTTTTTGAGGCCGTTGATGAGTCGCGAGTAACTGATGTCCCTGACGCGGCAGGCGGCGGTCAAACGAGTCACCCATAGCGAGCGGTACTGCCGCTTCCTGGCTCGCCGATCGCGAAACGCATACTGGCCGGCCCGGGTCACCGCGCTCTTCATCGTCCGGGTAAGCTTGCTGCGAGCGGCGCGGTATCCCTTGGTCGCGGCGCGGAGCCGACGCTTGCGCTTCGCCCTGGCAGCTCCATAAGTTGCACGTGGCATTCTCAATCTCCTGCGTGGACCACCACACCGGCGTCAAGCCGGACGGCGGCCCTCATGCAATCCTCGCGTTCGTCACTTGCCCAGAACAAACAAGACCTTGCGGGTGTCGGCCTTCGGCATGAGCGACGCCTTCTTGAGACGGCGGAGGCGACGACTAGACCGGCTGCTGAGCAGGTGCCCGGTAAAGGCCTTGCGGCGCTTAACCTTGCGCCGGGCGGTGACCTTCACTCGCTTGGCTAAACCCTTGTGTCTCTTCATCTTGGGCATGACGGACCATCCCTTGTTTCAAAGCAAGTCAACAACGAGCCCTGTATTGTACCGGGAGGCCGGAAAAACGCAAATCGCGGGCCAAGCTCAGTATCGGATCGAAAACTCGTGGTAGTGACCGGTCGCCGGTCCTTCATGCCGCTGAGAACCACGGATATAGCCGGCCATGGACTCCTCCACGGCGTCCAGGAACCGCTCGACCTCAGCCCGAAGCCCCTCGGCCAGCAGTTCCACCCGCCCGTCGGGGAGGTTGCGGACATACCCGGTCACATCGTAGGCCTGTGCCACATGCTCGGTCCGATACCTGAAACCCACGCCCTGGACCGCCCCCGCGAAGAGCACGGTCCAGCAGACGCGATCCTGGCAATCGGCCATGACACCGCGGCCCCCAACGATCACTCAGGCGAGAAACCACCTCCCATGGGTCCACCCATGGGGCTCCCTGTGTTGCCCCCGGTCGCAGGCGAGTCGGCCTTCTTCTCGAAGTCATCGAGCTTCCTGGTAAACTTGCCTGCCTGATCGCCCTTCAGAAGGAAGACACCGTTGCTGCCGGACAGAGCCGCATAACGACTCTTGTCCGCATCGCCGGCGGGCCCGCCGGCCGACACGAGGATCTCGATTCGCCCTGTCTCTTATAAACATCTGACGCTGCCGACGAG
>JAUCQB010000117.1 GCA_030372985.1 Phycisphaerae bacterium
CAAGGCGCGACCCTGATCGACGCCAAGAAGAAGCACCACATCGGCCCGCTCAAGAACAAGCAGCAGCTTGTTAAGGCGCTGGAAAAGGCGGCCGGTGAGGAACTGGCGGAAAAGGCCAAGAAGGAAGCTCTCGAAACAGCCGAGAAGGCCGCAATCAACAAGGCGAAACAGGCAGTCGAACAGACCGCTGCAAAGGTGATCGTGCCGGAGTCCCCCGCAGGATACGCCGACTTCCTCTCGGCGGTGAAAGATGCGGAATCGGCGCTCGCGGCTTCGCACGGTCTGCCGCAGGAGATACTCGAAGGACACGCCAAGGAGCTCGCCCTCAAGAAAAAGCTATTTCAGGATCAGGTCGCGGCCATGAAGGTGGGCGACCTCAAGACCCTGGCCAAGGACACAAAGCTCAAGCACTGGCAGTGGGCGAACAAGGACGAACTGGTCACTCTGCTTACGGAGACCGACCCGGCCAAGATCGAGGCCGCCAAGGCCGGCATCGAAACGAAACACGCCACCTGGTTGGAAAAGCACGGCGGCAAAAAGAAGGCCGCCGCGCCGGAATCGGCGAAGCCCGCGCCGACTCCGAAACCAACGCCACCGTCCCCGCCGGTTTTCACCAAGAAAGGCGCTCAGTTCGAGGAGACGGACGCGGCATGGATCGCCAAGGGCAAGCCGGGGAACTTCAAGCCCGCGGGCAAGGCCCAGGTCGGCGGCGCGCACAGCAAGGAGTTCTGGACCGATGAAAAAGGCGACCGCTGGCTGTTCAAACCGGTGGAACGTTCCGGCGACGACTTCATCGCCTATGGAGAGGAAGTCGCCTACAAGATCGGACGCCTCATCGATCCGAACGCGGTCGAGGTCCGCACCATCCGCTTGAATGGACGCCTCGGCTCCATCCAGAAGTGGCGGACCGACCTCAAGGAGCGTTTCGACTTCGCCGGATTGGACCTCGCAGACCTCACCACCCTCGACATCGAGCAGATTCAGCGGGAGCACGTCGTCGACTGGCTGATCTCCAATCACGACGGCCATGCCAAGCAATTTCTGCGGGCTCGTGACGGGAAGGTCTACGGCATCGACAAGGGGCAGATCTTTAAATACCTGGGCGAGGACCGCCTGGCCGTCGACTATCACCCGAACTCCAAGTACGGAGAACAAGAGCCCTTTTACAATACGGTTTTCCGCGCCGCCAAGGAAGGCAAGGTCAAAATCGATCCCGCGGCGACTCTCCGCTACATCCGCGAGGCGGAGAAGATCGCCGACGAGGATTACCTGGCCATTCTGCGTCCCTATGCCGAGGGACGGTTCGGAGGGGACGAATCCCGCAAGCAAGCCTTTTACGATTTAGCACTCGCTCGGAAAAGGAATCTTCGGCGCGACTTCGAGGGCTTCTATGCGGACGTGTTGGGCCGTCGGGACTTCCGTTTCGAGGACGTGTTGGAGGCGCTGCCGAAGACGCGTTTGGGGCCGACCGAGGAGGCGCTTCTTGAGGAAGTCCGCTCCCTCGGCTGGCAAGGGAAGGTGCTACCCTTCGACGAGGACGACATCGAGGACCAGAACGCCCTGATCTTTGTCGAGACCTTGAAGGGAAAGCAGCGGACCGTGGTCAAGATGAAGGTTCGGCCTGAAGCGGAGGGAAAGCTTCTTGAGGCGCTGCGCAAGGCGGGAGTCGACACCACAGCCGCCCGGGTGGGTGAAGCGCTGCCGCAGGACGTTTTCGCCCAGGACATATTGGCCGCGGTGAAAACGGTCAACCACCACGCCACGGACCAGCAGTACAACCAGGGGACGCTCAAAAAGGCTGCGGACCATCTGAAGGCGTTGAAGCGCCTGGCTGACTCGGACGATCCCGACGAACAAGCCATGGCCCGAAGCTACATCGACTGGATTGAGAAGGTCCAGGAAGCAGCCCGTGAACACAAACCGGTCGCCGGACGGTTCGATGTATATCTCAAGAAACATGCCGCGCCGGAGAAGAAACCCAAAGAGGTTCCCTTCACCGTGCGCCGGACGAAGGTGCTTCAGGCCAAACGAGAGCTCAAGAACGGCGAACTCGTTGTCGTGGACGAGGCGGCGGACAACTCGGCGCTCTTCGGCGGTCGTGCCATGAAGGCCGGCGAGCAGTACGGAATCGATTTCGGCGACGGCACGCGCGCCGTCTACCGCCCGTGGTCGGACAAGAACCTCTACGCCCAGCAAGGGGAATTCGAAATGGTCCTGCCAGACAGGCCGGACGTCAAGAGCCTCGAACGGGCC
>JAUCQB010000118.1 GCA_030372985.1 Phycisphaerae bacterium
TCGCAAGCAGCAGCCAGGCAGAGCAACAGCACCCATGGGGCGCGCGCGTGGCGCAGCATCGAGGTCATCGGCGGTCTTCTCCGAAAAGAGGCGTTCTCGCGGCGCTGCAAGATTCTCTGCAACGCGAAGGCAGGCTCCGGCGACTCATCACACCGCCGGTACTGCGCGAAGATCGCTCACTCGATTGGTAGGCGACAAGGGGCAGATGTCGGCTGGATCTCCGATTCGGCCCCATTTGGCAGCCACCCGAGTGCGCCTTCTGGGTGGATGCGCAATCGGATCGCGAATGTGCCTGCGCCGCGCATGTTCTGCACCCAACCCGGGTCGCTGATCGCGCTATCCGCAGAAAACCGCGCAAAATCGAGCCTCGGGACGGTCGGCACGCGTCTTGCGATTAGGCGGGCAAGTGAAACGTGTTCTAGCTCGGCCGCCCGAAAGGCTGCCGAGCCGCTGATCCCGCTGCCGTCCCATTCGCGACCCGTCGGTGCGAGGAGGAAAAGTCATGGCCAAGACGAAGTCCCGCTTTCCGTTCACGTCGAGCCCCAAGGGCTGGTTCTGCGTCGGCCTGAGCCGCGACCTGCCCGTGGGCGGGGTTCTCCCGGTCCAAGCCTTCGAACACGACCTCGTCCTCTTCCGAGGCGAGGACGGCAAGCCGGCGCTCCTCGGCGCCTTCTGTCCGCACATGGGCGCGCATCTCGGTCACGGCGGCAAGGTCGTCGGCGACAACGTCAAGTGTCCCTTCCACGCCTGGGAGTTCAACGGCGAAGGCAAGTGCGCGAAGATCCCGTACGCGCAGCGCATCCCGCCGAAGGCCTCGGTCCGCAAGTGGGAGATCGTCGAGAAGAACGGTCTCATCATGGCCTGGAACAACATCGAGGGTGGCGGCCCCGAGTGGCAGCTGCCGGACATCCCCGAGGTCGGCTCGCCGGATTGGACCGAGTACGAGGTCCGTGAGTGGGACATCAAGACCCACAGCATGGAGATGGCCGAGAACCAGGTCGACGTCGCGCACTTCCAGTATCTCCACGGAACGCTCAACTACCCGAACAGCGTCGCCGAAGAGAACGGCCACATGATGACCGTCACGTCCAAGGCGGACATGGGCACCTCGCGCGGCACCACGCAGGGCGGCATCCAGTCGACCTCGTGGGGCTTCGGTTTCCAGACGATCCGCTTCTCGGGCATCGTCGACACGTTGCTCGTCGCGGCCGTGACGCCCAAGGACGAGGAGACCGTTCACGTTCGTTTCTGCTTCATGGTCAAGAAGACCGGTGGCGCCGACGTGACCCGCGGCGTCGGCAAGGCCTTCATCTCCGAGGTCTCGCGCCAGCTCGAGCAGGACATCCCGGTCTGGGAGAACAAGGTGTTCGTGCACCCGCCGATGCTCTGCGAAGGCGACGGACCGATCCCGCTCTATCGCCGCTGGCTTCGCCAGTTCTTCCCCGCCGGAACGTTCGAGGGGATGAACCTCACGAGCGAACAAGCCAACGCCTGAACCAATCCTGCTCCTGCTCTCTCTGCCGAGGTGAATCCCATGGGCTCCAATACCGAAGAACGCCAGAAGGTCTTCCAGGGCTATCCGCGGGGCTGGTTCGTCGTCGCTTTCTCCGACGAGCTGAAGGTGGG
>JAUCQB010000119.1 GCA_030372985.1 Phycisphaerae bacterium
GTCAGATGTGTATAAGAGACAGGCCCGGACCTGGCGGCTGACGAACGGTTCGATGGCCTCGATGAGGGCCTGGGGCACCGGACGCACCGGGTCACTTTCCTTGGCCTCGCACCGGCCGCGGCGTAGACCATCGACCGCCAGCAGGGCATGGTAGACCTCGCCGGGGATCAGTTCCTCGCTGGCTGCCCATTTGAACACGCGCTTGATCCGCCCGATCCGGCAATTGATGTTTCGTCGGCAGAGGCCTTCTTGGATCATCTTCTCGCGTACGGCCCGTAGCCCCCGCGGGCCAAACTGGGCGGCGGGCTGCATACCATAGAGTTCCTTCACCGGGCGCAGGGCGTCGGCGATGTTGTTCAACTCGCGAGCGACGGTACCGTCGGCGTTGCGATAGTACCGCTCGCCGAACAGCCAGTAGCGGGCGATGATTTCCTTGACGGTGATCGGCACCGGACCGGCACGAAGCATACGCCCGTTGGCCAGCCACTCGGCCACCAGCGTGTGGTACTTCTGCATCGCCTCGGCCGATGCGTGGTAGCCGAGGTAGAAGCGTTTGCCCGACAACTCCACATAGCCCTGGAGTGTCGCCTTGTGGATTCGGAACTTGGGGACTCGTTGGGGTAATGAAGCGTTCACGGCCGCCTCCCGAAACGTCGCGTGTACACTACACGCAATTTGGCCTCGGTTACGGCCGCTCCGCCTTGAAGGCGGGTCCCCGCAACTAGCGGGGTCAGCGTACTTTACGTCGAAAGCGGGCGACCGGGTTCGAACCGGCAACATTCAGCTTGGAAGGCTGATGCTCTACCAATTGAGCTACGCCCGCAAGTCTTTATCTTTCAGGCACTTAGGTTCGCACGGGCACCCCAAAATGTACTGCGAGGTGACCGTTGTTCAGATTACATAATACCCATCGTAGCCCCACAAACAAGCGTCTCTGGCCTGAAAACGCGGCAAGACAATCAACCTGGAAAGCCGACGGTTCTCCATGACAAGCAAACTGCTCGTGAGTGCCCCGACCATATGAAGGTGTGATGACGTTCAGCAGGACCGGCCCTCACCCCAAGCCGTGCCCGCCATGATTGCCAGCCGTCGGGCGTGGGTGGCGATGATGAAGTCGAGGGTGAGATCCTGCGGCAGGAACACGCCGTTGTCATCGTCCCATGAGGCCGTGGCATCGTCGAGGATCATCCACAAGGCCGTACCCGCCAAGGGTCCTCCGTTGCTCGCCGATTGCTCACAAAAGGCGTAGTAGAGGTCGCGGAAGAAGCGCTCACGAACGGTCGTCGGCCCTCCGCCAATGCCTCGCCCGTGGTTGTCGCGAGGAATACCGAACTCCTCGAGCATGAGCGGCTTGCCGAGCACATTATGAGCATCGTCGATCCGCTGCTGGAGGAATTGCCGGACCCGGTCCATTGCCCTCGTCGTCTGCCCGATCGGGTCCCAGCCCCAGTTCTGCGGCCAGATGTGACAGGTAGCGTAATCGATTGACCAGTGCAGATGATTGTCGATGAAGTCCTGTCCGCAGACGCACATCCAGATGTCCGTGTTGCGGCCGACATGCCCCATGTTGTAGTACCCCTCGATGCCGGTGCTGACCATATGGTTCGGGTCGATGCTTTTGATGTGGGCGCTCATCTCGCCGATCCAGGTGTTGAGAGCTTTGGACGAGGCCCAGCCTGAGCGGGCCTCGTTGGCCAATTGCCAGGAGAAGATCGTCGGGTCGTCGCGGTACGTCCGGCCGTTGACCGTGTTCACGCGGTTGACCAGGAGAGTGATGTAGTCCTTGAACCAGCCGCGGATGATCGGGTCGGTGTAGAACCCGTCATGATGGCGCGAGCCGAACCTCCAGACGCTGTAGCGGTTCATGCCGCCATAGTCATCCCAGTTGTTGACCAGGGTGAGCACCACGCGGATGCCGCGGGCGTCGGCGGCAGCCAGAGTCTGATCGAGTGCGATCAGCGTGGCCGTGTCGATGAAGTCGATGGGCCGCTCGCTCGGGCCAAGCTGCCGATTGGGGGCACACTGGAGACACCCGCTCTGCTCGACCAGGTCCTGAAATGCCCAGATCCGCAGCACCGTCATCGAGCGGGCCTGCATCTCATCCAGAATCTCGTCCGCTCCAGCGTGACCGGTCCGGCGATGGATCATCTGATAGTAACTGTTGGTCCCCGCCACATAGATCCGCCGCCCATTGAGCACAAAATGCTCGCCTTCGCGATGGACGAAGCTGCGATTCTCGGCCGGGGCTGAGTCAGGACGCAATTCTGCCATGATGAGCGTCGTCCACACGAGGCACGGAACGATCCGGTGATCACCCCATCCGAGGTGTCTCCAAGCGCGCCCTTTCCGCGCAGCCAGGGTCGCCGGATGCGTCGGCGGATCCTGCAGGAAGGCCGAAGCCTGCGTGTCTTCTCCGGCGACCAGCCTATCGAAAATCAGGCCCCGGTGCACCCTGGGACAGCGAGTTCCATGCGTTCATCCTCCGTTGGCTCTGCGGCACGGAGGCCGAAGACAAAGTCGCCGCTGAGCCCTTGCAGGATGCGACCGGTGAGCCGAGAGGCAGTCCTCAGGGCCGTTCCGAACTGGCCAAGGCCCTGCCGCGAGCGGTCGAATGCTGATCCGGTTGCCGTCCGGGACGCGCTTGGCAGACTGGTGGCACCCGTCTCCGACGCTGTCAGACGTGGCTCCTTTGGGTGGACGAGGTCGGACTGATTGAGCTGGATTCTGAACGTTTTCGAGCACGATCCGCGCCGGGTTCTCTGATGGTTTTTCGGCCGGCTGGGAGGCCGCTTGGCTTCTGCCGGCTCTGGCCTCTCCTTCTCGTTTATCAGCGTTACCCCCGCTGTTTATGGAACCGTGCAGCATCGCGCTTGTGGAAACGCCGAAATCGCTTATGATTCCTGCCGCAGATCATGGCATCCGCGATCAGACGCTGAACGACTCCATGCGTCAGCGTGGGCGAATCTGGAAGACGCGGGGCAACAACCAGGCACGCCCTGGCCACGTAGCCGGGTGAAGCCGTCTGGTGACTGTGGGTCGAAGCACCGATAGACCCCCAAACGGAGAAACCATCATGAACATCGTGGGCTTGATTATTCAGTTGATCAGCGGCGCGGTCGGCGGCAATGCTGCCGGAGCACTTCTCAAGAAGTTCAGCCTTGGGACGGCCGGCAATTCCATCGTCGGCATTCTCGGTGGCGGAGTGGGCGGCCAGATTCTCGCAGCTCTCGGCGTCGGCGCCGCCGGTGCCGCTACCGGTGGGGATGCGAGTTCGCTCGACGTTGCCAGCATCATATCCAGCATCGCCGGCGGCGGCGTCGGCGGGGGCGTGCTGATGGCCATCATCGGTCTTATTCGCGGGCAAATGAAGAAGCCATCGTGACCGCTCGCTGTGCATCGCATGGCCGTTATCGTTCGCCAGCCAGTCTGCATCGATGACCCTATTCCTGCGGCTCGCGGCGATTCGTCGAGCGCGTTCCGGGTTTGACCTTGGGGTCGGGTGCAGACACTTTCGGCTGAGCCGGCGTGGTCTTGAAGATGCCGAGCAAGTTCCGTGGGCGGCTGGCCAAAGGCGATTTTTTCAGGTGCAGCTGTGTCGGCTGACCGGGGCTCTGCTGGATCTTCTCAGACACCGCCGGTTGCCCCGGCTTCACGACGCGCGGCGTTGTCTGGGCCGGCGGGGTCGACGCTTTCCCCGCCTGAGGTAGCGTCGGTCGCACCTGGGCGGGCTTTGGCGCACTCCGATCCTCTGATGGCCCTTTCTTGGGTTCGGAGGATCGGATCGTCGGGACAGGAACGGGCTGCTTCGACGTGGTCGCCGGTTTTGGGGTCTCCACGTCCTTGCGATGGTCCTTGTATTGCCGTGTTTCGGCAATGGTCTGGCGGTACTGCTTGATTCGGTCCTGCGAGACCGATTCAAACCGGACGGGCAGGTCCGGGCGTTTTACCGTCTTGCTCAGCGGCTCGACTACTTCGGGCTGAACGGTCACACGGAAGTCAATGTCGTGCCGAGCCTCCAGTTTCGGAGGCGTCGGATACGTGCGAGGTGGCCGGGCCTCCGGATGGTCGCGCCGGTGGTTGTATTCGTCACGCAGACGCCGGGTGAACTCGTCCGGGGCCATGTGCTGCGTGGCAACATACCGGGCAAAGACCGGATCATAGCCATAGCGGCTGTTGTGGAAGGAAACCACCGGATAAATGCCCGATCGGAAGAACGCGCGATCGTAATAGTCGCCGAAGTAGAAATGGTCATATCGAGGCCGGGCGAATAGATCTCCGATGAGCAAAGACACGTTGACCACCGCATTGGGTGAATACACAAAGGCACGGCGGGCCAGGACTTGCGGAGCCACACGGATGGGCGCGAACAGCACCCCCCGGCGAGGCACAATATGGTCCCAGTAGCCGCTCACGAAGACATAGCCGCTCGGTGTCCACACGTAGTGATCTGGAACCCAGACCCAATCATCCTTCGGCGGAATCCAGCATCCCGGCCGCCAGAGATACGTCGTTTGGCGCCACACCCAGACGCCCGGGACCCAGATGTGATTTGGCCTGGGTGGTTGACCAACCGGTCCGCTCTCGAGTGATTCGGGCGGCGGTGGCAGGTATTGCACCGTTTCAACGCTGTCGGTCTGCCAGAACCCGGAGACCCACTGGAAACCGCCCTGGACCCCGCGCCAGTAGCCCGGGACGAACTGTCTCTCCGGCGGCATGTTTCGCCAGATGCCGCTGACCCAGATGAAGTCGGAGCGCTCGTCGTCCCAGCCCCAGTAACCAGGAATCCAGGCCACATCATCACCTTGAGGACGCTGGTCTGGCGGGACCTCATCGATCAGGGCCGGCGGGGGTTTGGAGACAATAAACCCCGGCGTTGGATCGAAAATGACGGGCACGGCAAACGCCTCGTGCACCAAACCGCGATTCTCGACTACGTACGGACTCTCCACCGGGATGATCGGAGCGGCCGGCGCTGGCGGCACTACCGGTGCTCGCGGAACTGCTGTGACTACTGGCGCTGGCGGCGCTACCGGGACTACTGGCGCCGGCGGGGCAGGAGGGGGCGGCTGGATGCGAACTTCTGGCGGCCGCTGTTGGATGCGGTCGCTGCTGTTTCGCCTCTCCTTGCTGTCGCGATCGCGCCGGTTCTCATCCTTCTCCCTGTCGGGTTGTCTCTCGCGCCCGCGATCATCGGGCTGTTCATACCGTTGCGGGTAGCGGTGCCGGTCTTTGCGGAAGCGATCTCCATGATCGTCTCCACATCCGGTCAGGGACATCGAAACGGCCAGAACCAACCAGACTCCGGGTAGCAGGTATTTTACTGGATTGTTCATAGCAGGTTCCTTCAGGCATCAGGGGCTTTGCTCAAAGCGCGGTCACCGGAAACCATGAAGCCTTGATTCTAGCCAACCTTCACCTTCCATGCCATCATCATACCCTCTCGGCCATGCCGAGAGAGGCCCGGCCTGCTCCCGCGCGAACCCTGGGACACAATGCGCGTTCGCATGATCGGCCGCAGGCTGAGCAGTGGATTCGTCAGCATGGCTCGACTGGCGCACATGGTTGTTGCAGGGTGTCCGCTTGACCGCAGCGCCCAAGCATATGATCCTGTCGTCCATGGACGATCTTGTGTTCACATGGCGTCTCGCCGCTGGGCCTCTGTGAGTTGCCCTGGGCGGCGGGCTGATCCGAAGGGGGCTTCAGATGACTCGGCTACCGTCGATTGGGTGCCTGGTAGTGGTCCCGCAGGCTTTCAACCAGGTGCTCAGCGCCTCAGGCGCGCCGCAGGCGACGACCGCGCCGGCCTTGGCTCTGCCGACGCCTCAGCAGGTCGCTTGGCAGGACATGGAAGTGGGCATGTTCGTCCACTTCGCGCCCAATACCTGGCAGGACCAGGAGTACGAAGATCTCTCCACGCCTTTGAGCAAGATCAACCCGGAGAAGCTGGATACGGATCAGTGGGTTCGTGCGGCCGAGGCGATGGGGGCCCGATACATCGTCTTCGTGGCCAAGCACGTCGGCGGTTTCTGCATGTGGCAGACTGAGACGACCGACTACGGCATCAAGAATACGCCGTGGCGGGGGGGCAAGGGCGACGTCCTTCGCGACCTGTCCGAATCATGTCGCAGGAAGGGCATCCAGCTCGGCGTCTATCTCAGTCCGCAGGACCGCAAGCACCGCGCGGGGATCGGCGGCAAGTGTAGCGACCCCAAGGACCAGGACACGTACAACAAGCTCTACCGTCAGCAGCTCGCCGAGGTGCTCACCCGCCACGGCACGATGGTCGAGGTCTGGTTTGACGGCAGCAACGTGATCGACGTGGCCGACATCCTCAAGCAGTACGCCCCGAAGGCGATGGTCTTTCAGGGGCCGTGCGCGACCATCCGCTGGGTGGGCAACGAGGATGGTTTTGCTCCGTATCCGGCGTGGAACTCCGTCCCCCTGGCGGCGGCGAAATCGGGCGTGGCGACGGCCGAGCATGGAGACCCGAACGGAACCGCCTGGCTGCCGAACGAGTGCGACGCCCGCATTCGCCGCGAGTGGTTCTGGAACACGAAAAATGCCCCGACGCTCAAGACGGTCGATCAGCTCATGGAGATGTACTATCGTTCCGTGGGCCACGGGGCGGTGCTGCTGCTGAACCAGACGCCGGATACGACCGGCCTCATCCCCGAGAGCGACGTTCGGCGGGGGGCCGAATTCGCAGCCGAGGTCAAACGCCGCTTTGGAACCAGCATCGCCGAAACCCGCGGGCAGGGCGAGACGGTTGAGCTGTCCGCTTGCCCGGCCGACGACGATAGACCACGTCATCACCATGGAGGACATCGCCCAGGGCGAGCGGGTGCGGGAATACGTAGTCGAGGGCTGGGACGGTCATCAATGGAAAGAGCTCTGCCAGGGCACGGCCATTGGCCGCAAGAAGATCGACCGCGTCAAAGCCACGGAAGTGAGTCGGATCCGCTTGCGCATCACGGCCAGCGCCGTCACGCCGGTCATCCGTAAACTGGCGGTCTACAGAACAGCCAATAGGACACGATAGGTAGTTCTGACCTGTTTCCGTGGGACCCCTTTCAGGGTCCCAGCCTGAGAGGCCATCCGCCATAGCGCCATCGCGACAAAACGGACGTGCGAATGGACACTTTTGGGTATAATGCGGGTGTGCACGGCCGGCACGTCTTTTGAGGCCGGCACCACAAGCGACGCGCGGAATCGAGCGAGTCGGCCGTCCGATCCCGGGGATCTCGTTTCCGCGCCGCTCGAAGAGCATTTCGGTACAAACGAGCGTCGAGGGTGGCCTCATGCGTACTGTACGGGCAGAGACGGCGGACTGGCTTCAGGTGCTTGCCCAGCTTGAAGATAACCCCTGGGCGATGACTCTCGTGCCGACGCTCCGGCTCCACTGGTTCATTCGTCTGCGGTGGATCTTCCTGGCGGGGGCAGTGGCCGTTCTGGCCCTTGAACGCTTCATCCTGCCCGCCAGCCAGCGCCCGTTCTCCCTGGCCGTGCTGCTCATTGTGCTGGCCTGGGTCAATCTCATCTGGCTTGTCGTCTCGCGTTTTCTCTTCCGGCAGCTCGCCCGGAATCCGAAGGCCCTTCGCAGCCAGGTCGAGCGGTTTGCCTGGTTCGCCAACGCCCAGGTGGCGGTTGACCTGCTGCTCCTGACGGCCATCCTGCGCTACACCGGCGGCGTCGAGAATCCCCTGGCGATCTTCTACCTGTTTCACATGGCCATCGTCTCCCTGCTGCTCAAGCGATGGCAGGCGGTCCTGCAGGGCGTATGGGCCCTGTTGTTGTACGGCGTGCTGGTGTTCGGCGAGTGGCGGCAGTGGCTCACGCCGCACTACACCTTCCTGCCGACATTCGCCGCCGGCCCGTACAGCCAGCCGGAATACGTCGTAGCCGCGTTCGTAGTTGTCGCATGCGGCATCTTCGGCACGCTCTATTTCACCCTGCACATCGCCGGCCGCTTCCAGGAGCAGGAACGCCAGCTTCAGAGAGCAAACAGCGCGTTGCAGCAGTCGCAACGGGCGATTCAGGACCTCCAGCGACGACGATCGCGCTTCATGCAGACGGCGGCCCATCAGCTCAAGAGCCCTTTGGCGGCGATCCAGTCGATCACGGAACTGATCCGCGCCGGCCTGGTGCCGCCCGAGGCGATACCCGGGACCTGCGGAAAAATCGTCCATCGCTGCCAGGATGGCATCGTACAGGTCACTGAGCTGCTGACCCTGGCGCGCGTCCAGGAGGCCGATCCCGCTCGGCACCGGCAGGCGGGGTCCGATGTTCGGGAGGCCGTTTACGAGTTGTTCAGCCGGTTTCGCCCGGTGGCGGAGGGCAAGCAGATTGAGCTGGTATCCTCCGTGCCGCCCGACGAAGAATTGACCGTTTGCGTCGACGCCCGCGACCTGCGCGACTGCGTCGGCAATCTGATCGAAAACGCGATCAAGTACACCCCCGGGCCCGGCACCGTGACGGTGACGGTCATGCCGGAGCGGTCCGACGGCGAGCTCACCGCAGTACTCATCAACGTGACGGACACCGGCGTGGGAATCGATCCGAACCTGGCGGTGTCGCCCGACGGCGAGTCGGGCCACGAAGCCGTGTTCGACGCTTTCCGCCGGGGAGCAAACGTGATCGCGGCCGGTATCCCAGGCACGGGGCTCGGCTTGTCGATCGTTCGGGAGGTGGTTGAGCAGGCCGGTGGCCAGATTGTGGTCAGCTCTTGTCCGGGTCAGGGATCGAGCTTCAGCCTCACGTTCCCGTCGCCTTCCACCAGCAGAAGCCGGCCGCAAATCCGAAACACGCGGGCGAGCCAAGTGGTACTCGAGGAATCGGCGGATGACGCCTCGTCCCCAGGTTAGCGTCGTCGCCCCTGTGACGCGGCGTTACGGCGCGGCCGTCTTGTTTTCCAGAACCCACTTCACCGCCTCGCGAACGGTGACCGGATCGAACGGCTTTTCCAGAAACAGGTCGCCCGACGCCGTCCCCGGGCACACCTCGCTGTAGTAGTCCTGCCCGATTTTCTCGCCGATCGCCGAGATCATGATGATCGGAATGGCCTTGAGTTGCTCGTCGTGCCGCATCTCGCACGCGACCCGCAGCCCCTCCGAGGGGTCCGTGAGCATGATGTCCAGCATGACAAGGTCGGGGGGCTGCCGCCGCATTGACTCCATCCCGCCCGAGCCCGTCAGCGAACATGAGACCTCATAGCCTTCCGGCTCGAGGATCATTTTCACGACCAGGTGCATGTCCGGGTCGTCGTCGATCAGCAGGATCCGGCAGTTCTTGTCGTTCATCGCCACCGCCCCCTGTTTGCCTGCGCCTGTCAGCCGGTCGCCGCCAGTTGAAGCCTCGCACCCTGCAGGCGGCTGCTCAGCGTCCGCGAGACCTGGATCAACAGGCGGTAGCCCAGGACGGCGTCTTTTTCACAGAGCTCGCGTAACCCCGCGGCCTCGACAAGCAGAGCCCGGCCGGCTGCTCGCGCAACGCAGGTTGCAGTATGTTTGTAGGGCTCGACAAGGGCAGACCAGCCCGTAATCTCGCCTCCGACTACAGTATCCACGACACACTGCCTGCCGCCCTGCAAGTGATACGTTACGTCGATCTCCCCCTGTCGCACGATGTACATCGAGCGAACCGGCTCACCCTCTCGCCACAACACTTCGCCGGTTTTGAACTCGCGCTCGTCGGTGATGGCCGCGACGGCTTTCAGGTGGTCGGCGGGCACGCCGGCCAGGCAGGCCAGGGACCGCAGTGTTTCGACGGGGACCATGCGTTTATCTCCATGTGGCAAGAAGCTTCAAGACCATATCCGAAGCCCGCCCGATGCACGCTCGCACGGGCAAGGTACACTCCTGGCCGAAGGTCAGCACCTCGGCGGCTTCGACGGCGACCAGCCGGATGTTTTCGTCATCCGGGAGCCGCGCGCCCGCTTGCCGCCCGAGAGCCAGCGCCGTGTGCAGATCGGCGTCGTGTGACGAGCCGCTGTGTCGCGTGGGTACGTCCCGGAGCGTCAGCACGCGAATGCTTCCCGGTTCGCCGCCGTTGCAGATGGCATCCACGAGGATCACGCGGCCGTAACCGATCATTCGCTCCATCAGCCGCAGGCCGCCGTGGTAGTCCTCATCCAGTTCGACGGCCGGCAGGTCGGCAATCCGGGTCCGCAGGTGCTGGACAACGCGCAGCCCCACGCTGTCATCGGTGAGCAGGGGGTTCCCCAGGCCCAGAATGAGCGTCGTCATCACGCCTGGTGTCTGGGCCGGGTCTGCAGGCGCTGCAAGCATCGGGCGGACTCCCTATTTCGCCGGCCTCTGGCCTCGTGAAAGCTGCTGGATGACTTCGCCATCGGCGGAACGAATCGTGACCGTCATGGGCATCGTACCCGGCAGGCAGTGCGTTGCACAACCGAAGCACGGGTCATATGCCCGGAAGGCCATTTCGATCTTGTTGAGCAGGGCCTCGCTGACGCTCGCTCCCTTGTGGATGAGGCTCCGCGCCGCCGTCTTGACCGAGAGCTGGATCGGAGCGTAGTTGTTGGTCGTCCCCACAATCAGGTTGACCCGCGTCAGGATGCCGCGGTCGTCGGTCCAATAGTGGTGCGTCAACGTGCCGCGCGGTGCCTCGACGCAGCCGACCCCTTCGTCCGGCTTCTCCGTGGGCAGCACGCGGTACTCCTTGCCGGTGATCTGAGGATCGGTAGCCAGTTCGACCCACCGCTCGGCCGCGTAGAGCAGTTCCACCAGGCGTGCCCAGTGCGTCGCCAGCGTGTGGTTGACCGGTTTGCCGCCCAGGACCTCATACATCCGCTCGCACTCCGCCTGGGCCAGAGGCGTGGCCATGCCGTCCGCCGCGTTCAGCCGCGATAGGGGGGTGGCCTTATACAGGCCGGAGTCCACCCCGTCCACGAAGCCCTTCCAGCCGATTTTCTTGAGGAACGGGAACTTCAGGTACGACCAGGGCTCGACGTGCTCGGCGATGTACTCGCGGTAGTCACGGGCACGGTATTTGGCGTGCTCGGCGCCGTCGGGACCGACGACCCGGATCATGCCATCGTAGAAGTTCACCCGATTCTCCGCGTCCACCGTGCCCATGTTGTAGGTGCGGTGCGTGTACGCCTCGCTCGTGACGAGCTTCACATAGTCCTCGTTGCCGAGGACGATCTGATTGAAAAGCTGGAGAGAGAATTTCGCGAATTCGACCGCATCCCGCCCCAGCCGCTCGATCTCGCGCCGCTGCTCCTCGGTGATGCCCCGGCTGACGCCGCCGGGAACGCCCCAGTTCGGGTGTACCGCCCGCCCGCCGATCATCTTGATCAGGCTGTGACCGTCGGCCCGCATCTTGATCACCTTGCCGGCGATTTCCATCCCTACTTTCTTGATGACGCCGAGGATATTTCGCTCTTCCTTGGGGGCGTCCGGCCCCATGACGAAATCGGGTCCCCCCAGAGCATAGAAGTGCGTTGTGTGATCCGTGGCGTAGAAAATGCAGTAGAACATCTCGCGAAGTTTTCTTGCGGTCGGGGGCGGCTCGACGTGGAACAGGGCATCCAGGGCCTTGGTGGCGGCCATGTGGTGCGCCTCGGGGCACACGCCGCAGATACGCGAGGTCAGATTCGGCATGTCTTCGGCCTGACGGCCGACGCAGAATCGCTCAAACCCGCGGAGTTCGGGGATCTGCAGGAACGTTTCCGCCACGTCCCCGGCCTCGTCGAGGAATATGTCGATTTTGCCGTGCCCTTCAAGGCGGGTGATCGGGTCGATCGTCACGTGCCTGGCGGTCATGGTCAGTTACTCCTTTCCTCGGAGGGTTTCGGCAGAGGCAACTCGTGCCGTTGAGCGTCCGGGACTGCCGCCGCCCGCCGCAGCAGGCTCTTGGCAAGGCTGAAACGATAGAATGTCCCCACCGGGTCGGGGATGCCCTGTTGAACGATCCGGTCGATCTCATCAGGGTCGGTCGCGTCAATGACCGAGGCCAGCGCGCCCATCAGCCGCGCCCCGAAGTCCTCGACGCCGGCGTTGGGCCCGTGGCAGCCGATGCAGGGCGAGTTCACCTGCGGGCAGAGGGCTCCGCAGCCGGCCCGGGTGGCCGGTCCGCAGCAGACCAGTCCCTGCTCCAGCAGGCACTTGTTGTCTTCGGGAATGACCTCCCACGTACGCTTGAACTGTTTGATCTTCTTCTCTTCCCGGGTCCGCTCGCACTCATCGCAAACCGTGGTCTGGGCTCCGATCACGGAACCGGGCGGCGGCAGCTTGCCCTCCAGAATCGCCACGACCGCGTCCCAGATCCGCGGTGCTTCCGGAGGACAGCCCGGAAGGTAGTAGTCCACGGCCACCGTCTGCCCGAGCGTTCGAAGCGTGTCGTAGAAGACCGGCAGCGTCAGATGGAACCCGTTGACCTGAGTCTCCGGCAGGGGCACGACACCTTCGGGATTGTCCGCCGAGGGGCTCTCGAGGTAGCAGGCCTCGAAGATTTCCCTGCGGTTCGTCAGATTGGCCAAACCGGGGATGCACCCTTCGGATGCACACGACCCGAAAGCCACCAGGACCTTCGATTTCTTCCGCAGCAGGCGGGCCATGTATTCCTGCTCGCTGGTGCGAATGCCGCCGTTGAACAGGCAGACGTCGATGGCCCCATCCGCCATTCTCTCGATGTCCCGGGCCTTGACATCCATGATGCACGGGCAGAACACGATGTCGAAGGCGTTGGCGACGTCCAGGATCTTCTCGTTCAGAGCGAGGATCGAGATCTCGCATCCGCCGCAGGACGCGGCCCAGTAAATCGCGAGCTTGCCCTTGTCGCTCATTGCGGCACCTCCATGGCTTCCGCGTGCTCGTGCAGGATCTTCTCCACGTCATCCAGGTGCGCGCCGTCCTCCGCCCAGTTCCGCGGCCAGTTCAGCGGGCCGAGCGTCCGCACGTCCTCGACCATCTCGTCGATCGCCTCGGCCAGGTGGTTTGCCTCCCCCGCCGAGGCCCAGACCAGCCGGACCCGCCTGGGATCGATCCCCAGGGCCTCCAGCGTGTGCCTGAGCATGGTGAATCGCCGGATGGTCTTGTAATTCTGCTCAATGTAGTGGCACTCGCCGGGGTGGCAGCCCGCGACCAGCACCCCATCGGCGCCGAGCGAGAGAGCCTTGAGGATGAAGGTGATGTCCACTCGCCCGCTGCACATCAGGCGGATGACGCGGACGTTGGGTGAATACTTGATCCTCGCGGTCCCCGCTCCGTCGGCGGCCCGGTATGAACACCAGTTGCAGAAGAAGCCGACAATCTTCGGTTCAAACTGTTCCCGCTGCATGGTACGACTCCTACACAATAGCCGGCTCGGATGGCGTCTCGGCCGGACCGGCGGCCGCTTCGGTTCCTCCACCCGTATCCCGAAGAAGCCCTTCAAGCTCCGCCAGGATTTGTGCGTCGCTGAAATGGGCCCCGGCGATGGCCCCGGCCGGACAGGCCGCCACGCAAGTGCCGCAACCCTTGCACAACACCGCGTTGACCTTGCTTACCTTGTCGTCTTCCACGAATTCGATCGCGCCGAACGGGCACAGGTTGTTGCAGATCCGGCATCCCGAGCAATGGTCTGCATCAATGGTGGCGACCACGGGCTCGATCAGGACCGTTCCCTTGCTGATCATGCCGTCCACACGTGCCGCCGCCGCAGCTCCCTGGGCCACGGCATCGGGAATGTCCTTGGGACCCTGGCAGGCGCCGGCGATGAAGATCCCTTCGGTCATGGTCCCGATCGGGTCGAGCTTGGGGTGGCGCTCGATGTACCAGCCCGCCATGCTGCACGAGATCCCGACCTTGAGGCCCGTCTCACGGGCGTCGCGCCGCGGTTCGAGCGCCCCCATGAGCACCACCATGTCCACCGGAATCCGCCGCTGCTTGCGCAGCAGCGTGTCCTCGACCTGAACAATGAGCTTGCCCTCCTCGCTCGGCGAGCGGGCCACCTCGGTGACTTCGGCCACCTTGCCCCGAATGAAGAGCATGCCCTCGGCCAGCAGCCGCCAGTAGAACTCCTCGTAGTCCTTCTTGTTGGGGCGCATGTCGATGTAACAGGCGTACACTTTCGCCTCGGTCTTCTCCATGACCAGGTGGCCCAGCTTCAGCGACAGCATGCAGCAGATGCTCGAACAGTAGGTGTTGTAGCGCTGGTCCCGGCTGCCGACGCAGTGGATGATGAGTACCGATTTCGGCTCGGTCACGCCGTCGCGAAGCACGATGCGGCCGCCGGTGGGGCCGGAGGCGTTGCACATCCGCTCGAACTCCAGGCTGGTGAACACGTTGGCCAGACGGCCGTAGCCGTACTGTGGGATGCGCCGGCAGTCGAACATGTCCCAGCCGGTCGCCAGGATGATGTTGCCCACGTCCACCTCGAGTATCTCGTCTTGCTGGTCGTAGTCGATGGCGTTGGTGGGGCAGACCTTTTCGCAGACCCGGCACTTGCCGCGCTCGAACCAGATGCAGGCCTTCGTGTCGATGACCGGAATCTTGGGGACGGCCTGCGGAAATGGCGTGTAGATCGCCTTGCGATAGCCCATGCCCGCCTCGAAATCTTCATCGACAATCTTGCGGGGACATTTCTCGATGCACAGGCCGCAGCCGGTGCAGGTCTCATCCTTGACGTGGCGTGCTTTCTTGCGGATGCGAACGTGGAAGTTGCCGATGGAGCCGGAGACTTCCTCCAGCTCCGAGTAGGTCAGCAGCTTGATGTTGTCGTGCTGCCCCACCTCCGACATCTTGGGCGTCAGAATGCAGGCGGCGCAGTCGAGGGTCGGGAACGTCTTGTCGTACTGGGCCATGTGGCCGCCGATGCTGGGATCGCGCTCCACCAGGTACACCGGGTAGCCGGCGTCGCCCAGTTCGAGCGCCGCCTGGATGCCGGCGATACCCCCGCCCACCACGAGCGTGTGCGGATTGACCGGAACGGGCATCGGCTCCAGCGGCTGGTGGTACTTGACCCGCTCGACGGCCCCGGCCACGAGCGATTTGACCTTGTCCGTCGCCGTCTCCTTGTGCTTGGTCACCCAGGAGACGTGCTCGCGGATGTTGGACATCTGCAGCAGGAACGGGTTCAGGCCCGCGTTCGCGCATGCACGGCGAAACGTCTTCTCGTGCAGATGGGGCGAACACGCCGCCACCACCACGCGAGTCAGGCCGTGCTCCTTTACGTCGTCCCGGATCATGGCCTGCCCGAGCGAGGAGCAGAGGAACTTGTAATCCCGCGACACGACCACCCCGTCCAGATTCTCACCGGCCCAGCGGGCGACCTCCTCGACATCAACCACTGCGGCAATATTGCTGCCGCAATGGCAGACGTAAACGCCCACCCGTTCCTTCTCGTTGTGGCATTCTTGTCCAGCCATCGATCTGGCCTCCTGTCGAGCCGCGAGATGCGGGCCCGCCAAACTGAAATTCGGCCTCAGGTGCCCGCTCTCACCTCTGCCTCGGCCGGCGCGGTCGCCGGCTCCTCGCGTGTCGCCTCTTCAACCAGTTCAATCAGGTCCTTCACGACGATCCTGCCTTCGAGCCCGGCGGTCTTGACCGCATCGCGGTACATGGTCAGGTCCTTCGGGCAGGCGACCACGAAGACACCCACGCCTTCCAGTGCTGCTGCCTCGCGGATCCGATTTTCGCTGGGCCTTTCCTTGACCGTGCCTTCGTCCATCCAGATCCGCCCGCCGCCGGCCCCGCAGCACAACGCCCGGTCGCGGTTGCGCGGCATCTCCACTACCCGGCAGCCGATCGCTTGCAGCACGCGCCGGGGGGCGTCGTACACGTCGTTGTAACGCCCCAGGTAGCACGGGTCGTGATAGGTGACGGCGCAGCCCAGCTTGCGCCGAATCGTCAGCGTCCCATCGGCGACGGCTCTGTCGATGAGCTCCGAGTAGTGAAGAATGGGCACATTCCGGCCGTCCCAGGCATATTCGTTCTTCAGCGCGTTGTACGAGTGCGGATCGGTGGTGACGATCTCCTGGAACTCGCACTTGCCCATGACCGCGGCGTTTTTCTGAGCGAGCAGTTCGAACAGTCCCTCTTCGCCGGCCCGCCTCAAATCATTCCCCGCGTTGCGCTCGCCGTCGTACAGCAGGCCGAAGTCGATCGTGGCCTGCTGAAAGATGCGGGCGGTCGCCTGGGTGATTTCGGTCAGGGCCGGACTGTACGAAGCATAGTCGCCCACAAACCAGAGGGTCCGCGCCGGCTGCTTGCGAATGTCCTTGATCTTGAAATCCAGGCCGGTTGTCCACTTGGCCCGCTGCTTGTCGGACTTGCCGAACGAGTTGCCGTACCGCCGCAAACTCTCCAGCGCACTGGTCAGCGTCTTGTCGGCCCGCTGTTGACTCAGCAGGTACCGCCGCATGTCCACGATCGGCTGGACGTGCTCGACGAACAGCGGACACTCCTGGTCGCAGGCGTAGCAGGTCGTGCATGCCCAGATCGCCTCATCCGCGATCGCGTCGCCCGCCAGTCGCTTCTGCAGCACCGCATCGCGATCGGGGGAGGCACCGTTCCGGGCGACCAGCGCCCGGCCGCGTTCAAACAGATGGGCACGCAGCCCCATGATCAGGAGCTTCGGCGAGAGGACGGCACCGCTGCTGTACGCCGGGCACACGTCCTGGCACCGCCCGCACTCGCTGCACGTGTACCAGTCGAGCATCTGGCGCCAGGTGAATTGTTCGATCTTCTCCACGCCTTCAGAGCCGTCGGTCCGTGCCGGGGGGGCCAGCCTGCCGGGAGGTGCCAGGTTGCGAAGGAGCACGTTGAACACCGACGTCACGACGTGGAAATGCTTGCCGAGGGGCAGGATCGTCAGGAACACCAGCACGGTGCCAAGGTGGATCCACCAGCAGACGCGCTCGGCGATGTGCTGGCTGTGGGCCGACAGGCCCTCAAAGAGCTTGCCTGCCAGGGCGGAGATCGGCTGCCAGGTCCGCGGCACGCTCGCCGCCCCGAGGTTCTGCCGGATGCCGTTCTCGCAAAGCAACGTCACCATGATGATGAGGATGAAGCAGAGCACCAGCGTCCCTTCGCCCTGGTGACTGCCCTTGTATCGTTCCGGTCGGGCGATCAGGCGGTAGTACAGGCCGTACAGGACGCCGAGGATGACCGTCAGGGCGATCAGGTCCTGCAAGAGCAGGAACGGCGCGAAAGTCGTGAAGAACGGCAGGGCAAAACCGGGGAACAGGCCCTCCACCATGGCCTGCAGGATGGTCGGGATGAGAAGCACGAATCCCCAGAAAATGAAGAAGTGCGCCAGGCCCGTTCCGGGAAAGCGGAAGATGCGTGCCTGACCGGCCACAAAGACCAGCACGGATTTCAACCGCTCGCCCCAGTTCCCGAATGGCCCGGCCGGCCGGCCCAGACGCATGTGCCGCAATCGCTGGTATACCCGATACCCGAAAATGCCAAACGAGACGATCAGACCCAGCAGCACCAGGACGGATGTGAGCGTCATGACACGATCCTCTGCAAGTCCCAACAGCGCGGCCGCCCTACGCCCGTTTCAGCTTCTCCACCAGTACCGGCATCAGTTTGAGTGCGTCACAGGTCGTGCCGTAGTGAGCGACGTCGAAGATGGGTGCTTTCGCGTCGGTATTGATGCCGATCATCAGATCGGCGTCCGGAACGCCTTCCACGTGCTCCGGCGCGCCGCTGATGCCGAGTGCCAGGTAGAGCTTGGGCTTGACCTGCTTGCCGGACTTGCCGACCAGCCGAGTCATGGGCAGCCAGCCCTGGTCGATCACCGGGCGCGATCCCGCGACCACGCCGCCCAACGCCTTGGCCAGCCTCTCGGCCAGAGCGACGTTCTCCTTGTTCTGCATCCCGCGTCCAACCGAAACGAGGATCGCCTGCTTGGAGATGTCCACGTCCCCGGCCGGCGGCTCGATGTACTGCTTGAAGTGGGTGCGGGCGGCGTCGAGATCGGCGGGCGCGGGCAGGCTCTCTACCGCCGGGGCCTTCGCGACCTTGCCCTCGTCGGCCTTGTAACCCCCCGTCATGACGGTTGCCAGACAGCTTGGTGGCGGAAGGGGCCCTTCGGCGATGATCTTGCCGCCGCAGATCAAGCTGGAGTAAACCGGGTTGCCGCCGGCGACGGCAAAGGTCCTGCACGAGACGGCGATCGGCAGGCCCAGCCGCTGGGCCACTCCACAGGCAAGATCCGTGCCCATCGCGGTGTGCCCGAAGAGGCCGATCCGCGGCTTCTGCCCGCCGAAAGCCTCCGCGACCACTCGAAGGAAGGCGTCCGGGTTGAACTCGGCCAGCCCGGCATGATCCACGCACTGCACCCGGTCAGCAGCCCCCAACGCTCCCGCCATCTTCTGGACCTCGTGCCCGATCAGCAGGGCCGAGAGCTTCGTCTTCAGCCCGTCAGCCAGTCGACGCCCGGCGGCGAGCATCGTGTACGTCAGTTCGGTCACTTCGCCTCGAAGAGTCTCAACGACAACGCAGACTTCGCCAGTCATGATGACATCTCCCATCTACGCGACTACGCCGCGATCGCGCAATAAGCCCGCAAGGGTCTCCGCAACCTCCTGGACATCTCCCTCGATCATCTCCGCGTGGGCGCCGGTCTCGGGAACGGACATCCGCGAAACCGTCACACCGGCCTCGACCGCCTCGCCGCCTGCCTCGGCCTCGTCGATTGTGGCCGACTTCATCGCCTCCATCACCTTGCTGGTCACGATGTACCGGGGCGGCTTCTCGGCGGCCTGGATGCCAAGGACGGCCGGCTTGTTCACCTCGATGTCGGCGTTCAGCCCGCCCGGGTATTCCTTGCGGGCGATGACTGTTCCGTTCCGGGCTTCGACTCTGGTGACGTAACCGATGTAGGGCAGGCCCATCTGCTCGGCGAGCAGGGCCCCCACGAATCCGTCCAGATCATCCACCGCCTGCGTTCCGGTCAGGATCAGATCGCAGGATGTCTCTTTCAAAACGTCCTGGAAGATCGAACTCAGCCTCCGGTTGCTCACTCCCTGGTCGAAACCTTCGCCGGCGATCTTGACCACCTTGTCGGCCCCCTTGGCGACGGCGGTATACAGGGTCTCATCCACGTCACCGGAGTCGATTGTCAGCACGGTGACCGTTCCGCCGTGCCGCTCCTTCAGCAGCAGGGCTTCCTCCAGAGCGTGGTCATCCAGCTCATTGGGGATCAACCGCAGGAACGATCGGTCCAGCAGCCCCGACTGAGAGTCGATCTCCAGATCTTCCACCAGGTCGGGCACGAACTTGATCAAAACAACGATATTCATCGCGCAGCCTCCTAGCCGAAAGCGGCTTCCGCAAGAAGTTCGACCACGTCCTTCACGACCAGCTTGCCTTCATTGCCGGTGCTCTTGACCGCGTCCTCGAATCGAGGCGTCTCGTAGGGGCAAGCGACGGCCAGCACGTCCGCGCCCGCCGCAATGGCCTCGCGCACGCGCCACTCGGACGTCCGGGTGCCCGTTTTCTCCCACGAGAAACCGTCCAGCCACATCCCCCCGCCCCCGCCCCCGCAGCAGATGCTCAGGGCCCGGTTGTGCGACATTTCCACCAGTTCCACCCCCGGAATGGCCTGGAGAAGCTGGCGAGGCTCCTCGTAGATGTTGTTTTCATTGGCCCGGCCGAGGTAACACGGGTCATGATATGTCACCCGCATCGGCCCCCGGTTCTTCAGCCAGGAGCCCAACTGCCCGATGTGTTCGAGCAAGAACTGTGTGTGGTGCTTCACAGGGAAATTGAGCCCGAGGCGGGGATATTCGTACTTCAGAGCGTTGTACGCGTGCGGATCGGCGGTCAATATCTCCTTGAACGTGTATTTGGCCATGGCCTTGGCGTTCTTGCGGGCGAGCAGCTCAAACAGGCCCCACTCGCCGGTGAACGCCTGCGTGTCCCCGTCGCTGCTCTCCTCCGGGCCAAGGATGCCGAAATTCACCCTGAGCACGTGCAGGACCTTGGCCATCGCCTTGGTGACCAACTGGACGCGTGGGTGATAGGAGCCGTAATCGCCGACGAACCACAACACGTCTACGGGTTCCTTGTGGTTGGCCAGTATCGGCACCGGCACGGTGAAATCCTTGGTCCAGTCGGCCCGCTTCCGCGGCGACTCGCCGAGGGCGTTGCCGTAACGGCGGGAGTTGCTCAGTGCGGTCTGCAGCTCCTGCGGGATGCTCCCGCCGACGAGCATTTCCGTCTTCAGCGTTGCCAGCAGCCCCCGGGTCAGCGGGATCTTGACCGGGCAGACGCTGGCGCAGGCAAAGCAGGAGACACACAGCCAGATGGTGTCGCTCTCCAGCACCCCGTGCCAGTCGTCGGCCCGAAGGGCCGCGATCAGCGACCGGGGCGGGTGGTCCATCGCAAAGCCGTATGGACAAATGCCACTGCATGTCCCACACTGGAGACACTTGCGGATGTATTCGCCGTCGGGGGTAGCCCTGATCACCTTGTCGAGAAACTCGAATGAGGTCATGACCGACATGTTGGGACACCTCGCGTTTGGAGAAGCTGCATCCCCTCCCGATGATGGACGGATCGCGTTTTGCGCACGGAAACCCGCTCTTTCCGACTGCGCGGGCAATAACAGCGACAGCGGGGCGCCGCGCCGACCGGAACTGACTGGCCACCCGATTGACGCGCTTCGGGCCTGCCCCGCTGTCGTTTACAGGATGTCGCGCGAAGGCTTCCCGAAGCGGGGCGTCGATGGCCAGTCTCCGCCCGGCGGATTTCAGTCCCGCGGCCAGTCCCCGGTTCATGAATCCACGATGAAACGCATCGCGCACAGCCTGTCGTTCGCCACGACTGCTGAGGTCTGTGAGGTGAACCACACGGTATCGAGAGCCGGTGGTGAAGCCGGCTGCATGAGGCGCGCACATTCCACGTAGCCATGGGGTGGCCTCCCACAGCTTCGACCGGACGGTGTGCAGGTCGAGAGCCCGAAATCTCTGTATCTGTATCAGCAGGCGCACTTGCGCAAGCGCAGTCATTCACTGCGCCGCACAAGGCCTGTCAACCAAGTTGTTATCAAGACTCTTCGCTCGAAATGACGCGACGGTGTTCTCGGAGCCCTTTTGTTTGACCCGGGGCACGTGGTCTCCGGCCGGGTCAAAACCTGCGCTCGTGAAATCTTTCACAAATATACGTCGGAAATCTCAGTGTGTCAAGTCTCGGACCATAGCATCTTTCAGCCATTCTTCTCAGTGCCGGCTCGCTACATGGGCCCGCCCGCGGCAAGCCACTCGGCGTACCTGCACCTGTTCGCTTTCTTGTTGAACCTGATCGCATCGACCAGGCTGATATGTCCATCGAAGTAAAGCAGGTGTGAGCGATTCTGGTGCCAGACGCTGACGTAATCCTGCCAGCCGAGGCCCATGTCACCGTCGATGAAGCCGCTATATCCGTCGTTGAGCATGCTCTCCAGGTTGGGCGGGCTGGGCGCCCAGGTGGCCGGATCATCGTAGTTCTGAAACTCCTCGTACATCATCGCGAGCCGGCTCGGCGTGGCGTTCAGACGCTTGCCTCCGTAGGTCCAGCTTTTAGGCAGCTTGTCGGGATCGATGAAATCCGAGCGATACAGCGGTGGGCGCGAACCGTTATTGATTCTGTCGGCCTCGGCCCCGATGTGGGCGGCATAGAACTGGTGGGGATGAATCAGACGCACATAGCTGTGTATCGGTTTACTGCCTCGGAACACCCCGCCAGCCGTCTGGCCGCTGCCGATCGACGCGCCCCTGCGACTGAGCGTGTCGTCCGGGCAGAAGTAGGCCTGCGGATTCTTGACGTACCTGAAAATGTGGCCGAACCTGACCCACTGGGCGGAGTCTGCCGGGCGCGATCCGTCCTTGTACAGGGATGGAAACCAGTTGGTCATCTCGCCACCGATGCCGTC
This sequence comes from Phycisphaerae bacterium, assembly GCA_030372985.1. Classification (GTDB taxonomy): domain Bacteria; phylum Planctomycetota; class Phycisphaerae; order UBA1845; family PWPN01; genus JAUCQB01. The sequence continues at coordinate 21,862 of JAUCQB010000119.1, forward strand.
CCAGAGCCACCAGTCCGGATCAGGGAAATGCTGTCTGTGGTCCACCGCGTAAAAAGCGTGTCCCTTGTACATGGTGTCCAGGTTCGTCTTGCAGATCGTGATTTTCGCGACCTGTCTGGCCCGGTTTAACGAGGGCAGCAGAATGGCGACCAACAGCGCGATGATGGCCACGACCACCAACACCTCAATCAGCGTGAAAGCGTTCCTGGCTCTTGAGCACATGCTCTCACCTCGATTTCGCGGTGCTTCCTGTCCGTTCTATCCTCTCGCACACGCGACAGGACAATCTCACAGCCCGGGCGAGGTCCGCCTTGATGGCATGCCCCTTGCTGAGCAGCACCCGCAGAAGCCTTCTCTGATTGAGCAATCGAAAATCGCCGGCGTTGGCCACGTTATGGTCCCCAAGGCAGACCGCCTTTTTGCGGGCCGCAACCGGAACGTACTGCGATCCAGAAAGCTGCGCGCAGGCGGCACACATCTCTGGCCGCAAGGTTCTGAAAGGCTGTCCAACCATCCCGGCACCGGCCCGGACTCAATGTGCCCCGACTTGCGCTCAACAAACTCGCCAAACCATGTTAACATCCGCCCCGGCTGGATGCAAAGCCTTTGTGCAGGGAAACTGATTGAGGAACTCTGACAGTACTTATGGGAGCGGCTGTCAGTCAGAACCGGCAAGATGCCGGCCCCATACAGGTTCGGGTTGGAGTTCAGTCGTACGCTTGCTGGGCGGTTGGACATCACGAAAGCCGGAAATGAGGCGTGCGTTATGCATATGTTGGATTGGATTGTCATTGGTCTGTACTTCGTGATCCTGCTGGGTCTGGCGTGGTGGGTGATCCTCCGCACCAAGAACACCGCCGACGATTACTTCCTGGCCGGCCGGCACCTGGGGTGGTTTGTCATCGGGGCCTCCATTTTCGCATGCAACATCGGCTCGGAGCACCTGGTCGGCCTTGCCGGCTCGGGCGCGACCGACGGGGTGACGCTGGCCCACTATGAGCTGCACGCCTGGTGCGTACTCGTGCTCGCTTGGGTTTTCGTGCCGTTTTATGCCCGATCGAAAGTCTTCACCACGCCCGAGTTCCTGGAGAAACGTTTCTCGCCCAAGAATCGTCTGCTGTTGTCTCTGATCTCCCTGTTTGCCTATGTGCTCACCAAGATCGCGGTCGGCATCTTCGCCGGCGGCGTCGTCTACAGCGCCTTGCTGCCCGACGCGAGTGTGGACATTGGGGGCATTCATCTGGACAGTTTCTGGGTCGGGTCCATTCTGGTCGTCCTGCTCACCGGCATCTACACCGTTCTGGGCGGGATGCGTGCCGTCGCCTATACCGAGGCCCTCCAGACGTTCATCCTCATTCTCGGCTCGGCCGCGGTGACCTTCTTCGGACTCAAGGCCATCGGCGGCTGGGGGCAGTTGCGCGAGGTCTGCGGTTCGGAGACGTTCAACCTCTGGAAGCCTCTGGTGCCTCCCGGCGTCGAGGCCACCTGGTCGCCGGTCGAAGTCAAGGACGCTGCCGGCCAGGTCGTCAAGCAGGCCTGGTATTTCAACACGAATTATCCCTGGATCGGCATGCTGTTCTGTGCCCCGATTGTGGGGCTGTGGTATTGGTGTACGGACCAGTACATCGTTCAGCGGGCATTGGCCGCCCCAAACGAGACCCAGGCCCGCCGTGGTGCCATTTTCGCCGGTGTGCTGAAGCTGCTGCCGGTGTTCCTGTTCATCGTTCCCGGCATTATCTGTTTCGCCTTGGCCAAGAGCGGCATGCACGGGTTGCACGACGACCTCTACACCGACGGCCAGTTGGATCGCCTCAAGGCCCAGGCGGCGTATCCGTTGCTCGTGCAGCACATTCTGCCCGTGGGCGTTCGTGGGCTGGTGGTCGCCGGGTTGCTGGCCGCGCTGATGAGTTCGCTGGCGGGTGTCTTCAATGCCTCTTCCACTCTGTTCACCATCGATTTCTACAGCAAGTTCCGGCCGAAGGCTTCGCAGGCCGAGCTTGTCTGGGTCGGACGCATGGCTACGGTCGCGATGGTGCTGATCAGCCTCATCTGGATCCCGGTGGTACGCGGGCAAAAGGGATTGTACGACTATCTGCAGACGGTCCAGGCATACCTGGGACCGCCGATTTTCGCGGTGTTCTTCCTGGGTGTCTTCTTCCGGCGGTTGAACGCGTCCGGCTGTCTGGCGGCCCTGGTTGTCGGCTTTGCCCTGGGCGTTTTTCGCTTGGCGATTGACACCCCGGTGGCTCTCAAGCTGGCGGGTTTCGAGAATGGTTATCCGAGCGGTTCACTCTTCTGGATCGTCAACAAGATGAATTTCCAGTACTACAGCGTGATCATCTTCGTGGTCAGCGCGTTGGTTATGACGCTGGTCAGCTACGCCACGCGCGCGCCGGATTATGAGCGTATTCGCGGCCTCACCTACGGGACGATCACCGAGGGCGACCGCCTCGAGACCCGGCGCAGCTACAATTGGCGCGATATCGCCAGCACGGCGTTGGTCCTGTGCGTGATTCTCGCCGCTTATTTGTATTTCAATGGATAATCAAAGACGCATCGAGTGACGCGACATCCAGCGCCTTCTCGCATCGCGCGGGGGCGGGTGGTTCGCCCGCGGGGCCGAAGTTGGCCACAAGGGCGTGGCAAAGCCGTGGGCCTGCGGCTCAACGGGAAAGGTTGTAGCCTCGACTGCCGCGATCCGCTGGTAAGGGCGGGAATCAACCGGCTGACCACGCCGGCGATGATGAAGGGGCCTCCGGACCATGTGGCGGTCGGCACCGGCTCGCCCACGATCAGCCAGGTCGACAGTGCGTTGAGGTCGGTCTCAAGCAGGACGATCAGCGATGCCGTAGGCGCTTCCACGTGATGAAGGGCCCAGATCAACAGTACGCAGCTTACTCGCCCTTGGCTCCGGCGGAGTGACCGATTGCCGATACGACGCAGTTGATCGAAAATACAGCGGCTGACGATACCGGAGTGAGCCATGCGTATTCGTGCCGCCGTGTTGACCTGTGCTCTTCTTGTATTCTTGACCTCCGGCTTCCTTGTCGGATGCCATTCGCCCCTCGAGCGGAGAGCACAGGTAGCCCATTCCGCACCGTCTTCCGTCGCCCAGACCGAACAAGCCGGCCAGGGTCGTGTGGGTCTCATCGTAGACGTTGACGAGACCATCTCCATGACCGACTACCCGAGCCTGCTGTTCGGCAGGGGGACGGACGACTCGCGGCCTCACGAGCATGCTCGGGATGTGCTCGGCAGGCTCAACCGGCACTTCGACGTGACCTACCTGACGGCTCGCCCGCAGTGGCTTACCGGCCACACCCGCAAGTGGCTCAGAGACAAAGGCTTTCCACCTGGCATCGTGTTGACCACTGCTCGAATGCTGGACGTGTATTGGCCGGGTGCTTTCAAGAAGCGGACGATCGCTGCGCTGCGGCGCATCTCACCCAACATCTTGATCGGCATTGGAGACCGGCACACCGACGTGGAAGCATACGTGGCCAATGGGATGCTGGCTTTTGTTGTGAATCCCCGCCCCAGCGTCACGTACCACGAACGAGCGGTGGTCCTGAAGGACTGGGGAGCGATTGAGGCCTTTTTCGAGGAGCACGGCGGCAGCCTTCGAGAACCGGAGGCCTTGCGGGCGCGATATGGCATCGGCGGGGCGCCGCTGGATCCTTCGACGGTCCGCACTCAACCGGAGGTGGACCTGTCGCTGCTTTTCGAAATCCCCGTGCTTGTCCCCACGCTGCTGGTCGAAAGCCTCGCAAAGGCCGAAGTGTCCCACGAGCAGGCCGAGGCGAAGCGTGCTCTGGAGCAGGTGACGACACCGTTTCCGGAGGTGCTTCGGCAGGTTGCGGCCAGGTTCGGCGAGGACAAGCTGCTCAAACTGAGGCTGGCGACCGAGCGCGGCACCGCGGTTTATGTCGTGACATTTCTGCAGGAAGGCAGGGTTTGCGAAGTCAAATTGGATACAACCCTGGAGACCGTGGATAAGGCGCGAGAAGTCGTGTGGATGGTAGACCAGGACAACGCCGTCGCTGCTCGCGCAGAGGCTCGCCTCACCTTCTCTGAAGCATTGAGCCGGTCAACGACGGAGGTCGAAGGGCAGGTCTATGAGATCGAACTGGAAATGGACGACAATCGGCCGACCTACGAGACGGCGTTGATGGGTCTGGGCAGGTTCCTCGAGATTGAAGTGGACGCTGGAACCGGCGAGGTGATTGAAATCGAGGATGAGACTGCGATCCGGTGAGCAGAGGCAGGGATCGCCAAGAGTCGCTCCTCTCTCGGGTCACAGGGCCAGCCCGCACGGGAAACCTGGCCGCCCTGACCATGCTGACGATCAATCGGTAGCGCGTGCTCTGCCTGAGAGGTAGTGCTGAGGTCGGGGCCGGCGATATGCTTGCAGTTCTGCCGTCCCTCGCGGTGGGCGGTTTCCCAAACGCAGCAATTCCGTTCGACTAGTGAACGTAACCTATTGATAATCAATAAACTAGAACAAACGGCGATCGGGTTGAATGCCGTTGTGGCCAAGGCGTCGGTGGAGGCCTATATTGTGAATGGACATTCACAACGAGGTGCCGATGAGAGCCCAGAAGTTGGATACGCAAGTCCGGCAGGAGCAGATTGCGGAGGCGGCCTTAGGTGTGGTGGCCTGCCGAGGCATGAAAGGACTCAGTGTCGCCCGGGTCGCACGGCGGATCGGTGTGGTTCCCTCCGCGATCTACCGGCACTACGGCAGCAAGGATGAGGTACTCGATGCGGTTCTCGATCTGATTCGTGATCGCCTGCTGGCCAACGTTGCGGCCGTGTGCAACGAGAGCGGCGAGGCGTTGGATCGCCTCCGCGGTTTGCTGGTTCGTCATGTCCGACTGCTGCGGGAGAACGAGGGCATACCACGAATCGTCTTTTCACAGGAATTGCATAACGGCGATTCCGGCCGGAAGGCTCGTATGTGCGGGACCATCAGGGAGTATCTCGGTCAGGTTGCCAAGATCGTACGTGAAGGTCAACAGAATGGCGAAATCCGCTCAGATTTCCCGGCGGAGGTCGTGGCCATGATGTTTCTGGGGGTCATTCAACCTGCCGCGTTGCTGTGGGACCTGAGCGACGGCGATTTTGATGTGGCGAGGCACGCCGAGCGGGCGTGGGAGATCCTTGAAGAGGCCGTCCGGCCCATCGAAGGGGCAGGCCGGGCCGGTTCGGCGAAACAGAAGGAGAACGTCATGAAGGCGACTGACATCATGCGAGAAGAGCACCGGGTGATCCAACGCGTCCTGCAGTGCCTGACCGCGGCGACTGACAGGGCCGAGAAGGACGGCACGCTGGACGGCGACTCCATCCGGAAGATGATCGCATTCCTTGGTGAATTTGCTGATCGGTGTCACCACGGAAAAGAGGAGGCTCGATTTTTTCCGGTCGCCCGTCGCCGGGGCGTCACTTGCCTGCCGGGCAATATCGACATCCTGCTGGCTGAGCACGAACAGGGTCGAGCTCACCTTCGGGCGATGGATGAGAACCTCTCGGCGGCCGAGAAGGATGACGCCGAGGCGAAAACGCGATTCTGCCGGGAGGCGCGACAATACGTTCGCCTGTTGACGGAGCATATCGGGAAGGAAGACAATTGTCTGTTTCCCGCGGCGGACAGGGCGCTTACCGCAGCGGACCAGGAAGCACTCGTTCGGGCGTTTGAACAGATGGAACGCGAAGAGATGGGTGAGGGAGCGCATGAGCGACTCCACGCACTGGCCGATGAACTCTGTTCACGATGGCAGGTGACGGTTCCCGCGGAATCGGGTCATTCCGGTTGTTGCCGCCACGAGTAGGCCCCTGAGAACCGGCCAGCCCGGGATGAGGCCGTGCTGCCGCTCGCCGGCACCTCCGGGCAAGAGATGTGAATGACTCTTCACATCGGACGCAACCATGACAAAAAAACGGCTGTTGATGGCGGTATTGGCGGCCGCAGCGGCCGCGGCGCTCGGTTATGGATACCTGAGCAACAGGTCGCATGACGACCCGAACGTTATCCGCGTATCCGGCAACATCGAGGTGACCGATGCGGAGGTGAGCTTCAGGATCGCCGGACGCGTCGAGGAGCGGCTTGTATCGGAGGGAGAACTCAGTCGGCGGGGCGATGTCGTGGCCATTCTCGACAGTTCTGACCTGGTCAGCGAAGTGGCCATGCGGCGGGCGGAACTTGGGGTGGCAGAGGCGGCCTTGGCGGAACTGGAGGCCGGCTCGCGTGCGGAGGAAATTGCCCAGGCAAAGGCTGCGGCGGACAAGACGCGGGCGCATCTGGCCGAGCTGGAGGCGGGCTCGCGACCCGAGGAGATCTCCACGGCGGAGGCCACTCTCGAACGAACAAGGGCGGATCTTGAGGACGCCCGGAGCAACTACGAACGTCTCAAGAGGCTGCGCGAGCAGCAGGTGGCGGCCCAGCAGGAGTTCGACACCTGGAGGGCTCGCTATGAAGCCGCTCAGGCTCGCTTCCGCGAAGCATCGGAGCAACTCAAGCTGGTCAAGGCCGGACCTCGCCAGGAGCAGATCGAGCAGGCGCGGGCTGATCTGGCCAAGTCGGAAGAAAACTACAAGCTTGTCAAAAACGGCCCCCGCAGGGAGACGATCGCCCAGGCCCGGGCCCGCGTCGAGCTGGCGAAGGCATCGCTTCAACTGGCGGAGACGCGCCTCGGCTACGCGAAGTTGACCGCCCCCATTTCCGGCGTCGTACTGTCCGAGAACGTGGAACCGGGCGAATACGTGGCTCCCGGGACGCCGGTCGTCACCATCGGAGACCTGGAGAATGTCTGGCTCCGCGCGTATATCAACGAGACGGATCTGGGGCGCGTGAAGGTCGGCCTGAAGGTTCAGGTTACCACGGATACGTATCCCGGCAAGTTGTATGATGGGCGCGTTTCGTTCATCGCGTCCGAAGCGGAGTTCACGCCCAAGACCGTTCAGACCGCCAAGGAACGCATCAAGCTGGTCTATCGCATCAAAGTGGACATTCCCAATCCCGGCATGGAGCTGAAGCCCGGGATGCCCGCCGACGGGGCCATTCTCCTCGTTCAGGATGGTGGATGATGGACGCCATCGTCGCGAAGGACCTGACCAAGACCTTCGGTTCTCTGACTGCAGTGAACAACCTCACGTTGACCGTCGCCCGGGGAGAGATCTTCGGTCTCGTGGGGCCCGACGGGGCCGGCAAGACCACGGCGATGCGGCTCCTGACCTCGATCATGGCGCCCACATCCGGCGATGCCTGGGTGGCGGGTCATCACGTCGTTCACGAGGCGGAGGCGATTAAGGAACAGATCGGATACATGAGCCAGCGGTTCGGCCTGTATACCGATCTCACCGTGCTGGAGAACGTTCATTTCTACGCCGACATCTATGGCGTGCCGAGAAGGCGGCGAGACGAGAGAATCGACCGGCTCCTCGCTTTCAGCAACTTGCTGCCGTTCAAGAAGCGCCTGGCCGGCAACCTTTCGGGCGGGATGAAGCAGAAGCTCGGCCTGGTCTGCGCGCTGATCCACACGCCGAAGGTGCTCTTCCTCGACGAGCCGACCAACGGCGTGGACCCCGTATCGCGTCGCGACTTCTGGCGGATCCTGTATCAGCTCCTGCGCGAGAAGGTCACGATCTTCGTTTCGACGGCCTATCTGGACGAGGCGGAGCGGTGCAACCGGCTGGCCCTGATGCATGCCGGCACGCTGCTGGCCATGGGAACGCCGGGCGACGTGAAGCGGCTGATGCGGGGGACCATTGTTGAGGTTCGTTCACACCAGGCGCGCAAGGCCACAACCCTCCTGCGGGAGAGGTTGGAGGCCGATTCAGTAGGTCTTTTTGGGGACCGCGTTCACATCGTCACTCGCGAACCGGAGGCAGCGGCGATGCGAGCCAGACAGATTCTCGACGCAGGCGGCCTTGAAGTTGCCGGTGTCGGGACGATCGAACCGACGTTGGAGGATGTGTTCGTGTCGGTCCTGTCCAACCCCTTGAAGGAGTGATTGATGGATGCCCGTGACACGGACAAGGCGGTCGCCGTCAGGGACCTCGAGAGGCGCTTCGGCAGCTTCGTCGCCGTCAATCATGTCAGCTTTGACGTCATGAAAGGCGAGATCTTTGGATTCCTCGGGCCCAACGGGGCGGGCAAGTCCACGACCATCCGGATGCTCTGCGGCATTCTTGCGCCCACGGCAGGCACGGGAACGGTCGCCGGATTCGACATACGTGATCAGACCGAGCAGATCAAGTCCCACATCGGCTACATGAGCCAGAAGTTCTCGCTGTACGAGGATTTGACCGTCGAGGAGAACATCGACTTCTACAGCGGTATTTACCGCATCCCCCCGGACAAGAAGCGCGAGCGCAAGGAATGGGTCATTGAGATGGCCGGGCTCCACGAGCATCGGCGGCTGCGGACGGGAATACTCTCGGGCGGCTGGAAGCAGCGGCTGGCGCTGGGCTGCGCGATCCTGCACGAGCCGCCCATCGTTTTTCTCGACGAGCCGACCTCGGGTGTGGATCCCCTCAGCCGTCGGCAGTTCTGGGATCTGATCTACGAGCTGTCGGGCAGGGGCGTCACGGTTTTTGTGACGACGCACTACATGGATGAGGCGGAATACTGCGACCGACTGGGACTGATCTACCGCGGCGAGTTGATTGCCCTCGGAACGCCGGGGGCCCTCAAGACCGAGCTGATGCGCGAGGATGTTCTCAGTGTGCTGTGCGAACATCCCCAGGATGCGATGCCCGAGATCGAGCAGGTCGCCGGGGTAAAGGAGGTCGCTTTGTTTGGCAGGGGCCTGCACGCCGTGGTTGAAGACGGGGCATCGGCGGCCGTCGGCGTCCGGAGCCGCCTCGTGGAGCGGGGCTACCAGGCCGTGCAAGTCGAGCAGATTGCTCCCTCGTTGGAAGACGTCTTTGTCTCCCTGATCGAGGCCCGGGACCGCCTCGAACAGCCTCAGCGGGAGGTGCGGCGATGAACCCGTTGCGCGTGTGGGCCGTTGCCCGCAAGGAATTCATTCACGTGCTGCGCGACCTCCGCAGCCTGGGCATGGCCGTCGCCATCCCGATGCTGCTTCTCCTGCTGTTTGGTTACGCCCTGACGCTCGACGTGGACCACGTACCCATGGTCGTGTGGGACCAGAGCGAGTCGCACGCAAGCCGCGAGTTTGTCAGTCGTTTCCGGGGATCCCGTTACTTCTCGATCCGGAATCACGCTCGCAGCTACCCCGAAGTGGAGCGCGCGATCGACTCCGGCGAGGCGATGATGGCTCTTGTTATCCCTCGAGGTTTCGCCGCGCACATCGAGTCCGGGCGTCCTGTTGCCGTCCAGTTGATCACGGACGGGAGTGACTCGAATACCGCGACCATCGCGATGGGCTATGCCGAAGCGATTGCCCTTACCTGGTCGCAGGAACTGGCGGTGCGTGAAATCCGGCGAACAGGCGGGCGCGCCCTTCATGCGCCGGTGGATGTTCGGCCGAGGACATGGTCCAACCCGGACATGGAGTCCAGGAACTACATCATCCCGGGGCTGATCGCCGTGATCATGATGGCCATCGCGGCTCTTCTGACCTCACTGACCGTGGCCCGGGAATGGGAGCGGGGCACGATGGAGCAGTTGATCTCGACGCCGGTGAAGGGGCGTGAACTCATACTCGGCAAGCTCCTTCCGTACTTCGTAATCGGCATGTTTGACGTGCTGCTGGCCGTTCTGATGGGCGAGTTCCTGTTCGAGGTGCCGCTGCGCGGGAGCGTGGCACTGCTCTTCGGCACGGCGGCGGTTTTCCTGGCGGGGGCGATGTCGCTGGGAATGGTGATCAGCATTCTGACCAAGAGCCAGCTTCTGGTGAGCCAGCTGGCCATGGTGCTGACCTTCCTGCCGTCGTTTCTTCTGTCGGGGTTCATGTATGCGATCAGCAATATGCCCCGGCCCATCCAGGCAGCCACCTATCTGATCCCCGCCAGGTACTTTGTGAGTCTGCTGAAGGGCATTTATCTGAAGGGTGTCGGGTTGGAGATCCTCGCCGTCGAGGCTGCACTCCTGACCGGCTTCGGCGTCGGGATGGTGGCACTGGCAAACGCGATGTTCAAGAAGAAGCTGGTCTAGCCATGTTCGAACGCATTCGGCAGATGCTGGTCAAGGAGTTCATCCAGGTCTTTCGTGACCCGAAGATGAAGGGCATCATCTTTTTGATGCCGGTCATCCAGGTGCTGGTGTTCGGCTACGCGGTGACGACCGACGTCAAGCACGTTGCGACGGCGGTCTACGATCTGGACAACAGCGTTGCGAGCCGGGAACTCATTGCCCGTTTCGTCCAATCGGGTTATTTCGACGTTGTCAAGTACGTCGATGACGAAAACGAGGCCCGCGATCTGGTCGATCGGGGCACGGCGAGCGCTGTGCTGCGGATGAACAAGGGGTTCGAGGACGATCTCCGGGCCGGGCGCACGGCCGACCTGCAGGTGATCGTCGACGGCACCGACTCCAACACGGCCCGTATCGTGCTCGATTACGGCGCTGAAATCGTCGGCCGTTTTTCTGAAAAGGTCCTGCTCACCCGCTACGCCCGGCTGAGGGGTCTTCCGCAGACGCCCGCGCAGGTTACCCTGGCTACGCGTGCCTGGTTCAACGAGAACCTCGAGAGCCGCAACTTCTACGTGCCCGGAGTGATCGCCGTCATCGTCCTGCTCGTGACCCTCATGCTGACCAGCATGGCCATCGTGCGGGAGAAGGAGATCGGCACCATGGAGCAGATCATGGTCTCGCCCATTGCCCCCTACGAGTTCATCCTCGGCAAGACCGTGCCGTTCGCCCTGATCGGCTTTGCCGACGTGATCGGCATCACTCTGGTCGGCGTGTTTTGGTTCGACGTTCCGATTCGGGGCAATCTGTTGCTGCTGTTCCTGGCGACCACGTTGTATCTGATGACGACGTTGGGCGTAGGCCTTCTGATATCGACCGTGAGTCAGACCCAACAGCAGGCCATGATGACCGTTTTTTTCTTCTATTTGCCCGCCGTGCTCCTGTCCGGTTTCATGTTCCCGATCGCCAACATGCCCGAGGTCGTACAGTGGCTGACGTACCTCAATCCGCTTCGGTACTTCCTGGTGATCGTCCGAGGCATCTTTCTGAAGGGCGTGGGGCCCGGCATCCTGTGGCCACAGATGCTCGCGCTGACGGTCATGGGCCTTGCCACTTTATGGCTGGCAACGAGGCGTTTTCACAAAACGATGGTCTGAGTGTACGTCGAGCCGAGCAACGCGTGGTGACTGCCGGCGGCGGAACAGATCGTGAATGTGAAGAAAGGATCGATCCGTGCACCCCGGCCCGATACGCAGCTCCGGCGGAGAATCTTACCGCGATTTGCATTCACGACCGGGGAGATGATCTGATCGCACCGGCGTCGGCCATGGCCGCCGTTACCGTTTCTTCGGCGCAGGCCTGTCGCTCTTTTTTCGGTCTTTCAGGAGGTCGTCGAGCAGCCTCTTTGTTGCATCCTCGAGCGGCTTGGCCGGCGGTTGCGTGGACGGTGGCTGCTTGGTCGGCGTTCCGTCCGTCGGTTCCTGCTTTGGCTTTCGGAGCGTGTCTAGGATGCCGGGCGCTTCCTTTGTTACGGCTGCCCGCATCGCGCGTTCGACCAGTGGCTTCATATCCACGCGGCTCAGGTCCACTTTCGGCAGCAGCCGATTGCCGGTCATCGGGACTGCCACGCGAGCTCCTTCCAGCAGGCGTGCGTATTCGGTCACCGGCCCGCGGACCCCGAACTTATCGAGAAGGGCGGCCCTTACAGGTACGGAGACGGTCAGATCAACCGTTTCGTCAAGCCCAACCGAGCCGGAAAACTTCAGGTCGAAGTTTTCCGGAAACACCATCGTGAGGTTGTCGTACCAGATTCGGCCGTCCCTCAAGGTGAAGTCCACACCGTCCATCGTCACCGCAAGCGTCTCCTGCTTATCCATCGCCCCCAATTCGATCAGCAGGGCCATCGGCCCACCGAACTGCACCTTGAAGTTCTTCAGGTCCAGTCGGCCCTTGCCGCTGCCGCTTTGTCTGATCTGATCGCTCAGCGGCAGAACGATGTCTTCGGTTGCGAGTGAGAGCGTGCCCTCGGCGCGGGTCATGAAGGCGAAAATGGGATTGATCCTGCTGAGAACGTGCCGGCCGACCTCCGGGGTGATTTGGGCTCCTTCCACCACGAGGACTTTGCCGGGCAGGCGGAAGGTCGGGTCCGGCGTGCGAAGGTCAATGACGCCGCCGAGGTGCACCTGCCCGAGACTCGCCGGGATGGCCGTCACCGGGATCGTGAGTTCTCCGTCGCGCAGGGTGGGCGAAAGCTTCGCACTGCCCAGGGCGACTCCATATGCCTTGACCGAAGTCCAGCTGATATCCAGCCCGGTGGCAACGCCGCGATACACCGGGCGGATCTCCGGTTGATGTGCCGGGCCCTTCACGGTGAACGCACCCGCGGTGGTGCCGGCAAAAGACAGGGTGTCGCGGGTTGCCGGGGCCAATTCGTGGATCAGTGCGGTGATGGAGTCCCAGGATCCCTCATAGGAGCCCGACAGATCCAGAACGCGAACGGTGGCATAGTGATCGATGGTGCCCGTCATCTTGGCCGACAAGAGTTTTGAGGCAAGCTCGAACTGCTTGATCGCGACGTTCTCCTCTCGCGTGTTGATGGCCGCGTCGTACACAAACTCGACCCGGTCTTCGTGAACAACCTGCCGGCCGGTGCCGATCTCGAAGGAATCAATGCGACCATTGCCTGTCGCGATCATGTTGCCCGCGGCCGAGGCGCAGGTGCCGGTGAGCGTCATCCGGCCGGCGACTTGCGGCGGCGTCTTCCATTGGCCAATGCGGCCGACCGTCGCGAGGCATTGGGCCAGATCTGCGGTTGCCTCGAACTTGCCGTCCAGGGTGAGGCCCTCACGAGTCTTCAGCAGGACTTGTCTGGCGGTCGCGTGTGCCACATCGCTGCTGAGCTCCGCGGTGTCGACGCCCAACGTGCCAAGTTCCGGTGACCAGCGCACGTCCGACCAGCCGAGCACCGTGTCCTGCTTTGCGAGCGGCTCGCCGTCCAGGGTGACATTGCGCAACGTGGCCTGCCCGCTTGATACCATTGGCCCTTCGGCGGAGGCCCGATCGATCTTGGCTTGAACAACCGCCGTTCCCGCATAGCGATCGAGGCCCTTAACGCCGAACCCGGCCGTCTTGGAACCGAGGTAAGCCAGGTCGGCGTTCTTCACATCCGCGTCGGCGGCGTAGGTGCCGTGCTGGAGATCGAACCATCCGGAACCGGAGGCGACGATCTGGCCGTCGACATCCACGGTGAAGCTGGAGGCCACGATCTTCGTGACCCTTCCGCTCGCGAGTTCCAGATATCCCGTCTGCTTCAACGCTGCCTTGGCGGCCTCCAGGCTGCCCTTTTGCGTCTGATAGCGCAGGTCGCTGGCGACCAGGTCGCATGTCATGTCAATGCGGTCGTCGCCGGCTCGTTTGACGCCGAGCGTTCCGGTGATCTTCCCGGCCGGCGTCTGCAGGCCAATGTCCACAACCTGGCCGAGCTGCTGGTTCAGTTTCGCGAGATCCGCGGTGAGATCGGCATGCAGTTCCGAGGCGGTGCCGCTGGCGACGACCCGCGCGAACGCCGATTCGACCTCGGTTCGGTGGATCTTGAGGCCCCGGTTTGCCTCCAGCAACACGTCCCATTCGGCGACGATCGGCTCCCAGCGGGTTGTTCGTCCGTTGTCGACGGCCGTCAGTTCCGTCAGCCGGAGCGATCCTTTCAGGGTCGGTTGGGCGCCGCCGCGAATGCTCAGATTCTCGATCTCGAGCTGCCCGCCGGTGATCTGCGCCCCGGGCCGGATGTGAAGCAGCCCCGGTACCGCCTGTGCCAGCGTGGCAAGATTCACGTTGGCGCTGGCGTCGACAGTCAAGTCCGGCGTCGCGATCTCGTTGCCTGTCAGCACGGCGGACAACAGTTGCTGCGTAGAAACCTGGACAGGTCGATCGGACGGTGTGTACGCCATGCGGACCTGGGCCCTGCCTGCTTGCCCGGTCAACGAGACATCCGCGGATATCGTGCTGGACACCATGCGGGCCCGACCTTCGATCGCCAGATCGGTCGGATTGACCTGGGTCACCTCGGCCCCGGCCATCTGAATGCCGGTCGCACGCGACTTGAGGTCAACCAGCGTCTCGCCTGGTTTGAAGGTCAGCTTGGCGTCCAAGTTTGCCTTCCCGGCTGCGCTGACCTGGTCCATGACGAATTGGGTGAGACCGGCAATATCCACATCGCCGCCGGTGGCGACTCTGATCTGTCCCGACGCTTGAGACACGTCCAGTTGACCCTTCGTCGTGAGTTGCTGGACAGTTGCATCGACGGCCAGGGGTGAGGTATCGGCGAGCGTCGCGTGTACCGTTCCCTTCAGGTCTCGCATGGCATCCACGTCGCACTGTGCGTCCAGCTGGGGCACGTCGTACGTCCGCCCATCGGCCTGGACCAGGCGGACTGAGCCCTTGTTGAGGATCACGCGCCCGGATAGCGACGGAAGAACAACCGCCCCGGTGCTCACAGCGGGCCTGCGAAGGCTGAAAGCCTGCACCAGGGAGATCTGATGATGCTCATCGATGTACAGCACGGCTCGTGGTGAATTGATGCTGATTTCTCCGAGCCGCTGCCAGGATCGCAATGCGGTCCACACGCCGCCGGGCCAGGCGATGTGCCCGATGGTGAGAACCTCCTTGCCGGCTGGATCTGCCACGGTCAGCCCGGTGAGTTTCGTCGGTCCGCGCCACGACAAAGAGAGCTTTTCGACGCCGACGCGGCCTTGGATCTGACCGTTGACCTGGGAGAGGATCAGCCTGGAGCCGGTTGCGGTTGACACCAGATAGGGAGCCAGGGCAATCAGCACGATCAGAAGAACCAGGAGGCACAGCGGCACCCGGATCCACCATCGCCGGCGTCGGCGCTTGGATTGAGGCGGCGCCTGTTCCGGGCCTTGATAGCCGGCATCGGATGCCGAGGAAGCTTCAAGCGCATCCCGGTCGGGTTGGGCATTGGTGGCCATCAGTCCGAGTTCTCCTTGGCTAAGATGTTGTGACTTACCCTCAGGCAATGATAACACATTCGGCGTTGCCTCGACAGCAGTCACGTTCGGCCGGCGTCAGTCGAAGCGCGGCCTGCTGCAAAGCCGAGAAACAGATCAGAGCTCAAGCGGCAGGATCGCCGCGTGGTCGGAGTCGATCTCGACGCTTCAGGTTGAATCGCGACCAGAAGGGTAATGAGGTTCTTGAACCAGCCGTGGGTCGGTGTCGACCGCGTCGTGGTGGACGGAGCGGAAGCGCCAGATGATATGGCGGCGGGCGGTTCCACACGGCGCGTGTTGCCCGCCGCGTTACACGAATGAAGGGCCTCTGGGCGTCGAAACAGGCAAACGCGTTCAATTCTGTAAGGGCTTGTCGTTCATAAGGTTATGTGCTACTGCCGAAGGAGGGAGTCGAACCCTCATGCCCTTGCGGGCACCGGATTTTGAATCCGGCGCGTCTGCCAATTCCGCCACTTCGGCGAGCGGGTCGTTTGTCGGGCGTGCCTGTCCTGGCATCGCCGTGCTTCCAGACAAGCCCGATCGAGCTTCAGACAAATTAACATCCGGAAGACCGCGAGGCAAGCAGCAGTGAATAGATTGCCAGCCCGAGGGTGCATTCGTGAAAGAGAGGCCGGTGCGCGAGCATCTTGCGCCCGACGCATCCAGGCTGAAGGCTTGAAATGACAGCAGCCGACGGCAACGCCCGCGGGAGAGCGGTCGGTTCGACAGGGATTCGCCACCTGCCTATACTTGCCAACATCCGCACCGCAAGGGGCGGTACAGCGATGCGCTCGTTCTTGGCGAGGACCTCCGGGCGTGAAAGGAGAACGTGGCCATGAGTCGAGGCTCGATCTGGACGGTTGTCGCGATCACCGTGGCGGTCACATCAATCAGCTCGGCCATGGCGGCAGACGCCACGGCCGTTCGACAAGGTGGCCTATGGGTCACCTGCGAAGGTTTTGATGGTCCGGGCAAGGGCAAGCACGTCGTTCTCATTTCCGGCGATGAGGAGTATCGCTCGGAGGAGGCGCTCACGCAGCTCGGCAAGATCCTTGCCAGGCATCACGGCTTCAAATGCACGGTGCTCTTCGCGGTGGATCCGAAAAGCGGGGCGATCGATCCTACGGTTCCGGACAACATTCCAGGCCTTGAGGCGCTCGAAAAGGCCGACCTGATGATCATCGCCACGCGTTTTCGCGACTTGCCTGACGAGCAGATGAAGTACATCGATGAGTACGTCGCATCGGGCAAGCCGATTATCGGAATGCGGACGGCAACGCATGCTTTCAAGATCGCCAAGGGCAAGACCTACGAGCGGTACAGCTTCGACAGCAAGGTGGAGGGCTGGACGGACGGATTCGGTCGCCGCATTCTCGGCGAAACGTGGATCAGTCACCACGGTCATCACGGCAAGCAGAGTTCTCGTGGTGTCGTCGCGCCAGGGATGAAGGATCACCCGATCGTCCGCGGCTGCGAGGACATCTGGGGGCCCACCGACGTTTACACCGTGCGTCTGCCGCTGCCCGGCGACAGCAAACCCCTGATCCTGGGCCAGGTTCTGGAGGGCATGAAGCCGACCGACAAGCCGGTTTCAGACAGAAAGAACGATCCGATGATGCCCGTCGCCTGGACCAGGACCTACCAAGGTGCCAAGGATAAGGCCGGCCGTGTGTTCACGACCACGATGGGAGCCGCAACCGATCTGGAGAGCGAGGGCCTGCGCCGCCTGCTGGTCAACGCCGCCTACTGGTGCCTGGGCATGGAAGACAAGATCCCGCCCAGAGCCAATGTCGAGATCGTCGGCGAATACAGGCCGTCGCCGTTCGGCTTCGCAGGTCACAAGAAGGGCCTCAAGCCGGCCGACTACGCGATGAAGCCGGCCGGCAGATAATGTGTCCGTCTGATCGTCAGGACTGCGTCCGTCCCAGGCGGCAAAAACAAAAAGGAGACTGGCTCGCGCCCGAAGGCATTCACTTCCTGGCGTCCTACGCGTCGTGTCGTCGCAATTCAGCGACCCCGGCACTGCCTGCGCGCGACCATCCCGGGAACGTGTCCTCATTTGAGTCAGCGATGAGCGACTCCTGCAGTTCACTTCATCGCCATGCCGAGCGGAGCTCGTGTGCCGTGAGCGAGACGATGCGGGCCGTTCCTCCGGCGGCGAAGCACTCCAGCCGCGTCGGCCCCTGAGGCACCAAGCACGAGGTCAGCGAAACACGCCCGTCATTGCCGAACACTTCGATGGATGTGCGATCCACCAGGATCTGGAGCCTCACCTTCCCGTCCACCGGCTCCAGCGGCGCCGAAGCTGCCAAGCAGTTCAAGCGCTTGTCCTTCGCCGAGTACGTGATTGCCTCGCCATGGGCCTTGATGCCCACTTCCGTCGCCTCACGCAGCTCGAACTCCGCGCGGATATCGAACAACTCCCGGGCGACACCGGCCAGCGGGTTGTCGCCTGGCTTGAGGATCACATCTCTCCATCTGTGCGTCCGGGCATGAAGTGCCTCGATTTCCTTCACCGGCGTGCGGAAGACTCGCATACCCCCCGGGAGTCTCCGCAGTCTCAGTTCGCACGGGAAGCTCATCTGCTGATTGAACGGCATCTCCGGATACTTGCCGCCGTTCATCCAGGCGATCTGGATTCGCCGGCCGTCCGATTCCGGGATGTCGCTGTATGTCTGAACAGCATAGTAGTTCTTGCCGAAATCGACCTGTTGCAGATCGCCCTCCGGTGTGAACTTCTGCCCGTCGAAATCACCGACGAAGTACTTGCCGTTTGCAGCCGTGAACACCCATTTGAGCTTGCCGGGCTGCCCCTCGACGGCCAGAGGGAAGAAGTCCGGGCATTCACCGCAGCCCGGAAGTTTGAGATCATGCAGGTGTGTCCATTCCTTCAAGTTGGGTGACGAGAACAGTGCGAACGTCTCGCCGTCAAGAAACAGGGCCATGATCCATCGCTTCGTCAGCCCGTGCCAGATCACCTTCGGGTCGCGGTTGTCCTTGACAATGTGCTTGAGCACGGGGTTCCCGTCATACTTGGTGAACGAGCGGCCACGGTCGTTGCTGTAAGCAATACACTGGGTGAACGGCCGGCCCTGCGATTCCGGCGACGTACCGCCCGCGGCCGTGTAGATAGCCACGATGACGTTCTCGTCACCGCTCTGGAAGCCCGCCGTGTTGTTCCAGTCCACGACTGCCGAACCTGAGAAGATCGTGCCCAACCCGTCCGGCTCGATCGCGTTCGGCAACTGCTGCCAGTGCACCAGGTCCGGGCTGAGCGCGTGGCCCCATGTCATGTTGCCCCAGTTGATTCCCTTGGGGTTGTGCTGGAAGAACAGGTGATACTCGCCCTTGTAGTAGACCAGGCCGTTGGGGTCATTGATCCAGTTCTTCTCCGCTGTGAAATGAAACTGCGGCCGGTACGTCTCGTGATAGACTGGGCTTGCGATGGTCACCTCGGCGGGTTTGCTCGCCCCGCCCGCAGCGGCGGCGGCGGACATCGCCATCAGACTGAACGCCAGTGCTGTCATCGTATCCCTTTCGTCATGGTCTGGAATTTCGGCTCCATCATTGTTTGATCCGATATTCTTCGGGCCATCCTCTTTGCCGTGGCCGCGCCACGTGCGTTAGCGTTGTATCGCTCGGGCCGGAATTCCGGGCCGCGTCTTTTGGCGGAATCCTTTCCGCACTCCGGCCCCAGGCGGGAATCTGGGGCCGGCGAGAACCACAACCATGCCCGCCGAAGTGGCGACGGGGGCTTCGGCACCACTTGGGGGGGCGGTCGCAGCTCACGGCGGCGAGCACCTGAGCAGCCTGGGCCCTCGGGCGAAGTAGACACGGCCCTGACTATCGACGGCGGCGAACTTGCCGCCCTCATCGGTCAGGTTCTCGACCGTGGCGTCGGTGCTGATTCGGGCAACATGCTTGGGGTTGACGCCGTAAACCAGACCGTCAGGGCCGGTGGCCATGTGAGTGAAATCGGCGGCCGGGTTGGGCTTCTCGTCGATGATCTTGCCCTGTTGTCGATCGTAAACTGCAATCTTGCCGTTACCTGAGACGGCGACCTTGTTGCCCTTGAGCACGGCCAGCGCGGTTACCTTCCGCTCCTCGCGAAAAACCTTCTTGTCAGTCTTGGGGTCATAGACGAAGAACTCACCGCCACCGGCGCCGTAGACGTACAGATCATCAGCCACGAGAGTATCAACCGCGCCGCCTTTGACAAAATCGGTGCGGACATCCATCTTTCCGGTCTTCGGGTCGCAGATGGTGAACGCACCCGTTTCGGCGCTGCGGTAGGCAGGGATGCTTCCGACATAGACATGGCCGTCCGGGCCGAGGCAGTTCGCCCGCGTGCGGTACTGGCCCTTGCCGACCGGGCCGATCTCGCGCGGGTTGGAGTCGGCTTTGAGACCGGGCTGCCAGGGCTGCTTCGGGTCGTAGATCGCCACCACCGCGTCGGTGTACGCCCCGATGTAGATCCGACCGTCGGAGCCGAGGCTCATGCTGTCCACCTGGCCGGCCCACCGCAGGGCCTTGCCCAGGTCAGTCAGCGTCCCGGTGTCCGCATCGCAGCGAAACAGGTGCATGTTGATGTAGGTGCTGCCGTAGATGTTGCCGTCGGCGCCGCGGGTCAGCGAGAAGACGTCCATGCCGTCGCCACCTTCGGTAATCACCTTCCGGGCGACGATCTTCTTCTCCTGAAGGTCGTACGCCAGATACGACTGATCGTCCACGGTGTGCAGCCAGCGGTCGGCTTCGACGATCTTCACCTGCCCGAGGTTCTCGACCAGCAGGGTCAGCTTGCCGTCGCGCAAGTCGCAGCGGCACGCGTCCATGTTGGGTAGCGTCCACAGGTAGGCGATATGGTCATGACCCCCGCTGGAGATCATCCAGGCTTTCTGATTGGCTGGTTTGGGGATGGTGCGGACGAGTCTCATCGTGGCCGAGTCATAGATGAGCAGGACGCCGTCGAAATTGACGTTGGTCGCGACGTAATCTCCGACGGCCGTGGTGTCGTAGGCCGATGAGCTGTTGGCGTATTCCTTGGGCAGCACCTCCTGCTTCGTCCTGGTTGCCGGGTCGTATACCACGAGATGAGCCTTCATCCCGACGCCACACCAGACCTTGCCCTGCTTGTCAACGCACAACGACCTCAGATACTGCTCGCCGGGGACCATCTCGCCGAGATCGCGGGCCCGATTCATCTTCGGGTCGTAGGCCACCAACTTGGTCTTTGGGTAACCGGCCGCACAGTAGACGGTTCCATCGTTGCCGATGGCGCAATCCCAGATGTACTGGACACCGAACTGTTTGACGGTGGTCGCAGTCAGTTCGTCAGTCTTAGGATCATAACGATAGAGGTCGCCCGGGTTGACGCCGCCGACATAGACCGAACCGTCCGTACCGACCGCGATGCCGTATCCGCCGTTCGATCCGAGTCTCTTCCGCACGGTGGTGTTTGTACGGAAGTCGTATCCGACGAGTTCCGCGCCGGTGCTGCGGTAGTACGAAGTATAGAACATCCTCCCCTCGCCCCCCGGCCCGGCTGAGAGGACGCCGCCCGTATTCTCGTAATTGACCGCGTTGACCGGGATGCCGAGGGTTTCAACCTTCCACGTCTCGGCCGGAGCGGCCTGGGTCATCGTCAGTGCAAAGAGGAACGATGCGGCTTTGCGCGAACGCGACTGCATGGGAGAGCTCCTTCTGAACGAGGTCGGGTAGTTTATAACCGCAAGTGCGATGCGGGGCCATTGTGGTGGGATTGCCTGCCGAGGACTCGAATCGCGAGCCCAGGTTCAAGAAGAACCTGGGCCACCCGACCCAGTGGATCATTCTCCGCACAAAGAGACGCCCGCGGGGTTGACCGCGGGCGTCGGTGATGCTTCACGCTGGTAACACGGAAGCAATCGTTCTTTGGGTAGGTCGGGCTTTGCCCGACATTTTCGGCGTGCAGAGCACGCCCTACGAACTTCTACGCAGTTCTCGACCCCTCTCAATCCCCCCTTGGCAGGGGGGAAGCATGCGGCCATCCCATCATCGCTGCTCGGCGGCGGCCTTCTTGCGGGCCAGGACGATCTCCTCCTGGATCTCGCGAGGCACTTGCCGATAGCAGCAGAACTCCATGGTGAACGTCCCCTTGCCCTGCGTGGCCGAGCGGACGTCCGTCGAATAGCCGAACATCTCGGCCAGCGGCACCTCGGCGTTGATCACTGCCACGTTCTGCCGCGGCTCGACGTGGGTGATGATGCCCCTTCGGCTGGACAGATCGCCGACCACCGATCCCTGGAACTCGCCCGGCACCTCGACCTCAACCTTGACAATCGGCTCGAGCAGGGCCGGCCGCGACGCCCGGAAGGCCTCGATGAACGCATCACGGGCACAAATCTGGAAGGCCATGTCCGAGGAATCCACGGTGTGATAGCTGCCGTCTTCGAGCAGCATCTTCACCCGCACGATCTCGTATCCGGCCACCGGTCCTTTGCCGCGGGCACTCTGGAAGCCTTTGTCGCACGACGGGATGAACTCGGTCGGAATCCGTCCGCAACTGACGACGTTCTCGAACTCGTAATCCTTCTCGGCGTTATCCGGCAGGGGGATCAGCTTGCCGATGACGTGGGCGTACTGGCCCGCGCCGCCGGTCTGCTTGCGGTGCTTATAGTTGAACGAGACTTCCTGCGTCGGGGCCTCGCGGTAGCTGACCTGCGGCCGGCCGACCAGCAGATCGAGCTTGTACTCGCGGCGCAGACGCTCGATGTAGATGTCCAGATGCAGCTCGCCCATGCCCGAAATCAGCGTTTCGCCGGTCTTCTCGTCGGTTCGCACGTGGAAGGTCGGATCCTCGCGGCAGAATCGGCCGAGGGCCTTGCTGAGCTTGTCGCGGTCGGCGGTCTTGGCGATGTTGACCGCCAGCGAGATGACCGGCTCGGCCACGAAGATGCTTTCGAGTGAGCAATTGTGTTCCAGGTCGCAGAGCGTGTCGCCCGAGTTGCAGTCGACGCCCATGAGGGCCACGATGTCGCCGGCGACCGCCCGGTCGATGTCCTCGCGGTCGTTGGCGTGCATTCGAAGGATTCGCCCGATGCGCTGCTTGCGCTGCGTGCGACTGTTGAGATAGGTCCGGCCTTTCTCGATCGTGCCCTGGTAGATCCGGGTGTACGTGAGCTGGCCGAAGGGTTCGTCGACGATCTTGAACGCCATGCCGATCGGAGCAGAGTCGGGGTCGGCCGTCAGGGCCACCTCGGCCCCTTCGTTCTCGTTGTCCTTGGCGTAGGCCATCCGGTCCAGCGGGCTGGGCAGGTACCGGCAGACCGCGTCGAGGACAAGTTGCACGCCCTTGTTCCTGAATGCCGAACCGAGCAGGACCGGCGTGATTTCGCGGGCGATGGTTCGCTCGCGGATAATTCGGTGCAGCAGTTCCTCACCGATCGGCTTGTCTTCGAGCATGAGCTCCATCAGCTCGTCGCTGTAGAGTGAGAGCGTATCGAGCAGGCCTTGGCGCGCACGGTCGGCGGCGTCAACCAGTTCGGCGGGAATGGGAGCGATGCGAACCTTCTCGCCCTTCTCGCCGTCGAAGTAAACCGCCTTCATGGCGACCAGGTCGACAACGCCCACATGGTTGCCTTCGAGTCCGATGGGGATCTGCAGGGCGACCGCTTCAACTCCGAGCTTCTCCTCGATCTCGTTGATCACCCGGGCGGGGTCGGCCCCGACGCGGTCACACTTGTTAATGAAAGCGATTCGCGGCACGTTGTACCGCTTCATCTGGCGGTCGACGGTCAGCGACTGCGACTGCACACCGCCCACGGCACAGAGCACCAGAATGGCCCCGTCCAGCACGCGCAGCGACCGCTCGACTTCGATCGTGAAATCCACGTGCCCGGGCGTGTCGATCAGGTTGATGGTCTTGTCGTTCCACTCGACAGTCGTGGCCGCCGAGGTGATGGTGATGCCGCGCTCCTTCTCGAGCTCCATGTGATCCATGGTGGCCCCGTCTGTGCCGTCCTTGACGTCGCCCATCCGGTGGATGCGCCCGCAGTAGTAGAGGATTCGCTCGCTGAGGGTCGTCTTGCCCGAGTCGATGTGAGCGGAGATCCCGATATTCCTTAATCTGGCCAGTCGACACATACTTGCTTGTCTTTCAATCCGTTGCTGTCACGTTCTTTGCCTTGTCGTCCCCGCCGCGGTGGGGGTTTACTATTCACCCCCGGTCTGGCGGAATACCCTGCGGCGGACGGGCATTTCACCACGTCAATGTTGAGCCTTCCCGAGGGCTCCGTTGGTTTCCTGTCAAAAGGGGGAATCCCGACCGGCGGCCTGAGTCGGCCGCGGTCGCAGGCGGTCGATCAGGCAGGCCTGAGTTCGAGAATCACCCTCACGGTGTACTCGATCATGGCATCACCTCTTGCTGCCGCCCTGGTCCGGGGGGTCCGGGCTTCGGGGCGGGCAGATCGATACAGATAGGGCAGTATATCCTGCCTATTGATACATTTCAAGGACCGGTTCTGCCCGCGCTGGCCGGCCTGGCGCCCCGGGTCCTGCGGGCCGTGTCTGGACCGGGTACACTGCGGTGCCTGGCATGGGGCGTTTTTCGGACCCCTGACCGGCCTGAAGGGCCATCCGCATGTGCTGGCTGGATCTGGCGGCATGGTCTTCCCTGGTTTGATCGGTTAAGCCCAGGTGGAGGAGATGTCCCCAGGCGAGCCTCCGCGCATGAAGGCCTTTCAATGCCTGTCTGATTAAGCTCCCGGTCGGGACGCTCTGAGGTGAAGAAACCCGGCGATGTGGTCCCGGCTGCGAAGGTGCTCCCTGAAAGCGTGCCGCCGCTGTGGCCCGCTTGTCGCTGAAGTGCGGTTCTTCGCATCTCCCGTCCTGTGTCAACGGATGGCGCAACCCACGGATGAGCGTGGGGGTCACAATCGGGCACCGATCCTGGCCCTTCACCCTCCGGTCGGAGCTGCTGCCTCGTTCAAGGGCCGCGATCCGGCAGTGATCGAGATCGAGCTTGGAGGCGTTTTGCGCGCCGCGAACAGCCCATCACAGGCCGGCCGATGAAGTATTCGCAAAATGAGCACACGGTTATAATGGTGTTCCAGGGGTACCATCTGTTCTGAGGTCGTGTGGCCGTAGCGGGGCGATCTCACGGAGGCCTCCTCTGGGATTTCTTACGCCGGTTGCAGGACCGGACAGGTCGACATGAAACGAAAAATCATTCTTCTGGTAGTGGTTTTAGGCTTGATCGGCGGCGGGTCGTTTGGCTACGTGCGCTTTGCCAAGGCAAGGGAGAAGCCCGCTGAAGCCCAGACCGCCAAAGTCGAGCGGGGTGTCATTCAGACCGTCGTGGCCAGCACCGGCCGCGTCGTGCCCAATCTGGATGTCCAGATCAAGTGCAAGGCCAGCGGCGAGATCATTCAACTCCCCTTCGATGTGAGCGATTCGGTCCAGAAGGACGAGTTGCTTCTCCAGATCGATCCGATCGACGAAGAACGCATGCTCCAGCAGTCCAAGGCGACGCTCGACGCTTCGCAGGCCAGACTGAAAACGGCCCAGACCAGCCTGGCAATCGCCCGGCGCGAGCTCGAGACGGAGCGGATGAGGGCCCACGCCAGCCTGAAATCCGCCGGGGCCAACGCCAAAGACGCGAGAGCCAAGGCCGAGCGAATGAAAGAACTGCTGGCCAAGAAGCTGACCAGCCCGGAAGAGGCCGAGACCGCCGACACCAACGCCGCCAAGCTGGAAGTCGAGCTGGAACTGGCGAAGATTCGGCTGGAAGAACTCAAGACCCGTGAGGAAGCCCTGGAACTCAAGGTCCAGGACGTCAAGCTGGCCGAGTCCGAGGTCGTTTCCGATGACTTGAGGTTGAAGATACAGGAGAAGCGCGTGAAAGACACGAAGGTGCTCTCACCCATCGCGGGCGTGGTCTCCGCACGCGACGTCCAGATGGGCCAGATCATCTCCTCGGGTATCAGCAACGTGGGCGGGGGTACCACCGCGATGGTGGTGTCCGACCTGTCCCGGATATTCGTCCTGGCCTCAGTCGATGAAAGCGATATCGGGCAGGTCAAGGTGGACCAGCCGGCGACGATCACCGCCGACGCCTTCCCCGGGAAGGAGTTCGAAGGCCAGGTCGTAAGAATCGCGACCCAGGGTGTGAACCTCAATAACGTGGTGACGTTCGAAGTGAAGATCGAGGTCATCGGCAAGGACAAGTCCCTGCTCAAGCCGGAGATGACCGCGAACGTCGCGATTATCACAGCCCGGAAGGAGGACGTCCTTCTGGTGCCGGCCGAGGCGGTGGTCCGGAGGGAACGCCAGCACTGGATCGAGGTGATGAACGGGCCCACCAAAGAAGAGCGAAAAGTTGAGACCGGGCTGACCGACAACGAGAAAACCGAGATTCTCAGCGGCTTGTCCCAAGGGGAGACGGTGGTTCTGCGGACGGACGCTCCCGAAAGTCAGTGGAGTGGTCGCCGGACGACGGGTTCGCCCTTCATGGGGCCGCCGATGAGGAGGGGGCCGCGTTGATCATCGAGGCGAGCCATCTGGTGAAGCACTATCTGGTCGGCGATACCACGGTTCGAGCGCTCGACGGAGTCAGCATGACCGTCGCTCCGGGTGAAATGGTCGCCATATCCGGCCCGTCCGGGAGCGGTAAGAGCACCCTGATGCATATTCTCGGATGCCTCGATCAGCCGGACAGCGGACAATACATTCTCGCGGGTGAGGATGTGTCGTTGCTGCGGAGAGACGCCCTGGCGGACATCCGCAACCGTCGCATCGGCTTCGTGTTCCAGACCTTCAATCTGCTGCCGCGGCTCAGCGCGCTGGAGAACGTCGAGCTCCCGTTGCTGTATGCCGGCCAGAGCCATGCTCGGGACAAAGCGGCCGAGACGCTGAGAGCCGTCGGCCTGGGCGATCGCATGAACCACAGCCCGAACCAGCTTTCAGGCGGCCAGCGGCAGCGCGTATCGGTTGCCCGGGCGCTGATCAATGATCCCGCGCTGGTTTTGGCCGATGAGCCCACGGGCAACCTGGATACCAAGACCGGCGAGGAGATTATGGCCCTGCTGGAGTCGCTGAATGCCGGCGGCCGCACCATTGTGGTCGTTACCCACGATGCCGCGGTCGCCAGGCGGTGCCGTCGGCAGGTCTGTATCCGCGACGGGCGGATTGTGGAAAACCCTCCTCAGAACTGAGAACGCCCGAGATGCTGTTCTGGATCATTGTCAAGCTGTGCCTCAAGAGCCTCTGGGCCAACAAGCTTCGGTCGTTCCTGGCCATGTTGGGTATCATCATCGGGGTGGCTGCGGTGATTGCCATGCTGGCCATTGGCAACGGGGCCCGCGAGCAGGTGCTCTCGCGGATCTCGGCGATGGGGACGAACCTGCTGGTCATCACCCCCGGGCACACCGGGTCCCGCGGGGTCACCAGCGGGCATGCCGAGACCCTCGTGCTCAGCGACGCCGAGGCCATCTGCGAACTTCCCGGCGTGCTGAGGGTCGCTCCCGCGGTTAGCGGTACACAACAGGTCAAATATGCCAACCAGAACCAACCGGTACGCGTGGTGGGTACCTCGGCCACCTACCTGCCGATTCGCGATTTCGTCGTGGAGAAGGGCCACGCATTCACTGAGCTGGAGGCGGAACTCATGGCCCGGGTGGCCATTCTGGGCCCGGCGACGGTGGAGAAGCTGTTCGGGCCCAACGATCCGCTCGGTGAGATGATCAAGATCAAGGGGGTCAATTTCACCGTCATCGGCGTGACCAAGGGCAAGGGCGACCAGGGCTGGTTTAACCCGGACGACACGGCCATCGTCCCGTATACCACGGCCATGAAACAGCTCCTTGGAGTCGACTGCTTGGGTGAAATCGATGTCCAGGTGGTTGAAGGGGGCGACCTGACCGCGGTTCAGGAGTCCATCACAAAACTGCTCCGCAAACGCCATCGGCTGGAAGAGGGAACCGACGACGATTTCTACGTCCGCAACCAGGCTGACTACATTCAGATGGCTACGCAGTTTAGCCAGACGTTCACCTACCTGCTCGGCGGGATCGCCAGCGTCTCGTTGCTGGTCGGCGGCATCGGCATCATGAACATCATGCTCGTGACGGTCACGGAGCGCACCCGCGAGATCGGCGTCCGCAAGGCCATTGGGGCCAGGGAGCGGAGCATTCTGCTGCAGTTTCTCATCGAGACGCTGATCATCAGCGGCCTGGGCGGGGCGCTTGGTGTGGGGCTGGGTCTTGCGGCATCCAAGGTGATCGGGGCGGTCACGCCCTTCGCAGTGTCGGTTCAGCTGTCAAGCATATTCCTGGCCCTTTCGTTTTCGGGCGCGGTCGGGGTTTTCTTCGGGTGGTATCCGGCCCGGCGGGCGGCGCTTCTCAACCCGGTGGACGCACTTCGATATGAGTGAGATCAATCGCATGCAAGGATGGCGGGTCTCGGCGAAAAGCGCTGTTGTCTGCCTGACGTCGCTGGTCTGCGGGTGCTTGAGCTCCTGCACCTCGATGGACACGACCAGCATTGCCGACTACATCGGCGCGGCTTCCGCCTCTCCGCAGGCGAGGCGGGCGGCCACGACCCGGCCGGCCAGGCGTGCGGTGGCCACTCGGCCGTCAACTCCGATGGCGCTGACCACCCGGCCGGATGGGACGATGCAATTGACCATCACCAGCGCCATCGTGATGGCCCTGGAAAACAACCGGGCGCTGGTCGCCGAGAAACTAAATCCGCAGATCCGGCGAACCGTCGAGCAACAGGAACTGGCGGCCTTCGATCCGCTGCTGACCGGCCGAGTGAGTTACGGCCGCGAGCGGAGGAACCTGCCGTCCGTTGACGGAGAAAAGGTGTCTGAAATCACCGATGGTTTCGGCGCCCAGCTTGGTGTCGAGCAGTTCCTTCCGACCGGTACGACCCTGAGGCTGTTTGGCCAGACCGATGTCGTGCAGGGGGCTTTTCGCGAGGATGATGACTGGGCCTCGCGTGCCGAGCTGACCGCCACGCAGGCGCTGCTGCGAGGGGCGGGCGTGGATGTGAACCTAGTCAGTCTGCGACAGGCGCGGCTGGACACGCTCTCATCACAGTATGAGTTTCGGGGCTTCGCGCAGGAGCTGGTAGCAGCGGTGGAGGCGACCTATTGGGACTGCGTCCTCGCCCAGCGGCAGATTGAGATCGTCGAGAACTCGCTGGTGGTGGCCGAGCAGCAATACGAGGAAACGAAGGAGCGGATTCGGGTCGGCCAGCTCGCCGAAACCGAACTCGCCGCCGCCGAGGCTGAGGTGGCGCTGCGGCGCGAGAATCTGATCAACGCCCGCAGTGCGCTCGATACCACGCGGCTCACGCTGGCCCGACTGCTCAACCCGCCGGGGGGCCTGACCGGTCATGAGGACATCGTGTTTCAGACGCTGCCGACGGGCGTCGCGACGGAGCCCGATCCCGTCGAGCTGCATGTCGAACTGGCCATGCGCATGCGGCCCGACCTGAACCAGGCCCGCCTGCTCGTGCAGCGCGATGAGCTCGAACTGGTCACGACCCGGAACGGCTTGCTGCCCAGGATGGATCTGTTCATCACCTTCGGCAAGACCGGCTATGCCAGTTCCTTTGGGCAGTCCGTCAGCAACACCGGTGGCGGCAACTACGACGTTCTGGTGGGGATCAGCGGAGAATACGCCCCCATCAATCGAGAGGCCAGGGCCAGGAACCAGCGGGCCATGCTCTCTCACGAACAGGCCCTCGCGTCACTGGACAACCTCGCACAACTGGCCGAGGTCGACGTTCGCGGGGCCTACATCGAGCTGACTCGTTCCCAGGAACAGGTGCGCGCCACCGAAGCCACCCGCCGACTGCAGGAGGAGAAGCTCCGGGTCGAAACCGAGAAGCTCCGCGTCGGCAAGTCCACGTCCATTCTCGTTGCCGCCGCACAGCGCGATCTGTTGTCCAGCCAGATTGCCGAGGTCCGCGCCGTCGTCACCAACATCAAGGCGATGATTGAGCTCTACCGCATGGAAGGCTCGCTGCTGGAGCACCGGGCAATCTCCTGCCCCGGCGCCGAACCGGTTGAGCTGGCCGAGCAGTGAAAGCAGCATCCTTATTCCCCTGACGAGACTGCGGGCCCATCCGCCTGCATCTTGCCGCATCTGTTGCTTTGCGATCACTCGTCCCTCTCGATCAGAACCTCGATCGAACAAAAGACGGGGCCAGATAGGTCGCCAGGACAGCCGCTATGATGAACAGAAGGAATGCTACAGGATCCCTGCGGACCATTCCCATCGCTGCGAACACCAGCACGACCGGGATGGAAGCCAGCGCGAGCGTCCCGAAGACCATCGTTTGAGCCAGGCCCTCGAACTTATGCCCCCCCCAGATCGCCGGGGGGATTGCGATCCAGAACGCAAGCGCGCCCACTACCGCCGCGCAGCAGGCAAACAAAGTCCAAACAGATGGGTGGTATGGTCTGAGCATGCCCACTGGCAGCCCTTTCCCTTTGGCAACACCGCACGGGACGCCGGGTGGTGAAGTCCACGGGTGTGGCGATGGTACATCGCACTTGCCGCAGGCTCCTCGGCAAACGGAGCCAGAATAAGGGATTTCACCGATTCAGGAGCGGTGATGTTCCCCTTTGTTGCCCCGTTAGAAGAGCGCCGGTTTGCCGAGCTTGCGCCGCACGACGGTAATCTGCGGCGCATGCATCATATCGTGGATGCCGATCGTGTTGAACATGGCCCCGACCGTCGGAGCATAGGTCCGCGCCTCCTCGGGCCCGGGCTTGTCGAGGTCGGTGTCGGGCAGGGCTTCCAAGTGGGCCAAGGTCGCGGCGCGCTGCTCATCGAGCCACTGGAGGTACTGCGATTTCTTGTGGAACCTGGCCGGGTCGTCGCAGCCGGCCGTCTCCTTGGCATACGCTTCCGCAAAGCCCTTCGGCAGTGCGGGCATGACGTAGCCCAGCTCCGTGAGCCCGTTCTCGCAGATGAGCAGGTGGCCGAGCTGCCAGGCCGTGTGGTTTGCCCCGGGCACGGGTCGAACCAGCAAATCGTCGTCGGTAAGGTCCGCGAGGTATGACTTCAGAACGGAATGACACAACTCGAGCGAATGCTTGATCACATCTTTGGCGGTCATTTCAGCGTCTCCTGAGGGTGCTCCTCTTCTCGGTGAATTGCGATTCCACGTCTTTCGTGGCCGGCCCTGTTATTGTACACGATGCTTGCGGTGCAGGGCCACTCGACCTGATGTTCCGTCAGGAAGAGGGGTTTAGCAAGGGATGGCGGTGATCAGGCCGCCTTGGGAGCCCACCATGCGGCCCGTGGGTCGCTGCAGAGCAGACAGCAAAGGCTTGCCAGGCGGTGTGCATTCTTCGCCGTCCAGCGAGCCACGTTGCGTCTGAGCCACCGCCCGACCAACAGCGACTATTCGGCTGCATTCCGCTCGGCTTGCAGCAGTCCCATGAAGCGTTTGTGGGTCAGCTTGAAGATGATGCCGGTTACGAGGCAGATTGCCACGAAGACCGCGACGCTCGACCAGTTGCCGACGTAAGCCGAACTGAACGCGATTGTGCCGGCGGCGACCATGATCGCCCCGACGGCCGCAACGACCAGGCCGCTGGGGATATACAGGGCCGAGCGGGGCTGGATGCCGGCTTTTTTGGCGATCGGACCCCACCAGCCCAACGGTCGTGCCCGCTTGTAGAATTCGATCAGCCTTTCTTCCGGATCCGGCTTGGTCAGCAGGGCGACCAGAACCCAGAGCACGAAGGTCATCGCGATTGAGGACAGCACGACCGGATAACCCACGTCGCTCTTGGCGTCGACTGACAATCCGAAGAAGTCGGCGATTCGTGCGAACGTTTCGGCGACCCATTCGAAGATGACGTACTGGTTGATCAGGAATATCGCCGGTCCGCCGAAAGACGCCGCCAGCCGTGCCTTGCCGTTGAACCGCCACCACCACCACTGACCCCAGTTGGCGGTGATTTCGGCGGAAGACAGACCGAGCATGAACAAGGAGATATTGATCACATTCTCAGCCGTCGTGGCGACTAGAATGGCCAAGCCCATGATTGCGATCATCACGATGCGGCCCACGTTCATGTAGTGGCTCATGGACGCTTGGGGCACGATCGAACGTTTATACACGTCGTTGAGGAAGACCTGTGCGCCGAAGTTCAGGTTGGAGCTGACGGTCGACATGATCGCCGCCGCCAGGCCGCTGACCGCCAGGCCCAGGAGACCGGCCGGCAGATACTCCTTCAGCAGCATGCCGTACGCGAGTTCCTTGTTGATTCGCCCGTCGTGCAGGCCGGGCCATTTGCACATCGCCCCCAGGGCCGGCATCGTGGTCACCGCCAGCAGGAAGAACAGCACGACTTCGGTCCATATGTACATCTTGGATGCTTCGCGGGCGTTCTTGCACGACAGGAGGCGCTGTCCCTCCATGGCCCCGGCCATCGGGGCGACGTCGCCGCCATAGCCCACGGCCGTGCCCACCGTCCAGGCGATGATGCCGATGACCCCCAGGTACTCGTGGCTGGAAGGGGGGTGCCAGGTCACGACCGAGGTGCCGAACTGGCTCACCAGCGAGTCATACAAGCCTGATGGGCCGCCGAAATCAATCCAGACGGCGCCCATGAGAACGAACGCTGCGGCGATCATCACCCAGGTCTGGATGAAGTCGGTCACCACCACGCCCACGTATCCGGATAACAGCACGTAAAGCATCAGCACGGGGATGACCACCAGGTAGGTTTCCCATTTCTCCCAGCCCAGCATGGGGTTGAGCACTTTGTGGATTCCCAGCAGGCCGGAACCGGTCCACGCGACCACGGCAATGAACGCGCTGCGGATCGAGACCCATGACCGCATGGTCAGGGCCGGGGCTCCGACAAATCGGAACTCGTAGAACTCGGGCGAGGTGAAGATGTGGAGCCGGCGCCAGAACACCGCGAACAGAATGGCCCCGATCATCAGAGCCAGCCCGAACCTGCTGATGTACCACCAGCAGATACAGATGCCCGAGATGACGGTCATGCCGCAATAGGCGGTGATCGCGTCGGTGTTCATGCACGTGGCGGCGTAGGAAAAACCTGCCAGCCATCCGGGCATCTTGCGGTCCGCCAGGAAGTAGCTTTCCAGGTCCTTCTGGGCGCGTTTTCGGAAATAGAAACCCACGACGACAAGGCTGGTCATGTACCCGGCCAGCACCAGGTAGTCGAGCGTATGAAAAGCACTGTCAGCAAGCATGCCGGTCGTTGCTCACGCCTTGTCCTTCATGGTCTCGAACTCGCGCCAGCACATGTAAAGCCCGCGCGGGACATGGTAACAACCCTTCCACTTCCCGCCCTTGAGATCCAGCAGCGGTTCGCCACGGCGGTTCAAGTAGCCGAACCACTCGCCATATTGGGGGTCCGGAAACCGCTTCCATGTGTAGTCGTGGACTCGCTCGTACCACTGTCGGCAGTCGCTGCGCCCGGTGACGTTCCATGCGATGGCGAGTGCGACAAGCGTTTCGATGTGTACCCACCACAGCTTCTGGTCCCATTCGAGCTGCACCGGAGGCCGGTCCTTGATGTCACGGTAGTAGAGAATCCCCTCATATCGATCGTCCCAGCCGAACTGGATCAGGTTGACGATGGCGTCGACGCACTTGTCGATGACGGCCCGGTCGCCGCCAAAGCGGCGAATCGCTTCGATCATGAACCACATGGTCTCGATACCGTGGCCCGGCAGGATGATCCGGCCCTCGAAGCAGTCGGGATGCGAGCCGTCCGGGGCCACGTTGTCCCAGGTGATCCGCCGCTCGTTGTCGTAGAAGAACGTCATAATCTCGCGGATGGAGTCGTCGATCGTCCGGTGAATCTCATCGTCGGGCACGACGCCTTTAACTTCCAAGGCCAGATTGATCAGGATCATCGGAAAGGCCTGAGATTTCAGCGGCCGCGTGCCGGGGACCTGCTTGTTGTACTTGCCCTTGGGATTGTCCCGGCGTCTCAACACGTTGCGAAAGGTTGTGACGGCGATATCGGCGGTCTGCGAATCGCCGGAGGCCAGGGCATACTGCGCAAAGCCCATGGCCGCGAAGCAGTCGGTGAACCAGTTGTAGGGCTGAATGAGGGGCTTCCCCTCACGGGTCAGCGAGAAGTACCAGTTGCCCTCGTCGTCCGCGCCGTGCCGCTTGAGAAAATCGGCGCCGTGACGCGCGATCTCCAGCCAGGCCGTCCGCTGCTCGACCTGGCGGTACAGCATGGAGAACGTCCACACCTGCCTGGCCTGCAGCCAGATGAACTTGTCGGTATCGAACACGTTTCCCGCTCGATCCAGGCAGGTGAAGTAGCCGCCTTTGTCCCGGTCGATCGAATGTTCTTCCCAGAACGGGATGACGTCTTCGAGCAGATGAGCGCGATAGAGATCGGAGAGTTCCGACAGGTTGTGGTGCATGAGATATGCCTCGACAAGTACCCTTCTGGTGTCTCCGACAGCGGAAAGCCTGATCAGCGACTGCAGACTTCTCTTTCGTCCGGCGAACCGAGTCCCAACAGCCTAAGGACTACGCTTATCCCGTCAACTGTTTTCGAGGTCTCGCCGGTGTGTCGACTGCTTGGTCGGATCAAATGCGCAGATTTCGAACCGGCTCTGATGTAGAATCTGCACACGAGCCTTCGGGAAGATCGGCGGGCGGCGGCAAGAAGCGGTTTCGTAAGATCCCAGAGCGCGTTCGCGATGAGGCAACCGCAGATACAGACGTGGGAACACGGCTCATCAGGCCCCTTGGTTATCGTTCTGCACGGCGGGCCGGCGGCGGCCGGTTCCGCCCGGCCGATGGCCCGGGAGCTGGCGAACGAATTCCGGGTGCTCGAACCGTGGCAGCGTGGCAGCGGGAATGAGCCGCTGACCGTGGCCCGGCATGTCGCCGACCTGCACGAGCTGATCGAGTCGCGATGTGGTCGTGAAAGGCCCGCTCTGGTGGGGGAGTCCTGGGGGGCCATGCTCGCCCTGGCGTATGCCGCGGAGCATCCCGATGCCGCCGGGCCGTTGGTTCTTGTCGGCTGCGGCACCTTTGACACGGCCAGCCGGACCAGGCTCATGCACACGCGCGAGCAACGGATCACCGAGGAGATGCGAGAGCACCTGAGAAACCTGGAGGCGGAGTGCCTTCAACCCGCTGAGCGGATCAGGCGGATGCAGCAGGTCTTCTCGCGGGCAGACGATTATGAGCCGATCGTCGGCCGGAACGAGCAGGATATGACGCCGGAATTCGATCTTGAGGCCCATACCGAGACCTGGAACGACATGTTGCGGCTTCAGGCCGAGGGCGTCTTTCCCGAGGCGTTTGGACGTATCAAGTCGCCTGTCCTGATGCTGCACGGTGACCACGATCCTCATCCGGGGCGAATGATCGAGGCCGTCCTGCGGCGGCACATGCCGCAACTGGAATACCACGAACTGGCCCGCTGCGGGCACAGTCCCTGGAACGAACGCCACGCCCGCGAAGAGTTCTGTGCCGTCCTGCGGAGTTGGCTGTTCAGCAACATCGCCCCATCCAGTGCGGAATCGTGAAAGGCGACCCCGACACGACCTGCGGCCGTCGGCATTCCTTGAATCGCTCCAGAGCAGGGAGTATCTTTCTGGGTTGTTCGTGGCTTGGCCAGAGACGATTTGCGTCGATCTGAGAAGGAGCGACAGTTCATGAGCGAAGAAGGCCTGTTTCAATCGCCGTGGAATTTCCTGGGCATGCCGGAGGACTTGGCCTCCCCGCAGCGAGCAAAGGCATGGTTACTGCCTGTTCCTTACGAGTCCACGACCTCTTACGGTGCGGGCACGCGCAACGGACCGGCCGCAATCATCGCCGCCTCGCGTCAGGTCGAGCTGTTCGACTGCGAGTTCGGCAACGAGCCGGCCATGGAATACGGTGTTCACACAATGAACCCGCTCGGCTTGGTCCACCGCAGCCCCGACCTCATGGTCAAGGCGATCGAAGAGGCGGTCGCGGGGATTCTTTCGGGCACGCCACGGCCGGAGGTGCTGGTCCTTCTCGGCGGCGAGCATACGATTTCGCCAGGAGTCGCCCGAGGCATGGCCCGGTCGATCGGCAAGGACAACCTGGTCTGCGTCCAGGTGGATGCCCACGCCGATCTGCGCGACGAATATGAAGGCTCGCCGTTCAGCCACGCCTGCGCCGCCCGGCGGATTCTGGACGTCTGCCCGGTCTTCCAGATCGGCATCCGCAACATCTCGGCCGGCGAGGAGCCGTTTCGCCGCTCCTGCGACCGCGTGCACACGGTCTTTGCCGAGGAGTCCACGGCCGCCGACGGGGCGTTTCTCAAGGACCTGGCCGCGTTCGTTCGCGGCAAGCAGGTCTTTTTCACCATCGACCTGGACGGCCTCGACCCGTCGATTATGCCGGCCGTCGGCACCCCCGAGCCCGGCGGGATTCTTTGGCACCGAATGCTCGAGATCTGCCGGGTCATCACCCGCGAAGCCGCCCACATCCCGGTTTTCGACGTCGTGGAACTCGCTCCCATCCCCGGCTTTATTGCCCCGGATTTCCTGTCGGCGAAGCTGGTGTATAAGATCCTGTCGTACACGCTGGCCGATCTCAACGACGAGAGGTGGGCGCACGATCCCGAGCAGCTTGCCAGAGGGACCGCTGCACAGCAGCGGTTTGAGAAGGGGCAGTCGTGTACGCACGAGGACCTGAAAGAGCAACTGGAGCGTGAATCCCAGGAGTGATAGGATCGGCCGTCGGCACCCCCGAGCCCGGCGGAATCCTGTGGCAACGGATGCTGGAGATCTGCCGCAGCTCGTCGGAGAACACGAACTATGGACCAACTCGACTACTACCGCAAGCACCCTCCACGGTGCGTCAAGGATTTCAAAGTCCACCCTGTAATCCTCGAAGGCGCCGTCTTTGACGGTCACGGTTCCGACACCAATCCCGTATTCAGCCTGCACTGTCTTTGCGGCCATGCCAGACTCTTTGTGCTCGGGCACTATTGGCGAAATCCTTACTACGGGAACAAGTCATTCTTTGTCGACCCACTTGCGCTCCAATGCGAGGCCTGCGGCAAGGTCACGGGGCTTTTTGATGGGAGCGTTCACGGTTACGATCCTGAGTGTTGTGACTTGCACCCAGAGAGAGAAGGGCTGAGCGAACGCGTTGCGTTTGAGTGTGAGGAATGTGGACGCCAACCTTTCGTGGTCTTCGCCCGATTTGAATATCCCGATGATCTGTTCAACAAGGAGTTCGACGGCTTCCGCGGGCGCGAACAAGATCTGTTCACGTGGTTCAGCTTGCTCGGCATCTGTTCGAAGTGCTCTCGCCAGCTTGAGATCACGGATTTTGAGTGTTCCTGATCCGACATGAATCGTCACGAACTCAAGAGCAGGGAAGCTCTGCCCGTTGCCTGTGGGCAAGGGGCCAGACCTCGGTTCCCTGGGTTACCCGCAGCCTGGAGTTCGAGCTTTTGCCTCAGTCCGATCGCTCAGTGCCCAATGAATAGAGCCCGTGGCCCGCGGTTTTCAGTCGCCCCTGTCGGACCAGTTCGTCCCACACGGCCTTGGGGTACTGCATCGGTGGCTGGATGGCCTGGACGCCGGAGTGGCCGCCCTTGGTCATCGCTCCGTGGCCCAGCCGCGACTCGTCGTCCAGCCGGGTGAGCTTGAGCCGCTTTTTGAACGCCTTCATCGCGTCGCGCAGTTGGTCGGGCGTTGCCCCGCTTGGCACACAGGCCGGTTGCGGAGGGACGGGTGACTCGGCATTGCTTTGTGAATCGATGGGTTTCTCATCCTGCATAGCTGTAGCTTTCATCTGACGACACGATCTGCTCGTGTGAGAGAAGCATACCAGCCGGACGGGCGATGTCCAGCACCGATGGGGTCAGCGCGCGTGATGCCCAGGCGGCCGTATCAGAACCCCAAGCGCAACAACTTATTGCATCAAGCCTCTCGCGCAGCTGGCTGAAGCCGGCCGGCACAGAAAGATAAGAGAGAGATGATGCGGCCGCTCGAAACCAGCCGTACAACGGCTGGCCTAAAGCCCGCCTTCGGCGGGGAAGCCCCGTGAAACGGGGCTAATATGAGCGGCCCTCGTCGGAGTGCTACTTCCTTGATACACACAGGTGGCAATCGCAGGATCTTGGGTAGTGCGACCGTTTTGCGATCTGGCCCGTCGCTCGCGCTCCGGGCTCTGTAATGGCGACCCTGGGCCTCTGCCTGTGCCGTCGCGAATCCGTGAGGTCACCACTTCGCCACGAAGCCGGCAGTCATCCACTTGCTCGATTCGACCGAGTGGACCACGACCAGCTTGCCTGGAGTCAGTTCGCTCTTGCGGGCCATCTCGTCGAGATGCAGCAGGATCGCGGCCCCACCGACGTATCCGGTATGACCGGCCCGGAATTTGACCTGGTCCCGGGTGATCCCGAAGTAGTCCACGAACTGTCCGACACCGTTCTCGTACAACTGCTTGCTCGGGATCGAGAAGATGCATTGGTCGATGGAGTGTGGATCCAGACGCAGCCTCTCCACCATCCTCACGACCCCCTCGTACAGGAGCCGGGCTGCGTCTCGGTGGACGGCCGTGAAGTCCTGGCTCAGATGGTGCATCCCTTCCGCGTAGATGAAGGGAATCTGCTTGTCGGGTTCCCCGAGGTTGGCGACTCCGCCGCCGGCCGTCATGCCGGGTGCGCGGTCGCCGCCTACCGACTCCACGAACGTGCCGATGATTTCATGGGGAACCTGTTGGTCGGGCGGCGAGTCAACGGCTTCCAGCACCAGCGCTCCTGCCCCATCGGCAAGAATGTAACGCAGGGCAGCCTGCTTTTTGGTGATCCGCGTCTGGTTGAAATAGCAGTTGCGAAGGTACACGCTCGACAATTGCGGATAGACCACCAGAGCGGTGTTGACGCGACCGAGGCGTAGGGAGTCATAAGCGACCTGCACGGCCTTGCCCACACCGGAGCAGTTCGAGTGAATCTCCATCTCCATGCAGGTCTTGATCCCAAGGCGTTCCTGGAGCAAGGCTGAGGTGGGAGGGGTCGACGCATCATAGTTCGAGCTGGCCAGGATCAGCAGTTCGGCGTCCCTGGGCTGCTTGCCGGCGCACTCGAGTGCTCTCCGGCAAGCCTCCTCGCCCAACGATGCAACAGTATGTGTCAGCCGGTGGGTTTGGGGATCGACTGCAAAATGCCGCGTTTCAATGCCGCTTTCGGCCAACATGCGGGCTCCAGCCGTAGCGATGAACGACTTGACGCTATCCGGAGCGTCGGTCAGCGGCCCAAGTACGTCATCAATGTGACAGTTGCGGACGGGATCGTTTGGGAGGAACGAGCCGGTGCCGGTGATCGACACGCGTCTGAGCTGGGCACACACGATGATGTCCTTTCCTCAATAGAACGAGTCGGGACCTCTTCCCCTTCGGCAGGGGTCTTTGTCTCGGCCCCGGCATCGCCCTCAGGGTTCTCGCGCAAGCCGCTTCGGGCAGCCGGGTGGCCGGGCTGAGCGGTCCGGACCACCGTACACGCGTCAATGTCATTGAGGACCCGCAAAGGAGCGTCCAAGCTCTCACAATGCGGCAGGATCGCGCCACGATCCGGTCGGGACAGGCCCTTTCCCCCCGCCAATCCGGGCAGACCGAGTCTCGGTTGTCGAAGAACGGCATGATCTGCCAGGCCGGAAGACGTGCTTTCCGGCCTGCTGAGACCGCCTCTTCTTGAAAGCCTGGCGCAGGGACAGTATGTTTCTTTGCCTTGGTATCCCGGCACGGCGGCACGGGGTGAGGTCTGGCGCGGAGAGAGGAGCCTCAGCTTGCTGTGGCGGACGAGAGAGCCGGCGTCGGCCCCCATGGGAAAGAGAAGAAAGGGCGGCCAGGACAGAGGAGGATGATAATGGCCAAGATCCAGTTGCCGAAGAAATTCACCAGCAAGTATCCCCACAAGTTCTCCAAGGGCAAACAGCATTTCCTGTGCGGCAAGCGGATTATGCCCAAGCCGATCACCGGAAAGGAATCGCTCCCGGACCTGATCGACCAGGTGTTTCTGGCCTACAACGCAAGCCGCCTTCAGGAGGCCTGTCGCCTGTTCGCCGACCGGATGCTCCAGCCTGACGTGACCGTGGGTATGAGCGTGGCAGGGGCCCTCACTCCCGCCGGACTCGGCTGCTCGGCGATCGTCCCGTTGATCAAGGCCGGCTACGTGGACTGGATCGTCGCCACCGGCGCAAACCTGTACCACGACATGCACCACGCCATGAACCTGCCGCTGTTCAGGGGCTCGCCGTTCGTGCGCGATCCGGAGCTGCGCAAGGTCGGGGTCGTGCGGATCTACGACATCCTGCTGGACTACAACGACGTCCTGATGCAAACTGACCACATTCTGCGGCAGATCCTTCTGCAGCCCGAGTTTCAGCACGAGATGGGCACGGCCGAGCTTCACCACCTGTTGGGCAAGTATTGTGCGGAGTTCGAGGAGCAGACCGGTCACAAGGATGTCTCCGTTCTTGCGGCGGCGTACCGTGCCGGCGTGCCCTGCTTCTGCCCCTCGCCGGGCGACTCGACGATCGGCATGAACGTGGCCGGAATCGAGCTTCGGGGCAGCAAGCTGCGGGTCAATCCCTCGCGTGACGTCAATGAGACCACCGCGATCGTTCTGGATGCCAAGCTCAAGAAACGGCGGACCGGTGTTGTCCTGGTCGGTGGCGGATCGCCCAAGAACTTCACTTTGCAGACCGAACCACAGATCCAGGAAATCTTGCGGATTCCCGAAGCCGGGCACGACCTCTTCATTCAGTTCACCGACGCGAGGCCGGATACCGGCGGTCTGTCGGGCGCGACGCCGCACGAGGCCGTCAGTTGGGGTAAGGTCGATCCCAACAAGCTTCCGGATGCGATCGTCTGTTATCTGGACTCGACGGTGGCCCTGCCCATGCTCACGCATTACGCCCTGGCCCGCCATAAACCCCGCAAGCTCAAGCGGCTCTACGATCGGCTGCCCGAACTGCGGGACCTGATCTCCAAGGAGTATTGGAAGCGCAACAAATGGTTGTGACCGGCTTCGTCATCACGAGTGCTCTGAAGAAACTGAGCATTGAGAGTGGAGAATCGAGAATGGTAAGGGCCGCTCGTTGTGCCATCGCCAGCCAATCAGGTCGAGGGTCTTTGTCGATTCTGCATTCGCCATTCTCCATTCTCCAGCGTGCTCGTCTTCTGTTCCGGGCCGAGTCCTATTGACATCACTGACCAGGCTGCTCAGAGGTTCGCTCATGCCCAAGAACACGTTGCTCAGGAAACTGGCGAAAGAACACGGCACGCCGCTCTTTATCGTTGATCACGATGTATTGCGGGCGAATTATGCGGAGTTCAAACGCCGGCTGCCGCGTGTCCAGGCCTACTACGCGGTCAAGGCCAACCCGGCCCCGGAAATCGTCAAGACGTTGTTTGAGACGGGGGCCAGTTTCGACGTGGCGTCGATCGGCGAGTTCCGGCTGGTATATGAGAACATCCGCGACCTGCCGCCCAAGGCCAGGCAGGACTACATCTGGGACAAGATCATCTACGCCAACCCCATCAAGGACAAAGCCACCCTCGAGGAGCTGGACCAGTACAAGCCGCTGGTGACCTACGACAACCTGGAAGAGGTTCGTAAGATCCGCAAGCATGCCCCGCACGCCGGCTTGGCCCTGCGCATCCGGGTCCCCAACACCGGCTCCATGGTCGAGCTGTCGAGCAAGTTCGGGGCGGCTCCCGGCGAGGCCGCCGACCTGATCGCCGCCGCTTTTGACGCCGGGCTGGTTGTCGAAGGTTTGTGTTTTCACGTCGGCAGCCAATGCACGAACATCGACAATTATGTCCAGGCCCTGAACATGTCCGCCCAGGTGCTCGATGAAACCGCCGGGCGAGGCTACAAGCTCAAGCTCCTGGACATCGGCGGCGGTTTCCCCGCCCCGTACGACGGCAGCATTCAGCGGTTCCGCGACCTGGCCAAGGTGCTGAATGCCGAATTCCGCCGCCTGTTCCCCAAGGAACTCGAAATCCTGGCCGAGCCGGGCCGTTTCATGGTGGCCACGGCCGCCACCCTGGTCGCCGAGGTGATCGGCAAGGCCCAGCGCGACGGCAAGCGATGCTATTACCTCAACGACGGCATCTACCACACCTTCTCAGGTGTGCTCTTCGACCATTGCCAGTATCGCATCAAGGCCTTCAAAAAAGGCCCGACCCAGCTCTGCGCCGTCTTCGGCCCGACCTGTGACGCCCTGGACACCATCTGCCAGTCCGAGCCGCTGCCCGAGCTGAACCTCGGCGACCTGGTCCACAGCGAGCACATCGGAGCCTACAGCCACGCATCCTCAACGTGGTTCAACGGCTTCCCGCCGGCCAAGGTAGTGCACATCAACGTGTAGATGGCCGGGTGGCGTTAACCGAAGACGGGTCGCATGGGACTCTGCCCTCACACAGCATGTCCGGACAGACGCCTCGCCCGCAGGGCCGCTGGACAGTGCCCATGACGACCCGCAAGGCCTCGAAACAGGAGAGGTCTTCCAGTTTGCTGCGAACCCCGTGGTTCAGATGGGGTCTCAAGTTTCATGTCAGAAGCCCTGGTCCGCCGTTATCGAAGCGATCCTCAGGGCAAATCATCGTTTGCACAGACCGCAAGGACTTTCCGGTTCACGGCCCACCTTGCACCAGACCTGGATGGATGGTGCGTTTGTATTCCGTTCCAGGTAGAATTCCTTGCCGGGCCGATCGGTTTTTGCGGGAGGTGGCCAATGGCTTTTCGGCTGGGCGAGCATGTGGTTTGTGGCGAGATCATCAACACCCAGAAGAACTCCGTGCACGGGTGGCTGGGGCTTCGAGGCGTCGAGCAGCCTGCCGCGTGCTGATCGCTGACGATTGATCGCTTCGTGTTGTCAAAGAGCGGGCGATGGGGTTCTGGCCGTCTGGGCGCGGTGCGTTCGTTCACCGCTAGGGCCCGGGCGGAATGTCTCCCATCGTTCTTTTGACGGTATAATACGACGGGCGTTCCGTAGGGGGCATTGGACGCGGAGCAGGAGAGACCGGGTCGCAAGTGCCAGTCTGAAGAGCCCGTCGTTCCCGCCGGCTGAAGGGATCGGCTGATTCGTGCTGCACCCCAGGATCTGCATGGACCTCGAAAGAGAGTCCCCCATGGGTGTTTGGGCGACGAATGCTGACTGCTCTATTTCAACCGCTAAGTACGCCAAGGACGCGGAGGAATGTTCCCTCCTGTTACCACCTTTACTAATAACTGACCCCTTGTTCCGACTCCAAAGCAAAGCCGTTCACAAGAACGCAACTGCCCCCTTCACGTTCTATAGCGGGTCTTTTCCGATTCTGTCAGCACGCAAACCAACCCAGTGCCGCGAGGCCTACTTGGGAGAATGGAGGTGCTTGCCGTCGCGGGCGGCTTTGAGCGCCTCATGTGTATCCTGTGGTACCCCGGGGTCTCCCTGCGAAGCCAACCACCGGTCGAGTTCAGCGCTGAGGCGGGCCTTGATCCTGGCCGAGGCCTGATCGTCGGCGAGGTCGTTCAGCTCGTAGGGGTCAGCGGCCGTGTGGTAGAGTTGCTCAGCCGGGCGGCGCATGTAACGTTTCACCAACATGTAGGTGTGGGGATTGGTCCACGTGTCAGCGACCCAAGTCGCCCAGTAGAGGCTGTTCAGGCTGCCGTCGCCCGAGAAGCCCATCAGGTGCTTCTCGATGTAGATCTCGTCCGGCCGAAGGTTGCGGATGTAGCGGTACCGGCCGTCGGAGACGGTGCGAATCGGGTACGAAGGACCTTCCGGGACGTTGTTGTGAACGCCGTAGGCATACTTGCGGTGGCTTGTCGTCTTGCCCAGCAGAACGGACAGGAAGCTCGTGCCATCGAATGTATGCCGAGAAGGATCACCCCCGGCGACCTCGATGAGAGTGGGCAGGACGTCAACCCACTGGATCATGGCATCGGTCCGTCCGCCGGCCGCGACCTTGCCCGGCCAACGCACGATCAGTGCCGTGTGCAGACCCGTATCCCAGTTCGTCCACTTGCACCCGGGAAACTGCGCCCCTTGCTCGGACGAGAACACAACCAGTGTGTTGCCGGCCTGCCCGGTCTCCTCAAGGGCCTCAAGGATGTCGCCAACCTGTCCGTCCATGTACGTGATCTCGGCCAGGTAGCGACCGAAATCGCTGCGCGTGGGCGGCGTGTCAGCGATGTTTTTGGGGAGCTTGATCTTCTCGGGGGGATACTGTGACGGATCGCCCATGACCCAGGGAACGTGTGGTTCCACGAGGGCCACAACCAGGCAAAAGGGTTGCTCCCTGTCGCGCGTCATGA
This sequence comes from Phycisphaerae bacterium, assembly GCA_030372985.1. Taxonomy (GTDB): domain Bacteria; phylum Planctomycetota; class Phycisphaerae; order UBA1845; family PWPN01; genus JAUCQB01. The sequence goes on from JAUCQB010000119.1 coordinate 65,264, forward strand.
ACCCGCGGATCGGTGCCACATCGTGCAGTCTCGTCGGATTGCGCACGCAGTTGGGATCGAATCCATCGATCCTCTCGAAGGGAAACGCCTTGTCCGGTTGCACGTGCACCTTGCCGGCAAGACCTGACCGATAACCCAAGGAACGCAAGTAGTGCGGCATGCTCTGCGTTGTCGAGAAGCTGGCGGAGTGGTTCCATGCGCAGCCGTTTCGCATGGGAAACTGCCCGCTGTACAGCGCGGCCCGCGCCGGTTGACACATCGCTTCGCACAAGTACGCGCGGTTGAAGACCGTTCCCTGCCCGGCCAGCCGGTCGATGTTCGGTGTGCGGGCATTCTGCCCGCCGTAGATCGGCAGATCATTGTATGTACAGTCGTCTGCCAAGATGATCAGGAAATTGGGCCGTTCCGCAGCACTGCCGGTCTGACCGATCACTGCAACCGCCCACACAATACGAAAGACTCTCGTCATCGTCGTACTCCAAGCTCTCGGGACTCGAGAGAGACCACAGGTGTCTCAGTCAGGGCTCCTGCGGCTTTGCGGGTGCTGGCGGTGGACGAGCGTTGTCAGGTACTCGCGAGCCGCTTCCAGGACCGTATCCTTTCCGACGGCCAGGTCTTCCGCCTTGCACCGCACGGGCACATCGGGCTCCAGTCCGCGTTCTTCGATGGGGTGGTCCAGGAAGCCCCGGCGAGCTCTGATCGCGAAGGTCACCTTATACATCCCATTGCTGAGCGTGTAGGTCTCTTTTTGCGATGACGCGCCGGCCGTAGCGGCGCCGAACAATCGGGCCCGCTTGTTGGCGACGAACCACGACGCCCAGCCCTCGCCGGCACTGATGCACCGCTCGTCAATCAATATCGCGATTGGTCCCAGGTACCTCGGCCGCCCGGGCTCCGCCGGATCATTGGGCCGGAAGTTCCGCAGCGCCCGATCTCCGTCGAAGCCGCCGCCGGAGTTGCCCCGCACGTCGATGATCAGACCGCGGATGCCCTTCAACCCGGCGGTTGCCCGGTCAAGCAACTCGGGCAGATTTCCACGTATTCGCCGAACGTACAGGTAGCCGATGTCGTCGTCCAGGCGTTTCCAGGAAACCGCTGCCGAGTCAGAGATCCCCTCGATTGGCACCGGCAACCGCGGGATGTAACGTATCCCCCTGTCGGCGGTCAGTTCGAACTCGCGCGATTTGCCCTGCAAGTCCTGCACCCATAGTCGGACGACCTCGCCCCGACGGTGCCGGCGAAGAAACATGCGAGCGGCGTCATACCGAAGGCAGCGGTCGCTGGAGTAGCCGACATACGCGCCGGCCAGCTTCATCCAGTCTTTCATCGCCGCATCTGCTCGTGTCCCATTGACCGAGAGGACGATCATGCCCGCCCTCACGCCTGCCTTGTCGGCCGGCCCGCCCGGATCGACGCGGAAGACAACGAGCCGCTCGCGGTCATCAAGGAGACAGGCTAGGCCGGGATCCCACTGCGGCAACGGCAGTTCCGGGACTTGGGCCGAGCCCGGGCCGACATAAGCGTGGCTGTCCTTCAGGCAGGCGACCAGTTGCACGCACAGCAACGCGAATTCCCGGTCAGTCTTGGCTCTTGCCGCCTTGGGAAGAAGATCGTCCCCGACGGCCTTCCAGTCGATTCCCTTGAGCTCGAAGCACGGGTATCGCCGCCCCAGATGTTCGTACAGATCCTTGAAGACCTCGGCGTATTCCGCCCGGCCCGATGCCGTGGCGGTAGTGGTCGCAGGTGGCTGCGGCTGTGTTGACCGGGCCGTGTCAGTTGCCGCCACAACAATGACGGCCAGGGAGAGCAGGATGACCGGGAAGGCGTGCAACCGTCTCATGGTGTACCCGTTCTGGTGGTTCGGCGGTCGGCCTGCATGATACCTTTCAGACGGGTCGCCGGACAGTCGCAGGTGTCCATCCCAGCGAATCGGAAGACCGGGCTGTTTTCTCAGGGCCCGCCCCGGTAGAATGGTCCGCGTCATTTCGAGAGGTCTTTGATTAAGGAGGCCGGTTATGCCCGAACAACTGATCGGCAAGGTAACCCACTACTTTGGCAAGCCGCGCGTTGCAGCCATCGAAATCACCAATGGCGAACTTCGCGTCGGCGATACGATTCATGTCAAGGGGCACACCTCGGATTTCACGCAGCGCATCGACTCGATGCAGATCGAGCACGCAGCCGTCCAGTGTGCCAAGGTGGGCGACAGCATCGGCATTCAGGTCGCCGAACACGCTCACGAACATGACCAGGTGTACCTGGTGACACCTGACAACCAGTGACCAGCCGTCGCTCGGGGGGAAAACACCGCCGGGCAGATCGCTCCGCCGCCGCAGCTCCTCGACCGCGAAGGCTCCCGTTGCAGCCGGCGGAGACCGGGGAGTGCGGCGCCTACACCCGCAGCACCTTCGGTTGCACCGAGAGCTTCAGAGGCCAGAGCAGATGATGTTTGCTCCAGCCGATTTCCAGCATCAATTCGATGTGCCCCGGCCCGGCTTCCTTTGGGATTGTCAGACGGTAGGTGCCCTCGGCGTCGGGAACGGGCATGAGCTCGGGCCAGTGCGGCGGCCAGATCGACGATCGGGCGATCGGCGCCTTCGGCTCGACGCGGATGGTCACGGTGTTGCCCGGCCGGACTGCCGACCCATCGACGGTGAGCTTGATCGGCAACTCGGCCGGCTGGAACTCGAAGCCGGCCTGGCCGCGAATGTAGACCGGCATACCGCTTTCCAGTGTGGTGATGGACAGACCGTTGGCGGCGACGGAGGCGGCCTGCTCACCAAAGGTATTGACCACCTCGGCATGTTGCCTTCCATGCCAAGCCAGCAGACGGCCGTTCTGCGGGGCGCATGCGGCCACCACATCCGTCTTGCCGTCGCCGAACCGGAAAGCGTACGCATCGGGTCCGAGGTCGATCTGGTCGATGAGCTTCATGCCCGCCAGCGTATTGGCGATGGTCGCGAGTGCCCGGTACGCCGGTTTGGGCCGCAGGTCATTCCGCACCATGCCGAAGTTGAACTCGTTGTAGTACGGGTCATTGCCGTCATTGCGGAAGTCGTACCAGGAGACGCTGGCGACCGCGCCGCTGGCCACGGAAGTCAGATAGGTCCGGGCGACGAAGGACGCCTGCCGGCGCTCGCTTGTGCCGCCAAACCGGTCGCTCGGCCAGCCCATCTCGGTGATCCACACCGGCCGTCCGCCGACCAGCTTCTTCACGTCGCGCAGTTCCTGGATGAACTGCAGGTCATTCAACTCACCGCGGTACGGGTGGATGGTCAGTGCGTCGAAGTTGGCCCCGGCGGCCATGGTTTGCTTGATGAAGTCGACGTCGATGCCGGCTGTCGAGCAGCCGAGGACCTGTGCCTCGGGGTCCTCGGCCTTGATCGCATCGTAGGCCTTGGTCAGCATGGTGAAGTACAGCTCCTTCGGCCCCGACCAGAAGAAGATGTTCGGCTCGTTCCAGATTTCCCAATGTTTGATCCGGTCCTTGTAGCGACGGACAACCTGCCGGGCCCACTGGCAGTACTCCTCGACGCCTTCGGGCGTGTCCTTCTTCGTGAAGTATGACCAATAGCAGAGCAAGCCGTACACACTGATGCCGTTGGCGTGGGCGACGTCGACCAGGTCGTCGTAGAACTTCCAGTCGAATTCGCCTTTCTTCGGCTCGGTGCGATGCCAGTCGATCTCCTCGCGCGTCCACTTCACGCCTGCTCGCCGGGCCAGGGATGCCACTTCGTTCATCTTCTCCTTGGCCTGCGGCTGGCCGTACCACCGGTACAGATAGATGCCGACACCGAACGGGCTGCTCGGGTCGAGCTTCGTTGAGCCCGGATCGTGCGGCAGGGCGCTCATCCCGATCGAGACGGGGTCGCCGGCAGTTCCGTCTTGCAGCCACCAGAGAATGCCCTCAGTGACGTTGAATCCTCTCAACGGGACGGTGAGGGTGCGCGACGTTGACCCTGTGCCCGCCGCGGGCAGGGTCAAATCGTGAACGCTTCGCTCGATTCGGCCGCCCTGACGGATGTCGCAAACGAGCTGGCCCTTGGCCTCACGCTTTTTCAGGTTCTGAATCGCCATTCTGAAAACGGCGTTCTCGCCCTGTTGCTCGACGTCGGGCGAGAGGACCACCTTTTGGTCGCGCGGCAGAACGGTCTCAACCTTGACGTGTCGCAGCCGGAGCTTGCCCTTTTCGGGCCCGCCGGCTTGCTTGAGGCCGATTCGGACGATCCGCAGCGGCAGCCGAGCCTGCCCGTCGTTCTCGCCGTCGAAGTGCTCCCAGCCCTCCAGATCACCGAGCGGCACATCGATCGTTTGTGGCCCGGCCTGGCTCAGGCGGCCGACTGTTTTGCGGAAGTGCTGGAAGTGCGAGCCGAGGGTGATGGTGATTTCATGGCCGGAGCCGTCGCCATCGATGGCCAATATCATTCGCCTCGGTTTGCCCAGCAGCGAGAAATCATTGGCCAATCCTGGCGCCGATGGCGCGTTGAAGGCATACTCCCAGTTGCCTGCGTCGAACGCGTTACCTGAGCCGCCATCGACTCGCCACCTGATTTCTGAGCTCGGTTCCCAAGCGGTGTAGGTCGTGATCGCTTCCGAAGTGATCGATCGCAGGGGGCTGAACGCAAGGTCGTCGAGCAGTAACGTGCCGGCCTTGGTCGGGCTGGTGTTCTCGATCAGTACGGCGAAGCCTCGCATCGGCCAGTGGACCTTCTGGTCGTTCGCCCCGCCAAACGACGAAGTCCATCGCGTCAGATCCACCTCAACCTGTTGCCAATCATCAAAGCTGAAATCCACGGATTTCTGGAACGTCTGCGCGGAGGAATCGATGCCGCGGAAGGTGACGCGGTTGCCGGCCGGCTTCTTGAGCCACAGCCTCGCGGCTTTGCAGTCACTCTCCCTCGCCAGCAGGCAGCCCGCCTGGACATAGTTGCCGCCCCCTTCGAACGAGAAATGCAGCCTCAGGCAGCCGGCGTTGTCGTGGCCGTTGCCGGCGTCCCATTCGATTCTTCCTGTTGCTCCGGGAAACTCCGGACCGTTGCCAAAGGTCCAGGACTTCACCGAATCGGCCTCATCAAACGTCATCGGCTCGGCTGCCTGCAGGACGCCGCTCAAGACAGGTAGTGCGCACATGACCGGGAGAACGAATCGTGCTCGCATGTCTGGCTCCTTCTCAGCACGCTTGTGAACAGCGTAGAAAACAGTCCGATTTGCCAAAGGTGGCCAAAACCTGCCACGTCAACTGAACCCCGAACCCTGGAATACTGAACCCTCGATACTACCCTCCGCCTGCGTGCGCTCTCACTGGTCGGCGGGTTCTATCACCGCTTCTCGGACAACGTCGACCTGCCGGGACGAGGCATCATACACGAAGGCGATGATGGCCTGAATCTGCGCTGGCCCGTCGTCGATGAGCGATTTGTTGCGCAGGCGAACCTGCACGGCCGCCCGGTCCTCCGGCGGGTAGTCCGCAAAGGCACTCGCCTCGCCGTCGCCGAAGAAGCCGGGCATCCGCGTGCCGGGCTGTATGCGGCGGGGGTTTGAGAGCCACATGGTCACCCATGCCCGCCGCAATCGGCGACTTGCCTGCTGCAGATCAGGGGCAGTCGGATGGGCATTGGCTCCCGGCACGGCGGGGTTGCCGAACACGTGGCACTGGAGGCACTGCAACTCCTGAAAGAGCGTCCGACCGTCGGCGATCTGATCGCCTGTGGCGGTCTTGGCAGGCGTATCGAGGAATGGGTGGTCAATCGAGTACGCCTGCTGAAGGAACGTGGCGTCGGCCAGCGCCTGATCGCAAGCTTTCGCAAAGGTGGGACGGTCTGCCTCGATGGGATCGAGCCACTGGGCGGGAATCGTGCCGTGCGACCGCGCGAAACGCCGCAATCGGTCGATGGCTGTGACGGCGTCTTCCCATTGTGGCGTTTCGCGGTCGTTGGTTCGGAAAAGCACGTCCGCGGCGGAGGGAACGCTGCCGGGACTTGGCTCAGCCGGATGTGTCGCAGCCTTTTTCACCGTTCGGAGCTTCTCTCCGAGCCATTTCGACTGCTCCCTGCTGACGGCGGAGAAGTACTCGGCCAGCAGGGTGGTTTGCTCGTCGCTGAGGTTGAAGCTCGGCATTCGCACACTGAGCCACGGCCGGATCGTCGTGACGTCGCGCATGTACTCATACGTCCGCTGGGCCGTCACGCGGGCACCTTGTCCGGGCAGACGCGGCGGAGCCTCTGCGGCCTGAAAGTGAAGCTCGTGACCTGCCGGCTTCCAGTAGTAGGCGTGGATGGCAGCACCATTGCCGTCGATGGCGTGGCAGGCGGCGCAATTCAGCAATCGGGCGAGATTGCGGCCCCTGGCGGCCACGCCGGCCGGCGACTGGTCGCTGACGATCAGCGAGGCATCGACGTTGGCCGACCGCCTGGACAGGACAAATGTCGCCAGGGAACCGGCTTGGGTGTTGTTCATGAGGAAGTTGGGCATTCGCAGTCGGCTCAACGGAGGCTTGTCACGGCCACGGTCCCAAATCCGCGGGTTACGCAGCTTGTGCCATACGAAGCATGCGTGTGTCTTCTCGATCTGGACCGTCAGGTTGTCTGGAACCCACGGGAGCCAGGGCTGCTCGCCGATCGTCGGGTATAGTCTCTGAAAGTGCTTGTCGGTCTCCGTTCGCCGTAGCATAGGATCGAAAAAGCCAAAGTCGAGCTGACCGGCCGGCTTGTCCGCCCACCGGGTGAGCTCCGGTCCTATTCGCGGGGCACTGTCCAGGCCCGGAATCTGGTGGCACCCCGCGCAGCCGTAGTGGGCCAGTAGCCGTTGACCGACAAAGGCCCATTGTCGCTGGTCAGGCGACATCGCTGCGATTCGTTCGGCCGCGGGTGTGTGGCCCGAGGTCGCGGCCTGGAACTGACGAGAGATGGCGGCCTGGCCGCTCTCGCCGGCCGCAAGGACTTCACGTGTGATGGTCTCACATGCAGCCTTGTATCTTTCCGGAGATATACCCGTAGCCGCGGGTGGCCGCGTTGCCGGTATCTCACCGGTTTTCAAATTACTGATGTACAAGGCCAGTGCCGTAGATTCGTCAAGCCCCCGGGATACCGAGCCGTCGGACAAGGCGGGCTGAGTGGTCAGCCGCATGCGAGGCATGCGTGCTCCCGGCGAGTATCGACCTGGGTCAGCGAGCCATTCCCGGATCCACGGGCCCCCTCGCCGTTCGCCTCCTATGTTCGACAGGTCCGGCGCGTAACGGACCGTTGCCGAACGGACGGTGCTACCTGACGAAAACAAGACGTCGACCTCGTCTGCCTGGAGCAAGTCCGCGCGGCGCCTGGTCTCCGAGTTGCCGGCGTCTTTCCTCAGATCGGCTGGTCGTGACGTCGCCACGCCATACGGCCCGCTGCTCCGCTCGATAGGGGGGTGGCACGCCAGACAGCCGATCTCGTTGAACAGCCGACGGCCTTGTTCCCTGCCCGCCGCCACGATCTCGGGGTTCTGCAATTCCACGGGCCATCCTCGCCCTGGCTGCGACGGATCATCCTGGCTGACGGCGGAAAGATACGACCACATGGCGTCGATCTCAGCCACGCTTCGGATCTCCGCGTCGCTTCCGGGCGATCCGCTGTTGTTTTCCTGGCGGAACGACTGCGGCATGGTCGTCCATGGCCGCACATCCGGCGGCGATAACACGTATTCGCCGAAGAACTGCTCGTCGAGCGTGGTTTGGGCCTTGGCCAGTGAAGGCCCGACCTTCGGCGCGTTGTCGAATCCCTCGATCAGATGGCAGTTGACACATCCCCATCGCTCCACCAGGACGCGTCCGTGGTTCAGCCGACGAGCGACGGCCGGGCCAGTGGGCAGGGTCGTGTCGGAGATCTGCGGATGACACTTCGCACAACTCGCCTCGGTGTACGGTGCCGGCAGCATGGGGCGTTCCATGGTGCCGCGAGCTGTGGCGGCCGGAGTCCTGGCGTGTCCGGCCAGCACGAAGTCCGTTTCATCACCGTTACCCTCGTGGCAAACCGTGCATCCCATGCGTTTCAATGGGTGCGGTGAGCGGTCGGAGAGGTAGAGGTCGAGTTGAGGATGCGCTGATGCGGGGTTCTCCCACGTGATCAGTGACGAGCCCATTTGCCGGAGGTGACGGTTGGCGTCCAACGCCAAATCGCGGAGAAGCCAGGTCTGGTCTATCGGGCTCAATACCGGCCAGATCCAACCATTGTCCTCAGGTCGCGTCTGGGCGGGCACCTTGCTGACCTGGTCGCCCAATCCTGAATCCCGAGGCTGGCTTTGCGGATTCAGATTCTGCCGCCGGATCCGGTCGTTCATGTGGAGAAGCGCGTCCGTCAGCCTCCTCGCGAGCCGGTGCGCGCTGAGGCTGTCTGCGTCGATTCCCGCATGGCAAGTCATACAGCGGTCGGTGGTGGCCGTCTGGGTGAAGTGCAGATTCCGGCGGACCAGGGGCAACACCACCTGACGGATGGCGAGCGGTTCTGAGGCCGGCGCAGGCTGCGTCTGGGCTTGCCCCGAGGCCAATTGATCCAACTGCCATAAGGCTCTCCGCGTTTCGGCGACGTTCTTCTGATGGGCCTTCCAGGCAGGTGTCAGGTCGACCCAGATCCACGTCAACAGGCTGATCAGCAGGGCGACGCTCGCGCAGGCGAAGACCGCGCTGAGCCGACGCATCTCGTAGTAACGGTTGTTGGCGTCTGCCATGCTCAATCGCGTCAGAAGAGCCCGGTCAGCCTAGCGCGTCTGCGATCCGCTTGCACTGGGTCAGCAGCCCGGCGAGTTTCTCGAGCGGCCATACGGTGGCCGAATCACTCTTGGCTTTGGGCGGACTGTCATGCACTTCGAGGAACAGGGCGTGAGCCCCGGCGGCCACGGCCGCATTGGCCAGTGTCGGCACGAGTTCCCGTTGTCCGCCCGACTGTGTTCCCCCCGCGCCTGGCAATTGGCAGGAATGGGTCGCGTCGAAGACCACCGGGGCGAAATGGGCCATCTTGGCGATCGAAGTCATGTCGTTGACCAGCCGCCCGTAGCCAAAGAAGGTTCCCCGTTCGGTCAGCAGCACCCGTTCGTTGCCCGCCTGGCGCACTTTCTGGACCGCCAATCCCATCTCTTCGGGGGACATGAACTGCCCCTTCTTGATGTTGACCGCGCGACCAGCCTCTGCCGCAGCCACCAGCAGGTCGGTCTGCCGGCAGAGAAAAGCCGGAATCTGCACGACGTCCAGCACCTGTCCGGCCGCGGGGGCCTGCTCAGGGCCTGTCTCTTATAAACATCTCCGAGCCCACGAGTCAGCGCTGTGTTTCTGGTATTCCGTCGTGTG
>JAUCQB010000120.1 GCA_030372985.1 Phycisphaerae bacterium
CGGCGCGAAGTGACACTCTGGCGGTTGTCCCAGAAACCCAATCGAAAAGGGCACCAGTTATCGATCCGTCCGTGCTTGCTCGGCAAACGCGATGATGTTTGCCCACGGGGTCTCCGGTTGAATTCTGTTTGACGGGCAGAGAATGCAGCGGCGATCCGCCCTACAGACTGCCTTCAGCCGCCGCACCTCCGCGCGGACCTCATCGGCCGAGCCGAACGGGAAGACACGCTGGGAACTGATCGTCGCACAAAGGGTGATGTGCCGGCCGAACTGGCGGTACAACTCGGCAAGGTCCATGCACTCCGGCTGTACCGGGTGGAGGATGTCGAAGCCGAGTTCCACGATATCGGGGACAATCTCCCGGATGTTGCCGCAACTGTGCAGGAACGTCCTCGCCTGGGGGGTGCGGCTTCTGAGATCATCCAGAATCGCACGCCATCCCGGTTTGATGAACCGCCGCCACATGTCCGGCGAGATCTGCATGCCCGTTTGCATCCCCGCGTCGTCGTAGAAGCACACCACGTCGATTCCCGCCCGTGCCGACGCCAGTGCAAGCCGCCGAGTGTAATCCGTGACCCTGGCGATGATCGCCTCAGCAAGGGCCGGTTCGAGAATCAGGTCTGCCAGAAACTGCTCCATCCCGCGCAGCCACCAGGACCACTCATAGATGCTGCCGGCGTAGCCGAAGACCGGGTATCCTCGCGCCTTGTACTCAGCGACGGGCGACAGATCGATCGTTTCGTCAATAGCGGGCGAGGGGCAGGCCTCGACATCTCGCGCCGACGTTGCCCTCGCCAACGGCGGATAGGTGCGGCTGACAGAGCCCTCGACCTCGCAGGGGCCGTGTCCGATGCCCCATTCATCGAAGGTTGTGCCCGATTCGACGCTCGCATGATAGGCGCGGGGATCATCTCCGCCGAACGCGGCCTTGAGCGAAAAAGTGCGGAAGTCGTAGTCAAAGTACTCAGCCGGGTCGGTCTGTCCGGTCATCTCTTCAAACTGCCGCAGAATCGGCTGGGTAAAGCCCGGAATCGCGCCTACGTCCAAGGTGAAGGGGATCCAGCCAGGTGCGCCGTGGTCCAGCAGCTCTCGCAGGTTCTGCATCGGGCTGATGGACATGTCGATTTGACCTCTCGTGATTGGGGCCCGACGAGAGAGGGGGTCAGGCACCTTTTTGCCGGTTCTTCTACGCGGCCAAGTGCCGGTCGGACTCGCGGAGTTTCCCCATGTCATTCTGCCAACTGTATCAGGCAAAAAGGAGCCAGACCCCGGGCGAGAGAGGGGGTCAGGCACCTTTTTGCCGGCTCTTCTGCGCGGCCAACTGCCGCCCGGACTCGCAGAGTTTCCCCATGTCATCTTGCGAACCGCGTCAGGCAAACGGAGCCAGACCACGGCGCGCCACACACGGGCGAGCCGCTCGACGTGGCTCGCGATCAACCGCCAGAGGCACCCGCTGCGTGAAGACCGTGGCCGCCCTTGGACGCCGGCGGCTACCGACCATATTCGGCCAGCACGGCCGCGGCTTTTACGGCCGTTTGGCGCTCGACGCTGTAAGCGAGGCGTATGTGTCCCGGACGGCCGAAGCCCGATCCCGGCACCACGATAACCCCCTTGTCTCTCAGGACGGCACAGCAGGCGACGTCGTCCGGCTCCGGGCACTGCGGGAAAATGTAAAAGGCGCCCATCGGCTCGACGAAACGGAACCCGCCGCGGGCCAACCCGTCGCAGAGAACCTGGCGGTTGTGCCGGTAGAGGTCCATGTCCACCCGGGCGTCCAGGCAGGCCAGAATCGACCGCTGCATCAGCGCCGGAGCGTTCACGAAGCCGAGGACACGCGTGGCGGTCACGCAGGCACTGAACAAGGCTTCCAGTTCGCCGACGGCCGGCGAGAGGGCAATGTAGCCGATTCGTTCGCCGGCAAGGCCGAGATCCTTCGAGAACGAGCTGACGATGATGGAATTCGGGTATTCCGTGAACACGGCCGGGAGCGAAGTGTCGTCATACACGATGTGGCGATACACGTCGTCGGAAAGAAGGTAGATCTCCCGGCCATGTCGCCGGGATGCCTCTTTGAGAACCGCCGCCATCTCCCGCATCAGTGCGCCCGAGTAGACGACGCCCGTCGGGTTGTTGGGGGTGTTGATGATGACCGCCTTGGTGCGATCGGTGATTGCTTCCGCGAGGCGACCGGGGTCGGGCTGAAAGGCGCCGTCGGACTCAACGATCCTGGCGACGCCGTTGTGGTTGTCGATGTAGAAGATGTATTCGACGAAGAACGGGGCGAAGATAATCACCTCGTCTCCGGGGTCGAGAATCGCCTTCAGCACCGCGTTGAGTGCCCCGGCCGCGCCGCAGCTCATGATCACATGATTCTCGTTAAGCTGGACGCCCTGCTCCTTCGACACCATTTGTGCTACGGCTGCCCGTGTCGTGGGAAAGCCGGCGTTATTCATGTATCGGTGGGTTCCCGAAGCAGGGTCATGTGCCGCCGACCGCATGCTTTCAAGGAAGCGTGAGGGGGGCTCCTCGATCGGATTGCCGAGCGAGAGATCGAAGACGGCGTCCGCGCCGCGTTCCTTCTTGATTCGTTCGGCGTCCTCGAACATTCGGCGGATCCACGACGAACGCTGCATCTGCTCGCGCATCTTCTGCGAAATACTCACGGCTGCCGTCTCCTGCGGCCCAGTTTCAAGGCTGCCGGCCGATGGGCGACGGTCGGCAACCGACATCGGACAATCGGCGAGACACACCGCCAATCCTGCTCGCCGCACGGCCGGCATATTACCCGCACTGATGCAGGCAATCCAGAAGGTTTCGTGGTATCCTTTGCCCACAGCCTGAGTGCTTACGGGCTGCAGTGTTGGCGGCCCGAAGGCCCTTGCGTGCATCTGCTGCTGTGGAAGCGGCCACTCCGGGGTCCCATGGCGACGTTGAGGCACAGAGGCAGTATGAGGTGCGCGGGCGATGATTGTCGAAAACAGTACATCCTGGCGTCAGCTTGGCATGTTGGTGGCCGCAACACTTGCCGCTGTTCTTGGCGGCTGTTCGGCACCGCAGTCGCCCCGACCGCCTGCAGTGACCATCCCCACCACCGCACCCAAAGCCGTCGTGATGACGGAACAAGGGCTGCAGGTCCATCGCTCCCTGATTGTGATAGACGGCCACAATGATCTCCTGTGGCAGATACGGACCAAGGCGAATTCTTCGTTCGACACAATGGATCTCCCCCGGCGCCAGGAATCCGTCCAGACCGATATTCCGCGATTGCGGCAGGGGGGTGTCGGGGCTCAGTTCTGGGTGGTCTACGTTCCCCCGGAGACCGAGAAGGAGGGCGGGGCCGCGAACATGGCCCTCGAACAGTTTGACCTCATCGACCGAATGATCGCGCGATATTCCGACGTTTTCGAGTTGGCGCGGACGGCGGCGGACGTCGAGCGGATTCACCAACAAGGCAAAATAGCGGCCCTGATCGGTATCGAGGGCGGCCATACGATCGAAAACTCCCTCGACAACCTGTCGCTGTTCTATCGCCGCGGCGCCCGCTACATGGGGCTGACCCACTCGGAAACGACCGATTGGGCGGACTCCGCCACGGACGAGCCGCGTCATGGCGGACTGTCGGACTTTGGCGAGCGTGTCGTCCGGGAGATGAACCGCCTGGGGATGCTCGTGGATCTGGCCCACGTTTCGGCGGATGCCATGCGTGACGCTCTGCAAATCAGCAAGGCGCCGGTCATCGTCTCGCACGCGTCGGCCTATACAATCGCCGCCCATCCGAGAAACGTGCCCGATGAGGTGCTTCGGATGATCGCGGCCAACGGCGGCGTCGTCATGGTGACCTTCTTCCCAGGTTACTCACATCCGCAAGGCGCACGCGCCATGGCCGGCTACTTCGAGCAGGAGCGGGCACTCAAGGAAAAGTACCCCGATCCGGAAGAGTTCAAGAAGGCCTGGCAGTCATACAGGAGCGCCAATCCGATTCCCAAAGGCGACGTCGGCATGGTGGTCGATCATATCGACTACATCGTGCGCGTGGCCGGTATCGATCACGTCGGCCTCGGCTCGGATTATGACGGCGTCGGCCAGATGCCGTTCCAGTTGGAGGACGTGTCGGGATATCCGTATATCACGCAGGAACTGCTCAACCGGGGGTACTCGGTTTCGGACATCCGCAAAATCATGGGAGGCAACTCGCTTCGCGTGCTGAGACGTGCCGAAGAGGTCGCTCGCCAGTAGAAGGAGTAGCGGGGTTGTCAGCACGCTGTCCGGCCGCAACCGGGCGGTTCCGCCGGATCAGTTCAGGCACGCCGAGGGCGCGGGGACTGCCGGGCCTGAGATGCACGGCTCGAAGATTGCGAAATCCGCCTTGTCGACGTCGCTGTCGCCATCGAGTCTGGCATTCTGACAGTCCGGATTCTGCTGAGGAATCGCCAGGCCGGACAAACAGGCCTGCAAGTGTCCGAAATCCGCCATGTCCACGTCGCCGTCGCGATCAAAGTCGCCCGTCACAGGCACGGGGCAGCCGTCGGGGCCGACAGGTATATCTGCGAATGTGCCCGGGCACGCATCGCAGGCATCACCTGCCGTGTCGCCATCCGAGTTTTCCTGTTGAGCGTTCGCGATGGCCGGGCAGTTGTCCTCGGCGTTGAGAAGTCCGTCGCCGTCCTTGTCGTCGTCGCAGGCATCACCGACCCGGTCCTGATCCGTGTCCTCCTGACCTGAGTTCGCAATGTCCGGGCAATTGTCGCAGGCGTTTCCGACGTCGTCGGAGTCGATATCCTCCTGTTGCGGATTCGCGATCAGGGGGCAGTTGTCCTGAGCGTTGAGAACGCCGTCGCCATCAACGTCGTTATCACACGCGTCGCCCTGGCTGTCCTGGTCGATGTCCTCCTGTCCAGGGTTCGCCACGGTCGGGCAGTTGTCACACGCGTCGCCGAGTACGTCGTTGTCCGAATCCTCCTGCATGGGATTGGCGGCCAACGGGCAGTTGTCCTCGGCGTTCGGAACAGAGTCGCCATCCATATCGTCATCGCACGCATCGCCGATGCCGTCCTGGTCCTGGTCGTCCTGGCCAGGATTGGCGATGTCCGAACAATTGTCACAAGCATCCCCGACTCCGTCGTTGTCCGAGTCCTCTTGCCCGGTGTTTTCGACAGAAGGACAGTTGTCCTGCGAGTTGGTGACGCTGTCGCCGTCCATGTCATCGTCGCAGAGGTCGCCGATCAGGTCGCCGTCCTGGTCTTCCTGGTCGGGGTTTGCGACGGCCGGACAATTGTCGCAAGCATCGCCCAGGCCATCGGTATCCCCGTCCTCCTGCTGGGGGTTATGGACTCCCAGGCAATTGTCGAGATGGTCGAATACGCCGTCCAGATCGTCGTCTACCGGGGCAACCTGGAGTACCAGCAGCGTGATCTCCGCATCCTCCATTGTGAAGGCGAAGCTCTGCGAGGTGAAACCGGCGGTCACATCCTGCTCGTCCCAGGCGAGACCGCTGTAATGGGTGAGACTGGTGTCGCCGCCGGCGGCATCATCGCCGGGCTTGCCGAGATGCTTCAGCCTGGCCGACGTGACCTGGCAGGGAACCAGCCCCAGGTTGACCGTGATGGGCTGAGTGTCGTCGAAGTTGAGGCCCCAGATCATGATCGTCGAGTCGTCGCCTTCGTTCCTGGTCACGTAGATCCGGAAATTGCTGTTCGCCGGGTCATATCCCATCTGCGTGCTCGTGGCAATCAGCGCGTCGCCCATGTCGCTGACCAGTCCCTGAAACGCCAGCTTCGGACCAAGCTTGTTCTGAGGCTGCTCCCAGAATGTGCCGGCCAGCACGCCGTCCTCGGCGAATGTGAAACACGTTTCCACCACGCCGAGAGCGTTGGCCATCGAGGCCTGCATGTTCCCGGGGGCATCCCAGTTGACCGGATTCCATTCAGATGCAATGAAGTCGCAGGCCGTTCGACCGTTCTGAGAGAGGATCGACCGCATGCCGACCGTTCGGTCGTTCAGAAACTTCTTGTAGTCGCGCAGGGCCGTTGCCATACCTTCGTAGTAGCTCCAGTTGCTTTTGATCGCCCCGTAGTAGGGGTGGTAGGACACGAAATCCAGCCGGACGTCCGGGTCCGCCGCGAGCGCTGACAGCCACTGACCGCTGCCGTTCGGGTCCGAAGGAGTGATCAGGCACGGCCCGAACTCCAGCGACGGATCCACCGCCAACATCGCCGCGCTGATCGTCTTGTACCGGTCGCGATAGTCGGCCGGCCCGAGATAGTGGCTGGTCAGGAAATCGCCAAGACTCCCCAACTCGGGTTCATTCCCGATCTCCCAGTATTGGACCCGCGGAACACTACCTTCCCCCGGTGCGGGCAGCTTCGGCTTGTCGTGCCAGTTGACGATGGAGTTGTATACGCGAAGATCTTCGCCCGCCAGATTGGCCTCGTCGCCCTGCCGGTAGTTTTGCAGGATGACGTTGGTGTATCGTACCCAGTCGGCCGCCAGTCCCTCCGGATTGACGTTCTGGCAAACGAACACACCGGGATAGTTCGGGTCGGACCAGTCTCGGTACCCGCCGCCGAAGACATTGGCCGTCAGCACCGGCGCGGCATTGCGGTCACGTGCGGCTTGCAGGAACTCCAGGGTGGTGAACGCACCGCTCCAAGTGGGCGTCCCCCAACCGGAACCGCTGTCAATGTCTCGCCAGTCGTAGGTATCGGCATCCAAGCCTCCGGCCAGACCGCGTCCCATCGACCCGGCGGCCAGATCCCACAGCGGACTCCACGCCGTGGTGGTGACCGACCGGTAGGGGCACTGTCCGCGAACCCATGAACTGAACGCCGCACCTTGGTAGTAGTCGATGACGGGTGTATCGCCCGTGGTGGTCACGTGGCTGCCGGGACCCCACGGCGAAGGACAAGAGCCGGGCAGACTCCTTGAGGCCCGCGTGCTGAAGGTATAGGTCGTTCGCGGCAGCAAGCCGGCGATTGTTCTCGTTCCCCACGCAGCCTTGCTGGTCCACAGCGGTCTGGGTCCCAGCGAGCCATCCGCCTGGACGTACATCTTTCCCCCCACGCTGGGCGAAATCATGATTGCGTACTCGTCGTCCGACGTGTCCGCCGGGTTGATGGACAGCTTGACCGTCGTGCTTGTCGGGTTTGCGAGAATGGGTGGCTGAGGCGTCGCGCAGAAGGTCGAACACGATGCGGGGACGACATCGAAACTTGTCTGCCCATCAATCCAGCCGACCGCATATGATGTTCCGCCGATCACGCCGTCGGCGGCCCATGCGTCGGCATCGTTCATCACCGGGTTGAACGCCCAAGCCGGCTTGACGGTGAAGGTCCAGCTTACCGTCCGTGAGCCGCTGCCGCCCGTGGCTTTGCCGGTGACGGTCGTTTCGCATGAGACGGGTGTGATGTAGGCAATGCCACCCCAGGCGTCCGTTCGGTAAGCCCAGCGCCCGCCGCCCGTGGCATCCGCAATGACCCACGTTCCGCCCCATTGGGTCACGTCGGCATCCGACTTGCCCCAGTTCATGTAGCCGCGGCCTTGGTTCTGGTCGCCGCCGGCCTCGGTGTAATTGAGGAGCACGCGAATACACCGAATGCTGTCATATCCGTCAGGATCGGAGAACGTCGTTGAGACCGTGTAAGGAGTCGTGTCGTCGGCGACCACCGTTGAGGAGTTCACGACCGGGAAACTGGTCATGATGGGCGCGCCGGCCCCCCAGCTTGAAGCAGCGAACACCGTAAGCACGACGCATGCCTGCGTCAGCCAAGCCCAACAACCTTTGTTCACCGGCTCAGTCCCTCCGACATCCGCGACGCGACTACCATGAGTATTGTAACACATGGAGCAAGAACGTCTGATGGGTGGGAAGGATCTGCGGCCGGATTCTTTGCCCCACCGAAGTGGGTGATCAGCCGTCCGTCATTCGGCTGGCGAAAGGGCAGAGCTGTCGGCTCCTGCGACGCCAGCGCCATCGTCCTTTGCGGACCTTTGCCATCCGGACACCAAAAATGTGATCTTAAGGTACTGCTGCCAAAGGAGTTACAGTGAGTATCGCAAAGTGCTTTGTGTTGCAGACCAATGCCGGACGCAGCTTGCTTCTTAGACCCTGAAAATGATTTCAAGCCTGTCCTCGGTTTTCAGGACGCATACTGCGTCGAGAGTGATGGTAACCCGAGAACCGTCCTGGCTCATGCCGGCCTGCAGAGATTGACCTGTTGCCGAGACTGCGACGGACTCCGCGCGAAAGCCGGTGGCCAGCTCGAACGCCAGTTTGCGAAGAGTCAGACGGCCGTGCCGAACAACGATCGTGTCGGTTTGAGAGTCGTTCTGCCTGTTCTGTTCGAACGTTCCCCAACCCTCAGCCGAGGTGAAGGAGGACCGGAAGTGATCGGGCGAGATGCGAGGGGCAAACGCCAAGTAGCCCTGCGGCCCGTGATACTCGAAACCGCAGACGGCAAGGAAAACCCCGTAGCCGGCCATAGCTCGGGCATAGTGATCACCACACTCAATCTCGTTCCAGGGGTTACGCTTGCGGGCATGATAGCGGTCATGGATCATCCGAGTGATGGCCAGGCCTTCCTGGACCATCCCCTCCCAGATCATATGAGCCGCGACCTGGTACTCGAACCCGGTCATGCACTCGTTGAAATAGCCGGCGAAGCCCGCATCCTTGCCGCCGCCACTTGCGGTCTCCATGCCGCCCTTAGGCCACGTGCACATGAGCAAGCCGCCCTCGCCGGGCATGGCATACCATCGCCCGCCGGGAATCTTGTCGGCGGCCATGAGGCGGTAGGGGCCGATGTCGGGTGCGAAGTTGTATCGCCAGAGTGAGCGCAACGCAGACAGCGTGGGTTCAATCGGCACAATCCGCCCCAGGCCGACCTGGTGAGCCCATGATTGCCCGAACAACTGGTCAATATGACACCCGTTTGCCGTGCGCACCGTCTGGGGTTTGTCGGGGTCAGGAATGTGAATGAAGTACTCGCCGTTGAACAGTCGTTCGACCAGGTGCGTGGCACCTCGATCAGCGAGTTGGCGGCATCGCTCGGCAAATGCGACATCACCCATTTCCGTTGCCATCCTCTCGCCGGCGCCCACGGCCGCGAGGTAATGCGAGGAGATCCACGCGATCTGCCCGTACCAGGCGGCGTCAAGGGTGTTGTACTGGGCCCCATCGAGCAGGCCGTCCTGATCGATGTCGCGGCTCATGAGCAGTTCGATCGATTTGCGCAGACGCGGCCAGATGCGGCGCAGAAAACCGTCGTCTTTGGACATTTGGTGCTCGCGATAAGCTCGCAGGATCGTGCCCGCCTGCCCGTCGACCGCCAGTTCGCGGTGAGCCTCCGCGCGATAGTGGATGATCCCTGTGGCATCGTCAAAAGCCAGACCGTAATCGACCATCTCCCGCGTACTGCGTTCGAGGGCCGGGAACAGCCGTCCGACCGCCTGGGCGTATTGCCAAACATGCGTGCAGGTGCCGCCGCAGCAGTAGTTGCCTTCCCATCCGTAGAAACGGCCATTATCGAAGCGGTAGCAGGTCGCCGTGGCCAGCGTGGAGATGTTTGCCAGCGTGCGATCGAGCAGCCAGCAGGGAAGCGTCGAATCGTACCAGGTGTCGTGCCAGAGCCGGGTCTGCGCCGAGAGCCGATCGAACTCGCGGGCCACGTAACGCACGACGTCCGCCGCGTCGCGGAAGCGCGTGCCGTAGAACCGACGAAGGCTGCGAGCGTTCTCGATGAATGAGAGCGAATCCCACCACAAGCCGTCGAAGTGCCAGGTGAGGATGAACACGAATTCGGCGTGCTCGCCTGCCACCAGACGCTTCTTGCCGCCGATGGCCCCGATCAGTCGCTGGCCGAAGTCGCGGGTGGCCTGATCTGGGCCGTCGTGAGGACCGAAGAGTGGAATCGGCAGCGCCCTGGTTGGCAAATCCGCGTCTGCAAAGACAGCATTGGCGTCCCCCAGCAAAGCCAGGGCCATCGTGCCATAGTCGGGCTGCTGTTCGAGGGAGAATGGTTCGTTCTTTTGCCCGTCGGTGAAAACGATCTCGTCGACGCCGACGTTGCCCCAGGCATCCTTGACGCCGTCCATGATCTGCAGCCGGGCCTGCTTGCCGGCGAACTCGCGGACGTCAAAATGCTCGATCCGCATGCGGTTGTTGTTGTGGCCGGCGGCCGTGCGGACGACCGCGCCGTCAATCAACAGGTTCAGGCAGGTCCGGCCGGGGTGAGCTCCGCCGCCGATACGAAAGCGGATGTAGTCGCGTTCGACGGTGAAGTCCCTGCTGGTCATGCTGCCGATGTGGGAATCCGCGGCCGAGACGCTGCCGCCGCGGCGGGCACTGTGCGAGTTCACCACCCGCCGGCCGTGCGCGTTGACGTCGCCCTGGTACGAGGCGATCTCCGATGTCGGGATCGGTCCGTCGCCGAAAGCCGTGCCGGTCACGGTCCACTTGTCATAGGACGCGGACTCGAAATCGTCGAAAACGATGTCCGGCCTGGCCATGGGAGCCGGCTGTGACGCCGCCGGATTGGCCCGGGCCCGACATTCGAGCACGGTCATAGCCGGCTGCCGCAGAATCCGGTTCTCGCGCTGCCCCCGCCCAGGCTGTCCCGACGCCAGGCACACGCCGTTCTGGAGCCAGCCACCGAGCTCAACCTCGACCGGCGAGTCGCTGATATTCCGAACGGTGTAGCGCAGTAGCGTAGCCGGCAGGCCCGATTCGTCTTCGTTCAGCGGGATGAACGGCGAGAATGCTTCGAGGTTGACGACCACCGGCACGTCCTCATCGCGGTACTCGACGAAACCGATGGGGTACTCGCCGCGAAAGCGGATGTCTCTGAAACCTCGCGCATCCAATTGCCGGACCTGGGAACGGTCTGCGCTGATGATTCGTATCGCAAAGCCCTGTTCGATTGGCGATTTCACCTCGGCCGGTTTGGCGTAGTGTGGTCCGCCGCCGCTTCGCCATTCCTCGGGGGCAGGCTGGTTGAGGATGTCCCAGTGCCACAGCCGGCCGTCGCCTGCGAGATAGAGCTGTCCGGTGCAGATGCCGCCGATCGGCATGCCGATGTAGTCAAGCTCGCCGGCGGCAGATCGGTATATGGTGGGGGCGCCGCGCTCAAACAGCGAACGAACCCACAACGGATCGAGCTTCTTGTCCGCCGGAATGGGGAAGTCGGTCACATCGGCGGGATTGAACGGCCCGGCGATGGCCCTGATTGCGCCTGTGCCCGCAATGGCCAGGCCTGTTGAGGCAAGGAAGGCCCTGCGGCTCATGTCGTGGCTGCTCGAGCATCGAGTTTCTGCCAGGGGCTCGCGCCCCTGGCTACAGACCTGTGCCCCTTCGGGACAAGATGGCCGCTGGAGGTGAGGGATCGCAGGAGAATCAGGCAGCGGCAGGCGAGTCACATCCGTATGCCTTGCCTCATTGTTGGCGCGTTCATTATCGCTCATCTCTCCGGTCGTCTCCGTTCAGCGATTGTCGGCGTTGCCGGATCCTGTCCTACCTGCGCTGCTCGTATCGAAAGATCCTCGCTCCCGGCCGGTCGCGAATCTCCACCGGCAGGCCGTCTTTCATCAGCACCTGCCCGCTGACGTCTGCTCGCTTGTCCGTGTCAAGGTCAATCACGGTGTACGTCACGCCCGCCTGCAGACCGCGAAGCGGCAGCCGTGCCGACTCATAGATGCTCTCGCCACGGCGAAACGCCTGCACCACACCCTCACCCTTGTCCGGCAGATCGAATTGCCAGGCCATCCAGGCATCGTTGGCCGTGTCGTACCGTGTCAGCGGGTAGTAGTCCCCATCGAGCATGTAATTCGCCATCTGCCTCCATTCGCCGATGACACGACGGGCCCGCTCAAAGTCATATTGCCGATCTCGCATGTCGTAGCAGCAGATAAGGTGCGGGCAGAAGCAACTGCGAGAGTCATACAATCCTTCGCGGGTCATCCCGGTGCCGTAGAAAGGCAGCCAGAACGAAAGCCCGTATGTGTGGTTCTGCTGGCCCACCGGCTCGAGGATGTAGTCGCTGCGAAGCAGGGGGACGGCTCGGCGCATGGTCTCCAGGTCGTTGCGGCGGCCGCCCGAGGCGCACGAATCGATCAGCATGTCCGGGTGCCGGCGCCGCAGTTCGTCCCAATACGCCAGGTAGCCGGTGACATAGCGGATCTCCGTGATGCCTTGGCGATCCGGTGCATCGTTGGCCCGCCATCGTTCGAGCGGGTCGGTGTTGAAGTCCTGACGGTACAGGTCGATGCCCTGCTCAGTCAACAGCTTGTCCACATGGTTGGTCAGCCATTCGCGTGCCGCGTCGTTGCCGAGATTCAGCAGCTTGTCTCCCGGTTTCGATCGATCGGCCACGTCCTGGTTTGGGTCGGTAGGCGGGCCGAGTAGCCAATCCTGATGATTCCGCCACAGCCACGTGCCCGGCGTGACCCGCTCGGGCTCAAACCAGACGATCGTCTTGATGCCCTTGCTTCGTGCGTGATCGCTTATTGCCCGCAGGCCGTTGGGGAACCGCTTGGGGTCCACCTCCCAGGTGCCTGTGTTGGGCCAACCGGCTGCATTGTAGCGAGGGTCGTTCGGATACCATCCGGCGTCCATCCACCAGTAGTCCAGCGGCAGACGCTCTTCGACGTAGCGGTCGACGAAGAACTTCTGATTCTCCTCGTTGGCGTGGATCATCTCACCGAACTGATGCGAGCTGCACGCGGCCGTCTGGGCTCGCACTGGCTGTCCCCCCGGACGCGGCATACCGTGCGCTCGCATCCATTGCCGCCAGAGATTCTGGGCGCGAATCCTGTCGCCACTCCAGAACTGCACGACGACCAGCGGCGTGCGGATCTCCTCGCCAGGGTGCAGCGTGAGGCGAGTCAGCTCCTGCCCGGCGCGCACCCGCAGCCCAGTGTCCCTGTCGCGAGTGAACTGCGACGCCCACTGGCCGGGCCATCCGATGACGACGATAACACCCTGATCACCCCACTGGATGTTGTAGTACGGCCACTGGCCGTTGGTCGGCCGTCCGCCGCCAGGGGCAAAGCGAAGCTCTGCGCCGGGGCCCATCAGCGTCTGCAGCGGCTCGAAGCTGTTGATTGTGCAGGAATCGCCTCGGTTGTGATGAAGAACAAACTCGCATTCCTTCGGCCGCTCCAACCGGATATCCATCGCCTGGATCTGCTCGAGTATCGGGGTATCCGCCGTGCCGGTGTTCTTGAAATACAGCGTCCATTCCTCGACCGGAAAGTCCGTATACTCGATCGCTTCACAGCGCACCACCAGACCGGTTTGCGGATCGGTGTAGGTCGACGACAGTCCGACCCGATTCTGATCGACGCGGAGGCTTGTTCGCTTGGGTTTCCACGTCGGCAGTAGCTTCGACGACGATCGTCCTCCGTAGATGAACGAGAAGGGCGGTTCGGCAGTGGGGGGCTTGCGCGCCGCATCGAGCAGCGGCAACTCGCCAAGCCAAACCGTCTTGCCGTCCGCCAGCGTGACCTTCGCATCCGCCCAGTCGGCCTGGTCACAGGAAATACCGTCGCCCCCGTCATCTACCTGCAAAATGAACTCGGTCGCGCCGCCAAGGTCGACGTCAACTGCCACGCTCGCGGCGCCCTCCCGCATCAAGCCGGAGCGAAAGGCTTCCGTCCCGCCGACCTGGACGGCGAAGACGACGCTCCCTCGTCCACCGGATGTCTGGTCATTCGTGTCCACACCCACAGTGGCGTTGAATCTCGTGCCAGCGCCCGGCAGTCGAACGATTACCCTGCTGAACGCGTGACAGTACAGCCCCCGGGTGTATTGGCTCGCTCCGATCCGCATCGGGCGCCCGTTGCGGGCGTTTCTCTGCACCGGGTCGTGGTTGGCTTCCACGATCAGCCCGGCTTCATACGACCGAGTCGTCACCTCGCCCCGAAACTTCGCCGTTGCCCACTGCCTGGCCTCGGCCATTTCGTCAGGTCGTACGGTCACTGCCCGTGCAGCGACTTGACAGACCAGACCAGCAATCAACACCAGTGCGGCTTTCAGCATGGTCATGATACAACTCCCTGTTGATGTCTCGATCGCCCAATGAGCTGCAAAGAAACATTCTATCTGGGACGGCAGGGAACACAAAACGAATTCGCCCGTTTCTGAAGGCGCTGTCGCTTTTGCCGCCGCGCGTGTATGATCTGCTCCGTCGTGTGCTGATATGCATAGTCCAGATGCGTGAGGACGATCATGTCTTGCTCAATGAATGCCGGGCCATTCGATCACCACTTGAGGGATATCATCGGGTGCCGAAGCAGGCCGCGACGGCGGGCTCTGGCCGTTGCCGGGCTCTGTTTTGCACTTGGCGCTGCGGCCCATGCCGCCGAGCCCGTCTGGATCACGGCCTCAGGGCCACGTTGTCCCTTGATGCGTAAGGAGTTTACGGTCAGCACGGCGCCGTCAAAGGCGGTCGTGCGGATCGTGGGTCTCGGCCATTTCGAGCTGCGCGTCAACGGCAAACGAGCCGGCGATTCGCTGATCAATCAGGCGTGGTCGCAGTATGACAAGACGATCTACTTCCAGGAGTTCGACATTGCGCCGCTTCTGGTCACAGGTGACAACGCTCTAGGGGTGATGCTCGGCAATTCCTTCTGGTACAACCCGCCGTCCCCGGCCGGGCGGTATCACAAGGGCGGAGCGGAATGCACGTTCGGGACACAGTATCTGATGTGGGTTGATACGGATGTCGAGATGGCCGACGGAAGCCGAACGCGCATCGTGTCGGACAGCACATGGAAGACCTCTGCCGGTCCGCTGACCTTCAGCCATGTCTACGGCGGCGAGGACTACGACGCCCGCCTCGAACAACCCGGCTGGGACCAACCGGGCTTCGATGACAAGGCTTGGACCTCGGTCGCAGTCGCCGATTCGCCGGCAGGCAAGCTGGAGAGACAATTCTGGCCGCCAATGCGAGCGAAAGAGGTCTTCCCGGCAAAAGATATCGTCCCCGCCGGGGAGGGCGTCTTCCACATCTTCTTCGGCCAGAACGCTTCCGGCATCGTCCGTTTCACTGTTGAAGGCAAGCGTGGCGAGAGCTTCACGCTCCAGCCCTCCGAGTATCGCGGCGACAAAGGCGAGTTCATGAAGCCGCGGTGGGGGGCTCCAGTGCTGTTCCGCTACACGCTCAAAGGCGGCGGGCCCGAAACGCATCAATGGCTTTTCCACTACAACGGTTTCCAGGCGGTCGAAATGGTGGGAGCGGTCCCGGCCGGCCAGCCCAATCCGAAAGGACTCCCCGTCGTTCGACGCATCGAACTGGTTCACGTCCGCAGCGATCTGCCGCAGGTCGGCGAGTTTGAAGGGTCAAGCAGGCTCTACAACCAAACGCATCAGCTCGTCGACTGGGCGATGCGCTCCAACATGACCTACGTGATGACCGACTGCCCGCATCGCGAGAAGCTCGGCTGGTTGGAGTGCGCTCACCTGTGCGCGCCGATGTTCAGCTACCGCTACGACTGCCGCGATTGGCTTGCCAAGATCACCCGCGACATCCGCGACGCCCAGGAACCCTCCGGACGCATCCTCACGGTCGCACCGTCATATGCGGGCACGCGTTTCCCCGACGCCTTCCACTGGACTGTTGAATGGGGCGCGGCCGGGGCTCTCCTGCCTTGGCATCACTACGTCTGGTACGGCGATCCGCAGATTCTCCGCGACAACTACGACTGTATGTGCCGGTTTGTCGATTTCGTGTCCTCCGCCTCGAAGGATGGCATCGCCCCCGCGGGTCTCGGCGACTGGTACGACTACGGCCACGGCCAGCCGCCCGGCCCCAGCCGCTTCACCCCGCAGGATCTGACCGCCACGGCCGTGGAGGTCATGTGCATCGACGCGGTCATTCAGGCGGCCGAGGTCCTGGAGCGAGCCGACGATGTCCAGCGTTACCGCGGCCTTCGAGACAAGACCGCAGTGAGCTTTCTCAAGAAGTTCTACGACACGCAGAAGCGCGTGTTCGCGAATCATGGCTCATGCCAGTGCGCCCACACCATTGCACTGACCGCCGGACTCGTCCCGGAGGTCGACAGGCAGGCGGTTCTTGACGCCGTCATCGAGGATTTGGCCAAACGCGACTGGCAGCAGACCCCTGGCGACGTCGGCCACGTCTTCTTCATCCGGGCCCTGGCCGAGGCCGGCCGTTCCGATGTGCTGCATCGTGTCTACTCACGCGACGGCCTGGGCAGCTACGGCGGCATCCTCAAGAAAGGCCTGACCGCCATGCCCGAAACGTGGGACGCGATGAACGACGGCTACCAGTCCCTGAACCACTGCATGCTCGGGCACGTGATGGAATGGTACTACGCCTACGTCGCCGGCATTCGCCAGCAGCCCGATAGCATCGGTTGGAAGCGTGTGCTGATCGCCCCGCAGCCCGGCCCGCTGGATCATGCCGAGGCAACCTTCGCAAGCCCCGCCGGCATGATCACCAGCCGTTGGACCGTGGCCGCTGGCAGGTTGCGTCTCGAGGCGACAGTGCCCGAGGGCGTCTCCGCCCGCCTGCTCGCCCCCGACGGCACCGCGAAGGATGTCCAGGCTGGCGCCCACGTACTCGACTCAGCCTACACCTGGCGCGAACCCGAGAGGTGATGAGGTGGTAGGGCGTGCTCCGCACGCCGGTTGTTCTGTGCGTCATGAGAAGCGGGTGAAACCCTACGGACTCACGCAGCTCCAATCCGCCGGCACCTCCGGCCCCGAGAGACATCCGAAAAAGAGCGAGACATCAGCCTGGTCGACATCACTGTCGTTATCGAGGTGGGCGTCGATGCATCCCGGTTCGTTTTGGAGGACTGCAGTACCACTCAGGCATGCCTGAAACAGGCCGAAGTCCTTCTGATCCACGTCCCCGTCGCGGTCCATGTCGCCTGGGGCAATGGGAGGGCCGACAACCGTGAGCGTCGCGGAGTTGGAGGGCGTGCTGCCGTTAACGTTGCTGACGACGCAGCGGTATTGACCGGCCTCCTGATCGGTGGCGTTGAGTACCGTCAGGATGGTCGAGGTGACACCGGAGTAGTGTGTCCCGCCCATCAGGGCGACGCCGTCCTTCTCCCATTGATAGCTCAGCGTGCCCTCGCCCATGGCAGCGACCAGGAAGGATGCATCCCGACCCCACTCAACGCTTTGAGCCGACGGCTGCTGGATGACGATGGGCGGCATGCTGCCGCGGCAGTAGATGAAGCAGTGCACGGTGTTCAGATTCTGGAAGCCGTTGTTGTAGCCCGGCCAGTCGTACAGGGCCCCCGCACCGTCATAGCTTGGGTAACCCGGCGTGTTCTTATTCCCATAGGGGTCGTTGAACACCGCAGTGTACTGCGTGGTGTAGTAGCCGATGGCCGTGATGTAGTGACCAGCGCTCGTCAGACTGTTGAGCACGACACACGGGTCGTCGTTGTTCACCTCAAGCTGCAGCTTCGCCCAGGTCGGCGACCAATCAACCTCGGACGACAGCCCATGGTTGATGATGTAATCGCGCATGTAGCCTTTGGTGTCCGCCCAGTTGTTGCGCACGATGTAGGCATAGCCGCCGTACGCCCACTGGCGGCTGGCGTCCCTGGCTCTGTAGTCGTACGTGACGCCGTTGTAGGTGTAGATCTCAGAGACATACCGGCCGTAATGGCTGACGTGCGAGTAAGGCCACGAACAGGTAACGTCCCAGTAGGGCAGTATGCCGAAGTAGTTGATGGCCATGATGGCCGAGGATGCCCCGCACGCCCAGTCGCCGTCAAAGCTGTCCGGGGCATCATAGACCTGGTGAAGGTAAGGCACGGTTCCCAGAAGAGTCACCAGATTGGCCGCGGGGATCGGCAGTGGCTGTTCAGATGCGGCCTGAATCTCCAGGGGCAACGAGGTCGCGTCGAGCTTGATGAAGGTCGCGGCCGTCGCGTTCAGTCTGACTTTCGGATTCAGCGAATAAGCCGGCGGTTCGCTGTCACGCAGGTGTGTCGCTGAGTTTCGGTTCACCGAAGCCTGATAGAGTTCCCCGGTGACCAACGACAGAAACGCGATCTGTTGGCCGCTGGGCGATAACCGTGCGGCCGCCTCATGCTCACCGAGCTCCCAGGTCAGCCGCCGTTTTCCGCTCCCGTCGCAGTCGATCTGATAGATGTCCGAATCGATCACCTTGGTGCCGTCGAGCCTCTCCGTTCTGGAATACAAAACAGTCTGACCATCGAGTGCCCAGGATGGATCAGTGCCTTCATCGAGGTCATGCACCTGCCTCGATTGAAGGTCAATGCACTTCAGACGCGCGGCGATCGTGCTGACCGCCAGCCGCCGCGAATCAGGCGACCACACCGGTTTGAAATAGGCATCCTGACCGGCTGTCAACCGCGAGCTCTTGCCGCTGTCCAGTTGGAGCACGGCAACCTGGTCATCCTTGGTGTTATATGCCACGCGAGTGCCGTCCGGCGAAATCACCGCCAGATTGACGTAGTGGCCAAGCGACGCCGTGGCCACCGTCTCACCCGCCAGGTTGACCACGCGCAGTTCCTGGTCGACGGTGAAGGCCGTCAGCCCGTCGCTCGAAAACGAAGGAACGCCGGCTCTGGCCGTTGGATCGCAAAGAAGAGCCAGCTTCCGCTGATCGAGGCTGTAGACCGCCGGCGCCTGCAACGGAAAGACACTGCCCGCCTGCGGAATGAGTAGCTTGAATCCCAGCCGCCTTCCATCGGGTGACCAGTTGAACGCATACCCGCTGCTCGGAGCGTCGGTAATCTGAAGAATGCTCTCCGCCTCGGTGTCATAGACATAGACGCCGTTGCCGTGATCGTCGGAAAGCGCCAGATGACGGCCATCGGGCGACCAGACGGGATTGCCGAAACGCAATCCGTCGCCTGCATCGTTTTGCAGGTGATTCGTGTGCTCATCACCTTCGAGCGACAGGTCTGCTCCAGCGGCCAGATCAGCCACAGCCGGGATCGGCAAGACCGCCAGGAAAAGAGCTATACCGAGCCAGCGGATCCGGCCTGCTGCATTGCGGTCGCACATACTACTTCTCCACCTCGGCCGTCTCGTGCCCAGCCTCGAAGAGTGCCCGAAATAACGAAGGGGGTGCCTGTCAGCGGACGATTCCCCTCCACGACTTCCAGCTCCATCTTACCCGGAACCCGTCTTGCGTGGGATGATTCCTTGTCGATTCGAGCCGCTCTCCGTTGAGCAATCGTGGTTTGAGCCTCGCCGGCCGCAACAAGGTCAGAACGGCTGCTGGATGACGTATCTCCTGTAATTACAAGGGGATACGGCGTATGTCGGCGTGGCAGCGGCCCTTCGGCACATGTCAACTGACACGACTCGACCGGACGATCATCGTACCTGATCTTGCATGCGGAGCGAGTGCGACGCAATGTGCATCATTGACTCCAGATCGCGTCCGGGAACCCGGGACGCCACTGGAGCGTCAAATGACAGAAGGATAGCCCTTACCCATTGCTCCTTGTTTCTTGGACCCAGGAGAACAGCATGTCTACGAAAGTGAACCGGGGAGATCGCGTTAAGCACCTTGTCCTGGCAGTCGGCTTTGCCTGCCTGACAACTGCGCCGTCGAACGCACTGATCCTCGTCGGCGGTGCCGAACCCATGCCCGATCACGGCTGGCCCGCCGGTGTCGAGAAGCTCGTCAATTTGCCGAGTCGCATGAGCTGGTGGGAAGGCCCGCCATTCGGGGGTGGCGAGTATCACTTCCAGTACACGTGCAAGGACGCGCAGGAGTTCAACGAGGCTCTGACCCTTCTCGCCGCCATTCAGTTACCCAGGGCGACACGGACGACCTTGTCTTCGCCGACCGATGCCGCGGAGAGCATCTCCGCTCCACTCCCAGTGCTCGTTGTTCATGACGGTCCGGCACCCACGTCCTTCACAGCGCGCGGTCAGGATGACAACAAAGAAGGCCGCAAGCTTGTCTGGACCCTGCTTGCCTGGTGCCCGGAGAACTGGCATCGTCTCTACAACCATCCAAGGGCTTTCTGGGAGTCGACCCAGCCTGCTTTCCGGCAACCGGTGCCGCCGCCGACGATCGATGTCTATTTGTCGAAGGACGGTCCCATCGACTGGGCCAAGGTGAAGGTGCCGGACGGGATCCGGGTAGTTGACAGACGGGCCAAGGCAAAGACAAGCGAAGCGTCGACACAGGGTGTTCTTCACGGTCACGTCTACGATATGGCGACCCACAAACCGATCGCGGAGGCCGAACTCACACTCATCCCAAACAAGAAGGAGCTGGTGACCCAATATACGATGAAGGTCGGCACGGATGAACAGGGCGGCTTTCGTATCGAGAACATTCCGGTCGGCGATTTTCGAGTCACCGTTGCGGCTGGGCAGCGATATGCCTCCCGGCAGGCAGGCGTTTACCGGAACGAGAACGGAACGACCGCGGAGCTTGCGGCGTTCCTGTCGCCCAGGAACAGTATCACCGGCACGGTGGTCGATACGGAGGGCAGGCCGATCCCCAACGCCGCAGTCAGCGCTCGAAATATCCTGGGGCTAGACGGATTGGGCTATCCGCTCGTGGCGGAGGTGACTGACACGACAAACGAAGACGGCCTCTTTGAGTTGACCGGCCTTCCCAAGGGCTGTGCTCAGGTCGTGTGCCGCCTCGATTCGATGTATCAGAAGACGTCCATCTTCGAGCTGTGCGATGTGCCTTCCGATGCGATCTTCATCACGATGACAAAGACCGGAAACGTTCGCGGAAAAGTCCGCTTCGGCAGCATGCCCCCCAAGCAGGACGTTCACGTGCACATTTGTCCGGTCGGTGGCCAGCGGCCGGGGACATGGGGCGGTGGGAGCAAGTGTGGCCCCGACGGGCGCTTCGAGTTCAAGAACGTCCCGCCGGGAGACTACTGGGTCAGCACGGATTCTGGAATCCTCCAGGGCGATGAATCCGGCGCTGAGAAGGTGACGGTGAAAGCGGATGAGACCGCAGAGGTCAAACTGGATCATCCGAAGAAATCAGGGAAGCCAAGCGGTGCCAGGCCCGATAAGAAGCCCTCGCCACCCGTAACGACACTACCGGCGGTTCTCGGATCGCCGCCTTATCTACTGAAGGCGAGTTCTGCGGCCCCGGCCGTCGTGATCTACTACTGTGCGGCCGGGATGCGCAGCGAGCCGGCGGAGTCATCGGTGATCGTCGAAGTCTGGCCGAATGGGCAGATCGCATGGTCTGACAATCTGGTAAGCGGCGGGTCTCCCTACAAGAGAGGCTCAGTGAAGGCCGAACGGATCGGCGGTGTGATCGAATCACTGGCCGCAGATCGCGTTTTTGAGGATGGCAGCCTCTTGAGGGGTTCCTTCGGCCCGGACTCCGACTACTTGGTGATTCGCGTGTTCGACGGCAGCAAGCAGATCGAACTGGCGTCCTGGCACGAACTCTTCGAGGCCAACCCGAACCTTGTGGCCACGTCTCGCGGCATCGAGCCGCTGAAGGGGCGCAACCGGTCGGAGGTTCTCGCGGCCGATTCCAAGGAGTACCGCCGGTTTCGGGCGGTCTGGGACCGCATTCGCCAGGAGGTCAACAGGATCACCGCCGAAGCGGGCGATGTCAGGTCGATTCCGGTCGAGTGACGAAAGCCCCAGTGCGACACTGGCAGCTTACGGGTGCGGGTGCCCCACCTCCTCCGGAGGTGTACGTGTTTAGCGTGCTGGGGTCTGGCTCTTTTTGCCCAAATGCGGTTCGCCGTGCAATCTGGAGCGGTTGGCTCAGTGACACGGGGGCTCGGCGGCGCGAAAAAGACGGCAAAAAGTGCCTGACCCGCTGTCTTGCACGCTAAACACGTACCCGGCGGTGGGGTAGCGATGATCACGTTTCCCGGGTGGAATTCGGAGTCATCAGCTTCCCAGCCCTGCGGCGCGCGGCGCCGGGGACCGACATCTCTCACTCCACGGCCAGCACGCGGACTTGCCGAGCTGGAATGGGCAGCGAGAATCTGGCAGCAGCCCCATCGGCCGACGTTTCGACATCTTTCCCACTGAGCAGGTCGGACACCTTGGCCTTTGCCGCGCCGGGTATGGTCACGTCAGCCTTCTTGTCTGGCCAACTGTGGTTCGCGATCACCACGATCCTGCCGCCGGGCCCTTCGAGCACGCGGGCGACAACCTCATTGTTGTCGGGCTGCGCCTGAACACGAATCGGTGCCTCAACGCCGGCGGCCGAGGCAGCATCGAGAAGCACCTTCTGCAGATTCCCGTCCGCGGTTGCGTCGTATCCAAGGAACAACAGCGTTGCGGCGTATAGGGTGCGGCCGTTGCCGCGGCGGGCGGAGACCATGGCGGGGCTCTTGTCATCGAACTCGGCGACCACTTCGGCACCAGGCAGTAGATCGAGTTGCTGCGTATAGCGATAGGCGGGCAGCTTGGCACCGGGTTTGAGCGAGGTGATCAGGCCACGGCCGTCGACAAGCGTTGCCGACGCCTGGCCGATCGTCTGAAACGCCTGCTCGCGGCAGCCGAACAGCTCCGCAAGGCCTGCCCCAGGCACCGTCTCGTAGAGGAACGTCCGCTCATCCTTCTGCGCACACCATGTGCCGGTCACAAGGTAGCCGCCTTGTTCAACGTATTTGGCCAGCCACTGCCCCTCGTCGCGTGATAGGAGGTATGCAAAAGGCAGACAGATGACCTTGTACCGACGGGCATCTGCCTTCATAAGCTGCTCGGATACAACCAAGTCGGCCGGGATATTTGCCCGGTAGAAGGCTCGGTATGCTCCCCGCACACTACCGGCGTACAAACCCGCATCCTGTTCGCCGTGGGCCTGGATGAAAACCCGCGGATCGCACAGAATCGCCACCTGGGCCGGCACCGGCTTGCTCGATAGCAGACGACCGGCGTGGCGGTTCAGCTCTTTGGCGACCTCGCCGGCCGCTCGTGCCCGATCGGTGAGGCTGCCGTCATAGTTGACCAATCCAAAGCCCGCAGCCTCGATGCCTGTCGTTTCCGGCCGCCAGTTCCAGTAGAAGATCCCCGTAGCACCGTGAGCAACACACTGCCAGTTCCACAGCCTGATATCAAAGGGCGTCGGGAATCGCGAGCGGTAGCTCAGCCCGAAGATGCTCGGGCCGCCTTGCAGTTCCTCGACCCACATGGGCTTGCCGTCGCCGGCCGAGCGGATGCCGTCGAGAGTCATCCCACCAATGCTCGAATCGTAGGCTTGGCCTCTCTCGAGCCAGAAGGGGAAGAACGAAAGACCCACGAAATCGAAATGCTTGCCAATCTGGTACTCGTCGGTCGAGTTGTGGACGTAGCCCCAGCCCCAGCCGCCCAGGTGGCAGGTGATCGGACGATTGGGATCGCAGGCCCGGGCCGCCTCCGCTTTCACCCGTTGAAACTCGGCCGTGTTCCAGAGCATGAACTGCCGCCAGTCCAGCCAGTAGATCTGGGCCCGCTCGAACGCTCCCACACGCACCGGCTCAATCTCCGACCAGTCTTTGTAGTAGGTAGCCCATACCTCGTTCAGCTTGTCCAGCGTGCCATACTTCAGCTTGAGCCAGCCGCGGTATCGCGCCGCCGTGTGCGGGCAATAGCAGTAGAGATCGGCAACGGCCGTTCGGTCGACCGGTGTCGCGGCTGAGACCCACACGCCGGCCTCGGCCCCGACGTCCCATGCCAGGAGCGAGGCACGGTCCTTGTATCGCGTCACAACCGTTCTGACGAACCGGTCGATCAGCTTGCGGACCTCGGGATGGTCCCAGCACGCCGGGCCGGGCTTGAAATCGACGACCGAAATCCACTGGCCGTCGGGGTATTGCCGCGCCACCCATTCCGGCTGAAGCTCAGGCCAGGGCCACAGCAGGATCCGCAGGCCGTGCTTCTCGACCAGGTCCATCAGCCGGTCCAGCCGCTCGAAGTTGAACTCGCCGGGCGCCGGCTCGATGTCGTACCAGTCCACGTGAGCGGCCATCGAGTTGAGCCCGACCTCCTTCATCCGGGCCAGGTCCTTGTCCATGTACGCCGCCCACTCGTCGACCGGCGGCAGATAGTGCTGCCAGTGCGAAATGGTGCTCATGTGCATCGCCCCGCAGGGAAAGAAGTCGGCAGGCAGCGAGGGATGCACACGAACGCCGCTTTGCGCGTCCGTCTCGGCCCCGCCGGCCACAATCGCCAGCATTCCCAGCAGTCCTGTCGCTACGACTCGATGTGTTCTTCGCATCATCATGTATCTCCGATATCCCGCTCTCGATTCATCACGGGTCAGCTTCCACCCATCCGAGCATCGTCTCTGACCTTAGATCGCGGGCCTTGGTCCTGTTGTGGCATTGTCGGCGACCGGTCAAAGTCTTTCAACTTGATCCCCACCGGTTCAAGAACGTGCCTCTCCTCCATCGTCTGTCGGCCGCTCCGTTCAACAGGGCTTCGCAGACCCCTCGACGGGTGTCCCATCCATCCGCCGTAGCGAATGGGTGGGGACGCAATGATGGTCGACGAGCGTCCGCTGTCGAAAAGCAATTGTCGACGCAACCGGGTGATCCGCGGTCGCCGCTGATCGGAGAAGGGAGTCGGGTGGCCCATCCTCGCCGCGGCGAGGGTGGGGACATGCTGACAAGCTGCGAGCGACGCTCCGCCATGACCCGCGAAACGAAGCCGAGCACTGAATCAGGGTCTCGAAACGGGGACGGAGCTAGTTTTCTGGTTGCCTTGACGCGGTTGTGGGGTTGGTGTAGCGTTTCGGTATGCCAAGACAAGCGAGATACACGCCGGGCGAGTTGGTTTATCATGTCCTGAATCGTGCAGTGGCCAGGCTGCCGTTGTTTCGCAGGGAGGCCGACTATGCGGCGTTCGAGCGGATCATGATCGAGGCCCGGGAGCGTCATCCGACGCGTCTGCTGGCCTGGTGCCTGATGAGAAACCACTGGCACTTCGTGGTCTGGCCGCGGAAGGATGACGAGCTGACCGCCTTCATGCGATGGCTGGCCCACACGCACGCGATGCGCTGGCACGTGTCGCACAACACGGTGGGCGGCGGGCACCTGTACCAGGGGCGGTTCAAAAGCTTCCCGGTGCAGAACGATCGGCACCTGCTGCAGGTGTGCCGGTACGTGGAGCGTAACGCCCTGACGGCCGGGGTGGTCGAGCGGGCCGAGCAGTGGCGTTGGGGCAGCTTATGGGCCTGGCGCGAGGGGCCGCCGGAATTGAAAGGGTTGCTGAGCGATTGGCCGGGTGGGCGTCCGGATCGCTGGGTGGAAACGGTCAACCGGCTGATGAGCAAAAAGGACCTGGAATCGCTGCGGATGTGCGTGCAGCGCGGCCGGCCCTTCGGCGATGACCGTTGGCAGAAAGCGATGGTGGCCAGGCTGGATCTGATGCACACGATCCGCTCGGAAGGACGACCCAAGAAGAACCCAAGGCCAGAAAACTAGCTGCGTCCCCGTTTCGCACGCCCAACGGCCAGCATCGGCGGCGTGACAAGAGAATTGCTTCCCGCCGGTCAGACAGTCCTGGCCGCGCTGTCGCTGACGATCTCAGCCGAGCCCGGAACGTACCACCTGACTCTGACGGATGCCCAGTTCGTGGACACGGCCTGCGCAACGTACCCGGCCTCGGCCGGCCACCCGCTGGAGATGGTGGTTGGCGGGCAGTAACCACACGGGTGCCATGCGTTAACACCCCTTGGCCTATGGGTTGTCATGAGATTCTATGAGGTCTGTGCCAAGCGGGCATGAACGGCCGCGATCACGGCGGTGGCGGGTACTGCGTCGATGGGCATGCCCGGCTGAGGCGTCGCGACCGGCAAAACGTGGTCTCCCAAGGGCTGCCAGACGGCCGGGTCGGTCGGGCCGTAGATGGCGACCGTGGGGATACCCATGGCCGCGGCCACGTGGGTCACTCCAGCGTCGTTGCCCAGATACAGATCGGCTGCCGCGATGCGGCCTGCGGCCTTGAGGAAGTCTTCCTCGATCAGCAAAACCTCGTTTCGACTTTCGCATCGCTGACGGACTGATTTGAGTAAGCTCGTATCCGATTCGCATTCAGCGGGGCCCAGCATCCACTTGACGCGGCAGTCGTGCAGCGTGTCAGCGACCGCCATGAAGCGATCAAGCGGCCAACACTTCGCATCGCCGCCGCTGCCCGAATGGATGATCACCATGGGGCGGCTGTCATCGGTCGATTCGGCAGGCGAATCCATGCGAATGACAGGCGGATCGAGCTCGGTCAGCTCGAGTCCAGCGCGGGCGACGTCACTTGCCCACTGCAAGGTGATGTGTTGACGTTGGTCGAGAGTCTCCGCAGATGGCCGGGGGTCGAGCGAGATCACCGGTGCCTGCGTTGCCTCTCGCAGAGCGCCGTGCAGAGGCCCGCTTGGAGGCCCGAGGAAACTCAGGACGCAACTGGCATCCGCGAGCAGCTCTCGCAGCCGTCGGTCGGCCGCCGCGCCCTCGCCGAACAGGGTATGGAGGCCCACTTGGTCGGGCAGCAGTCGCTGGTTGATGGCGCTCCGCCCGGCTGCGAGTCCGGCCGAAGGGGCAGAAGCGATCGCGACGACCCGGGCTGCTCGAACCTTGGCGGCGACGGCCTGAACAACGGACATGGCGAGAACGAAGTCACCGATCGCGCCCTGGTGCAGGAACACAAGTGTGGGAACATCAGGCGCTTGCATCATATACGCCTACCCCGAAGTTGCAGGGGACTTGCCCAGGGGTGCTTGTTCTTGCCGCCGAGGACAGTGTCCGCTCGATCATGCCGGGCTGCTTCGGGACATCGCTTGCCGCGGCCTGGGCGGGTGGCAACGAGGTGCCCCTCATTCTCAATTCAGCATTCACCATTCCTTATTTCGCGGCGCTGCGTTATGCAGTGTCGGCGTCGATCCATCCTCCGCCCAGGACGACGTTGCCGTCATAGAATACCGCAGCTTGTCCCGGCGTGACAGCATATTGAGGCTCGCGGAATCGAGCATGCACACGATCGGCCCCGATCGGCTCGACAACTGCCGAGGCCGCCTTGTGGGTGTAGCGTATCTGGACTTCTGCATCGAAGGCTTCCGAGGGCGGATCGATGAGCCAGCGCACCCGCGAGGCACGCAGGTCGCTGCGGGCAAGCTCCTCACGAGGGCCGATGGTGACCGTATCGGTGGTCGGATCGATCGCAGTCACGTAGACGGGTTTTCCCATGGCCACGCGCAGCCCTCGCCGCTGGCCGATCGTAAAATTCACGATGCCGTCGTGCCGGCCGAGTTCACGCCCCGATCGATCCACAATCCGGCCGGGGTGGAAAGCATCAGGCCGCCGCTCTCGGATCAGTCGAGCGTAATCTCGATCGGGCACGAAGCAGATGTCCTGGGATTCAGGCTTGTCGAAGATAGGCAGCCCATGCTTGCAGGCATAGTCCCGGACCTGCTCCTTGGTCATCTCGCCGATGGGCAGGATCACCCGCGGCAGTATCCCGCGGTCGAGCCCGAACAGGACGTACGATTGGTCTTTGGCGCGGTCCACGCCGCGGCAGAGTCGCGCCCGGCCGTCACGATCGACGATGCGGGCATAGTGGCCGGTGGCGATGAAATCCGCTTCCGCGGCCCGGCCATACTCGGCCAGCCGGCCGAACTTGAGCTGATCGTTGCAGAGGATGCACGGGTTGGGAGTCCGGCCGCGAACATACTCGGCCACAAAGTGATCGATGATTTCGTCGAAGTGTTCCTTGAAATTGAGGGCATAGAAGGGGATGCCCAGACCACCGGCGACGGTTCGGGCGTCATCGGCATCGGCGGCGCTGCAGCAGCCGCGGAACTGCCGGCTCGATGCCGCCTCGCTCGCCGGGCATGCCGTGTCATGCTCGGGCGCTTCGACGCCCGTCCGCATGAAAAGGCCGACGACCTCGTAGCCCTGCTCCAGCAGCAGGCAAGCGGCGACGCTCGAATCCACGCCTCCGCTCATGGCAACGACTACCTTACCCTTGCGAGCAGTCATGAGATACCCTGACTATCCTCGTCCGCCCTGATCCACAGTGCCTGACGGGAATTGAGAATCGCGAATTGAGAGTTGCGAATTGCGGAGGCTGGAGACCGAGCGAACCTGGACCAAGTGCCCGCTATCGCTCAAGCGTGACGGTCAACTCCCAATTCCCGATTCTCAATTCTCAATTCCCCGGGCTCTCCCCTCGACGGCTCATTCAGTATACCACCCAGCTGCACAAAAATCGCCGCAGGTGTGCAGGAAGACCCGTGTGGATCGGGCGTTTTGTGCCGAATCACCGCTTTTGCCAGGGTTCACCGTTGGTGAGGTTCAGGGGCGATGGGAGAACATGGCCCATTCTCAATTCTACATTCTCAATTCTGCATTCCCCGGCGTTGCCGTATGCAACGTTGGGGTATAGTATGGCAGTACTGGTATACACAGATGCCATGGGGAAACGGTGCCTCGATGGAGGAACGACATGTTTCAGACCATTAGCGTGACGACCGGCGAGCGGTGCCAGTTTGTGGATGTGACATCAAAGGTGCAAAAGGCTGTTCGTGAGACCGGTCTGAAGAGCGGCTATGTCATCTGCTACGTGCCGCACACGACGGCCGGGATCACCATTCAGGAGAATGCCGACCCCGACGTGGTACACGATTGCCTCTGGAAGCTGGCCGAGCTCGTTCCCCATGACGAATCGTCCTACCGCCACAATGAGGGCAACAGCGATGCTCATATCAAGGCCTCGCTGGTGGGGGCCTCACAGATGGTTCTGGTGGAGGACGGGAGTCTCGTGCTCGGCACGTGGCAAGGAATCTACTTCTGCGAGTTCGACGGCCCGCGCCAGAGGAAGCTGCACATCCGGTGCGTCGCGGGGTGACAGCCTCTGGGGTCTCAGCCTGGTGACGCGACAGCCCGAGAGAAACCTGCGATTGTCTCAATGGTCCGCTCCTGCTAGAATTCATGGTGCTGAAAGGATTTATGGCAGGTTGGCTTGCCGGTGCCGTGGGTCTCGGGACAACGCGAACCGGTTGCAGCCTGCGACGAGGTGAATGCGATGGGAATGACAATGTCGGAGAAGATCCTGGCCCGGCACTCGGGCAGGAGTTCGGTGACGGCCGGTGAGAACGTCTGGGTGGACGTCGACGTGCTGATGACGCACGACGTCTGCGGGCCGGGCACGATTGGCGTCTTTCAGCAGCATTTCGGCAAGAACGCGAAGGTATGGGACCCGGACAAGGTCGTGATCATCCCCGACCACTACATCTTTACGGCCGACAGCAAGGCACACCGCAATATTGACATCTTGCGGTCCTTCGTGAGGGAGCAGGGCATCAAGTACTACTATGACCCCGACTTCATCCAGGGCGAGGGCATGCCCAGCCCGTACAAGGACCCGACCAAGACGAACTACAAGGGTGTGTGCCATATCGCTCTGCCCGAGGAGGGGCACACTCGGCCCGGCGAGGTGCTGCTGGGGACCGACTCGCACACCTGCACGGCCGGGGCATTCGGCGAATTCGCGACCGGCATCGGCAATACCGACGCCGGCTTCGTGCTGGGCACCGGCAAACTGTGGCTCAAGGTGCCGCCCACCATGCGGTTTGTTTTCGACGGTGAGCTGCCGCCGTATCTCATGGCCAAGGACATGGTTCTGACGGTGATTGGCGACATCGGCGTCGACGGGGCCACCTATCGCGCGATGGAGTTCTCCGGCGGGGGGGTCATGGGCCTGAACATGGAGGAACGTACGACCCTGTGCAACATGGCGATCGAGGCCGGGGGCAAGAACGGACTGGTGCCGGTCGACAAGGTGACCACCGACTTCGTCCGCTCGCGCACCGACAAGCCCTGGCAGGTCGTCGAAAACGACAAGGACGCGAAGTTCTGCTACGAGAAGGTCTTCAAGATGAAAGACCTGGAGCCGACCGTTGCCAAACCGCATTCACCCGACAACCGCGACCTGGCCCGCAACCTCAAGGGCACGCAGGTCGATCGCGTCTACATCGGCAGTTGCACCGGCGGCAAGATCACCGACTTCCGCGCCGCGGCGAAGATCATCAAGGGCCGCGGGACCAAGGTGCCGACGTTCATCGTCCCGGCCACCACCGAGGTCCACGCCAAGATGCGCGAGGAGAAGATCGACGGCATGACGCTCGAGCAGATCTTCATCAATGCCGGCTGCGCCATGGGACCGGCATCCTGCGCCGCCTGTCTGGGCGGGCCCGGCGACACCTTCGGCCGGGCCAATGAGGCGATTCGCGTCGTCTCGACAACCAACCGCAATTTCCCAGGGCGAATGGGCTCCAAGGATGCACAGGTCTTCCTCGCCAGCCCCTACACCGCCGCCGCTACGGCCGTCACGGGGACAATTACGGACCCGAGGGAATTCTTGGCCTGATTCGCCTCCAAAGACGCGGGCGTGAGCTCCTACCAGGGGCTCGCGCCCCTGGCAACATACCTATGCCTCGTTCGAGGCATGAAAGGTGCTAGACGCTACGCAGTCTTCAACGGAGTGGCCCGGCGACTTACTTCCCCGCCGTCACCATCGGCCAGTCATCTGTTCGGAACGGCGAGGCCGGCAGATCTGCCTTGTTCCACAGATTGACCACCGGACAGTTGGTCCAGCCGTAACGGACGGCCGCCGGCTCGGTAACCTCGGGGCTGGAGACAACGACCGTATCGCCGACAATCTCCCCCTGAGCGTCGACGAACTTCTGATCGGCCCCCGCGATGGTGAAGCCCTTGAGCGGCCCGTTTTTGGCAACCAGTCCGCCGCCAAGATGATCGAAACTCAGGACGATCTTGCTGCCGTCGCGTTTCATCTCCTTGTAGATCGGGCCGGAGTATTCGATCTTCTCGCCATAGCCGAGGGCCCTGGCGGCCAGGGCCAACCGGGCACCGACCGGCTGTTTAGCCTTGGGATGAATATCCTTCTCCTCGCCCACATCCGTGATGACCGCCATGGCGGTGTTCGGGACGTTGAGCATCGTCAGCAATTGCGCTTCCCGGAGTTCCGGCCAAGTCCCCGGCGGCGGATTGGCGGGTTCTCTCTGGTACGGAGCCAGTTGGACAAAGAGGAAGGGGAAATCGCCCAGCCCCCACTCCTTGCGCCAGTTGCGGATCATGGCCGCGAAAAGTGTGCGGTACTGAAACGCACGGCCGGCATTCGATTCGCCCTGATACCAGATGGCCCCCTTGATGCCAAAGGGCAACAGTGGGTGGATCATAGCGTTGTACAAACCTGCCGGCCGGTGCGGATTCGTTCGAGGGTCGCCGGGGAAGTCGGCTTTGGGAGGCGGTGCAATCGGCGTGCCTGCGGCCTCGGCGGAATCGGCCGATTTCAACCACTCACGGACGGCCTTGCCGTAGGCGGCAATGTGGGCCTCGACGGCGGCGGGATACTTCTTGAAACGGGCATCCCACGAATCGACGATCGATGTCAATCCCGGCTCGCTCTCCAGGACAGCCATGCTGGTCCAGGCCTCGGCCGGTGTGCCCCCCCATGAGGTATTGATCACACCGACCGGCACCTTGATCGCCTTGTGCAGATCGCGACCGAAGAAGTACGCCACAGCCGAGAAATCCCCGACGGTCTGGGGACTGCAGACGACCCAGTTGCCCTGCACGTCAGTCCGCGGTTTGCCGGCCACGACACGCGGCACCGTGAACAGTCGGATGCCCGGGTGATCAGCATCGGCGATTTCCTTGTCCGCATTGGTCGACGCCTTGACCGGCCACTGCATGTTCGACTGGCCCGAAGCCACCCAGACCTCGCCGACAGCTACGTTCTTGAAGGTGACCGTGTTCTCCCCGGCGATTGTCATGCTCAACGGCTGCCCGGGTTTCATCGCATCGAGCTTGACGGACCAGTTGCCCGCGCTGTCGGCTGTCGCCGAAGCCTCCTGCCGGCCCAGCTTCACGGAGACTCTCTCGCCGGCCCTGGCCGTGCCCCACACGTTGATCGGCACTCCCTGCTGCACAACCATGTTGTCGCTGAACAGGGCATGGGGGCGGACCTCGGCCAGGACGGCAGGGCCAGACACGGAGATCGCCAGAACGATTGATACAACTGCGAATGCTTTTCGTGACATGGATATCCCATTCTCAAAAAAGATGTCTACGGCAGGCCTCGCCGCCTCTGGCGGCTCCGACCATGCCCTACCTCTTTCACACACGTTCTCAGTGATTGCCTCAGACCGCATCATTGGGGATCCTTGCGGGCCACCCATTCAGTACCCCGCTGCAAGAGACGGACGAAGTCCGGATTCCGGCAGTCATTCGCCGTGTGCCCAAGCATAATGCCGAACACACGCCCCTTGCCGTAGTCGAGCGTCCAGGCCAGGGGCTCGGTGCGTTTGCTCCAGTCGGAGTACGCTTCCATGAGCACATTGATGGGAGCATCGCCGACAAGCTTGGCATAGAGTTCGTCGTCGGCGTCAAAATCCTTGGTGCCCTGCGTGATGAAGTGGTCCGGATCGGTGATCTCGACCTTGAACGGCCCGCGCGGCCCATGCCCGGACCCGTCGGTCCAGATGCGGCCGACGAGATTGCGATATTCCGGCCAGTCGCCGAACGCCCGGACGGAGAAGTGGAAACAAGCCAGCCCTTTGCCGCTCCTGACGAACTTGAGCAGGTTGTCCTTCGCCTTCTCCGTGATGCTTGGCCGCTGCCAGTTGTAATAATTGATGAGAATCACGTCGTAGGTGTCCAGCGCGGACGATTCCAGAACCAACGGCTCCTCCGACACAATCACCTCAAACGTCTTGGTTTGCTCAAGGTGTTCGCGAAGGACCGGCGTGGTTGCCCGCCAATCATGAGCAGGTACGTCGCGGCCGGTGATGATCAGGACGCGCGCCGGCTTGGCTTCGGCAGGTTGCGTTGCAGGCTGCCCCGGAAGCAGCAGACCGGTCGTGATCCACAATATACTGGTAATCAGGTTCATGTGCGGCTCCTCCAAGGGTACGACGGTCAATGGCGAAAACACACGGCCACTGGCGGCATGGCATGGTTCGTCAGTGATGACGTCCTGGGTCCGGCGAGGCCTCAGCCTGCGGCAAAGCGGCATTGTCCATGGTCAGACCCCTCGCTGCAACCCAGGCGCTGGACCAGGCCCATTGAAGATTGAAGCCGCCTACACGGCCGGTCACATCCAGCACCTCGCCGGCCAGAAACAGCCCTGGGCAGAGGCGGGACTCCATCGTCGCAAGGTTCACCTCTTTCAGCGGCACACCACCGGCCGTCACTTCGGCATGGTCATAGCCGCGGCTGTCCACAACCGGCAGGGGCCATGCAAGCAGCGCGCTATGGACGTGGCGTCGAGACTCCTTGGAAAGATGCGCCAGCGCCGTTGTTCCATCCGCCTTGAGCTCGACCAGAACCGCCGCGGCGAGGCGCGCCGGCATTCGAGACGAAAGGGCTTTCTGCAGGCTCATCTTGGGATGGTCGGCGGCAACATCAAGCAACCACTGTTCGACTGAGGCGCTGTTCTCGCCCGGCACAAGACTCGCCGTCAGAACTGGCTGGAGTCCTTCCAGTTTGCCTCGAAGCCAGTGCCCCGAGATGTCCAGGACGGCCGGTCCGGTGATGCCGAAATGCGTCCACAACAGCGAGCCCGCAGTTCTGATCCGTTTGTTGCCCATCAGGAGCGTCAGCTCAACATCATGGCTGATCCCGGCGAGGTCGCGGTGAAACTGACCGGCCAGCGCCAGCGGCACCAGGGCGGGCATTGTCGGAATGATGGTGTGGCCGCAAGATCGCGCGAGGTCATAGCCACCGCCGTCGCTGCCCGTCCTGGGGTAGGAGCATCCGCCCGTGGCCAGCAGGATGCGCGGGGCGGTGAAAAAGGTCTGGGGGGTCGAGATATCGAAGCCGTCCGCCTTCCGTCGGATGCAATCGACCTTCTGTTTTGTCAGGATTCTTACACCGAGCGACTCGGCGCGATCAAGCAAAGCGTTTCGGATAGTGTGTGCGTTGCCGCTTGCCGGGAACAGCTTGCCGTGTTCTTCCTCATGCAGCGACACGTCGAGGCTTCTGAAGAACTCGACCGTTTGTGGCACGGTGAAGGCCCCGAGCACCTTCTTGATCGCATGGAGGCTGGAGCCACTGAAATCATGCGGCGTC
The DNA here is from genome assembly GCA_030372985.1 of Phycisphaerae bacterium. Classification (GTDB taxonomy): domain Bacteria; phylum Planctomycetota; class Phycisphaerae; order UBA1845; family PWPN01; genus JAUCQB01. The sequence continues at coordinate 34,024 of JAUCQB010000120.1, forward strand.
ACTGCCCGGTTGGTGAGGTTGCACCGCCCGCCGCCTGTCAGCAGGAGCTTGGAAGCAGGTCTGGAGGTGCTCTCCAGGAGCAGGATTCGGTATTGGGGATGTTGCCGGGCGGCCATGACAGCAGCGGCCAGGCCCGCTGCGCCTGCTCCGATGATCAGAATGTCCGCCGCGCGGTCCGAGACATCTCCAGACATAGGCGAATCGGCCTTCACAGGTATCGCTGCATGCTCTGCTGCAAGGCCTGAGGCCTGGGTGTTCCGTCATGTTCGGGGAACGTCAGCACCGGTCGGTCGCACTTGAAAATGACGCCGATCATGATGCGTTCCTGCCACTCATAAGCCAGCCGCATGGCCGCCTGCCAGTCCGTCGGATCGTGGTCGGGCGGCACTTCCTGGCAGCGCTTTCTGTACCAGGCGAAAGTGTTGACCTTATTAAACGTGACGCAGGGTTGAAGGATGTCCACCAGCGCAAAGCCCGGGTGATTCATCGCCTGCACGATCATTTCGGTGAGATGATCCTGCATACCGCTGAAGCTCCGGGCCACGAAACCGGCCCGGAGAGCGATGGCCGTCGCGATGGGGTTGAAAGGTTCGACCTTGACCCCGTCAGGCTGCGTCTTGGTGACGAAGCCCAGGTCTGAGGTCGGGCTGGCCTGGCCCTTGGTGAGCCCGTAAACCTGGTTCGTGTGAACCAGCACCGTCAAATCAACGTTCCGGCGAATCGCCGCCAAAAAGTGGTTCCCGCCCTCGCCGTAGGTACAGCCGTCGCCGCTTTCGACAATGACCCTGTCACCAGGCTTGGCGAGCTTGATTCCTGTGGCGGCGGCCAGGGCTCGCCCGTGAAGACCGTTGAAGACGTTGCAGTTCAGGTAGTGGGGCGTTTTGGCCGCCTGACCGATGCCCGATACGAAAATGACCTCATGCGGGGCGACGTTTTGACGCACCAGGGCCTGCTTGACTGCTTTCAGAATGCCAAAGTCGCCGCAGCCCGGGCACCATGCGGTTTCGTATTCGCCGTAATCCTCAATGCGAACCATTCGATTCACTCCAATGCGTCAAGCTGGCGAAGAATGTACTCCGGGGTGATGGGCAGACCGTCATATCGAAGTATGTGGCGTGGAATGTGGAATCCGGTCTCTCGACGAATGAGCTTGGCGAACTGGGCCGTGGCATTGCTCTCGATGCAGACGACTTGGCTGGCCTTCTCCAGTTGCGGAACGAACAGATCGGCGACCAATGGCCAGACCTGCGAAAAGTGCAGCGTGCCGACGCTTTGCCCCCTGTTGCGAAGAATCGCCGCAGCCTCTTCCATCGAGCCCTTTGTGGATCCCCAACTGACCAGCAGCAGCCCAGGTGAATCGTCACCGGTGTGGCGAGGCGGCATGACCTCGCCGGCGATGCCGCGCCCCTTCCTGAGACGCTTGTCAACCATTCGGACGCGAATGCCCAAGTCCTCTGTGATATGCCCTTGCTCATCGTGTTCGTCGCTGTCGGTGATGACCAGATGAGAGGTCTCACAGGGCACCAGTCGCGGCGACACGCCCGTCTCGGTGATCGCATAACGCTTGTAGGACGCGGGCGGATCGCCCGCGGCAACCAGCGGGGCGACGGTGGGGAGGTTGGCCGCGTCGAACGGCTCAACAGACCGCACTGAGTCCGCCAGGAACTGGTCGGTGAGCACGAACATGGGGCCCTGGTACTTCTCCGACAGCTCGAACGCCCTCCGGGTGAGATGGAAGCACTCCTCGACGTCTCCCGGGGCGAATATCGCCCTCGGCCACTCGCCATGCCCGGAATGAAGCACCAATTCGAGATCCGCCTGTTCGCTTCGGGTTGGCAGGCCGGTCGCAGGACCGGGTCGTTGGGCAACAACCACGACGACCGGCGTCTCCATCATCGCCGCCAGGCTCACGCCCTCGACCATCAGGGCAAAGCCGCCGCCGGAAGTGGAGGCCATGCTCGGCGCACCCGCAAAGGAGGCTCCGATCGCCATATTGATCGCGGCGATCTCATCCTCGGCCTGCTCGACAACAACGCCCACACGCCTGGCGTGAGTAATCATGGCCTGCATGATCGAGCTGCCCGGAGTCATGGGGTAGTAGGAGCAGAATCGGACGCCGGCCGACATGGCCCCGGCGGCGATCGCCTCGTTGCCGTCCATCAGCATTTGGCGCGAAGGCTGCTGAGCCGGCGGCGGCCCCAATTGGGCGAAGCCGCCCCGTGCGACCCATTCCCAGGCTTTGGTCAGAACGCTCTGGTTGGCTTCGGTCAGCTCAGGATGCTTGGCTCCAAGAACGTCGTTGACCGTCTGCCCCATCAGGGCGCGGTCCAGGCCGAGGAGTGCGCCGGCCACCGCCGTGGCCGCCATGGTGAACATCCGGGCCTCAGCTAACTCCTTGAACGGAACCGCGATGCACGGATCGCACTCGGCCAGACCGAAGGCCGTGTCAACAAGCATGCATCCCTGGGCGGTCAACTGCCCTCGGTGCATCTCCACCGTGGCGGGAGTGAGTGCCAGAAGCAGATCCACCGATTCCCGTGGGGCAATTACCCGATGCGGAGCACAACGGATCGTGAACGTGTTGTGCCCGCCTCGGATCCGTGACTCGTAACTCTGGGTCACCAGGACCCCCAGCCCGCTGCGCATCAGAGCCTTGGCCAGGATGGTACCGGCGGTAACCAGGCCTTGCCCCGCTTCTCCGCCGATGAGGATGCTGAAATCGTCCGTTGTCATGTGGCCTCTTCGCTTGGACGGTCTTCTCGCCGTAAAGCGGCCCGCCATTGTAAGGTTACGCCCGATTCAGACAAGGCGGAACGGGCGGTCTTGCGCAGACATGCTCAAGGGGTTCCCTTTGTGGCCGGCGGCGTCGGACCCATGGATGCCGGACGCGCACAGGCCGCCTCGGTGGCTGGGATCGCAACGTGCTCGGAGTTATGATGGTGGCGTCGGCATCGTCTTCAAACGGCGGTCATTCGGCGAGGCCAGATCGAATGCGGACGGCTGTGCATCCTGCCGGGTCAGAGATTCCGAAAACGGGCTCCCTGGCCGTCGTGTTGTCGCTCGTCGTAGGCTCCCTCGTTTCGCTGGGCCTTTTTCTGGTCGCCACATCTTGGGAATCGCGATGGATCCAGCAGGAGTTCTCGGAACTCGCAGGAGATCGAGCCCTCGCCGTGGAAAGGGAGTTCTCCCATCGCGCCGCTCAGGTTCACCAGGTCTCAGGTTACTTCGCGGGTTCCGAATATGTCTCAGGGGCGGAGTTCCGGACGTATATCTCCCGCATGGCGGTAGGCCACGGGCAGGGTTGGCTGGTCCAATGGGTGCCGTACGTGCGACAGGCGGAGCGAGCCGCCTATGAGAGCCGGGCGCGATCCGAAGGCCGCCCGGATTTCGTGATTGCGGAGACCGACGTGACCGGGCAACTGGTTCCGGCGGGAGAACGGGCCGAGTACTTCCCTGTTTACTACCAGCAACCGAAGGACCTCGAAGGCCTGGCTCCAGGGCTTGACCTGGCAACGTGCCCTGATAGGTTCGCCGTGCTTCGGAAAGCAATAGAAACCGGCAAGATCGCAGTCTCGCCCCGCCTGACCTACCTGTCGCAAGGATCAGATTACTCAGTGTTCCTGATCGTCGCGCCGGTCTTTCGCGCAGAAGACCCAGCCGATAGCGCTCCATCCGCCAGGGAGAATCTGATCGGACTGGTGATCGGAGTCCTGCGAATCCAGGATTTCCTCGATCGCGCCTTGCGGTATTCGCCGCCTCGCGGTGTGATCGTTCAGGTGGAAGACCCACCGCAGAGGGGGGCGCCCCCGTCGTGCTGGCAGTATGAAGCCCAGGGGAGACTGGTGCAGGAGATTCCCCTGTCGGCCGTCGAGCGACAACGGAGGGACTCGCTGAGCAGGAGTGAGTCGATTCGGATGGGCGATCAGCAATGGCGCGTCACCTGCACGGCGACACGGGGCTACAAGGCGGCTCACGGCGGCGTGAGCCGCTGGGTACTGCTTGCCCTCGGGCTGGCCGTGACGGGCGCGGTCGCCAACTCCTTCCGCAAGACGTCCGAATACACGCGAGGCCTGATGGAAATCAACAGGCGGCTGGTGCTGGAGGTCGCCGAACGCGAGCGAATCGCCAGCAGCCTGAAAGAAAACGAGCGATTCCTGTCCGCTTTGCTTGCCAACCTGCCTGGAATGGTCTATCGATGCCGCAACGATCACGACTGGACCACGGTATTCGCCAGCGAAGGCTGTCTGCCCCTTACGGGTTACTCTCCGGCGGATCTCATCGAAAACGCCAGGGTGTCCTTTGCCGAACTGATGCACCCCGACGATCGCGCCGGCACGTGGGACAAAGTGCAGGCGGCACTGACGAGGCGGACCGAGTTCGAGTTGACATACAGAATAAGAACCGCCCAGGGCACTGAGAAATGGGTGTGGGAACGGGGGCGCGGCGCGTTTTCGGCCGAGGGAAACCTGGTTTTCATCGAGGGCTTCGTGGCCGACATCACGGAGCAGAAGCACATCGAGAATGAACTGGCACGCTATCGGGAACATCTCGAGACGCGTGTGGCCGAGCGGACGCGACAACTCGATGAGTCCAGAGAACGACTGCGTCGCTCGGAACACCTGGCCTCGATCGGCACGCTTGCGGCCGGCATCGCACACGAGATCAACAACCCCGTCGGGACGATACTTCTCGCGGCGGAAAACGCGCTCGAACTCCGCAAGATGCACGGGTCCGAGGCCGTGGTCGATGACTGTCTCAAGGGAATCGTGTCAGAGGCTCGCCGCTGCGGGGCGGTGATCCAGGGCGTGCTTCAGTTCGCACAGCAGGAGCGGGCGCCCAAGACGCCTGCATCCATCGAGAGCGTCCTTCGCAGGTGCGTCGAGAGAATCGCCGTCCAGGCAAGGGAAATGGGAGCGATCATGGATGTCCATCTGGCCCCTGGGCTTCCGGATATCCCGCTCAATGCTCTCCAAATGGAGCAGGCCTTTGTCAACCTGCTCCGCAACGCCCTGGAGGCGGGGGGCAAGGGCGTGAGAGTCGTGCTGCGGGCGTCCGTGGTGGACGAGCGACTTCGAGTCACGGTGTGCGACAACGGCCCCGGAATCCCGAAGGAGCATCTGCCAAGGATCTTCGATCCCTTCTTCACCACGCGACGGGAACGTGGCGGAACAGGTCTTGGTTTGAGTCTGGCGCATGGTATCGTCGTGGAACACGGTGGGCAGATCTCCGTGCAAAGCCAACTGGGCGTCGGTACGACCTTTGTCGTTGACCTGCCGCTGGGTAAGCCCGACGAATCCGAGGGTTCCCATGGCCAAGATATTGATCGTTGAAGACGAGGAAGGCTTTCGCAGGCAGCTTGAACTTGGCCTGTCCACCCTGGGCCACGAAATACGCTGCGCATCGAGCGGCCGCGAGGGTGTGGACGTCGGAGCGCGTTTCTGTCCGGACCTGCTGGTGACCGACTGGATGCTCAAGGACGACATTCACGGGCTGCGCGTGATTCAGGTGCTCAGGTCAATTCTGACGCACCTCAAGGCCATCCTGATCACCGGCTTCGCGTCGGCCGAACTCCGGGAGAACGCCGACTCCCACGGCATCGCTGCATTCATCGAGAAGCCCTTCAGCCTGGAGGCCATCCGAGGAGCGGTTGAGAATGCCTTGGCGACACCCTGTCAGGCCAGGCAGCGGGCGCCGCTGGCGGTCGTCGAGATCACGACGGAGGGCGAAATCCGCCACGCCAACGATGCCGCTCTCGACCTCTTCGACGAGACGGACGCGGGGCGAGGCGTGCGAAACTTCTTGAAGCTGTTTCCGGCCGGCGCCGAGCCCAATCTGGATGAGGCCCTCGATCGCTGGAAGGTGGCTTCCCCCGCGGCTGACCACAGGCTTGCCTGGCACCTGCGTACGCAGGAGCCGGATGAAAACGGCAGCCGGCTGGTGATTCTCCGCCGCGGCGACGGCCCGCAGTACGTGGGTCTGCCGGTCATCGAGATGCTGCTGGGATGCATATCGCCGCAACGCACACAGTGGCCCTTCGATGGACGGGTGGTCATCGTGGAGGGGGATGCGACCGCACGCAAGTGGCTGATCACGATGATCGAGAACGCCGGTGGGGGCTGCTATGCGGTGGAAACGGTCGAGCAGGCCATACGCCTGCTCGGCAACGACGACGGATTGCAGTTCGCCGTCCTTGACCGCGACACGGCCGGGGTAAACCTGCCAGTCGCGATCGAGCAGATGCATGCCACCAGGCCGGACGTGGTCCTGGTCGGAAGCAGCCCCGACGATCGGCGGGAGGAATTCGCCCGCCTGGGAGTGACGCTGTTCCTGCAACGCCCGTGGCGGGTCCACGATCTGATCAATCTGCTGACCGGAAGAATCGGCAACTGCCATGTCTGCGGGATCCAGCTCCCCCTCCGCCGGCCGCGGATGGATGAGCAGTCCACCCGCTGGGCATGCTCCAACTGTGGCGCCGTCTATGCGGGCGTTCTGGACGAAGACGCCTCATCTGACATGCTGCTTCATATCAGGCGTTCGGACGACACCCGGGGTACCTGAAGACGGTGTCGGCTTCAACCACTCCATCGACGCGCCGCGGGGCCGCGCGTCCTCATCGCAAAAAAAGGTGGCCTCGTTGCCGAGGCCACCTGGTCACGAAACCTTATGCGAAGGAGGTACAAAACAGGATCATCGTAAACGCGTCACGGCGCGTCATCACAAGCGGCGTCGGCGGCGATACCCGCTCCGCTGGCACAAGCCTCGAATGCCGCCCAGTCGTCCGTGTCGATGTCGCTGTCGCCGGCGCCGGCCGGATGCACGTCATAGCACTCGCACCCGGTCGCGAGGGTGCCGCCTTGGCCGGTGTAGCACGCCTGGAATACAGCGAAGTCAGCCTGGTCAACGTCACCGTCGCCATCCGCATCCGCAAAGGGAATGGAGCAGGGGCAGGTGTCCTCTTCACAGATCGTGCCGATGCCCTTGAACTTGGCGGGCGAGCAGCCGTCGACGTCCTCGTCGCCGCCATACTTCCGCTCCTGGCAGTCCCCCGCCGTCAAGCAGCAGGCACCCAGGCACGTCGAATCTCCGCAGGTAGAGCCCAGAGCGCCGCCAAGGCCGTCAATCGATGTGCAGTGATCGAGCGGTTCCTCCTCGCACGTCCCGTCCGTCTTGCAGCACGAGCCGAGGCAGGCCCCTGCCGCGCACGCGGAACTGGCGCCACGGAACACCCCGCCCCCGTCGGTGCAGGTCGCGGACTCCACGAAATCTGAGCACGCACCCGTCATCAGATACCCTTCCGTGCAGCACGCGCCCGGGCAAGCCGCGTTCGCGCAGAGGGTTTTCGCCGTCCAGCGCTGCTGATCCGCGATGTCCGGGCAGTCAACCGCGAACTTGCTCGTGCAAGAACCGATCATGCAGCAGGCACCGGTGTCGGGCAACGGGAACTCACTGAGCGCGATGGTAGCCACAAACCCACGGGTTCCGGCGCCGGTCGCTCCGATGCCGGCAACGACGACGGTGCCGCTCGTGGTGTCAACGGCAACACTGTAAGCACGCGACAGCACGATGAAAGGCGCCAACTGGCCGAGCGAGTCGAAGTAGGCAGTCAGATCGTAGATCTTCCAATTTGCAGGGTTCGCGTCCCTCACGTCCCAGAGCACAGCACGCTCGGCACCGCGGTAGTTCATTCCGGCGGCAAAGTCGCCGTCAGCGCTGCAGCCGTACGGCAAGCCGTTGCTGGTGCTCCCGGCCGTATCCGGATATGTCGGCAGCTCATACGCGGTACTCGTTGTGTAAGGTTCATTGCGGTTGGGGAGAAGGACGGGATCGACGACCATATAAGGCCAAGTCCCTGCCCGGCCGCCCAGCACGACCGACCTTCCGAACACCCGGGTGCCGTCGGCACTGATCGCATAGGCTTCGCCTTTGAGCGTCCCATCGAGTGCGGTAAACCAGGACTGCTTCGGGCTTGCGGTGCAAGCGGGCGGAACCGGCTCGGCAAAAGTGAGCACATAGTTCTCATACTGATTCCCCAAGTCGGAGGTAGTTCTCAGCGTTCCGGCTGCCCGCCCGATCGAGGAGACGGCATTTATCCACATGCGGGTGGCGCTGCTCTTTGGCGCCACGTTCGCACTTGGGGGATCACCCGCTCCAAAACCTTTCGTGAACTCGGTCCTGAAGTCGGTCCAGCGCCAGAGGTGGTACCAGAGGTCGCTGCCGGATCCCGCGAGCGTGTTGGCCACGCCCAGAATCGGCGACGTGCAAGGGCCTGTACAGCTACTGGGGGGCTCGAAGCACGTTGAAACGTCCCGGCGAATTGCCCCAAAGGTGAGCCCGCCGTCAAGCGAGAACCAGTTCGCGTTCCAGCCGGTCGAAATCCCTTGCAGCACGAGCTGCTGCACGGGCGTCGATGGCTCACCCATTTCGATCGTGCGATAGCCGGCACCCGTCAAGATGCTTGCTGCCGAAGTGGCAGGCGTCGAGTCCACTCGGCGCCCACTCCCCACCATCCCGTTGGTCACCTCCCAAAGGTTACCGATCTCTGTCGCTGTACCATCGGCGTCGTAGGTTCCGGTGGTCAGCCCGACGACGTAACGCCCATCCGGCGTCAGCGCTCGCGCCTGGCTTGCCGTGCCGGTCATCTGGCTGAGAGGGTACGGGTCGATATCGCCCTTTCTGAGGACTCCAAATCCGGAATAGGGCGGAACCTCCATAAGGGTCCCCGCAAACGCCCCTGCCGCTCCGATGGCCACCACGCCGACCGCGATCAAACCAGCCGCTTTTCGTAAACGTTTCATCTGATTAGCCTCCCTCCGGGCCTCTTCACCCGGCCTGTGCTTGCCCGCTCCGTTCCGTTAAATCGTCCTGTCGCTGACCCCGCCCGGGGTCACGGCACCATTGCTCAGATTGCGCCATACTGCCTGAGCGGCGAGGCATGCCGTTCGGGCACGGTCAATGCGTTGAAAGCCTCACTCTCCGCGCAGTCCCTCGCTCAGTCGCCACACGCCGCCGACACGGCCATGGCCGCTCTGCTCGCATAGATTTCCAATGCCAGGTTCGCGTCATAGCTACAGGGCGGCAGGATTTGCTGCCGCCGACGAGATACCGCCGTCGTCTACTACTGCGTCTACCATATTCACGGGCTTTTGTCAACGGCAATTCAGTTTGTCTTCCGCAGTTTTTCTCCCATACCACTCCTTCTCCTCCTTGGGATTACTAGACCCAAGAGCAATCATCCGGCGGCCTCCTGCGAGGCCTTACGTGAGCTAAGAATCATTACCAACAGTGATTATGAGCTTTGAGAGGGGCGCACGCTTGCCTGGCCGGGATCGGCTGCGAATCGGCCCCGGTTACCGGACGCCACGGTAGCCAGCCGAACATACGCTCCGTAATGCCTGCTGAACCTGATACCCACTTTTCGGCCGATTCAATATTGCTTGCCGTCTGCGGGGTCGGTTACGTTCGGTCTCCGGCATCAAAAAAGGTGGCCTCGTTGCCGAGGCCACCTGGTCACGAAACCTTATGCGAAGGAGGTACAAAACAGGATCATCGTAAACGCGTCACGGCGCGTCATCACAAGCGGCGTTGGCGGCGATACCCGCTCCGCTGGCACAAGCTTCAAACGCCGTCCAGTCCTCCGAGTCGACGTCGTTGTCAGGGGCACCGGCCGGATGCGCGTCAAAGCACCCGCACCCGATCCCGAGCGCGACGCCCGCCCCCGTATAGCATGCCTGGAACCGGCCGAAGTCAGCCTGGTCGACATCGCCGTCAGCGTCGGCATCGGCAAACGGGTCGGGGCAGCACACATACGTGTCGCAGAACTCGCCCGCATGGAACGTGCCGCCAGCGCTTATGCACTCTTCCTGGGGCACATCGCTGCAGGTGCAGCCCGAGCCCGGCGTGCAAACGCAACAGGCACCGAGGCCCGCAGGCTCAAAGACGCCGTCGTAAAGAGCCACGTTTTCGAGACCGACATCCCAGGCCTGCTCAAAAGTCTTGAGGCAGGTCTCGGTCGTGCTGGCCGGGCAATCCTCGTCGGTCGTGCATTCGAGGTTGTCCCTCTCGCCGCCGCGGCAACGTTTCCAGGACAACGGCGCCAGCTCCGGGTCGGTGACGTATTCCACGCAAGTTGGCGCGATCATATCAAGACCCTTGGGAGGACCCGCCGAGATGCGGTTGAACGGTCCCGTGTACTGCCTCGGGACCCGGGCGACGAAGTACGGCTGTGGGAGTGCCACCGCCGGTGCGTTGAAAGGCGGAGGCCACGAGGGGTCAAAGGCCTGGCATTCGGCATCGGTGCTGCATGCCTGATCTTCATACCAGCCGCCCATACACTTCTTTTCCCCGCAATCTGTGACGCACTTGGCTGGTGCAGCATAGGATTCTGAACGGGTGTTTCGAAGTCTGACCTCGACATAGTCCGCACCGATGGCAAAATCGACGGTGTTCCAGCCATCCCACGGCCGCAGGTCCCAGGCGTCCGGCATAATATTGTTCGGCGTCATTGGAATGTCGAATTTGGGAGCCTGGAACTGCTGCCAAACCAGTCCATCGTACACCATCAGTCGCCACATGGCCTGTGGCCAGGGGCCATCGCCCTCATAACAAGGGGTACCGTCCCGCAGGGGCATGAGGCCGATCGCAAAGGCGTTGTGGACGGTCCCGTCACCGGCCTGAACGGTCTGCCGCGTCGGGCCCTTGGAGCACTGCGAGTCGTCTGAGCAGGGCATCCCGGCGAGTTCACCGCTGTCGCAGGTGGCCTGCTCGCCTGCGGCGCATCCTGGCGTTCCGGGGTGAAGAGTGTTGCAGGTACAGTCCACCCAGTAATCGCACTCGCTGGTCGCGAAGTTGACCGGAGCGTGGTCGTCATCCAGGGAGAGTTCCATGTAGAAGAGCATTTGGCCGTAGTGACCGCAGGTTCCCAGATTCATCGAGAAATGACCCTTGAGGGTTTCCGGGCTCAGGGTACTGTCCATGGCATCGACGTAGTTGGGATTCGCATTCGGGTACAATGCATAGTGGCTCTCGATGGTTCCTGCCCCATTGATGGACCCATAGCCGGAGGTGTTTTCTGGGTTGTTCAGGATCTCGGGCTTCAGATCGTGGGAATGCCGCACCAGTTCGATTGGCGGGGTGCCATTGTGCGTGGTGACCTCGACCCCGTAGCCGAGAGAGGACAGGTTCTTGTTATTAGCCGTCGACAACTGGTCCAGGGCCGAGGCTCCAGTGCAAGCGTCGTCCGGGACCCACGAGAGCAGGAAGCCGGCCTGGTCGATGGTCGTGGTCCGGTCGCACGAGGCGGCCGGATCTTCCGGTGCCGGCGAACACCATCTGTCGAAGTCGTCGCAGAAGACCGGGTCTGTGATGCCGGTGCAATACCTGGCCGACACGCCGGCGCACCAGGTGAGTGAGACGACCATCGCCAACAGCAAAAAACGTCTTGTCATAGCGAAATCCTCCTATCGTGTACTGTACACATCGAAACCGCGATAATCAGAATGATCACCGGACGTTTCATAACCTCCTCCTTCCACATTGTGCATCCACATCACCGGAGCCGAGAGAGGCATTGATCCCCCCGCAATTGTGTGGGCAGATCGGCCCGCTCCCCTCACTTAATGTGCCACAACTATATGTTTACCAAGGAATCCGCCACTTGTCAACAAGAATATCGGCTTGCCGCGCCTCGCGGGATGAGTCACCAAGCCTGCTTGCTGTTGAAAAACAGGACCCTGCTTTTGAACGCGAGGCCCAAGGTCGTGCTGTCTTTCTCACGCGGCTCCGCTCCTCCGAATGGAGTCACCGGCCGATGAGCGTTCAGGCTTATCGGAAGCAAACGAGCTGCCATGAGTGCAACCGGGCTGGTCGCCCTCACCTGTGCTTGACCAGCCCCGCTCGCTGTATCAGCCGGCATCAGCGCCGCGCACCCCAACGGCTGCGTCACAGTCTGGTCCAAGACGCCAAGGCTGATCAACGCCGTTCTTTGGCTGGTTCCCGGCTGGCGAGAGTTCTTCCGATAAGCACGACGTCACCAGCCTGTCTGGCTGTACGCCCGCAAGAATGAGGCGGTGTTTCTCAGTTCTGGCCCCTCATGCGGGTGCGGTTTGAAAAAGGGCCAGCGCCAATCCTCGCGTGCACCTCCACTCGTGCCGGATGCGGAGTTGGAGTCGATCGGAACTCTCCCGTGCCCGAAGGCGTCAAATCGGAGCACTCTCGCCAATTGCGTGAGATCTGCCGAGCACACGGTGCGGCCGGACGGGCGGATTCGCCGCGTTGCTTGTCATCCTCCTCAAACAACCGTGAGGGCAGACCATCTGGTCTACCCCCACGGTCGGTAACTCAAGAGAAGCCGATTGATGCCTGTGCAGCGGCGGATGGCGTCTACATCATCCGACGCCTGCCTTCCAGGCTTGTTCAGCGCCTGCGGCGAATCACCAGCAGACTCCCAAGAGCCAGAAAGACGAGAGTCGCCGGCTCGGGTACTTCATTGAGATAGAACTTGGTGACAGCGCCGTCGATCCCCAGCTCAAACCAGTCAACCACGCCACGCGCGTCGTTACCATAATCGAGGACTTCGTTGTACATAGAGGCGAAGCCGACGTTGAAGGAGTGGGCAGTGCCGGTAGCACCTGCGCCAAACCCCCAGGCCGATACCTGACTATCGGTGGCCAAGACCGAGTTAGGATAGGCAGTCGTCAAGGCGCCGAACGTCGCGAATCTCGCTCCTGCTGCGTTCGGAACATACCATTGGCCGTCCGTCATCGCATCGTATTCCTTCCAGACCCCCGGTTCTCTGGCTGTGGTATCGGCCCAGGGTATCCACCAGGCAATGCGGTTGTTCGTGTCGCCCGGGTTTTTCTCTAAAGCGAGCACGAACATCGGCGCCTGCCAGGTCGACCCGGTACCTTCTATTCCATAGAGCCGGATTTTCAGGGAAGTGATCTGGGCCGCCTTTGTGCCGGCGTAGTTTCCCGTGCTGATGGCCGCATACTTTCCGCCCCTATCCTTGCCGCCGTTGGTGAACTGCATGCAAGGTTCGGTGCCCCAGAGTCTGTCAGTTACTGAACCTCGGCCGGTGGAGTCGGGTAACACCAGCTTATTCCAGCCGGTGCCAGACAGGTCGGTCGCGTACAGGCTGACATCCGCGGCGCTGGCGACACCCGCCGCCAATCCTGCCATGAGAGCAATCAGAACTACTTTCTTAACCATGTCTTTTCTCCTTCTTTCTTTCCGCTTCTTTTCCGAGTGACTGCTTACGAATTACCTAACCTAATGCCAACCGCCCACTGCTTACCCGGATCGCGAACAAATGATCCAACGGAGCCTCAGGCGGAGATGTATACTCCCCTTCAAGGCATTACCGCCGACGTCGCAGGACCAGCAGACTGCCCACAGCCAGGAGCACCATCGTGGCTGGTTCGGGAATCGTGGCCACGAAGGCGCGATAGCTCCCGTTAAGCAGGACACCGCGGCCCGCGATGGTCTGGCCATCGGCGGTCACGGCCACGCACCGCTCCAGATACTTCCAGGCGCTAAGGTCGATGCCATTGACATAGAGCATATCCTGGAGCAGAACACCCTCCGTGCTGCCGGGTAGCCAGACAGTCGCCCGATAGCCGCTGAAAGACTGGCCGTTACCACTTATTCCGTTATAGGTAAAGCCGACAACCGTCCCGTTGTCCGCGACATCGAAACCGTTCGACTGCTGGACTCTGTTTGGGTCGTCCCCGCCGGCGGGCATGAGTTCCTCGCTGGCGGCGGCCCCAACCTGCCACCGGAAAGTATGGAGGCCATCATTCGAATAAGTAACGTTGGGAATCTGGTAGCCCGTAGCATAGAGTCCGCCGGCCGATATGCCGTTGCCCTGACCCTTGCCAGTTGAAGTTGCAGTGTACGGGACGAAGGTAACATTACCGTTGTTAGCCACGTCCGCATAAACTGCCCGGTCTTTGCTGCTGGGAGCACCCTTGTCCGTGCCAATGGCAATGCCGTTGTTGGAAACGCAGTTGAGACCCGTGTTAGTGGCGGCACCCCCGGACATGCCGGCCTTCTCCCATGCGGCAGTCAAATCGACAGTGCCGTTAGTAATCTTCCACGCCAGACCGTTGGGGCTCTTAGGTTCGGCGCCGTGGATCCGTGCGCCGACGAGCCAGCCGTTACCTGTCGCCGGATCGAGCGACATGGCATGCTGCGAAGACACCATAGACTCGCTTGCAACGCCAGTGGAGGTTAGGAGGTAGCCGGCATAAACGGGCCCCTGATTGTACGCAATTCCCAAATTGGCGTTATTGCCGTTCGCGCCGGCGAGGGCCAGGCCGCCTGGCGCCGAGGCAATGCCTCGGCCCTGGTACTTCAGGTCGTTCTGGTAGAGCACGGTGGTCTGATCGCTCACTTTGAAGACCATGATGCCGTCCGCCACACCGGCATTGTCCGCGGTCGCAACGACGTACTGGCCGTCATCGGTCAAGTCCGCGACATGGTAGGCCCCGCCCGCGTTCGTGACCGGCAGCATGGTCAGGCTGACCGCCGAGGCTCCGGTGGCGAACGCCGCCAGCGTGATCCCTACCAGCAAGAACCGTTTCGTTTTCATGCTTTCCTCCTCTTTTCTCTTTGGGCGCGCGAGCGCCAAACCCAAAAAACCAACTCTCTGGATTTCAGATGGCAGAACTCTTCCGCCTCCCAATCCTGATACGTTCAATTGAGGTCGCCCTTCCCTGAGATTCCCGAGTGTTCGGCTCGCGCCGCCTCGAAAACCTCCCTTGCCTCCACGTCGCGAAACGAGATGAGCACACCACAGCGACGGGCAGGCAAACTCTCTCTCTTCTGTGCACTATACCCGGCCGGTTTGGCGATGTCAACCATGATTTTTGGAAATTCGTCAACGGTATTCTGTCGGCGCCGTCCACAGAGTGTATCAGGGAACATCTACGCCGACCGTGTCGACCGGCCGGGCCGAGTTGCAGGGGTCGTTTCTGGTTGCCCGGTTCAATGACTTGAATCGCAGACCGAGCAATGGCTCTCCAGGCCGGATCGCATGGGCCATGGTTTTCTGGCGCTAAACCACCTTGCTAGCGCCGTTTATGACCAGTTGCAGTGCCCGATTATAGGACAGTTCCGATATGTAAACGGGTCTCAACGGTTGGTGTGGCTCCCTTCGTCTTTCACACCGGCGAAGACGATTGTCGGATCCGTCGACCAAGTGGGTTCGTTAAGACTTATATGGCGTGGCTGTATCACAGCAAAGCATTGCCGAGGACACCTGCTTTCTGTAGACTGAGAGGCAGCCCAGAATTGATGGAGTGACTGCCATGGAAAGCCGGCCGACCGATGAAGCCAACGCATCGAAGCGGGAGGTGGCGTACGAGCGCCTTAGGCGGATTCTGATTTTGCAGCAGGTCCCGGAAGGAGTCAGGCTGCGGGAATCCGAATGGACCCGGCGCCTGAACGTCAATCGGTCGGCGCTGCGAGAGGCGTTTGCCCGGCTCGAAGCCGAAGGCCTGATTGTGGCCGGCGACAAGACGGGCTACTTCGTGCCGATCCTGGTCATGGAAGACATCATGGAGGTGGTCGTCGTACGCATCGCTCTGGAGGGAGCTGCAATTGAGCTGATCTGTGAAGCAGGTCTGAACACGCCGGAGCATCTTAAGCCGTTGCAGGACGCTTGCGACCTCATGGAGCGGTTGATCAACGAAGACTATCACTTGAGCGTTGCGGAGACCGACAGGCGATTCCATGCGGCGATCATTGAGGCGTCACGAAACAGGCGATTGGCCATTGCGTATCAGCATGCGCCATTGCCCATCGTGCATCCGGATATTGTCGACGGTCGCCAGTGGGCGAGCCGTGTGCGACAGACGCACGAGGAGCACAGTGCCATCCTGGCAGCCATTCTGGCGGGGCAGGTCACGGAAGCGAAGGCCCTGCTGCGAGGCCATCTCACCTCCAGTTGGCGCAGTGCGAAGTTGGCGAGCAAGACGGTTTGATGCGTTTTCCCAAAGCCTGTGCGTTTCACCGCAGTCGACGCTGGCATCTCGGCGGCCTTGGAAAACTTAACAAGAGAGGCAATTGCAGAATACATCGGCAGCGGGCCGGTCTTGAGCAGTCGCTGCGGCAAAGGGCCGACCGGGGTCTAACGATTTGCAGAATAAGGTCTTACGCCAAACTGGCCCGCTAGGACTCGAACCTAGAACCTTCTGATCCAGAGTCAGACGTGCTACCAATTGCACCACGGGCCAAAGTATTGTTGGGGGCCAGGCCGTCGCACCGCCCGGGGGGACACTGCCAGCTTGTCGTCTCCTGGGCAAACGTTACGGCATTGTCTGGCGGCGGGGTTATCCTGTCAAGCCACCCGTGCTGGTTGCGGGGAAACAAGGTGTCCTCATAGTGTAATGCGGCTTGTGGCAGACAGGCTTGGATGGACGCAGCGATTCCGGCTTCGTGGTAACCGGCGGCGGATGCGACACGCCGGTCACGGGGTCGCTATCTTCTGCGTTCTGTCGGCGCGGCGATTGAGGAGCTTTGTCTGGGGTTGCCGCATGACGCGTCCGGCAGGCCTGGAGGTAACGCAGGATGTGGTTGAAGGGAATCAACGGTTGGAGTTTTCCCAAGGGGATGCCCTGTTCCGAAGTGGCCGCGAGGGCGAGGGCCGCCGGTTTCGAGGCCCTTGAGCCGACGTTGGAGAACCAAGGGGAGCTGACGCCGGTATCCACTGAGGCCGAATGCCGGCGTATCGGCGAGGCGATTCGTGAGTCGGGACTGGAGATCACCTCGCTCGCATGTGGCTTGCTGTGGGAGAAGCCTTACACCTCCGACGATCCGCTTGTTCGGCAGGAGGCCGTCGAGCTGACAAGGGCCGCATTGCAGCGGGCACGTTGGACCGGGGCTCCGGTTGTTCTCGTTGTGCCGGGGCTGGTCTCGCATCCGCGCGACCCGGCTCGGCCGGTCACCGACTATGCGAGTGCGCTTCGACGGGCCAAGGCGGCCTTAACGGAGCTGAGTTACGATGCCGAGTCGTTCGGGGTGAGACTCGCGATTGAAAACGTCTGGAATCAGTTTCTTGTCTCACCGATCGAGATGTGTGATTTTCTGGACCGAATCAACTCGCCGTGGGTGGGGGCGTGCTTCGACGTGGGCAACGTGATGCGTTACGGATTTCCGCAGGATTGGATTGACCTGCTGGGCAGGCGGATCGTGAGCGTGCATGTGAAGGATTTCAAGCTCGGGCAGGACGACGGATCGGGTTTTCGTGCCCTTGGAGAGGGCGACGTGGATTGGCCCGCGGTCATACGCGCCCT
Organism: Phycisphaerae bacterium; assembly: GCA_030372985.1. Taxonomy (GTDB): domain Bacteria; phylum Planctomycetota; class Phycisphaerae; order UBA1845; family PWPN01; genus JAUCQB01. The sequence goes on from JAUCQB010000120.1 coordinate 51,315, forward strand.
TCGGCAGCATCGTTATCAGGGTCCCTTGGTCTATGAAGGGAAAGAAGACCCTGCCGTCGCGGCAACCTTCATTGAACGATTGGTGCACGGATGCTGATGCTCCTCGACGCAGCACACAACCGTAAGGCACCATCTTTCACCTCTGCTCCGGCCGCAGGTATCGTTTGGGCATGATTCCCCAGCGTTGCCGCATGCAACGGTGAGGATCGATCATGTGGCCATTGCCATTCACCCCGCAGCCGGTCGAGGCAGGGGCGTCGGAAACAGGGTTCCGCGGGGGTGTTGTGCATGCGGTTGCGGTGTGGCCCAAGAGTGCCGGCGACGACACAATGCAGGTCCAGCCTCCGGCTAACTCCCGTATTACCATGCAGATATGCGCTACGAGCCGCATGCCCGGTCCGCGGGCCGGCCATCGCGTTTGCGCCGTGTCGCGGGCTTGCCGGCAGGTGTCGGCCGGCGGAGCGGCAAGAACACCCGCCGGTGTCTCGAAAAAAGGGCTTGACGCCGTGCCGCCGAGCGCTTACGTTATAGGGAGTTGGGGTTGATGAGGGAGAGAGTTGTGGGAGAGAGAGTGTTCCGAGGCCGGAGCATTCTCTCTTTCTTTTTTGCGCCGCGCGTGCCCTTCGAGGTGCCTCCATTCCTGACACGCTCCTGCCGCCATGACGAGGTCGGCGGTTATCCCGGCAGCCGAAGCCTTCCTGCCGCCCGACGTTTCCCTCGACTTGCCTGTTCGGTAGAATCACCTCCTGACGCTGTCGTCGAGGTGGGCTGACTGAATCAGATGGATCTTGCGATCAAGCTTCTAATCGGCTTTCTCTCCGGCATCCTGGGAGGGCTGCTGGGTATCGGCGGCAGCATCATCATGATCCCGGCCATGACCATGGTTTTCGGCCTGGATCAGCATCTCTATCAGGGGGCGGCGATGATCATGAATTTTTTCGTTGCCCTCCCCGCTGCGATGCAGCATTTCCGGGCCAAGGCAGTCTTGCGTCCGGTGGTCCAGGTGACGATCCCCACGGCCGTGGTGGGCGTACTGGCCGGTGTGTGGATCAGCAAGGGCTGGTGGTTCGCGGGTGCCAACGAGGTGCACTTGTCCCGGCTCTTCGGCGTCTTTCTCCTGTATGCGGCGGGCTACAACATATATCGACTCATGTCGTCCTATCGGCTGCCGGAAATCGACGAAAGGGCCGCGAGGACCATCCCGAAATGGAAGTCGGCCGTATCCGTCGGTCTGCCGATGGGGTTGATCGGCGGCCTGTTAGGAGTCGGCGGTGGTATCGTTGCCGTGCCGTTTCAACAGTTGATGCTGAAAATGCCGCTCCGGCGGGCCATCGCGAACTCGGCAGTCACCATCGTCCCCTTGAGCATCATCGGGGCCGTTTATAAGAACGTCGCGAATGCTCACGCCGGCGTGGATGTGCGAGCTTCTATCCAGTTGGCATTGTGTGTCATTCCAACGGCGATTGTGGGCGGCTTCCTCGGCGGACGGCTTGCTCATGCCGCGCCGCGCCAGGTGCTTCGCTTCCTTGTCATCCTGCTGATGTGCTATGCCGGAATCAGGATGATTTCTCGCCGGCCCGCGGCGGAAAGCACTGTACCCGGGCCCACCGGTACGGTGCAGGTCTCGCTTGCCTCGTCGGATGACCCCCGGCCGACCTCGTGCACAACGGCCAGAGAGTCTACGAGTACTGTTGCCGGGAAATCACCATCCGCAGCATGCGATGAGTCCGGCCGGAGGTACGAAAGTCCTTGCGTTGCTCTCCCACGATCGCGAAGCCGACTCGTTTGTAGCACTCGACAGCGGCCACGTTGTCCGGGAACACGACCAGGCTGACGGTTTCAGCCCTGCGGTGCGCGAAGGCATGCTCCATTGCCATGCTGACCATCACGCGGCCGAGACCCAGCCCCCGATGGCTTGGGGCGATGACGCAGTGTCCCATCCAAAGGTGGGCCGTCTGGTTGGGCATGAGGTTGAGTTCGAGATATCCGAGAGGGTCGGGCAGTCCGTCTTTCTGGAAGAGCATCGCACATACATCCGAGTTTTGCCAGTTCAGCACTTTGGAGGCGGTCAGCGGCGGCGGAGTGCTGGGAGCCAGCCAGAAAAGCTCGGAGGCGTCTCTCGCCCATGCGGCCACGAGAGATGCTGCCGGCCGATCGAAGTCTCGCAGGTAGTAAAGCCCGTTGCGCACCAGTGTTGAGGTCGTGTTCATGCTCGCACGGGCAGTATAATGCATTTCGGTCGGGGTTGGGCACTGGATACTGCTTGCCGGTCGGCCTGGAAGACCAGAACTCGCCATGAACCGTGATTCTTATCTGGGATATGTGGTCCGCCGGGAGACCTGGCGGATCGGCGGATGCAGCTTCGACCTGACCTGGCCGGCGGACATCGATGCCCTTCTTGACTATCCCGAGGTTAGAGAACGGTTCGCCAGAGACCAATACATGCCCTATTGGGCACAGCCGTGGCCGGCGGCCGTTCTTCTGGCTGAGGCCATACTGGCAGGCGATGAGGGCCGTGGCCGGCCGGCGGTGGAACTGGGCTGTGGCGTCGGGCTCGTCAGTCTGGCGGCGGCGAAAATGGGCTGGTCGGTGACGGCCAGCGACTATGATGAGCACGCGATTGCATTCGCACAGTTGAATGCCGCAAACAACAACATCCGCCTTGCGGGGGCGAGGATGATTGATTTTCGGTTACCACTCCAATCGCCGGCATATGATCGGGTCTTGGGGGCCGATCTGACCTATGAACGGCGCAACGCGGAGCCTTTGGCTCAATGGCTGGCGTCATCATTGACGGCCCAGGGCGAGGCATGGCTGAGCGACCCCAACCGGTCAGCAGGTGACGCTTTCCCGTCTCACCTGAGGTCCCTCAGCTTGGAGGTCGAGGTTAGCGCAGTGGAGTCGACTTCGCCGGTCGGCTTGCTTCACAGAGGTCGAATCTGGAGAGTCTTCCGGCCATGATCCGCCGGGGGCGCCTCTCCAGGAGAATGACACTATCCGAATCCCCAAGCCGTATCCCCAAGCCGTCGAGAGACCTCGCTGGTCACGTGTCTTCTCCCCGATGTCGGCAGCGTCGCCCCGCATCCTCCTGAGCAGTGGCGAATCGAGCCCTTCAGTGGTGCCGTGACGTGTGCCTGACATATCGGACCCAATGATTCTTCCGCGCGCCCTTGAGCGGGATGGCCGGGCCGGGCAACGGATGAGAGGCGCGCCATGCATTGGCTGCATCCCAGGCGGCGCCATTCGAACGGCTTGTGGAGACCGGGCTGACACCTTGGGAATCGCCTGCAGGTCGGGCGTTGTCTGGGGTTTCTTGGCCTTCACGTGCTCTTAAGGTTATTCTCGGTATCGTGCACTTCGGTGAAAAACCCTGCGTCAGACCTTTCGAGGCATCGCATGCGAGTGCTGGTGATTGAAGACGAACCCGACTTGCTGGAAGCGCTGGGGCAGGCACTTCGAGAGGCCGGATACGCGGTCGATGAGGCCTCAGAAGGCCGCGATGGTCTGTTCAAGGCGGCGGGGACAGACTACGACGCGATTGTGCTCGACCTGATGTTGCCGGGCCTGAGCGGCTGGGATCTGCTGCGCGAGCTGCGGAAGAGCAAGTCGACGCCCGTGCTCATCCTGACCGCTCGCGACACGTTGCCCGACCGGGTCAGGGGCCTCGACGCCGGGGGCGACGACTACCTCACCAAGCCGTTCGAGCTCGCGGAGTTGCTGGCTCGTCTCCGGGCGTTGATTCGCCGTGGCGCCGGCCAGGCAACCGCGACGATCGAGATCGGGGACGTGACCGTGAATACGGCCGAACGCACCGTCCGCAAGGCGGGGCAGGTGGTCGCCCTCACACCGACGGAGTACGCACTGGTTGAACTCCTCGCGCTGCACCGGGGCAAACTGGTCACGCGAACGATGATCTACGAACACCTGTTCGACGAGGACAACGACACCTTGTCTAACCTCGTCGATGTTCACGTCGCCAACGTGCGAAGGAAGCTTGGGAAGGAACTGATCACCACCCGCCGGGGCGAGGGATATCAAGTGCATGGCTAGTCTCTTGCGTCGTAACTGGTGGACATTGTGCACGCAGGTTGCCGGGTCACCGTGCGTCTGGCTTGGGGCCCGCAGGAAGGCGGTCCGCCTCCGGTCCATCCAATGGACGCTGCAACTGTGGTACGCAGGCGTGCTGGCCGTCGTGCTTGTCGGCTTTGGATCCGCCTCATACTTCGGAATCTCACGAGCTCGGTGGGAACAGTTGGACTCGGAACTGGCGCGGTCAGTCCAGGAGCTGGCTGCGGGACTCCGGCCGCCGAAGACGTTGGAGTCGTCATCCATGCCGGCATCGACGGCCGGCACGGCAGCGAATGTCTCTCGTGACCTGTGGAAGGATTCGCCGCCACCGGACTTCGAACTGCCCGTTGCCCTGGCTCAACGGTTTGCGCTCGACGACCCGGCATCTGACTACTTTGTTATCTGGGATGGCGAGAGCCGCGTGCTGGCATCCTCGAACGCCCTCGTCGCTGCCGGCGTTCCGTATCCCGGAGCGCGTCCGGACCAGTCCGTTCGACCCCATCCGCCCGGACCGCCCCAGATCCGGAAAAGAGGCGAATTTCGCGAGGCCTATATGAACGGCCCGCGATGGACTCGGATCCTGGTCGGCACATCCGTTCGTCCGACAGAAGTCGAGTTGCGGCATTTTGCCTTCTTGCTCACCGCGATTGGCGCGGGCGTATTGGCCGCCGGCTTGGTTGGCGGGTGGTTGGTCTCGCTTCGCGCTGTGAGGCCGATTCGAGCCATCACGGAGGTGGCGCAGGAAATCTCTGCCTCCAACCTCTCCCGGCGTATCCCTGTCGCCGAAGTCCAGAGCGAACTCGGGAGCCTTGCAGTTGTTCTCAACGAGATGTTTGGCCGGCTTGAGGCGGCTTTTCAGCAGCAGGTTCGCTTCACGGCCGATGCCTCACATGAGCTTCGCACGCCGCTGTCGGTCATCCATACTCACGTTCAACTGGCGCTTTCGCGGGAACGGACCGCTGATGAGTACCGCAAGACGATTGAAACCTGCCAGCGGGCATCGAGCCGGATGAAGGATCTTGTGGACTCGCTTCTGCTCCTGGCAGGCGCCGATGCCGGCCGGCTCGCGCTCAACCGGCAGCGCGCCGACCTGCGGGAGGTGGTGGAAAACAGCATCTCCATGGTCAGCCCCCTGGCCGAGGCCAAGAGTGTCATCGTTCAGACGGACCTGCGGCCTGCAGAGTTGTCCGTTGACCTGTCTCGGATCGCCCAGGTCACGACCAACCTCCTGACCAATGCGATCCGGTACAACCGCAAGGGCGGTCGTGTCGAGGTCCGTTTGGGCGTCGATGGTCCCGACGTCGTATTGGCCATCAGTGATACGGGGCTCGGGATTCCTCTTGAGAATCAACCACACATTTTCGAGCGTTTCTACCGGGTCGATAAGGCTCGGAGCCGCGAGGAGGGCGGCAGCGGTCTGGGGCTGGCGATCTGTAAGACCATTGTCGAGGCTCACGGCGGGACGATCTCATTCCGCAGCAAACCGGGTCAGGGCACAACGTTCGAGGTCCGACTGCCTCTTACCGAAACCCGAATGGCGAAATCTCTTTAAGCCTGAGGCTCAGCCTCAGAGCCGAAGGCCGAATCTCGAATCAAACCCGAAACCCGAATGTCGAAGATTCACCGTGACGGACCGAATGAACAAGGAGGGCCACTGTGCTCGCTGCGTTATTCGTCATTTTCTATGCAGCGATCATCGCGCCGGCCGTCTTGTCCCAAGGCCCGTGTTCGCCTGTCAGCCAACTCATGCGGCCGAGTAGACCACGTGTCCGGTTCGCAGGATCTCCGCGGTCAGGCCGCTCGGGTCGTGCCCTTCCTCCCGCAGCACCGGCTCGATGCGGAAGTCCACCCCTCGGCCCAGACGGAACAGCGTCGCCTCGAGATCCAGCAGATCGCCCTCGATGCGGTCTACCAGCACGGCCACGTCGATGTCGCTGTATTCATGGGCCGTGCCGCGCGCGTGAGATCCATAGAGGACGACCTTGCGCACCGGAAACTGCGCCCGGACCACGTCGGCGTATCACTTCACAAGTTTGATAGCCTGCTGTGTATCCATTGTCGCAACTCCTCGGTCTGGCTGATCAGCCCCTCGCATCGCTCAGGTGTCAGAGATGCCAGAATCCGCTGCCGGTCGCCCGGGTAACGGCTTTCGACATTCAGCGGCCCCAGCATGTCAAGCAGGGCGCGTCGTGTCGGATCAAGGAGGTCGAACAGACCACTCAGCGTTGCGAGCGCCACGAGGCTGTGCGTGTACGGCGGCGTTGAACCCTTGGCCGACACTCACCATGCCTTAAGCATTTTCTCCACCACCTGATGGCACATGAAGCCCACGTACAGCAACCGGCCGGTCTGGAGCATGGCCTTGGCAGTGTCCATGTCGTAGCCGGCCAAGTCGGCCCAGTATGTCGCCTTCTCGTCCACGATCTTATTATGCGACCGGAACGAATGCTCACAAGCTGCAAAGCGTTTCTCCAATCAGACGACGGGAGGCGCCAGGCGTCCAGCGACCGGCCCGGGCATCGCCCGGCCAGCGAGCGAACTGCCTGGATCCCGTCAACTTGAGTTGCCGGACGCGCGGGACGATTACCTCCAGCGTACGTCCGGCGCGTCTTCATCTTGCCTTAAGGTTCACATCTATAGAATTCGGTATGAGCGTCGAGCCGAGCGCGGTTGGGATCGGCATGGGGAACTGAGAATGCGGGGTTTGCCATGAAGAGAATCCTGATACTCATCGTGCTCGCGGGTCTGCTCGTCGGGGGCGGTGCGGCGTACTGGCATCGCGGTAGCACGTCCGCGGTCGCTTTTCGCACGACGCAGGTCCGGCGGGATGACATGGTCATATCGATCGCCGCCACCGGCACCGTTGAACCGGAAGAGGTCATCGACGTCGGCGCGCAGGTCGCCGGCCAGATCCTCTCATTTGGCACCGATGCTAACGGCAAGACAGTGGACTACGGCTCGCCGGTCGAGGCCAACACGATACTGGCCAGGATTGACGATGCCCTCTACACCTCCGAGGTCGAGCAAGCCAAGGCCCAGGTCTTGTCCGCGGAGGGCGGGCTCAAGCGGGCCGAGGCGGACCTGGAGCAGGCCAAGGCCAAGCTCTTCCAGGCCGGGCGAAACTGGGAGCGGGCAAAGCAGTTGGGTTCGTCATCCGCGCTGGCCGCTACCGATTACGACAATTACAAGGCAAGCTACGACTCGGCCAGGGCTACCGTGCTGATCTGCGAAGCGGCGATCATTGAGGCCAAGGGCAACCTTGCTCAGGCCAGGAGCATGCTCGAGCGGGCGGAGCGCAATCTGAAGTACACCACCATCAAGTCCCCGGTCAAGGGGGTCATTATTGACCGCCGCGTCAACATTGGCCAAACCGTCATCTCCAGCATGAACGCCCCCAGCCTTTTTCTGATTGCCAAAGACCTTACGCGTATACAAGTCTGGGTGGCGGTGAATGAGGCCGACATCGGTCGTTTGCACCCCGGCCAGCCCGTGACATTCACGGTCTCCGCATTGCCGGGCGAGACGTTCAAGGGAGAGGTGGGCAAGATTCGCCTGAACGCTTCGATGACCCAGAATGTCGTAACGTATACGGTGGAGGTTGTGGCCGACAATCCCAACGGAAGACTGTTGCCTTATCTCACCGCCGACGTCAGGTTCGAACTCGCTCGTCATGACGGCGTGCTGATGGTCTCGACTGATGCCCTGAGATGGACGCCGACCACGGACCAGGTCTTGCCCGAGGTTCGCCGGACTTTGGAGAACCAGCCGGCCACCGGGCCGCAGGAGACCCTGGCGAAAGAAACCGCGCCGCCAGCCACAGATGCCGACGGTGGGGAGCAGGGTGTCCTCTGGGTAGCCGAGGGACAGCATGTGCGGCCCATTTTTGTCCAGATTGGCTTGAGCGATGAGGACATGACCGAGGTCGAAGGTGAAGGAGTGGTCGAAGGAATGGAGGTCGTGACGGGGCAGCAAGAGATTCAGGAGACGTCCGCGGGCGGCAGCAATCCCTTCCTGCCTAAGTTCCCTCGCATGGGTAAACGCAGGCCGCCGCCGCCCATGTAGACCCTACGCCAATGATCGAACTTCAAGACATCTGCAAGACGTACCACATCGGTGAGATCAGCGTGCCGGTGCTGAAGAATGTGTCATTGAGCGTCGAGCGCGGAGAGCTCGTCGCCCTCATGGGCGCCTCCGGCTCGGGTAAAAGCACGTTGATGAACATCCTGGGTTGCCTCGACCGGCCGACCTCCGGTCGATACTGGCTTGATGGCCGCGACGTTTCCGAGTTGTCGATCGCCCAGCGCGCGATGGAGAGAAGCCGGAAAATCGGCTTTGTGTTTCAGAACTTCAACCTGTTGCCCCGCACCAGCGCCCTCGATAACGTGGCCATGCCCCTGTCGTACACGGCCGAGCACCTGTCCGAACGCGAGGCCCGTCGCCGCGCCCGGGAAATGCTCTGCCGGTTCGGGCTCGAAGACCGGCTGCATCATGAGCCCTCGCAGTTGTCGGGCGGCCAGCAGCAGCGAGTCGCCGTCGCCCGGGCCCTGGTGAACCGCCCGGCGGTGCTGTTTGCCGACGAGCCCACGGGTAATCTTGATTCCCAGACAAGTGTGGATGTTCTTCGCATCTTTCAGCAGCTCAACGAAGACGACGGTCTGACCGTCATCCTGGTCACCCACGACGCCAACGTCGCGAGGTTCGCGCGACGGATCATCCACATCCGCGACGGCACGATCTCGAACGGGTCCTTTTCCGGCGATGGCGAAGTGAAGGCAGGTTCAGTGCCGGGGCATGTGGAGAACGGAGCCGGCATATGAGAATCTCGCGAACGCTACGAACCGCCACGAGAGCACTGCGGCGCAATCCCATGCGGGCGACGCTGACCACGCTGGGCATCGTCATCGGCGTCGGGGCGGTCATCGCCATGATGGAAATCGGGGCGGGCTCGTCGGCACAGATTCAAAAGGGCATCTCCAGCATGGGTGCCAACGTGTTGCTGATCATGCCCGGCACTGTCTCCACGGCGGGCGTGACCCAAAGCACCGGTAGCGCGACCACCCTGACCCCGCAGGACTGCGAAGCCATCATACGCCAGTGCCCGGCGGTGCGTACGGCCGCCCCGGTCGTGCGGGCCAGAACCCAGGTCGTCTACGGCAGCCGCAACTGGGAACCGAACTCCATCTATGGGACGACCCCGGCCTTTCTGGACATCCGGCAACTGGGCCCCATGGCTGAAGGCAGGATGTTCACGCAACGCGACATCCTCAATGGAAACCGGGTGTGTGTCGTCGGCAAGACCCTGGCGCGGGAGCTGTTTCGGGGTTCGTCACCCGTCGGCAGGGAAATCCGCATCAAGAATGTGACCTTCCGGGTCGTCGGGGTCCTGAAGAGCAAAGGGGCCAACATGATGGGAATGGATCAGGATGACATCATTCTCGCCCCTTGGTCCACGATCAAGTACCGGGTGGCCGGCTCGTCGCTGGGATCAACCAACCAGAGTATCAGCAGCGGTTCGAGCAGCAGCGCGGTGAACACATTGAGCAATCTCTATCCCAGCGGTCAGACCAGCCTGTACCCGGAGCGCAGCGAGGTCCAGATGGCCAACAACCCGATGCCGGTGCGGTTCACCAACGTGGACCAGATTCTGGCTGTCGCCCGCAGCCCTCAATCCATTCCCGCCGCGATGCAGCAAATCAAGGAGGTCCTCCGTCGGCGTCATCGCCTCGGTCCTGACGATCCGGACGACTTTGACCTCCGCGACATGACGGAGATGAGCAACGTCCTGACCTCGACAACATCCATGATGACCAACCTGCTTCTTGCCGTGGCGACGATCTCGCTCATCGTCGGCGGCGTGGGCATCATGAACATCATGCTGGTCTCGGTGACCGAACGAACCCGTGAGATCGGGCTGCGCATGGCCGTGGGTGCCCAGCCGCGTGACATCCTTCGGCAGTTCCTGGTCGAAGCGGTCGTTCTGTGCCTGATCGGCGGTGCCATCGGAATCTCCCTGGGACGCGCGGCCTCGATGCTTGTCCGTATGGTACTCAACTGGCCGACCGCCCTGTCGGTGGGAGCCATCATTGCCGCCGTGGTGGTCTCCGCGGGCGTCGGCATGTTATTTGGCTACTACCCGGCATGGAAAGCCTCGCGCCTCGACCCTATCGAGGCACTGCGTTATGAATGAGGAATCCGGAATGATGAATGACAAATGGACGGTTCCGGCCGGATCGGACCGAGGATCATCGACGTATGCTGAGGCGAGGTTACGCAAAGAGCGCACCGGTGTGATCCGGACTGCGTTCATTGCTCTCGCTTTCACACAATTCGGTCTGTTAAGCGTCCTTGGTTTGGGCTGCACGGTCGGGCCGGACTACCGGCGTCCGGATCTGCCCATGCCGCCCGAATGGAGCGGTTTGCGGTCGGAGGCGGCAACGACCCAGCCTGCGAGTCCAACCACCCGGCCGACCAGCGAGCCCTGTGAAATTGGCATGTGGTGGAGGAAGCTGAATGATCCCATGCTCGATTCGCTGATCGACCGGGCGGCCGAGTCGAACCTGGACCTGAGAATGGCCACGGCCCGTGTCCGCGAGGCAAGAGCACAACGCAGCTTTGTGGCCGCCGGACTCTGGCCCCAGATCGGCGGGGCGGCCAGCTACAACTACAGCGGAGGCAGCCTGAATACCGGTCGCGAGTCGTCCAGCGGAACCGGACTGGGCAAACAGGTGAGGAATAGTGCCGTCAATTCGGCCATCCAGTCCCTGGCAAACGGTGAGGGCATCGACCCCGCTCAAATCGCGTCTGATGCGGCCAGGCAGGCACTCTCGACGGCCGTCAACAACAAACTCTCGGACGAAGGCCAGGCCTCGCATCGCGGCCAGAACATGTTTCAGGCCGGGTTCGATGCAAGTTGGGAGCTCGATGTCTTTGGCGGCGTGCGGCGCGGCGTCGAGGCGGCCGATGCAGACATCATTGCCTCGGTCGAGGACCGACGAACCGTGATCGTGTCGCTGGTGTCCGAGGTCGCCCGCGAATATGTTCAATTGCGGGGTTACCAACGGCGATTGGCGATCGCCCTCAAGAACATCGAGGCACAGCGGGAAACGGTCGAACTGACCCAGGAAAGGCTCTCGGTGGGCTTCACGAATGACTTGGAGGTCGCACAAGCCAGGACGCAGCTGGCCACGACCACATCTCAGGTACCCGTCCTCCAGGATGCCATTTGGCAGACCATTTACCGGCTGAGCATCCTGGTCGCGCTGCCTCCTGGTGCGTTGGTGACGGAACTCGAAGAAGCCTCGGCGCTTCCGGCCAGCCCGCCCGAGGTGCCGATAGGCCTGCCGTCCGAACTGCTGCGCCGCCGACCGGATGTATCTTTCGCCGAACGACAACTGGCGGCGGCCACCGCTCGCATCGGCGAGGCAATCGCCGACCTGTTTCCGAAGTTTTCCATCACCGGCTCCTTCGGAACCCAGAGCCGCGACATCCGATATATACTCGACCGCGATAGCCTGGTGTGGTCGCTCGGACCGGCGATCTCATGGCCGATCTTTCAGGGCGGACGAATCCGGGCCAACATTGAGATACAGAACGCGCGGCAGGAGCAGGCCCTGGCATCATACGAACAAACCGTGTTGAACGCGCTCAACGAAGTCGAGGCCGCGCTGTCCGCCTACCTGAATGAGCAAATCCGACGCCAGGCATTGCTCGAGGCCGTCGAAACAAGCCGGCGGGCAACTGAGTTGAGCACGGAACTCTATGTCCGCGGGCTCGGGGCGTTCCTGAACGTGCTTGAGGCACAACGCTCACTGTACGCCACCGAGGAGGCTCTGGTCCAAAGCGATACTGCTATCATCACCGACCTGATTGCGCTGTATAAGGCTCTCGGCGGGGGATGGGAAGGCTGATCGATCCGAAAACGACCGATTGCATTCTCGCGCCCCTGAGGCTTCTTTCGACACCTCGTTCGAGTATCATGTGTTGCGCGATGTCGGTGCCGCCCGAAGCCGGCAAACAGAGCGGCTGATCCCTTCTGCCGACGAGGCTTCCGGCAGGGCGGGCCGGCAGGGGCGTTAACCGGCCGGCGGACGGCCGGGGTATACGCGTGCATCGGAAACGATCATCATGCTGAAGCAACAGCCCAACCGGTCGATAGCTCTGGGAGCACGATTCTGGCTTGATCTGTCGGACGCCGAATTGCTGGCTCAGTGTGAAGTCGATTGCTACCGTGCCAGCGGCCCCGGCGGGCAGAAACGCAACAAGACCTCCTCGGCCGTGCGGCTCCGGCATGGCCCGACGTCGCTGATTGTGACGGCCGTCGAAAGCCGCTCTCAGCACGAGAACAAGGCCCGCGCGGTCAGGCGTCTTCGCGAAGCCATCGCCATGACGCAGCGCAATCCCGTCAGACCGGGTGATCCGCCGCCGGAGTTCTTCCTGTCCGCTCTGTCGCGAGATCCCGGCCTGAGGGTGAACAGAAAGAACCCCGACTATTACCACGTTGTCCAACACGTCCTGGATATGTTCTGTGCCTGCGCAGGCAGCACGGCGGACACCGCCCGCTCGCTGGGCATTTCAGCGGGGCACCTGATTCGTTTTCTCAGAAACGACGACACCCTCTGGGAGCATGCCAACCGGCTTCGGCAGGAATTCGGCCGCTCGACACTGCGATAAGGACGGATGGGCACCCGCAGGCCAGGGCGGCGGTGGACGCCTGCTCAGGCTGAGGGATCACAGGTCTTGTCGGCCAGGACACCCGGACCGCTGAGGCAGTCGACAAAGGTGGTCATGTCGCCTTGGTTCACCAGCCCGTCGTGATTGAAGTCAGCGGTGTCGCAGGGGGGCTGAACCGTTTGCCCGGGCTGGGTGAGACAGACCTGGAACAGGCCGAAGTCGCGCTGATCGACGTCCCCATCGCCGTCGACGTCCGGCCCGACGGTGCGAATGGTCATGCTCACGGCGATATACTTGTCAGTGTTCCAGGCGTTGCCCGCAACCGCGATGGTGGCGTCGTATGTACCGCCAAGCTTGCCGTCGGCGTCGAAGGACATGGTGTGTGAATGAGGTGACCCGGTCGACGAACCGGAATCGGGTGTCACGGTAAGCCAATCGGCGTCGTCATTGATCGTGTAGTCCAGCGTCCCAGAGCCGTTGTTGGTTACCGTGAAGACACTGTCGCGAGGGTTGCCCTCGGCAATCCACACGGAGGCCGTGATGACCTCGGGGTCCAACTTGATTTCCGGACCCGGCGGCCGATAAATCGCGATCCCGTCCAGGTGCCAGCTCGGCGTACTGAAAAGCTTGACGGTGGTGCCGGTGGCGGGGTCAAACTCAAAGATGCCCCCGTTGAGACCTCTGGGAGCGGCGATCCAGATCTTGGTGTCCATCCATGCCAGCCCCTTGGGTTCGCACGGCACGCTGTATTCGGCAACCGTCAGACCGTTGGGATCCGCCGGATTGTAAGTGGGATTGGTGAACAGGCGGGACACATCGAGCTTGTAGAGCTTCCTTGCCGCCACGTCCGAGTGCCAGAGCCAGCCGTAGCCGCTGTTGCCGGCTTCCCAGAGCAGTCCCTGGGCGATGGTTCCCGGAATATTGCACTTGCCGCCCGTTAGCGGTGGGGCGGTAAAGGGGGCAATCTGTGATCCGTCGACGGGGCTGACACGGGTTAGCATGTTGCCCGTCAGGCCGTCTCGCACGGCGGTGATCCACAGACCCGTACCGTCCCAGGCCAGGCCTTCAAGAATGCCGCCGGCCGTCTCGCCGGGAAACTGAGGCGTGATCAGTCCCGGTGGGGTGTCGATTGCCCCGGTGTCTTTGTCAATTCGCCTGGCCCCATCGATGATCTGGTCACACGTGTCCTTGACAACCGCCCACATGCGGTAATTGGCGTCAAAGTCAAGCTCGTCCAGGAAGCACCCGGCCGGGCTGGGCAAGGTCTTGAGGATGATGCAATCCGTTCCATCCGGGTCCGGCGGGGTCTTTTCGTTGAACGGGTCGATCTCCATGATGCGGTTGTTGCCGCCCTGGTTATCGCCCTGGTCGGCCACCCAGACTCTGATCTGGCCGAGGGCGACGGACGTGCCCAGAAAGACTGAGAGAAAGACGACTGTGCAAAGGGACCGCTTGGGCATATGCCCGTCACCTCGGCAGGAAGCCCTGGGGCCATTAGCCGTGGGCTCGACTACACAACCGCGACCACCCTTCCTACGCTAGCAATCGACCGACAACGAGTCAATCGTTAACATGTTGTGCGGCAACCTGGTCTCTGCCGGTGCCCGGCGGCTGATGGGTTCCGGCCTGCGGAAGTCGCGACCGGTCGTCCTTTGGGCGGCATCGCCGGCTGCGGCTGTACAAATCGGAGTGCAAATCAAGTATCATCCGCCTTCTCAGGTCTCTTTGCCTGACGGGCGGACCGGCGAGGATATTGGCGTTCGCGAAGGAGAAACCATGAACCAGGAAGACTTGTCCGGACGTGAGGGTGAGCCCCAGACACCGATGCCTCCCCCGTTGACGCCGCCGATCGAGCCGGGGCCGCTCGCCCGGCCGGCGGGCTATTCTCCGTACGCCTCGCCGGTACCCGTGTGGCCCACGGTGATTGGCGTCCTGGGGATCGTGCTGGGCAGTCTGGGCCTGCTGGGCGGAATCTGGGGAGCCGTGGCGCCCATCGTGATGAAAACGCTCTTTCAGAACACGGCGATGGACCCGAATATGCCCCAGTTCACCGAGCGGTGGATCCATTGGACAGTCATATTAAGTGTCCTCACCAGTGCGGTGGCCGTTCTCCTGATTGTGGCAGGCGCGGGTATTCTGAAGCGAGCGGCCTGGAGCCCTCGGGCGGCCCGGATCTGGGCCGTCCTCAAGATGGTGTTGGTGATCGCCAACCTCGTTGTGACCTTTGAGATACAGCGGTCAGCACTGGCGGCGGCAACCCAGGCCGGCGGGCCGGGAATGACTGTCAACGCAAACCTCATCATGATCCCCAGCCTCTGCTTTGGCCTCCTCTGGGGCTGGGCCCTGCCGGTGTTTCTACTGATCTGGTTCAGTCGCGCGAGCATTAAGGAACAGGTGTCAAAGTGGACCTGATCGGTCGGACAACCTTCACAGTGATGAATCAGACGCGAGACGGCACAACGTTGTGAGGTGGGGGGCGTATCCTTCGGCGATGCGATGCAGGACCTGTGATTATCGGCTGTGGAACCTCTTCACGCGGCGGTGTCCGGAATGCGGCACCCCCTTCAAGCCGAGCGACTACGAGTTCACCACAAACAGCGTACAGTTCCGCTGCCCCCACTGCGGCCAGTCTTACTACGGTACTGGGGAGCGCGGCCATCTTGTTCCGGCGGAGTTTGATTGCATCGGGTGCGGCCGGCACATTCACATGGACGAAATGGTGCTGTTTCCGACCGAGGGCGTGGAGGAGAAACAGACGAAGATCGAGACTGTCCCTTGGATCGAACGCGCGGAACGGGGCCGGGTCCGGGCGTGGCTGTCCACCGTCGGCATGGCCTTAATCCGCCCCGGACGGCTCATGGACATGCTGCCCGAAGAAAACGCCACCGGGCAGGCGATTATATTTGGCGTCGTCACGACCCTGTTGGTCATCATCGTGGGCCTGGCCCCGTTCTTTGCTTTCCCTCTGCTGTTCATGTCATTTGGCCTCGGTGGTGTCGGAGGGTGGACGGGGCTGCTCAGCATCCTGTTTATGATGGGCTCGCTTCTCATGATGATCGCGCTTGCCATCGCGATCATGTTTTTATGGGGTCTGATCATTCACGGTCTTCTGCGGATAACCGGCGTGACGGCCGGCGGACTGGACCGGACGTATCAGGCCGTTTTCTACGGAACCGGGGCGAACGTCGGGACTGCCGTGCCGTGCATGGGGCCTTACGTCGGATGGATCTGGTGCATGATCAGCACGGCCATCATGCTCAAGTGCAGGCAACGCGTCTCCGGCTTGCGGGCAACATTCGCCGTTGTTGCTCTGCCGCTGTCGCTCATCGGATTGATCATTGGATTCTATGTCTGGTTTTTTGTATCGGTCCTTTCGACCGTTGGCGCCACGACGCCGGCGCCAGGGTTCCCATTCCCCACCACGCAGCCGGCTGCGCAAGCGGCGAGTCCGGTTCCCAATGCCATTTTGATGTATGCCGGTGATCACGACGGGGCGGGGCCGGACCATGCCGCCGAGTTGGTGGCCCGGGGTTATCTCCAGGCGTCCGACCTCATGACCCCCGAATCGCAGACGAAGGCGGATCAGATCGTCATTGGCGAGACCACATTGGCAGGCCTGCAATCGCTGCGCCGCGAGCCGGCACGAAAGCAAGCCGAGGCAGCAGCGGCGAAACTGCCGCCGAACACGGTCGCCCATCGCCTGGGCGACTGGGTGTTCACGTACCACGGCATCACGCTGAACCCGCCGCCGGACGGTCGGATCTGGCTCGTCGTTCAATGTCTCGACCCGGACGCGAATGCGGGAGCTTCTTCGAGCGAGGTTATTGCATTCTGTGCGGACGGAAGGATGGTGGTTCTACCCGATTCAGCATTGGCCGCCGGGCTCCGCGATCAGAACTCCCTCAGGCAAAGTCTTGGGCTGCCTGGCCTCCCTGACCCCCGCCAAGTCACTCATGGCCGGCCGGCGGCAACAGGGGAGGCAAGCAAACAATAGTGCAGACGTCCTGTTGCGAATCTCACCTGAGGCATGAAATCGGCGGCGTGATCCCCTCGCCGCAGAGGCATTGCAGGAAGAGGGTGAAGTCAGACTGGTTGATGACATCGTCATTGTTCAGCTCCGCGGCCGTGCAGGTCGGCGGTATCGGGGTCCCAGCGGTCGTGTAGCAGGCTTGAAACAGTCCGAAGTCTGTCTGGTCCACGTCTTCATCGCCGTCCGTATCGCCGCGATAACCGGGAAAGACGCCCCAAACCTCAAACTCCGGGATCCGGGCGTGGTTGTCGATGCCTGGATCCGTGATGTACAAGCGGACGTAGCGGACTGTTCTGGGAGCGACGTAGCTGCGGTTGATGATGGCGGCTCGGGCACCGTTGTCGATCGTCCCTTCAGTGACCCACGGGCCAGAGAGGCTGGTGGCCGTCTGAATGGCCAGGGCCTCGGCATTGTAGGCGGTTGGCTCGCCGGCTGCGCCTGCCAGGCGGATGATGTAGCCGTTGACCGTTCGGTCACCCCTCAGGTCGAGAGCCAGCCAGTGCGGCGGGGCGGTCGCCGCACTGACCCACTTGCTGCTGACGGAGACAACACCGTCGATTGCGTTGCTCCCCGGCCAATCAGGTCCGTACACCGAGTCGGTCTCAACATCGAGGGAGTAGGGCGCGAGATTCGTTCCTGTCGGAGGGTCGCTATTGAAGATGCTATTGTCGGGCCAACGATACTGTTGGGCCACGGCGGCGTCGAGGTCGGCGAGAATCTGCGCCGTCTGGGGAATGCCGTCGATTCTCCAAGGGTCCCCCGACCAGCGGTACATGTTTACACAGCGGATGACAGGCTTGCCGGCGGCCGGAGCGTCGATTGTGTTCCACCGGTTGATCTCGGCATAGATTTCCTGCATCCAGCCGGGCTTGTAGGGCTCGCGGTCGGGCTCGCTGTCCGGGTAGGTTCCGTCCCAGGAGTAAATGCCGTTGCACTCGGTGGCGTACAGGGGCAGGTCATACATGCTGCTGGGGATGCCGTAGTGGATCCAGTCCTTGTAGACATAGAAACTGAAATAGAGCATCTGGCCGGCGGCGCTGACCTGCTGAGTGCTGTGGATATCCGCGTAATCATAGCCGCGAGAGTTGATGTGCACCGCGATGCCGTCGGGTCCAGGGCCGCTGCTTTGGATCGCCGTCAGCATCTGGTTCATGTACTGACACCAGTTCAGCGGCTGAGCATCGTGGGTGTAACCACAGACGCTGCCGGTACCGTAAGGTCCGCCAAAGGGGGCAATAGCCTGAGAGCAGACCTTCTGTGTCGGACGGATGGCTTTGATCGCGTCATAGACCTGCCGGAAGCAGCCGGCGTAGCTCTGAGGTGAGACATAGGGCTTGTGGCTGCCCACAGGAGGCCACTCGCCGGCGAGATTGGTCTCGTTTCCGATCACCCAGATGCTGCAGCCTTGGCTGTTGGCGACGAAGTTCGCACAGCGAATGGCGAAGTTGGCGTACTGGTCCGGCAGGGGGATGGTGCCACCCGAGTCGCAGTATCCGTTGTTGATTCGGCAGATGACCGTGTGCCCCTGGTCGGAGAAGGAGCGAAAATCGACCCCCCACGTCTCGGCCGGGTTACAGCCGACGGCTACGGTGGCGGTGATCCAGCCGGTGGCGCCGCCGTTCGTGAAGTGGTTGAGGTACTCCTGGGGTGACGGCGCGTGATCGTGGATGCCGTAGAGGTAAGGGCTCTCCTGAGCGACAACGGATGTCCCGCAGGCGGCACAGACCCAGAGAGCCAGCACACGGCGCACCCGCCTGCCGTCCGAGGTTCGCGACAGCATCTGATTCCCTCCAGACAAAAGCAGGGACTCCTCCCGCTGCTCCATTATATCGTGGAGGACGGCTCATGTGCGCCTGCCAGGCATTCCTGGCTCAGAATCTGTCGTCCGGCTCAGGGTGCCGTTTGCCCCTGTGGAACCGGCTGCGTAACATGAGTGCACTCTGGATTCCGTGGATTCTCTGAAGGCTGGAGACTTGCAGTTGGGCACCAACCCATCCGATACGCCGCACGACCGCAGGGCCATGTTCCGGCTTGGTCTGAAACGACTTGTCAGCCCTTTGGCGGAACTCATTGAGGAGCGGCTGCCGACTGCCGGAAGAGACCGGACACCGGCTTGCCGCGAGGTTTTGCGGCCGCCCGGGGCTCTGCCGGAGGTTGAGTTTCTGGCCAGGTGCTATCGCTGTGGGAATTGCGTGGAGGTCTGCCCGGCCAAGGCGATTCATCCGATGAATCGGCAGGACGTCGAGAGGGCGGGCACGCCCTACATCGACCCGGACTTGGCGGCGTGCACGCTTTGTGACCAGTCGGCGTGCATGAAGGCCTGCCCCAGTGGCGCCTTACAGGTCATGGGTGACAAACGACAGATCAAGATAGGCACGGCGACAGTCGATCGTTACGCTTGTTTGCGCCGATCGAGTAACCTCTGCACCATTTGTCTGGACACGTGTCCGATCGGCAGGGAAGCCATCGACATTTCCGACGGCGGCGAATTGCAGGTGAATCCCGTGGCCTGTGTTGGTTGCGGCATCTGTCAATACAACTGCCCCGTGCGTCCACGGGCCATCTCGGTTAAGCCCCGTTAAAGACTTGCGGGTGACCGGCATATCGGCTGGAGATGACCTGACTGGCGGGTCGATTGTGGTGTTTTGTGTCCCTTATCACTGTTGGGGCAGGCTTCAACGGTGGAAAATGCGCCAGAATCACCATTCAGGCGAAATCGTAACTGTTTATGAAATCTGATCTTAAGGATTTTCGCCAGCTCTGGTGGCGAAATGCCGGGCTTTCGATCTTGCCATAGGCAGGTCCGGCCCGTTAGAATGTGCTGAGAAGGCGGAGTAGCAGAGGCGAGGGGTTGAGCGAATCGTTATCCCGTGGCCCCTTGCGAGTTTACGGATGAGGACGGATGTGTAGGTGATATCCGCGCATGAAGGACGGAGTGCCTGGCGAGCCCGGGTGCACGGTTCTCAATGCTGGATAAATGTGTTTTGAGGATATTGCTGCCCCTGCGTCAAGGGAGCACAGAGTTGCGGTCGAATCGGGAGGTCAAGATGCGCAAGTTCATGTTGGCGAGCACGGTAGTACTGTTCATCGTCGGCCAGACCATGGCGGCGAACAGCCGGGTGTGGATGGAACTGGAGCTTGGGGGCAGCAACAACGGCGCCACCTGCCTCAACCGCGTTTATTTCACGCCGGGGTCGACGGCGGATGGGCAGTATGCGCTCGATGCGAACGGCCGGCTGACCTGGGCCGTTCGGGTTCACGCGGAGGGGACGCATATGGACAAGTATGGCGTGGAACAGCCCATTCGCGGGGTTGCGAACTTTGTCTTTGACCTCAAGCTGTATCACGACGCCGTGGATCCGAACAATCTGGTCACCACGGCCACTTTTATGAGCGCCGCCAATGAGGTCATGACGGACTGCGGGATCGAGCAGAACTGGTCCAATGTGCCGGCCGGGGCGGCCTACCTGAGCAATGCCGCCTTTGCGTATGTGTTCAACCTCAACTCCTCCGGTCCTGCTCGGGCGATCGACTGGTGGGCGGCGGATGTGGCCGGCCATAAGGCCGGCGGGCTACGAATGGACGTTCGTTGCTACCCGAAGGCTGCGGCCGGCGAGGGCATGTTGCTGGGCGTGGGCGCCGGTTATTCGCGATGGAACAAGTCGGTAGTCACCGAACGGAGCACAGGTGGCCTTGGCCGCGGCGATTTTTCCAGCATTCCCGCTCCGGACGAGGGTCGGCCGTACGGCTATCTGAACACGGCAGAGGCAAAGTTGACGGGTGACCCTGTCTGGGGCTGGTTGGGGTACGGTCCGGTGGTCGAAGGCCAGATCGAGGGTCTGCAGGAAGGCGTCAATTACATTCTCGTTCTCGAGCCAGGGGGTGGAATCAACGCCATTCGCGATGAGGTCAAGGTGGGCGGGGCAATTGAGGTCTTCGCAATAGCAGTCGACGACGCAGACGACGTTGACACAATCGCTTTCACCGTCGTGCCGCCGCAGGAGCCGGTTCAGATCCTGGGCTGGTCGAGCGTTCGGGATTGCGGCGGCGTCGCCGCTCCGATTGCCTTGGATCCGACTTTGGTTTTCGGCACGGGTGCGAAGTTCACGACGGAGACACGAAATGGTGGTGTTCAGCGCATCATGGTTGATTTCAACAGAGATGTCTCTGACGTTTATGTGCCTAACATGGTGGCGATCTCCAACGATATTGACAACGACATGTCGGTCGTCAGCTCGGGTTTGGTGAACGGCGGTCAGTCCTTGCAGATCGACGTCACCGGCGGTACTGACGCTTACTGCTACAACATAGACATTACCGGTACGATCCCTGCCGACAAGCTTGCTCCCGACCAGCAGCAGAATCTGGATTGTATCGTACAGCTTCTTGTGGGTGACATGAACGGCTCCGCAAGCATAACAGCCACGGACGTGTCGTTCATCAAGAGCAAGATCGGTCAGATGGTGCTGCCCGACAACGTCAGGTTTGACGTCAACTGTAGCGGGACCCTCACCGCGACCGACATGTCCCTGACCAAGTCGCGGGTTGGCCGGGTGGCTACCTGCGAGTGATGGTGGTCGACGGATAAGTCAGCTCGGAAGGCCGGTGGGGTGAAATCACACCGGCCTTCTTGATGCGCGTTTCCAACGGCTCCGTTCGACGAATGCGAGGCTTGCTGAGTGCACGACGGCCCAACGGCGACGATCAGCCGTTTTCCGGCACGGTCATTCTCGCAAGATGCCGCAGCAGGTCGACGAGTTGCTCCACCGGTTGGCTCAGTTCGTATCGCAGGAGGTCGCCCACGACGACCAAGTCGCCCTGTGACATCGCTTCCTTGATCTCAGTGAACCGGGCCTTGAGGGTGTCGAGGACCGTGCTGAGGTCGGTGCCGCCTTCGGAGACATGATCGAGATCGATATCGAGCACCTGTGACACGATCGTGAGTGTCTGGTGAATCTGCTTCCAGGCTTCAAGGAACCTTTGCAGTTCTTGCATGGCCGCCTCCTGTTGTCCCGCCGCAAGGAGGTCGGCAGCCTGTTCCCTGGCAGACGTTGAATCCTCAAGCACCAGAGCGGCCTGTTCGAGGGTACCGCGAACCAGGGCTGCGATTGGTTGTGTCTGAAGCTCCACCCGTTCATAGCGGTCGGTCGGAGACTGGAGAGCGACCGCAAGTTCCTGCTGACCGACGGGCTGGCCGTCACATCTGATGCTGACCACATACCTGGTCTGACCCTGACGGCTAGCCCGGCAGACTTCATTGGCCAGCTCGGCAAGGCTTTGAGTTGGCGGCCCGGTCATGGCATATGGCCGATCATCGACGAGGACGTGCATAGAAACCCTTTCCATCGACCCGTCAGGGAGGCGGTCTGCCGCCGGGCGGCAGGGAACCCGCCTGTTAAGGCATCGGCATGCCAGGGTTCATCACTCCAGCCGGCTTCGTGGTGGCCGGGGATTTATCGTGGGTGACGTGGGTCCGAGTGCCTGACCCGGGCAAGGAAACCATACAGGTGTGTCAGTTCCAGAGGGTGGCTTTCATTCCACGGTGACGCTTTTGGCAAGATTCCTCGGCTTGTCAACGCTGCAATGGCGCAGCACGGCCGCATGATATGCGAGCAACTGAAGCGGAATGACCGAAAGCATGGGTTGGAGCGGTTCCGGCACATCCGGGACGTAAAAGACATCCTCGGCCATCTGGGCGACGTCGTGATCGCCTTCCGTGGCTACGGCAAGGATCTTGCCTCCACGGCTGCGGACCTCCTCGATGTTGCCCAGAACCTTGTCGTATTGGTTCCCGCGGGTGGCGATGAAGACCACGGGCATGCCGTCGCTGATCAACGCGATGGGGCCGTGTTTCATTTCGGCGGCGGGCATGCCTTCAGCGTGGATGTAGCTTATCTCTTTAAGCTTGAGGGCACCCTCCAGGGCGATCGGGTAGTTGTAGCCGCGGCCCAGGAACAGCCAGTTTTCGCGATGGACGAACCGCCTGACCGCCTCACGGATGCCGTCGGATTGCTGCACGATCCGCTCGACATGACCGGGAATCAGAGCGAGTTGGCTGATGAGTGCCTGGGCGTCATTCTGAGAGAGGAAGCGGCGTCGACCAAGTTGGATCGCCATCATGGTGAGCACGGCCAGTTGAGACGTGAATGCCTTGGTGCTGGCAACACCAATCTCGGGACCGCAGTGAAGATAAACGCCGGCGTCGGCCTCGCGGGCAATCGTGCTCCCGACGACGTTGACCACGCCGAGCGTCAACGCCCCCTTTTCCTTCGCCTCTCGCAGGGCGGCAAGCGTGTCGGCGGTCTCGCCCGACTGACTGATGGCAATGACCACCGTCCCCTCGTTGATGAGCGGGTTACGGTAACGGAACTCGCTGGCGTATTCGGTCTCGGCGGGTGTCTTGGCGATGTCCTCGAAAAGATACTCACCGACGAGGCCCGCATGCCAGGCGGTGCCTTGAGCGGTGAAGATAATACGCCTTGCTCTGGCGAGATCGCGGGCATGTTCGGCAATGCCGCCCAGATGGATCATGCCCTCGCGAACTCGCAGCCTTCCCCGCAGGGTGTTGTTGAGGGACTGCGGCTGCTCGAAGATCTCCTTGGCCATGAAATGCTCGTGGCCACCCAGCTCGATCTGCTCAAGTGAGAACTCGACTTCCTGTACGTCCTTGGTGATGGGAACGGCATCGAGCGTCGTGGTTCGAAAACCGTCGTGCGTGAGGACGGCCATCTCCCCGTCGGCGAGGTAGACGACTTGGGCGGTGTGCTCGATAATGGCAGCCGCATCAGAGGCGATGAGGAACTCACCGTTGCCGATCCCGATGATTAAGGGGCTGCCTTTTCGGGCAGCCACGATCCGATCGGGCTCGTCGGACGAGACAACGGCGATCCCGTAGGTGCCTTGCACGTCGTGAAGGGCATCACGGACGGCCTGCTCGAGATTACCGTTATAGAAGTGGCGAATGAGCTGGACCAGGACCTCGGTATCCGTATCACTGACACAGCGTATGCCTTGCTGGTCAAGGAACGTTCTGAGGGATCGGTAATTCTCGATGATCCCATTGTGAACCAGGGCGATTTTCCCATCATAGGAGACGTGCGGGTGTGCGTTCCGTTCGGTGGGAGCCCCGTGGGTGGCCCAGCGGGTGTGGGCGATACCGAGCGTGGCGGAGCGTTGGATCGCTCCCAGCCGGGCCTCAAGGGCGCTGATGCGTCCGGCGGCACGGGTGATGGTCAGGGTGCCATCGCCCACCATTGCCGTTCCAGCCGAGTCGTAGCCGCGATACTCGAGCCGTTTGAGCCCCTCGATCAGAATAGGTTGTACCTGCTTGCGTCCAATATACCCGACGATTCCGCACATTATTTGGCCCTCATGCCGGCCGGGGTGTGAAGCCAAGCTGGCGCGGACATGGCAATCATCGACAACTGGATGGGCACAATTCATTAGTACGTATCGCTGCGGTGATGGTTTTCCGTGAACCTGGGAGGCGGCAAGCACTGCTGCAGCTTGATGTTATGGGAGCGCTGCTCTAGACTGCCCCCATGCCTATGATACCAGGGCATGGACCACCTGGTCTGGCATACGGCAGGCAGGTTCAGCAGAATTGGCCGTAGCATGAAAGACGAGAGGCAATGCTGGCCGGACATCCGTACACACCGGTTCTGATACTGTTGTCGGCGGTGATCGCCATTGTGCTCGCGATCATGGTCTTGAGCCACATGATTGGGACGTCCCGTCATGGTCATCGCAAAGACGCGCCCTATGAAGCCGGCGTGCCGCCCCTGCTCGATGCTCGTCGGCGGTTTCACGCCCCTTTCTACGTCGTGGCGCTGCTTTTTCTGCTTTTTGATGCCGAGGTGGCGCTCATGTGGCCTTGGGCGGTGGTTTTCCACCGGGCGGCAACGGGACAGGGTGCCATCGAGACCGCATCCGCGGGCCCTGCGAGCGCGGGTTTCCTGCTGGTGTCGATGATGATCTTCGTGGCTTTGCTTCTGGTCGGCCTTGTTTACGAGTGGGGACGGGGCGCGCTTCATTGGAGGTAAGCATCGGGCTGGCATGCGTACTGCGGACAGAACACGTCGATCGGTTGAGGCCGTCGTGTCCGGCGACTGGGTGACAACCCGTTTGGACGCCGTGACCGACCTGATTCGCCGCTATGGAGTCAACTGGTGCCGCAAGTACTCGCTCTGGCCCTTGCCTTTCGCGACGGCGTGTTGCGGGATCGAACTCATGGCGACGGGGGCGAGCCGATATGACGTGGCGCGGTTCGGAGCCGAGGTCATGCGATTCAGTCCCCGCCAGTCGGATCTGCTGATCTGCGCGGGACGCGTGGCGATCAAAACGATGCCCGTTCTGCAGCGCATCTACGCCCAAATGTGTGAACCGAAATGGGTCATCAGCATGGGGGCGTGTGCGAGCACAGGAGGCGTGTTCGACACGTATGCCGTTGTGCAGGGGATAGATCAGTTTATGCCGGTCGACGTGTACGTTCCCGGATGCCCTCCCCGCCCCGAGACCCTTATCGAAGGCATTATGGCGATCCAGCGGATAGTGGACCGCGAGGGGCTTCGCAACAGCGAGGATCGCCAGGGCGGTTATCGGCTGGTGGTTTCCGCTGGTACGAAAGACCGGCCAACCGGTCAGGGTTGACGGCAGGCAGGAGCTTGAGCGATGGCCATTCGGTCAGTGATTTCCGCGTTGCAGGAGCGGTTCCAGGACGTCGACTTTGCCCCTGCTCCCCTGTTACGCGGACGGGCGGGCGAATCTGACCAGATATGCGTCCGCCTTCCTGCCGACCGGCTGGTTGAGATCATGACGTTTCTGCGGGACAACGAGGCCACGCGATTCGAACAGCTTTCCGACCTCACCGGCATCGATTACCTGCGATTCCCTGAGGCCAGGAGTCGGTTCGCGGTGGTCTACGCCCTGCTCTCGATATCGCTCGGCCATCGCTTGTGGGCCAAATGCCTTGTCGATGATCCCTCTCCGAGCGTGCCAAGCGTCACAGGCGTCTGGGCGGGCGCCGACTGGCTCGAGCGAGAGGCTTATGACTTGTTCGGCATTCGCTTCATCGGACATCCCGACCTGCGGCGTCTCGTCACCTGGGAGGGCTTTACGGCCCACCCGCTTCGCAAGGATTATCCGCTTCGAGGGCGGGGAGAGCGTCAGAACTACGAGGTCTTTCCGCGAGACGTTCGTTGACTTACACTGTGCTGCCTGAGCGGCGGGCACTGCGGGTGATGCGTTTGATCGCCGGAGCCGCCAAGAGAGGAGGACCTGGAGCACCCAGGTTGGCTTGAACTCATGATGCAAGATCGCGGCCATCTGATGACGGAGGGGCGCAACGAACGGTCGATGTCCATCGACCTGATGTCGATCGAGGAGGGGTTCGATGTCATGAACACCGAGGACGCGACCATCCCGACGGCGGTTGCCAGAGCCAAGAATGAGATCGTCGAGGCCATCAAGCTTGTGGTCACGGCTTTCAAGAACGGCGGACGGCTGATCTACGTGGGGGCCGGAACGAGCGGGCGGCTTGGCGTTGTCGACGCCTCCGAATGCCCACCGACCTTCCTTTCTGATCCCGAGATGGTGCAAGGGATTATCGCGGGCGGGCGAGAGGCCATGTTTCGCAGCATTGAGGCAGCCGAAGACAGCCCCGAAAACGGCGCCCGAGCCATGGACGAACGGAAGGTAGGGCCACGGGACGTGGTGTTCGGGATCGCCACCGGAGGAACGACTCCCTTTGTTCACGGCGCCATCACACGGGCAAGGCAGCTGGGTGCAAAAACCGTCTTTTTTGCCTGCGTCCCGCAGAAACAATGCGGTGATGACGCCGACGTGTCCATCCGCGTGCTCGTGGGCCCCGAGGTGATTACGGGCTCGACGCGGCTCAAGGCCGGTACGGCCACGAAACTGGTCCTCAACTCGGTCACCACGCTGGCGATGGTGCAGATCGGCAAGGTGTACCAGAACCTGATGGTCGACATGAACTCATCCGCGTGCAACAAGCTGGTCGACCGGGCGACGAGGATTATCATGAAGATCACGGGCACGGACCGGCCGACGGCGGCAAAGCTCCTGCAGGACGCCTGCGGGCGCGTGAAGACGGCCATCGTGATGCATTTCCGAAAGGTGGATCGCGAGACCGCCGAGCGGCTGCTGAACGAACACGACGGAAAGGTGCGAGCCGTCATGGCGACGGCGGCGGCGGATTAGCGTGGCGTCAATCCTGGTGGCCTGCGTGGAAGAGGGTTCCAGCCTGTCGTTGGACCGGCAGGATACCGTCCCCGCAAGTGGCGGCATACATTCTTATTGCGGATGACTGACATGGCGGCGTCCGGCAACGCGGATCGGCCTATCCGGCTCACGTATGTGATCACGGATCTGGCGCTTGGGGGGGTTCCGCTTCATCTGTATCGCCTCGCAACACACCTGCCTCGCGACCGCTTTCGAATTAATGTTGTCTCTCTGGCAGATGCCGGCCCGGTTGGCGAAATGCTCGTGTCTGCGGGCATTGCCGTCTCATCCTGCGGGGCCCAATCGAGCCGGGATGTGAAAGCCCTCGTTCGCCTGCGGCGTGTTCTTGAATCCACACAGCCCGACGTCCTGCACGCGATGCTCTTTCACGCCAATATCGCCTGTCGCCTGCTGGGTCCGCTGGCCGGCGTCTCCACAAACCGGATTGTGTGCGAAATTCAGACAGTCGAGATTGAGCGTCGTTGGCACCTGGTTCTCGACAATCTCACCTGCCGATTGTGCCGTTTTGAAGTGGGCAACTCGCCGTCCGTCGTGGCCCATCTACATCGGAGGGCCCATCTGCCGGTTTCTCGCCTGGTATGTCAGTGGGGTGCCGTCGACCTGTCGAACATCCTGGCGGCCGAGCGAGCCGACAGGGCAACGCTTGGAGTATCGCCCGATGACTCCTTGGTGATCTGGACCGGCCGTCTGGATCCCGTAAAGGGCTTTGAAGAGATGCTTTCGGCCTTTGCGCGTCTGCGTCGGACGCGGGAAGCGACGTTGCTGCTGGTGGGTGAGGGCCCGTATCGCCCGACGGTCGAACGACTGATCGCCGAACAGGGGCTTGGCCCGTGCGTGAAGCTCTTGGGGCGACGCACGGATGTGCCCTCGCTGCTGAAGATGGCTGACGCGTTCCTTTTCTGCTCGCGAACCGAGGGTCTGCCCAATTCCCTTCTGGAGGCCATGGCCGCCGGCCTGCCCGTTGTTGCGACGGATGTTCCGGGCTGTCGGGACGTCATTATCGAGGGCAAAACCGGCCTCCTGGCCCGCGCCGGCTCGGCGATTGAAATCGAACGGAGACTCGCCCAGGTGCTCGGGAACCGTCGGCTGGCAGCGAATTTGGGGCGGCAGGCCCAAGCCTGGGTACGGGACCACCTGGACGTTCGCGAGTGGGCCGAGCGATGGGCGGCGATGTACCGCGGTATTGCTGGATCTGAAAGTAATACAGCCATACGCGATTCTCGGGCGGGCTGGTAATCGATTGTCACGCGTGCCGCTTGCCGACAGACTTTCTAGTGTTATATTTAGATGTAGGTGTCCTTGAATGAGGCTGTTCATTTCCAAAGCTGTTCGCAGGTGATGTGTAAAGTGCAACCCTTTCGGGCAGGAGGCTCGCCATGTCCCAGATACCAGATCTCAAAGCTGCAACCGACAGGCCGATCAGCGTTGTCGTTGTTGATGATCATGGGATCGTCCGCGATGGCGTGAGCGGCATGCTCTCGCGCGAAAAGGACATTCGGGTGGTGGCCATCGCCGAGAACGCCGATGAGGCCATCACCAAGGTCGTCGAAACGAAGCCGGACGTGGTTCTGATGGACATCGATATGCCGGGAGTGAGCTGTTTCGATGCCGTGCAGATCATTCATTCGCGCGTACCGAATACCAAGGTTATTCTGGTGACCGCGCACGAACATGACGAGTACATCGAGCAGGCCATTCGCGTGAAGGCGAACGGGTATGTCATCAAGAGCGAGAGCATGACGGCCCTGGCCGAGGCCATCCGCGATGTGGCCAAGGGAAGGACCCACTTCTCACCCGAAGTGATGGACCGGCTGGTGGTCAAGGGCGGCAGGATCGAGATGGAAAACCCGCCGAAGACCCGCCGCAGTATGCTGAGTCCCCGGGAGCGCGAGTTGTTGCGGATCCTTGCGAAGGGTCTGAGTCTTAAGGAAGCGGCTTCCATTCTGGGCATCAGCTACAAGACGGCGGATAAGCAGAAGGCCTCCCTGATGGCCAAGTTGGACATTCACAACCGGGTCGAGCTTTCACGATTCGCGATTCGCGAAGGCATGATCGAGCCGTAGCATTCAGCAGCCAGCAACCCAGGTTACCACCGCCACAAGGCACGTCGCGATGGCTGCCAGCCCCACAACGGTCCTGCACCTCGGGCCCAGACCGGCAACTGGTTTGTCGATGAGGATCAGCAAGTCCACAAAGACCCTGCTGACGGTGTGCAGGAAGATGTTGAGTAGGTTGTTGTCGGAAGGCGCGACAGCAGTCGTGATCGTTTGCTCGTCGGCGGTCTCTGCGACAGGCTGGCTGTCGGTCCTGGAAGCCGTTTCTGCTGCTTCAAGTGGTTCTGGAAGTGAGCCGCCCTTGAGCAGTGCGTCATCCGTGCCGCCGGGATTCGCTGATTCCTGTTGCGCGGGCGGGACGTCGGGAACGTCCTGTTCAGGTTTCTCGGCAGGCGCCGCCTCGGTCCGGCCAGTTGAAACCGGCTCGGGGGCTTCGTCCCATTCGGCAGTCGTCTCCAGGGGTTCCCGGGGCTCTGGTGAAGGCGGCGGAGCCTGTGCGATGCCAGCCGGGATACTCGTACTGTCGGAAGCTGTCTGGGCCAGCAGTGATTCCAGTTCGGCCAGGTCCGCGTCGATCCGATCGAGAGCCGCCGCGGGATCTGCCTCGGGCATCGCTGCGTTGCCCGGGTCCGGGCAAGGATCCTGCTCAGAGGTCGCGGGAGTGCTGCCGGCGGGGACATTGGCGGCTTCAGCGGACAGATTGCTGGAAGGTCTCGTCTCGCCGGCGGCGGAGTCGCCAGACTCCCTTTGCGGCTCGCTCCCGCCGTCTGCCTCGGCGGTCACCGCCGCTAACTCCACTGCGATCTCCTCGGGGCTCATGTCGGGTGCGGAGACACCGCCCCCATCGATCTCCTGCTTGTCATCAGACATATTCAGCGCCCACTCCACGATGACCGGGCGGCACCTTCGGGCAAGGCCGCGCTTCATTCCTAAGGCGGACCGCCTTTCTGCGGGCCGCAACCCAAGCGCACTGGAATCCAGAAACATGCGCGCCAGCCGCACGGATCTCTGGCCGTAAGGTTCTAATCGGCAATGGCGGTGGGCCGCTTCATTGTCATCTCTCAAGAGGGTCCCGATAATAGTGATATGTCTGAGGCGAGGTTTTACGCATCCGATCTGAGCGGCTGCGACGTGGATCTCACCGAGCAGGAAGCCCGCCACGCGAGCCAGTCCCGCCGTCTGCGGACCGGCGACCCGGTGGTGCTCTTCGATGGTCGCGGAACAGAAGCGGGCGGGGAGATCACGGCAGTGTCTCGGTCGGGGGTACAGGTGCGGGTCCTCCAGAGTTGGACCCGGCCACGCCCACGGCCGACGGTGACGCTGGCCGTCGCCATGCCGAAAGGCCCTCGGCAGGACCTCCTGGTGGAGAAATGTACGGAGCTCGGCATCGCGGCCCTGTGGCCCATTCAGACTGCCCGCAGCGTATCCCAAGTCTCCGTTCACAAGCTGAACAAATGGCGCCGAACGGCAGTCGAGGCAGCCAAACAATCGGGGCAGGCCTGGCTGCCGGAACTGAGCCCGCCGCGACAGCTTGTCGAAGCCTTGGGTGAGGCCGCCGGCTTTGCTCACCTGCTCATTGCGGTTCCGAACGCGGAAATCCCCTCAGAATGGGTCACAGGTGTTGCCGCCGCCGAGTCCGTGCTGGCCTTCATCGGTCCTGAAGGGGGCTGGACCGACTCAGAACGAGCTGTATGCGTCGACAGGGGCTGTCGGGCCATCTCACTGGGCCCCAACACCCTGCGCATCGAGACCGCGGCTATTGCCCTCGCTGCCATCCTTCACGCTGCCGGGTGTGAACCGCTGCACTCGGCCAACACCGACGGCGGCGGACGCTTTCTGAGGTGCTGAACACACAGGCCGTCGGTCTGCCACCTCCTGTCCAGACGGCCTTCTTTCGGCCTCTCTAAACGCCCCATGCTTGGCCAGTGTCCCCGGAACGTCCTATTATTATGTGAGTGACGACTGGCGACCATCGAGAGCAACCCGATTCCGGATGGGGCCTGATCCAGCCTCCTTCCCACAAGGATTCAGGCCAACAAAGGGGGCCGAAGCCAGATGACCGGCAAACCAACCACATTGAAGCAGCTCCGCGAGAGCGGCTGGCAACCCAAGACCGTCAAACGGGAGATGTACGACAACTTCCTGCGGATGCTGCGAAGCGGCGAGGAGCTGTTTCCGGGCATCGTCGGCTATGAAGACACGGTCATCCCGGAACTCAACATCGGGCTGCTCGCCCAGCACGACATGCTGTTCCTCGGCGAGAAGGGCCAGGCCAAGAGCCGACTGATGCGCCTGCTGGTGCGATTCCTCGATCCCGAGATCCCATACCTGGATATTCCCGATTGTCCGGTTCACGAAGACCCGCTCAAGCCGATCACGAAGGCCGGAAAGCGGTTCCTGGCCGAGCATGCCGAAGACGAAGCCCCGATTGCCTGGTGGCCGAGGGCGCAGCGGTATGCCGAACGACTCAGCCCGGGCACGAAATTCGCCGACATCATCGGCGAGATCGACCCGGCCAAACTCGCCGCCGGAACCAGCCTCTCCGCCGAAGAGGCTCTGCACTTCGGCCTCATCCCCCGTATGCACCGCGGGATCTTCGCCATGAACGAACTGCCGGAGCTCGACGAGCTGGTGCAGGTCGGGCTGTTCAACATCCTCGAAGAGCGTGACGTGCAGATCCGCGGCTTCCCGGTTCAGTTCGATATCGACGTGCTGATTCTGTTCTCGGCCAACCCGGCAACGTACAATCGCAGCGGGAAGGTCATTCCACAGCTCAAGGACCGGATTGGCACCGTGATTCATACGCACTATCCGCGCCGCCGCGAGGTCGGCATCCAGATCATGGAGCAGGAGGCCGGCGTCTGTCTGGATGGTGAGTTTCCCGTTCAGGTGCCGGTGTTCATGAAGGAAATCGTCGAGCAGATGAGCGTTTGTGCCCGGCGATCGAAATACGTCGACCAGCAGTCGGGGGTCAGCGCCCGCTTCAGCATCGCCAACTACCGAACGATGATCGCCAGTGCCCGGCAGCGAGCGGTCCGCCTTGGTGAAAGCCCTGCTGTCCCACGCATTTCCGACCTGGCCCACCTGCAAGCCTCGTCACTGGGCAAGCTCGAACTGGACATGATGGGCTCACACCAGATGTCCGAACGACAGGTGCTGGACGCGATTTTGGCCGAGGCCATTCGCACTGTGTTCGATGAGTATGTCGACCGGCACGGGCTGGACGAGATCACCGGCGTGTTCGGCAAGGGTGTCAAGATCGAGGTGGGCGACATGCTGCCCTCGTCGCAATATGCCGAGCGAGTGAAGCGGATTCCGAAGATCTGGGAAAAGGCGTTCGAGGTGAATGCGGCCGAGAACGATGCCGTGCGGGCTTCGTGCGTCGAATTCGTGCTCGCCGGTCTGTATGCAAAGGACCAGATCTCCCGCAGCCAGCATCATGGCAGGATCACCTATGAGCTCTGAACGCGCCCCCAGCTCCGATGATCGGCAACCGCTCGGTGGGGTGATCCACACCTACCAGAAGTTCGACCCGAAGAGCTTCCCGAGCCCGACCGCACCGCCGCCGGATGTCGTGTCCCCCGCGTTTCAGCACATGCTGGCATACGGCAGCCTGCGAGAACTGACGGAAGAAGAACTGGCCCGCGCCGTTCGCATTGACCCCGGCCAGATTGCCTCCCTGGGGCCGAGCCTCGAATCGCTCATCGCCATGCTGCTGGAGCGAAAACGCAAGATCCTGTCCACCTACGAGACTGATACCGTCCAACAGGAAGTCCGCCAACGCTGGCAGAAGGAGTGCCGCCGCGTCCGCGTGCCGGGACCGATGGCCAACACCTTCTACTCCGCCGCTCGAGGCGAACAGCTCTACGACCTGGAGCGGCTGTGGTACCGCGCCGAACATAAGGCGCCCGATTTTGCCGCGAGGCTTCTGGCGTTGACAGATCTTCTGGGACAGAAGTATCAGGTCGACGAGCTGGCGGCCAAGTACGAGTTCACCGGCCGGACATCGATGGATGTTCCCACCGCCCTGGCCGTGAAGGGGGAACTGGAAGCGATCGACCGCCTGCTGGAGCAGCTCAAGAAGGCCGCGGAGACCGGGCAGATCGGCGTGATCGACATGGAGGCTCTCTCCGAGTTCGCCGAACCCGGTGACATCGAGCGGCTCAGTGCACTGCAACAGTACATCCAGGACTACCTGCGGGAGCTGGCCGAACGGCAGGGCCTTGAGAAAACAGAGGGCGGCTACCGGCTGACGCCCAAGGCCATGCGGCTGTTTCAGTCACGACTCCTCCAGGAGATCTTCAGCGATTTGCAGGCCGCCCGTTCCGGCAGGCACACCGGTCCGATCATCGGCGAAGGAGCCATCGAAACGCAAAAGACCAAGACCTACGAATTCGGCGACTCGCTGACGCACATGGATATCCCCGCCTCGATGATCAATGCCATGATCCGCGAGGGCGCCGGTGTTCCAGTCCACATGAGGCCGGATGACATCGAGATTCACCGGACCCGCAACAACCCGAAGTGTGCCACGGCGGTGCTGATCGACATGAGCGGCTCCATGCGGTACAGCGGCCAGTACATCAACGCCAAACGCATGGGCCTGGCGCTGCACGGCTTGATTCGCACCGAGTATCCGGGCGATTTCCTGCAGTTCATCGAGATGTACACCTTCGCCAAGCCGCGGCACATCTCCGAGTTGCCCGGACTGATGCCCAAACCCGTCACCCTGACCAGCCCGACGGTCGCCCTGAAGGCCGACATGAGCCGGCCGGAGTTGACGGAGTTTGACATCCCGCCGCACTTCACCAACATCCAGCACGCCCTGCAGCTTGCCCGGCAGTACCTCGGCGTGCAGGATACGCCGAACCGGCAGATCATCCTGCTCACCGACGGGTTGCCCACGGCACATTACGAGGGGACGTTTCTGTACTTGCTGTATCCGCCGCACCCGCTGACAGAAGAGGCCACCTTACGCGAGGCCCAGCTCTGCGCTCAGGAAGGCATGACGATCAACATCTTCCTGCTGCCCAACTGGGCACAGTCCAGCGAGGACGTGCAGTTTGCCCACCGCGTCGCCGAATCCACCCGTGGGCGTGTCTTCTTTACCGGCGGCCGGGATCTGGATCGCTACGTGGTCTGGGACTACGTCCGCCGTCGCCGACGGATGATCGCATAAGCTCGGAGCATGCGGTATCATGTCCCCCGGTCTATCAAGACGAGGAGAATACCGATGAGTCAGTTCTATTGCTGCTGTGTTTCACTCGGCCTGGTCTGTCTCACTTTCGCACCGCCGGCGACATCGGCCGCGGAGCCGCCGGCTGCCGTCGCAGCCAGGCGATTCATTGCCGAGTACGAGGCGTCCGTTCGTCCACTCCAGATCGCTGTCGCCCGGACCGACTGGGACGCACAGGCTTCAGGCAAGGATGAGGACTACAAGGCCGCGCAGGAAGCCCAGAACAAGCTCGACGCCGCTTGGGCCGATCCGGCCGCTTTCGCCCGCCTCAAGCAGATCCGCCAGGATCTGAGCAAAGCCGAGCCGAAACCCGATCGCATGCTCATTCGCCAGATCGAGCTGCTGTACCTCGAATACGCGGGCAAACAGCTCGATCCTGAACTGCTCAGGCGGATCACCGCGAAGGCAAGTGCCTGCGTGCAGGCCTTCAATGTCTACCGCGCCAAGGTCAATGATCGGGAACTGCCCGACAGCGAGGTCCGCACGGTACTTCGCGAATCACGCGACAGCGCCTACCGCCGGGCTGTCTGGGAGGCCGCCAAAGGCGTCGGCGCGGTCGTCGAGAAGGACCTCAAGGAACTCGTGAAGCTGCGCAACGAGGCCGCCCGCAAGCTCGGGTTCACCGATTTCTACGAGATGCAGCTTCAGCTGGGCGAAATGACCAAGGCCGAGGTCCTGAGACTCTTCGATGAGCTGTATGAGCTGACACGCGAGCCCTTCCGCGAGGCCAAAAACCGGCTCGACGCTCGGCTTGCGGCCGATTACGGCATCCAGGTGGCCGATCTGCGTCCGTGGCATTACCACGACCCGTTCTTCCAGGAGCCGCCGGCCATGTATACCGACCAGCTTGACCCCATTTATGAGTCTGCCGACGTCGTGAAGCTGGCCACAGAGTTCTATGCCGGCATCGGCCTGCCGATCGATGACGTGATTGCCCGCAGTGACCTCTACGAACGCCCCGGTAAGTGCCCACACGCGATGTGCATGGACGTTGACCGTGAAGGCGACATTCGGGTAATGGCCAATGTCGTACCCAACCACCAGTGGGCGTCCACGATGCTGCACGAACTGGGTCACGCGGTCTACGACAAGTACATCCCGCAGTCGTTGCCCTATGTGCTGCGAACGCCGGCGCATTCCTTTACCACCGAGGCCACCGCTATGCTGTTCGAGCGGGTTGCCGACCAGCCGGCCTGGATGCAATCAGCCGGCCTGAAGGTGCCCGATCCGAAGGCCATCGCTGAAACGACCGGCCGCATGCACCGTGATCATTTGCTGATTTTCGCCGGCTGGTCGCAGGTCATGGTCCGTTTCGAGGCCGCCCTGTATGCCGACCCGGACCAGGACCTGAATCGGCTCTGGTGGGACCTGGCGGAAAAACACCAACTCATGAACCGGCCCGACGGCCGCAACGCTCCCGACTATGCCAGCAAGATCCACATCATCAGTACGCCGGTGTATTACCACAGTTACATTATGGGCGAGATGTTCGCCTCCCAGCTTCACCATGCCATTGTGCACGATGTGCTGAAGGCAAGCACGCCGACGCCACTCTACAGCGGCCGGAAGGCGATCGGCGACTTGATGAAGGAGAAGGTCTTCGGTCCCGGTGCAAGCCTGCGGTGGGACGCACTCGTCCGCCACGCCACCGGCCAGGACCTCAGCCCCAAAGCCATGATGGCCGAGATCAACAGTGCTGGTCCTGAGGCCGCGAGAACGAATTGACCTCGGGTTGCATCAGAACTTCCCGTCCCGGCTCTGGAATTTGGTGGGCTTATTCAACGTGCGCCCGCCGATTCTGATCCAGTGGGCAACCCAGTCGATCATCCGCTCCAGCGGCACCTGTGGTGGGCCCATCATCTTGTGATACCGAGCCGCGTTGCTGAGCAGGGCGGTGGGGGCCTCGGCACCGGTCAACACCGGCTCCTTGCCCAGCCGATGGCCGAACTCCCCGGCCAGCCATCGGATGGAGATCGTCTCCCGCCCCGTGAGGTTCAGGATGAACGGCGGCGAAGCACAGTGCCGCAGGCTCCGCAGGATGGCCGCGTTTGCGTCACCTTGCCAGATCACGTTCACATGCCCCATGGTCAGGTCGATCGGCTGGCCGGTAAACACCTTCATGGCCACATCCATCAGCACCCCGTATCGCAGATCGATCGCGTAGTTCAGCCGGATAAGCGACACCGGCGTACCGTTCTGTTCGCTGAAGTACTGAAACATCCGTTCACGGCCGAGGCACGATTGGGCATATTCCCCGACCGGGCCTACGGGAGTCGACTCATCCGGTCCGGGCCCGTTGGTCGGGCTGAACGCATAGACGTTGCCGGTCGACAGTGCGACGATCCGCGAGCGGCGGAACCTCACCGCAACCCGGGCCGGCAGATAGGTGTTCATGGCCCAGGTCAGGGGCTCGTTGCCGGCCGAGCCGAACTTGCGGGCGGCCAGGTAGATGATATTCGGCACCTCCGGCAGCGACGCCAGGGCTTTCTCATCGAGCAGATCGGCGGTGATCGTCTCGATGCCGTTGGCTTCGAGCCGGTCGCGAACGGCCGCATCCGTGAACCGCGCGACCCCAATGATCCGCGACTTTCGACCGGCCTGGTCCCACGCCCGCCGAGCCAGCCGAGCCATGGTCGGTCCCATCTTGCCGGCGACACCCAGCAGCATCAGGTCGCCCTCAACCCGCGCCATGTCCTCGACCAGCGCCGCAGAAGGCCGGGTCATCACTTCCTCAAGCTCGACTTCGGTTTCGATCCGTTCGGGCAGTGCCATGTGTGATGGTCTCCAGTCAGGCATTTGTCGTGAGTGTACGAGAACGCAAGCCTATCGCCAACAGGACAAGGGTCTGTGACAGAGGCGAGGCCGTCCTCGCGGTTGACGCGGTTGGCGTGAACGCAAGCTGAAAGCAGACCGCTTCAGCGGTCTTTCCCGAAGGGCAAATAGGCCAGTCGTTTTACGGCTGGTCCATGGTCGGGCGATTCCTCCTTTGCTGGTTATGCATTGTTTAGCCCGTTTCAACGGGCTTGTCCTCATCGGTTAAGCCCGGTGACACGGTCTAAAACCATACAAAGGAGTACTAGTTGCGGGCGACCGCCCACCGGCCGTAGAACGGCCGGCCTATCAGTCCGCCCACCCACCTTCGGCGAGGTCTTCGACCTTCGGCGAGATCTACCGACCTTTGGCGGGAACACCCCCGGAAGGGGGTTGACTACTCACCCCGGACCGATCGGCATGTCCCGCCGATTCTGTTACCCGACCACATGGCAAGGCAGTCGGCACCTGGGCTGGATTCGTTGAAGAATTCAGGCGAGAATGCCCGCCTGTTTGAGCGGAGACGAACGTCACAGGGCTTGACCAACATGTACGAAGCTGACAACGCGCCGACCATCCTGGGCATTGAGACCTCCTGCGACGAGACCAGCGCCGCCGTTGTCATCGGCTCGCATAAGGTCCTGTCCAGCGTCGTTGCCACCCAGTTCGATGTTCACGCCAAATACGGCGGCGTCGTCCCCGAGCTGGCCTCTCGAGCCCATATCGAGAACCTCGACGGCGTCATTCAGGAGGCCATGGCCCGCGCCGACGTCACGCGGCAGGATATCGACGCCATTGCGGTGACCAATCGGCCCGGCCTCGTCGGTTGCCTGTTGATCGGCGTGACGGCTGCCAAGACACTGGCATTGGCATGGAACAAGCCCCTGGTCGCGGTGAATCATGCTCACGCACATGCCTGCAGCCCGGCCATCGATCTGCCTGACGATGGCCCGGAACCCTGGCCGGCAATCGCCCTGGTGGTCAGCGGTGGGCACAGCTCGCTGTTCCTCGTGCGCGACCCGCTGAACGTCGAACTGCTCGGAGCCACCATCGACGACGCCTCGGGCGAGGCCTTCGATAAGGTGGCCATGGTGCTGAATCTCGGCTTCCCCGGTGGTCCGGTGATTGAGCGAATCGCTCGGGGCGGCAATCCCCGGGCCTGCCAGTTCCCGCGGACCATGCTCGGCCGCGATTCGCTCGATTTCAGCTTCAGCGGCCTGAAGACCGCGGTTCTCTATCGCGTACACGGACCCGGCAGGACCAGTGGCGGCCTGGAACGATTGAGCCAACAGGACATCGCCGATATCGCCGCAAGTTTCCAGGCAGCGGTCGTCGATGTGCTGGTGGCTAAGACCATGCTGGCCGTCGAGAAGATGGGAGTCCGCACGGTCATGGTCGGCGGGGGGGTCGCAGCCAATAGCGAACTCCGCACCGCTCTCTCCACCACCTGCAACGAAAGGGGAATCACCCTGCACCTGGCCCCCATGAAATACTGCACCGATAACGGGGCCATGGTCGCCGCCCTGGCCGGCTACTACCTCAAGGCCGGGCGGACCGATTCACTCGCCATCGATCCATGGGCGGTGATGTGAGACCGACGCTTGGGAATTGAAAATGAGGAATTGAGAATTAAGAATTAATGACACAAGAACTTCAGGCTGGTGAATTCTTCAGGGAGCGCAGCGCGTTACTGCCCGCCGTCCTTTTGTTCGGTGTCGCAGGTGGATGTGCGTCTACCCCGGTTCTGATCAACCCTGGCTTTGAGGTCGCGAGGCCGGACGGCACGCCGCTCGGCTGGACGATCCTGACCGGCCTCGATCCCCACGGCTACGGCCCGCCGGCGTTTGACCAGCGGTTTGACACCGTTGCACCTGTGCAAGGGCGGGGCGGCTATCGGTCCGACCATTGCCTGTCGTTTCCCTCGGAAGGGGCATGGAACTGTCCGGTCTTTGCTCACGGCAACGGCGACGGCAAGGAAATCAACGGCAAGCTCCTCGGCAAAGCGGCGGCCTTCCAGATGGTCAATCTCTCTCCGGGTCGCTACCGACTCAGCGCGATGCTGCGTACGGCCGACGGTCATCTCTTCTCCGCGGCGTTTTCCCTTGGCGTCAACCTGGGCCCGCCCGCGACCTACGCCCACGACGACAGCACCGGCATCCGCTGGACACGCCACGATCTGGCCATGGCAAGAGATACGCTGCGCGGCGTTCGCGAAAGGGGGGAATGGCGCCGATACGAAAGCGAGCCGTTTATCGTCGATCGCTCCGGCCTCGTCACTGTGTGGATCCGCTTCAACTACGTCAACGAAAACCAGTTCCTGACCCGTTGGCAGGTCGATGACGTGGCGATCGAAACCCGCAAGGGAAACGCCGGGTTGACCCGACCGGCCGCCGTCAAGTGCCCGCCGGTGCTGGAACCCTTGCGAATGCGCGAATTCTGCGGCGATCAGGACGCCTTTCTGGCTGATGTCGGTGATTCGGTTGTCATCGAGGCTCCCGAGATCAGGCTGTTCCGAAAAGCTCGCGAAATCCCGCCCGGCACGCGCATCACTTACCGCTTCCCAACCCGGCAGATGGCTGCACAACCGGCGATACTGGTCTCCGCAGCCGGCCCGGCAAAAGTGCGCGTTCACAACTCCCTCTTCGACTTGACGTTCAACGCGGGCGGGGCCGATCCACAACGCCCGGTCAGCTGCGAGTATCTGCTGCCGTCGATGCTCGCGGGTGTCGAAGGAACGAGTGTCACCGTGGAACCCCGAGGCCAGGTACCTGTACGCCTCTACGAAATCGAGTTGGGGCAGCCTTCGCGAACCGTATGCCGCCTGCTCCGTGTCGAAGTGGACGCCGTGGCCGTCCCCTGGGTGATCGGAAGCTGGGACGCCTCATCCGCCGAATTCGCTGAGAAGGTCGACCAGCATTCCTGGCCGTCAAGCTCTGCAAGGCATCTTGACCCGCTGCCCGTGTCGAGCCACGGCGTCGAGCTGAAGCCCGCCGTGACCCCGTCCGGCCGCTGGGAAATCCGCTTCATGCACAAGCCCGTCCGCGGCCATCGTTACTACCTGGTGCACGGTCTTATCGAAGGGGCTTCATCTCTCGACGTCGGCGGCGACGGCATCATCGATTGGAAATCCGAGAACAAGGGCGAAGAGATCGTCGATTTCGACGCAACGGATCTGCTCGTCCCCGGGATGAACACCATCATCATCGAAGCCACCGGCCAGTACGATTTCGCGGCCATGGTCGAAGTCTGTCCCGGCTCGACCGACGTATCCCGCCTGCAACTGGCTTTCGAGGGCGACGATCTGGCCGAGCGGCTGACCCGCGTGGCCGACAATACGTGGTTCTGGCTCCGCGAGCTGCATTACGAACCCAACGGCTTCGTTGATGCTTCGGTCCCCAAGGGGAAGTGGTTCGGCCAGTTCTGGCCGGTGGACATCGCCTTTGCGCTCCGCGAGTGGGTGGGCTGGGGCCGGCATGAAGAGAGCATGAAGATCGGGCGGTTCATGGCCAACTACGGCTGGCACGGACACCCGTCGAACCGCTCGGGCGGCGTGGACAACACGGCCGGAAACATCCTGGCCACGCAACTGTGCGAACTCGTCCGGCGATCCGACTATGCCCCCAAGGTCGTCGAGGACATCTGGAAGACCATCACCGCCTACACCGGCGAGGTCATGACCAAGGCCAAGGACAACCCCTATGGTCTGATCCGCGGCACCAACTGGGAAAACGCCGGCAACCGCGAACACGGCCCGTGCTACGCGCTGTCGACCACCCTCGGCGCCGCCGCCGGCCTGCGAAAAGCCTCTCTGCTGGCCGAGCGAATGAAGGACACCGCCTCCGTGGTCGAATGGCGCACGGCCGCGGATGCTCTGCGGGCTGCCGTCCTCAAGCATCTGGTTCTGCAGCAGGACCACAAGTGCCCGACGGGCTTTATTCTGCCCAAGGGTACCTGGGCCTACGGCCTTCGCACCAACGGCTCGATCGAGGATCAGCCCCTGGCGGGCTATTTCTGGGGTGGCGGCGCGCCAATCGAGGTTGATGGGCTCATGCCCGCCGCCGACCGCGAGTTGTACGACGTCTATGATCGCACTCTGAAAGTCGCCGTGCCGCTCATGGAGCGCAGAGCTCATGGGGTCGTGTCGGGATACTCAGATTCGTACGACGGGCCGGACGCCCTCATTGCCACCGCCGCTCTGTGCGATCGTATCAGCTCCCTCCAGTCGCTTCTGGAAGGCCTGGCTCGCGACACGGACACGGTCGAGGATAAAGGAAGCGAGATCGCCGAGTTATCCCGCTGGGCCAACGGGGCAGCGGGCTGGGCAGAGGATACGAACCTCGTCTGTGCGGCGGGTTTCCTGTATCCGCTGCGGATTCTGGCGGGGATCGATGACCTGCTGACCGACGGTCGCCAGTTGTCTCTGTTTCCGAGATTGCCGTGGAACTGGACGGGCGTTCGCGTGAACCGCTGGCCGGTGCGCTGTCGCCGTGCCGACGGACGCGAGGCATGGACGAATCTGTGGTTCCACCTCGTCAGGGACAAGCGATCGGCGAGGATGACGATCCGAACGGATGATCTTGTCCCTGGCGTGCAGGTTCGGTTAGGGCCGTTTCCCCGTGAGGCCGGCGGGTTCATCACGACGGTTGCCGGCAAGACAGTGGAGGCAAAACCGCAATTGTCCGGCGACGCCGCCTGGCTCACGGTGAGAGTGGACGTCGGCCCGGCCGGTGTCGTCATCCAGGCGGAAAAACCCTGAGGCAGCTCGTTTCGACAGCATCATCTCCACCGGGCGGTGTTGTCTCGTGCGCAAAGAGCCGCGATTCCTCCCGTGAGGAATCGCGGTCTCACGTGTGTCAGGCAAAGTCGTCGGTTGAGCCGCCGGCCGCCCCGAACTCACTGCCCATCGGCGGGGACGGTCTCTGCACGCAGATCCCCGTAAATCACCCGCCACTGACCATCCGGCAGCTTCCATCTGACCAGCACAGCGTCGGCTTGCCCCGGCCTGACCGTCTTGCCCTGGTATTCCGGCGCTTTCCCTTCGGCCTTGAGCTGCTCATAGAAGACACAGGCAGCACCGATCTCAAGCGACTTCTGAGCCAGGGCCTGCTGGTCCGGCTTTTCGCCGTTGTCCCCCTTCACGCCAAGCGTGAATATCAGTTCTCCCACGACCCGGCCCATGCTGAGTTCCTTCGGATATTTGCCCGCCAGTTCCGAAAAGCGGGTCAGGCCGTTGATCAGAGCCGTCTCATCCACCGCAGGCATCGTCGCATCCAGCCGGGTGTAGTTCGCCGGAATGTCGGGCTCGAACAGTTTGGGATCAAGCGGCGTATCCCATTCGAACTGGTCGTAGACCATACTCAGGGTCTTCCCGGCTAGCAGGCCCGGTATCTCGACCCGATACCGGACCGGCAGCCCCGTCTTGGGATCGACCCACAACTCGGCCCGCATCCCGGTGATGGTGCCCGACGACTCTGTCTTCCCGCTGATCTCGTAACCCACGGCCTCCACGCCGTCGATATGGGCCGATCCGAGCTCGCGATCCGCCTGGGCGCCCGTATGCTGCAACTGACGGAGAAACGCGTCCAGATGGTCCCGACGCTGCGGGTTGGACTCAAGCTGATTCATGTCCACGACCATGTACGTCCGGGCCAACGGCTGGATGACGGTCATCGGTCCTTCCGGCGGAGTAAAGGTCAGCGAAACAAGTATTCCATTGCTGTACAACTCGGACCGGCTGCCATGTTCGGCCGAGAGGTAGCTCTTTCCGCTGGCCTCGAACTTCATTCCAAGAACCTCGATCGGCTCGGGTGAAGAAACCCGACACACAATGGTCTTGGCCTTGTGGAATTGCTCGATCGCGGCTGCAAAGGCGCTTTTGCCCTGGTCCGGAACGAGCAGAGATACCACCAGCGCGATACAGGCCGCGGCCGCCAGAACGGTCGCAACACCTCGCGCTCCGTGTTGGTGAGTGGTTGACATGACAACATCTCCGAAACGCCGCCAGCCACG
The DNA here is from genome assembly GCA_030372985.1 of Phycisphaerae bacterium. Taxonomy (GTDB): domain Bacteria; phylum Planctomycetota; class Phycisphaerae; order UBA1845; family PWPN01; genus JAUCQB01. The sequence continues at coordinate 94,453 of JAUCQB010000120.1, forward strand.
AGCAAGCCAGTCCGTTTTGGAACGGCCGGGCTCTGCCGGCAGTGCGGCGATCAATTGCTCGCGCAGCGCGTCGTGGCCGCGATCGAACTGGTCGTACATGCGAATCCGCTCGAAGTGTGCCCTTCGTGCCGCCTCATAGTCCTTGTGGCACGCGAAGCACCCGTTGACATGTGCTCGGAGCTCAGCTTCGCGCTGCGGATCGAGCACTTCCATGACCAGCAGGTTCAGTTCGCTCTTGTTGGGGCAAGTCATGGCTGCACCTCCCCCAGTGGGGCACTTCCCTTGACGACGCGGCAGGCTTGACCATCCGCCTCGCCTTCAAACAGCTTCCGCAACCGCTCGCACGCGGACGACAGTACGCGATAGAAACCCGATTTCGACAGCCCGAGAACGCCCCGGGCTTCCTCGACGCTTCGGCCCTGCAGATAGAAAGCATGCAAGGCCAGACGCTCCTGCTGCGTCAGCGATGTGCATCGGCTGCCCTGCGCCAGACGGCCGGCAATCGCGTCGCGCAGCTCCATCAGACACTCGTCGGGCGGATCAGCCTGAAGACCGGCTTGCATCCGCTGCTGCGCAAGGCCGCTTGTTGCCCGCTCCTCGCGCCGACGCTTGCGGCGCCAGTCGCGGCAGGTGTTCCGGGCGATTCCGACGAGCCAGGAGCCGAACTTGTCCGGGTCGTGCAAGCGACGCAGGTTCTTGTACGCCCGGAGGAACACCTCCTGGGTCAATTCCGCGGCCAGGTGAGAATCGTGCGTCTCGTCATAGCACAACGCTCGGATCAGCCGAGCCCGGCGGTCATACAACTCGGCAAACGCCGACTGATCGCCGTTGATCGTGCCGAGAACCAGTGTTCCATCTTTCACAGTCACACCGTAATCCTCATTTGACCTCGGATCCACCATCCATAGCAGTAGTGGCCGAAGCCGCCTGCCTGTCCAGCAGGATCCCTGCGTTTTTCGGGTACCAGCGCCTTACGGTATGACCAGCTCGCGCCGGGGCTGGCCTTCGATGGTGAGCCTGACCGTGCCTGCAAGGCTCTGAATTGACCGCCGGAAACGCCGGAATCCACCGACCGGCTGACCGTTGAGCTCCGCGACCACGTCGCCCGGGCGAAGCCCCGCCTTGTCGGCCGGAGTGCCGGCCACAACGGCCGAGATGACCGGGCCGGCAGTCGATTCCGGCAAGGCAAAGCGGGCGCGAATGTCGGAATTGGGGACCGAGAACGTCGTCCCTTGCCAGGTGAAGTCCGGCTCGATGTTCACGCCGCGATCCGGCGACGGCCGCAGCCCCGGCACAACATCCAGGTCCAACGGCTGGCCATCTCGCACGATCGAAAGCGGCACCGACTTGCCGGATCCCGCCAGCGCAACCAGTCGCACGAATTCATCGGCATTGCTCACCGCCTTTCGGTCAAAACGCAGGATCGCATCGCCTTCTTGAAGACCCGCTCGATGGGCAGGTGATTCCGGTTCCACGGAGGAGATGATGATTCGCGCGCTTGCACGACCGCCGATTCTTGGACGATTGCGATCCTGAAGGTGAACGCCGAGGTAGCCGTATTTGACCTCCTGGCCGTCAACCAACTGATGGATAATCCATTGCGTCTCCTTGCTCAGCGAAATGGCATAGCCGACGCCGTCGCTGCCGCCGGTGCGAGAAGAGACCGCGGTCGCGATGCCCACCACCTCGCCCTTGAGATTGACCAGCGGGCCGCCGCTGTTGCCGGGATTGATCCGCGCGTCCGTCTGAATGAGATTGCCGTAATAACGACCCGGGTCAAGCTTCTGGGTAAGGTCCTGTCCGAGGGCGCTGATGATGCCGAACGACATGGCCGCGCGGCCGTCACCCTCGAAAGCGGTGCCGAGCGGATTCCCCATGACTACGACGAAGTGCCCTTGCCGCAGAGAGTCGCTGTCTCCCCACACGGCCGGCTTGAGGTTCTCGGCATCGATCGACAGGACGGCCAGGTCGCTCCGCGGATCGGTCGTCATGCCCTGGACGGTGTAGCGGTCTCCGGTCGACAGAATGCATTCAATTCCGTCCGGCTCGACGTCGTGGACCACGTGCTCGTTGGTCAGGATCAACCCGTGGCGGTCGATGATGATGCCGCTGCCGATTGACGGGATGAGCATCCCTCGCATGGAGTGAGTCCGGCCCGACGGCAGGGTGGTGACGCTCGGGTTGGCTTGCGGCGCCGTGAATCGGCGCAGGGCACGGATCGCAACCACGCTGGGACGGACTTCTTCGGCCACGGCCGCCAATGTGTTCTGCAACTGCTCTACGCGCAGCAGATCGTCAGGCGACGGCTGCGCGCGAAGTGACGCGACTGTCAGAAAACTGGTTGTCAGCAGAACCGCAATCCACAAACGAAACATCAGTGCCCCTCGGCAAGCCCCCATCGAGTCCATCGCAAGAACGCCATTATATCCTCCGGAGGCCGAAAGAGACGAGGTCGCCAAGCCGACGGGATGCCGCCGGCAGATCGTGCGCCAGTGCCAATGACGCAGGTGGCGGGCTGGCCGACCGGTCTATCCCCGTGGGAGCTGGAGCGGCGTCTCGACGATCCATTGCGCGGGTGACCCGCCTTGTCCCAAGCCGGAGGAGCGATGATCGGCGAGGATGATCGATTGGGCGCGGAGGCAAGCGGGGCGGATGGGTGAGGTCGCCGCCCGGCGTCAGGGTGGCCCGTCCATCCCGGCGAGACGCAGTCGGATGAGTGGGGTCACGGTGACAACACCTGGCACAATCCCGAACCACGCCAAGGTGCAGGCCGAATCGACCCGCCCGCCCGCTTCTTGGCAAACCCGGCCGACATCAAGGGTTGCGGAACCGGCCGTTTCGTGAAACGGGCCTGTTTCATGGATGCCACCCGGGTCATCTATTAGAACCTTACGGCCAGAGATCGGTGCGGCTTGCGCGCATGCTTCTGGATGACAGTGCGTTTGGGTTGCGACCCACAAAAAGGCGGTCCGCCTTAGGAAATCTTCCTGTTACGCCCTCTGCTCCCGGCTGATCATGCCTCAAAAAGAAGCAGGATGTCCAATGAATCGCAAAAAAATGGCACACGACGCTTGACAACCACTAATGTGTCGTGTATATTCCTCGCAGTTGTGGCACATAGCAGTCGTAAAACAATGGCACAAAGCGCTTGACAGCCGATAAGTCGTGGTACATGCGTGTCGCCGTTGCGACCAAGAAGGGGCCCCAGCTCTTTTGTGATGACCGCCTGATTGACGACGCGATCAATCAGGCCGCCAGGACCAACGCAGGCCCGTCGTGGCATCGGCTGGTACGCAATATAGTGGTTTATGGAAGTGAGCAAAAAGAGCTGCGTCCCCTTTTCCGGTCTGTGCGCCATATACTGGAACAAAGCCGGATCCACCTGGACGGCGAGCTGCAAGGTCAGACGGATCATTTGGGACGGTTGGCACTGGAACGGAATCGGGAAGGACTACAACTGGTACGCGGATATGGGTGAACGCAAGTACGAGTGGACTGGGAGCCCTAATTAATGTGTCAGCGTAGGCACCGCGATGGCGGCAACTCTCAAGACTGTCTAGAGCAGGGCTCGTCAATGTTGCCTCCGAAGCAAGCCAACAGAGGCTCGTGGCGCTGCGGGCGGAAACGGGTGTCACTGCTACTGGCGGCTGCAGGAGTGGCGGTGATCATAGGTGCTTGGTTCACGGTTCGACACATTCAGTGGAAGATCCAGGAGAACCTCCTCTACTGCTTCGAGGCGAAAGGCGTTGTTGCGTCTTTTGAACAAGACGAGTTGAACGGGCAGTTCTCCCTATGGATCTCGGCGGGCGAGACTCCGTACTCGGGGGCCTCATATGGCGTGAGGAGCCTTGCTCTGAGATATGCCCCCAGAGAGCTTAAACCCGGTGTCCGCTTTGAGAAGAAATACGGATCCAGGAAATGCCTCATCGACGGGCGCGAATTTGACCTTTACTGTCGCGAGCCCGGAAGGGATCAGAAAACGACGGTAAGATAACGGGCTCGCGCCAAGCAAGCTGCGAGAGGAGGATGTGAATGAGCTGAAACACTGAAACCTTTCATTGAGACGCTCCGGCGGTCGATCTGTGTGCATCCGGCTTGATCTGTGGTTGCCGACCCTCTTTGTCTCGATCTTGGTGCCTCGGGCCTTGGCGGTTCGTTCTCTGAGGGATGCCGAAAACCCTTGACGCGACGGCCAACGCGAAGCGTTGGAGCTTCTGGCCCGCGGCGCCGCCGCCCGTCGTGTCAAGGGAAAACCGCCTGATCGAGGTTGCCCCGGTGAGCCCGTCCAACGACCCGCCTCGCAACAAGAAGGTCAAATTCGTGTATGATTACATGGGTCGTCGGGTGCGCAAGACGGTTGAGACCTACAACGGTTCGTCATGGGCCGAGACCAGTGATGAGCTGTTCGTCTATGATGGATCGCTTTGGGGTCAGGATCGCTTTGGGGTCAGAGCGCATTTAGCTAGTAGCATGACCCGGAAAAAGGGACAGAAGCCATTATCAGTAAAGGTGGCAACAGGAGGGCATGTTGTTCCGCGTTCTCGGCGTATTCAACGGTTATCAGGAGCGGTCAGCAGTCAGGATTCGTCGCCCAAACACCGATGGGGAACGCTCTTTCGAGCTCCATGCAGATCCTGGGGCGTAGCACGAATCAGCCGATCCCCTCAGCCGGCGGGAACGACTGGCTCTTCAGACTGGCACTTGCGACCTTATCTCTCCTGCTCCGCGTCCAATGCCCCCTACGGAACGCCCGTCGTGTTATACCGTCAAACGAACGATGGGAGACATTCCGCCCGGGCCCTTGCGGTGAACGAACACACCGCGCCCGGACGGCCAGAACCCCATCGCCCGCTCTTTGACAACCCGAAGCGATCAATCGTCAGCGATCAGCACGCGGCAGGATGACCGAGCCGCTCGGCCTCGCCCGGTTGAAAGCCGAGAGCCAACTCACGCCGCGCAGCGAAGCGCCGCTTCGCCGAGCAGTGCCGCTGAAGGCTAAGAACAAGTATGAACAAGCCACTGGCTGATGACCTATAGCGGACACTCACCGCTCACGGCCATTTTGACGAAACGAAGCCAACGCCGAAATCGTCACAAGTCCTTGCTGAAGCCGGGGATACAGGCAAACACCGGCGATTCTGGATGCTGAGATATGGGGGACAGTCAGCCATTATTGACACTGGGTGGGCCCGGGGTATCGTGTGGGGGCATGCCGAGAGTCGCGCGGATCGTAGTTCCGGGGTGGCCGCACCATGTCACGCAGCGGGGCAACAACTGCCAGGATGTGTTCTTTGTCGATCATGATCGTCGGCCGACCGAGGAAGAAGAAGGCGATCAAGAAGCGGGCTCGTAGAAAGCATGTAGATAGGTGACTGTCCCCAGTGTGGCAGTATGGTACCGGTATTGTATTCAGTGTCTATATCCTGGGGATCGGAGGTGCCGAATGCGATGGGAAGAACGACGCGAAAGCTCAAACGTTGAGGACCGCCGTGGAAAGAGAAACCTGGCGCTCGGCGGAGGAGGGCTGGTGACGCTGATTATCGTTGTGATCGCTCTTTACACCGGCCAGGACCCCACACCCCTGCTGAATCAGGCTGCCGTGGATCACAGCGCCGGACCCGCGCAGGTCGACCCCGCCCAGGAACCGCTTCGCCGCTTTGTGAGCGTGGTTTTGGCGGATACGGAGGATGTCTGGGGAGAGCTGTTTCCCAAGCAGTTCAATCGTCCCTACCAGCAGCCGCACCTGGTCTTGTTCAGCGGGCGGGTGGATTCGGCCTGCGGAATGGCCTCAGCCGCGGCCGGACCGTTCTACTGTCCGGGAGACCAGAAGGCCTACCTCGACCTCGAGTTCTTTCAGCAGATGCGGGACCGCTTCCACGCTCCCGGCGATTTTGCGATGGCTTATGTCGTCGCCCACGAGATCGGACACCACGTTCAGAACCTGCTCGGGATCAATGACCAGGTCAATGACGCCCGAAAACGGTTAAGCGAAGCCGAGTACAACCGCCTGTCCGTCCGGCTTGAACTTCAGGCCGATTTCCTGGCGGGCCTCTGGGCGCACCATGCACATCGAACCAAGAACATCCTGGAGGACGGCGACGTCGAAGAGGCCCTGGGGGCTGCCCAAGCCATCGGGGATGATACCCTCCAGAAGCAATCGCAGGGCTACGTCGTCCCTGATTCATTCACCCACGGTACCAGCGAGCAGCGGGCGAAGTGGTTCCGCGACGGACTCCGGACGGGCGATGTTTCGCGGATGCAGCTTCTTTTCGATCTGCCCGACCACGAGCTGTAGACCGCCCGCCGGGGCAAACCGTTGTGACGCCCCCTCGGGTCGGTGATCCAGTCGGATGGCTTGCCGATCCGGCGGCTCGGGATTAAGCTGATGCGCCGTGCCGGCTCGTGATCTCCGGACTCGCCTTTCCGGCGGTGAGCCGGCGGGCGACGGCCGTGGTCTCATTCGTCGGCTCTAAAAAGGAAAAGAACTCGATGGCCCGCTGCAGTCTGACCGCCTGGACCCTCGATTCTCGCGAGGAACCCGTCATCCGCGTCGCCATGGTCCTGCCCGAGGACGGCATGGACTCGATTCTGCTGAAGATTCCGAGCCGGGGCTATCTGGTCTCGGGCGGCGACGGCCCCGGCCAGATGTTCCGGTCGGTCATGGCCAAAGTGACGGTCGAAAACCGGCGGGTATCGTTTTTGTCGGAGGGAGGCGTTGCCGGCCCGGCGGAGGTCATCAAGGTCTCCCCCGAGGAGCCGGTACCTCAGACGCGAGGAGTCGGCGTTCAGCTTCGCGGCGTGGTGGCGGGGCGAGGCTTCCACTGGGAGAAACGCATTCACCCGACGGTCGGTGGAATGCTGGAATTCCGGGCCAGCCACGGACGGCTGGTGGTGGTCAACGAATTGCCGCTCGAGGACTATCTGCCGGGAGTCATTGCCGGCGAGATGAGCGGCGATTGCCCGCTAGAGTTCCTCAAGAGCCAGACGGTGGTGGCCAGGGCCTGGGTCCTGGCTCACACCGAGAAGAAGCACACCGAGTACCCCGTCGATCGGTGCAACGATGACTGCTGCCAGCGCTATCACGGTACGACCGACCTGACCGAGCGGGCGGTGGACGCCGTGCGGCAGACGCGTGGACAGGTGCTCATCGACCGGAAGAAAACGCTGATCGACGCGAACTACTCCAAGAGCTGCGGCGGCATCATCGAATCGCCCCAGCACGTCTGGTTCGTGCAAAAGGCCGGGCAGCGGGCCACCGTCGACGCCCCGACCGACTCCGAGGCCCATCGATTCTTCCCCTTGTCCGATGACCTTCTTATGGAGTATCTGACTGGCGACTGGCTGAAGCAGACGGACGTCTTCTGCAGTCCGAACGTCGTGCCCGAGAAGAGCTTGCCCTCGTATCTGAGCAAGATCGACGAGGGCGGCGGACACTTTCGGTGGCGGGTGGACTACGACCGGCACGATCTCGAGAAGATACTCCGCGACAAGTTCTTCAGCCGGCAGGATCCGAGCAAGGTGGCATTCCTCGATACCCTGCTGGGTCTGCGGGTGTGCCAGCGCGGCGACTCCGGTCGGGCGAAGGACCTGGAGATCGAGTATCTCGACCCCATGGGTGTGACCCACAAGGCCCACGTCGTCAGCGAGTACACCATTCGCGAGGTGCTTCACGAGAAGTTCCTCTTCAGCAGCGCGTTCGTGCTCGAGATACAGCGGGACCCGGCCGGCGCGCCTCGAAGAATCTCACTCATTGGCGGCGGATGGGGTCACGGGGCGGGCCTCTGCCAGATCGGGGCCCTCGGCATGGCCCTGCGGGGCTACAAGTACGAAGCCATCCTCAAGCACTACTTCGAGGATGTCCAGCTCCACGAGTGCTATTGACCGATCGGGACGCGATTCGTCATAAGGCATTGACGCATCAACATGTGTCTCCCGATGGGTCTTTCATCCACCTTCTCCAGACGGCCTGGTTTGGGGTGGGGCCCACCTCGTTTTCGAGGATGCCCGTTTAGAGGGGGTTTCGAGGTCAGCCTGACTCTTGTCATTGTGGGTGTTCGGCAGACGGGCAGTGCGCAATCGGAATGTGTTGCGCCGTCGTGACGGTGATGCGGTATTCCATTGTCCGATAAGCGTGTGTTGAGCAGTACTGAGCGGCTCTGGTGAGGGCTTGGTGTGACCCACCGATGGAGGGTAAACGCACGCGTCTCAGGAGCGGTCGGCGGCTTTGTACGGTGATGTTTTCTCGGGCTTGAAGCGATCAGGGGCACAAGTGGATGTTACCGCGCCCCGCTCGCAAGTCGATACATGATGAGTCATTCGGTCTGTGTGTTTGGACCGACGGCGGGGCAGGCGGCTCGCGCCGCCGGAGGGGGTTCTCGGGCAGGCGGATGTTTATCTCTCGTCCCAGCGAGCGGAGGAGGTGCCGGTGGCCGGTTATCCGCAGACCTACCAGATCGTCCGGCAGGGGGTGGCGACACCGGTGACGGTGGGAAATGACGCAGACGTCCTTGCGCTGCGAACGGAGCTGGAGTTGATGGCCAGCTTCGCGCAGGGGGCCTCGCTCGATCTTGTGGAAGCCCTGGAGGACCGGCTGGCTGCGGTGAAGTCGGGCGGGGCCGGTGAGGGCGGGCGAACTGCGGAAGAGGTCGCGGACATGATCGCGATTCTTCGCGATGCCATGCACTCCTCGACCGGGGAGGCAATCGCCCGGATCGACGCCGACTTTCCGAGAGCCAGGGGAGAAATTGACATGGCTGCAGTCGACAAGGAAAGCAACGATTTCCACGAGGACGTCGGGGACCAGGTCGCGGCGTCGGGCAGGCCTGACGCCGGCCGGATGAGCCAGGCGTTCAAGCAGGCGATGCTCAGCAAGGCCGTGGCCGCCCGGCAGGCCGCCCAAGAGGCCGGCGACGCTTCCCAGACGGCGGCGGCCGAGATCACGACCGCAGCCGGGGTCGCGCCCCTGCCGCAGCCGACCGTCACGGCGATGACTGGCGCTCAGAAGCGATTGGCGGGATTGACCTCCGAGACGATGGAGGCCGATCCAGTCGAGGCCGCTCTCCAAGAGGCGATTGGGATGGCGGAGAAAGCTGTGACCATTGAAGCAGCCGATGGACCGGAGGCCGGCAACGACCTTGCCGACGATGGTCTGTCCGCCGAGGAACTCGAAGCCGCAGACGTCTCGCAAGTCGGGGCGATTGATGAGGCGGGGCGATTGACTGAGGCCGACGGTCTCGCCCAGACGGTTGAACTCCCCGAGGCCGGCGCTGAGCGGGGACAGGGCCGGATGACAGCCGAGCCGCTCGAACAAATCATAGCGGAGCGTGCCGGCCTGCCGGACAGCGAAATGCCACTTGACCAGCTTGCCGACATGTTGCTGGCCGGGCAGACAGATTCTCTCACTCCGGCCAGCCAAACGGTTGAAGCGGCAACTGAGCATGAACGGGTCGGTGCTCACACGGCCGACACGTTCCAGTCGATTCCGGAGTCGTGCGGTGTTGAGCAGATCGTGGACCACGCCTGCGATAAGGTGGAAGAGAATCAGGCAGATGTGAGTCAGAATAACGATCGTGTGTCGCCAGATGATGCGGTGTGCCCGGTCACGGCAGCGGAAGAGGTCGCCCACGTCATCGAGGCCGGCCCGAACGAAATCGACGACATCGCTGCCGCGTTCCAGGAGGCCACGGAGGATCTGGAGACGCTGGCGGGCGAGGTTTCCGATTCTGCATTTCCGCCGGACACATCGATGTTCGCCGAGGCGGAGCCGGACGGGACATCGGACATCCGGCACCCTGCCGAGGAGACGAAGATGTCCATGAACGAGGTCAGCGAGATTGGAAGCGACCCGAACGCCCCCGCTGTTGACGGCTCGTCGGCATTTCAGACGTTCAATCGGCCGAGCCTTGACGTGAGAGAAGAACTGCATGCGGTTCGCCAGACGATTCAAAGCAGCCTTCAGAGGCTGAGCCGGCTGTTGGACCGCATTGACCAGACGCACATCGAAACCCAGGATAGGTTGGCCCAGGCCAGGATTTTCCAGCAAGCCGCCCAGCGGGCCCAGGAGGCAAGTGAGAAACTGGTCCAGGCCAGGACCGACGCCGCGGAGGCCAGAGCCGCATTTGAGGGTGCCCAACGCCGGCTGGAGGCAACCACGTCCGCGTGGGAAGAAGCCCGCCGGGCAGCGGATGATGCGGCCTTCTGAACAGGACCACGCAAAGACGGAATGACCGATTCACCAATGGCCAATGACCGACGAAGCCCGAATGACGAAATCCGAATGACAAAACCCGAATGACGAAGGAATGACGATAGGACTCGTCGAGGCTGCAGCCCAAGACTGGAATCTGGGGCCGGCGAATCGATCATCGCTGCGCCAGCTTGGGACAAGGTCGGGCACCCGGTCGGTTCACTCGCCGATGCGCCACTCCAGGATTCCGCCGGAGAAGCCGGGCTGCAATTCCACCTGGATGCGGATTTCGATTGCGTCGACCGGTTCGAATGACACCTTGTTGAAGGTATCTTTCTCCACGCCGTAGGGACCGGTGTTTTTGACGGTCGTCCACGGTCCGCCGGTCTTCGGGCGATACTCGATCGCCCACGACCTGGGCACGCGGCAGGCACCGACGCCGCTGTCGTCGAACCAGTAGACCTCGCACGACCCGATGGTCTGAGGTTCATACAGCGCCCGCTCGATCCATTCGCTCGTGCCGCGGTGGGGCCACCAGGTGAACCGGCGCACAAGCTGGTCGCCTGAGCTCTTGGGGATGACGCCGTCCGCCACGGCCTGGAGGCTGTCGGTCAGGTTCGCGAACGAGGCGGTCAATGCCGGTTTGGGTGGGGGCTTCTTCCAGACCTTGGCCTCCGGTCCATCGCCGATCCGCGGGAACGAGGTGATGCGCAGGCGGGCGCAGCCCATCGGAACAAGGACGACTTCTTCGGCCGGTTCGTTGCTGCGGACCGGGCTTTCGGGGATCTCGCCCACCAGCCCGTTTTTCTCCTGCTGCCACTCGGGGATGCGCTTGCCCTTGGCCTTGATGATGACGGGGGCGGTCTCGGGGCGGAACGGCTGCTGACCGACCCAAACGCCGGTGCGTCTGAACTCGAATGACGAGGCCGGGTTCTGGGGATCGATGATCAGACCGTAATTCCACGGCGTCGTGGGCAGGAGCTCATAGGCCGCCCACGGTCTGTTGTTGTCGTATTGCTGCCATTTTTCGCCGATTTTGAGCGAATAGGTCAGCGGCCCGCGGTCCACCGACACGCTGTTGCGGTTTTTGGCCCAGACGCGGGTGCTGATCTCCATGGGCAGCTCGATGCGCACCCTGTCGCCGTCGGACCACCTGCGGTTGTAGACCACCCATCGTGAAGACACAGGTTCCTGGACGTTGCCGTTGATGCGGATGTGGGCAAGCTTGCACCATCCGGGGATGCGCAGGGTCAGCGGGAACTCGACCGACCTGGACATTGAGAGGGTCAGGTTGATCACGCCGTCGAACGGGTAGTCGGTCTTCTCGTCGATGGTGACTTTTGTTCCGTCGCCGACCAAAGCGCTGACTTTACTGGGGGCGTACATGGCGGCGGCCAGGCCGTTGCCCGGCGTGGCCATCCAGAGGTGCTCAACGAAGTAAGGCCAGCCGAAGGCCACATTGTGCTGGCAGCAGCGATACTGCTCGTAGGGCGTGTATGACATCATGTCGCCGCGGTTTTCGATCATGGGGGCCTTGTTCGCCCGGTCGCACCGAATCTGGTTCGGGCAGGTCAGATAGTGCAGCCCCTTGTGGTCCGGGGTCAGCGACGCGGGGAACGAGTTGAACGCCACTTCCTCGCAGCGGTCGGCCCAGAGACAGTCGCCGCTGACTTTGAGCAGGATTTCATGGCTGTGCATGATTTCGACGAACGAGCAGGTCTCGGTTCCCTGACGGGGGTCGTCGAAGGCCTCGCGGCAGTTCTCATCGGCGCCGTACATTCCGCCGGGGACCTGGCCGTACCTGGCTCGCACCTCGTCATAGTTGCGGGCGGCGGCGGCGAGGTGTTTCGGGTCGCGGCTCTGGACGTAGTACTGCCCCGGCTCTCGGAAGCACTCGGCGATGTTGACGCCGTGCCAACTCGCGATGCCGCCGGTCCAGTCGGCCGTCCGCTTGTGGTTGACTTCGGCCAGATCGAGCAGCCAGGCCTCGCCGGTGTGGTTGTAGAGCCAGTACATGCTGTCGAGGTGGTCGCCGGCCCGGATCCACTGCCACCAGCCAGCCCCGTATTCCTTCTCCCAGGTGTACAGCTTCTCGGGCGGGATCTTCTGGACGTATCGAAAGTAGTTGGTCATGACCGCAATCACTTTGGGGTCGCCGGTGGCCTCATAGTAGGAGCGCATCGCGTAAAGCGTACACATGTGCGGCCAGAGGTCGTTGTTCTTGAAATTGTCCCTTGGCCCGAAGGTGCCGTCCTCACGTTGCGAGGCCAGGATGGCCTTGATCCACCTGGTGGCCTCGGCCATGATTCGCGGGTCTTTCAGCACAAAGCCCAGATCCACATACCCCTTGAGCCAGTAGGGCATCTCTTCCCAGGGCCACTTGCCGGTGCCGTCGGGTGTCACCCACGCGCTTTCCGCGAAGTTGCACCACTTGCTGATCTCGGTCAGGTGCCCGACCATGCCGTCGGCCTGGAATTCGAGCTGGCTGCGGAGCCAGCCCTTCGGCTCGACTGCGCCGACGGGGAGCTTGATCAGCGGGCTGGGCAGCAACGGCGCGCGATTGCCGACGTAGAAAGTGTTGGAGCCGTCGGCGGCGAGACGATCCTGCATGCTGACCCTGGTAGGGGTGCATGCCGGAACCGCCAGAGTGAGCGATAAAAGGGTCAGAAACCGACCCATGCTGTGCAGTGTTCGCTTGAGTGACATCTGAGAGTCGCCGTTCCATTTGAACATGAGTATTCTCCCGACTGCTGCGCATTGCGCATGGTCCAGACAAAAGCCCGCACCCCAACCAGCAGGCGGGCATTATAGCGGCCCGCGGGCACGGAGGATAGAATCATCGTACTGCGAAGTGTACGTCGGGTGACGCTCCGACGAGAGGGGCAACCCGGCAATGCACCACGAGGCGGCATATGAATCCAGGTCTGGCGATGATCATCCATGCGGGCATTGCAGTCGCTCTCTGTACCGGGGCAATTCCCGCGCAGCGAATGAGGGAGAGGCTCCAGCCCATGTCTCGGCCGGCTGAGACGCCCGCACAGGTGCCGCCGCTTAAAGGGAAGGCGGAGGCCCCGCTGGTCAAGGCAACATCGACCCAAATTCAGATCGTATTGCCGCCCGGCGAGCATGCCGGCAAGGTGGCCGTGTACGAGCTTGGGCCGAACGAAAAGGATGATGCCTGGCGGGACAAGAAGCCCATCGAGACGGCCGGCATGGCGGCCCGTCGGGTGGTCAAGCTCAACGTGGACCGCTTCGAGAGGACCCAGACCGGCCGGCGGGATCGGCTTTACTCCAAGTTCGTGGTGGTGCCGGCGAACGGGCAGGAACCGATCATGCCCGTACGGTTCGTGGAGGATTTCAGTTCGCTGACGCGCCGCAAGCTGCCTTTTGCGCGCACGCATTCCAAGAAGGGCCTGCAGGTGCAGATGGTTGATGACGCGATGGCTCTCGGCGTGCAGCATGCGGCACTCAACGTCGATCTGGCGAACCTCTTTGCCTGGGCCCCCACGCCGGACGCGATTCCCTACGTGGTGGATGGTGAACGATTCCTTTTCAATCCGCCGGTCGTTGTCGATCTCGATCAGCGGGTGACCATGTTGTCGCACGCCGGGATGACGGTCACGCTGATTCTCCTGAACTACACGAACACCGCGGAGGCTGCAGCCGCAGAGGTCATGCGGCATCCCAACTACAGCGACGGCTGCCCGAATCACCTCAGCGCGTTCAACACCGCCACCGCCGACGGTTTGAAGCATTACCGTTCGGCCGTGGAGTTCCTCATCGACCGCTACACGCAGCCGGACGGCCGGTTCGGCCGGGCCCTGGGCTACATCATCGGCAACGAGGTCAACTCGCACTGGCACTGGTGCAACATGGGCGAGGTGAGCATGGAGGAGTTCACCGAAGATTACCTTCGGGCGATGCGCATCGCCGCGACGGCAGCCGAGAAGATCTGTCCGACCGCTCGTGTGTATATGTCGCTGGAGCACCACTGGAACGCGCGGTTCGACTCGCAGACCAAGTCGTTTCCCGGGCGTGCTTTTCTGGAGCTTTTCGCCAGCCGGGCGCGGGAGCAGGGCGACTTTGCCTGGCACGTGGCCCATCATCCGTACCCCGACAATCTGATGGAGCCGGCGTTCTGGAAGGACAAGGCCGCGACGAACGATGTCAGCACGACGACCAAGATCACCCTCAAGAACATTGAGTTGCTGCCCGAGTACCTGCGGCGGCCGGAACTGTTGCATAAGGGTGAGCCTCGGCACCTGATTCTGTCCGAGCAGGGTTTCCATACCAAGGATGGACCGGACGGTGAAATGCTACAGGCGGCCGCTTTCTGTGCGGCCTATTTCAAGGTCGCCCACATCGACGGCATCGATGCATTCATTTTGCACCGGCACGTGGACTTTCGTGACGAGGGCGGTCTGAGGCTGGGCCTGTGGACCCGTAACGAAATGTCTCCCGGACCCGGCGACCCCGGGCGTCCCAAGCGCATCTACGAGGTCTTTCGGATGGCCGACACGCCGGCCTGGGCGTCGGCTTTCGAGTTCGCCAGGCCGATCATCGGGATCAGGGATTGGGCCGAGCTCTTGCCCGAATCGGCGCGCCAACCCTCACCGCCCAAGAAGTGACGAGATGAGGCGGCGGACCGACGGCCATTGCGTCGGAGATGGATACCCAAGAAACACGTACTTCCGGTAGAAACGATGCTCGACCCGTTCGGCCCGACATTCTTTCCTGGCCGTACCTTCGGGTGGAATCCACTCGGCACTCACAGCCCAATGAGGATGGGCATCCTCAATCCGGGAAGGCTTCAGAAGATTCTCGGGCCAGCGGAATCCCAAACCCTGAACCTTGAACCCCCTCACCTCTCCTCCACCGTCGCCCCGTCGGCCCCGCAGTCCACGACGTATTTCCTGCCGCGAAAAGTGATGTTCATCCTCAGGTGTTTCCAGTTGTTGGGCAGAGCGGGGACGGCGGCTGGGGTATCACCCTTGAGGTTGAGACCGGCAAACCCCATGGCCACGGTCAGCCAGACGCCGCCCATGTTGCCGGCGTGCAGGCCGTCGGCGGTGTTGCCGGCCAGGTCGTTGAGGTCCAGGTAAGCGGCCCGTCGAAAGTAGCTATAGGCTTCTTCGATGCGGTCGAGGGTTGCGGCCGCCCACGCATGGGCGCTGACGCTCAGCGATGAGTCGTGGCTGGTCCGCGGTTCGTAGTACTTGAAGTTGGCCTCACGCGATTCGCGGGTGAACTGGTCGTCGAGCAAGGTCTGAAGCAGCACCACCTCGGCCTGCTTGATCACCTGGCCTTCGATGGCCATCCCTGCGCCGATGATCTCCGTGATCGCGGTGCTCCGCGTGATCCGCAGAATGTCCGGGGAGACCTCGGGCCGGTCAAAGAAACCCATGTGCTGGTTGATCAGGCCCGTCTGTTCGTCGTATAGCAGGACGAGGTTCTCGGCGATCTCGCGCCAGCCGGCCACGTCGTCGGCATCCAAACCCAGTTGAGCGGCAAGGTCTTTTCGCTTGTTTTTCGGGAAGCTCGCGTGGTCCCACAGGTTGGCGGCAGCCTGAAGGTTCCAGCGGGCCATGTAGTTGGTGAAGGCGTCATTATCGACGTGAATGTGGAACTCATCCGGTCCCATGGCGTCGCGGATCTCGAACCGGCCGTCCGCGTTGCGCGTGACCCGGCTGGCCCAGAAGCGGGCGGTCTCGAAGACAACTTCCGCTCCTTGTTCCCACAGAAAGTCTTCGTCCCCGGTCATGCGGACGTACTGATCGATGGCAAACGGCACGTCGGCCGAGATATGGTCCTGGATATCGCCGCACCAGATGCGGTGCCGCTCGCCCGTTGCCAGATCAGTCCAGCCGGTTGGGCAGGCCTCGTCGCCGGTGTCGGCGCTTTCCCATGCGTACTGGGCGCCGCGATAGTTGTTGGACCGCGCCTTGCGACGTGCCCCGTCGAGTGTCGCACACCGATAAGTCAGCAGGGCCTTGGCGCCTTCCGGGTGGGTCAGGGCAAAGAACGGCAGCATGTAGATCTCGGTGTCCCAGAAGATGTGTCCGCCGTAATGGGTGCCGCTGAGGCCCTTGGGGCCGATGCTGACGATCTCGCCCGGTTGCGGGCAGAGCGTGGCAAGCTGGAAGAGGTTGAAGCGGACGGCCCGCTGATCCTCGACCGGTCCGTCGATCTCGATGTCCATTCGGTCCCAGAGTTCCGCGCAGGCGACCAAGTGGTCATCAAGCTGCTCGTTCCATCCGCTCTTGCTGGCAGCCAGGGCAGCCTGTCGTGCCTGCTTAGCCGGTGATTCGGCGTCTGGTGGGCCGGTCATATAGGCGATAAAGCGATCAAAGGTGTACATGGCGCCCTGTGAGGCGTCGAAGATGTACGACTGACCGGCGGTGCAGTGATCGGATAGGGCGTCGCCCGGTATGAGGTTCTGCTGTTCTGCCGCGGCATAGGCTCCAGCCACGGCCAGTGGGCGCCGAGTCTGGCTGGTCCGGGTCTCCAGCGTCGCCAGGCCGTGGGCCGATGATTTCAGTTTGGGCGGTTCCCAGTGCGAGCCTTTGCCTCCCGCCGGGTCGCCGCCGTGTCGAATACCCATCTCCACTTCCAGGGGGCCGGACCAGTCCACCGGGGTGATCCGAACACGCACCGCAAGGATACTGCGGTCGGCCAGGCTGACAAATCGCTCAAAGGTCAGCCGCGTGGTGTGGCCGGCAGGGTCTCGCCAGGTGACCGCGCGGCACAACAGACCTCGTTTCATGTCCAGCCATCGTGCAAAGCTGCGGATGTGGCCCCGACGCAGGTCGAACGGCTGCTCGCAGAGCACGATACGCGTGGTCAGAGCATCCGGCAGGGCTGGCAACTCCGGAAGACCGTCGGGCAACGTGTTGTAGAGCCCGGCCATGAACGTGAGACTCCGGGATCGCGTGCCGACCATCGGCTCTTCGAAGCTCCCGCGAGTGCCGAGCAGCCCGTTGCTCTGGCTGAACAGCGATTCCCAAAAGGGGATGCGCAGCCAGTCCATCTCGCTCTGGAAGATCGTGTATCGATCGTCGCGGGCCGGAAGATCAGCAGTGGTCATGGGCAAGGCTCCATGGAGAAGGCCTTCAGGTCTCTCGACTCTTAGGCGTTTAGGACAAAAAAGGAGGTGCCAAGGAGCTGCACCAATCGGTCCCAAGAGCCTAGAGGTCTGGAAACCTAAGCGCCTGGAGGCCTACCAGTCCTTTGGCGTAGGCAAGGTTTTTCTTTGTGTCAGCCACGATGTCCTTGTTCGGGCTGCCGGTCTCCAGGACGATCCAGCCGTCGTACTTGATTTCGCGCAGCACCTTCACGGCTGCCGGCCAGTCCACCGTCCCGCTGCCCTTTTCGAGCATGGGGTAATCCTTGAAATGGATCTGGCAGATTCTCTTGCGGCCGAGAAGGCGCATTTCCTCCAACGGATCGTGCTTGACGTGCGCGTTGTTGTAGACGTCGTAGTAGACCTGCAGGGCCGGCGATTTGACCTGGTCCATGATGCCGATCAGTGTCTTGGCTGACAGGTAGCTCTCAAAGCCCAGGATCACGCCCGCCTTCTCGGCCCGCGGGGTCAGTTCTATCAGCGCCTCGGTGACGCGCCGGATGTTGTCCTTGGCGTCCTCCTTCAACTCGCCCTTGCCGAAGAAGGCCAGCAGCATTGACTTGGCGCCCAGTTTGGCTGTGGCTTCGATCCCGTCGGCCACCCACAAGGCGGCCTTCGGCTCGGACATCAGCGGCACGTCGTTGAGCACGCCCATGGCCGTCGAGGGGATCGACAGCCCGCTCTTGCGGGCCGCTTCCAGATAAGCCTTTTGCACCTCGGGCCTGCGAAGCTGGAGATTGTCCTCCGGATAGCCGATGCTGACTTCGACGCCGTCCAGGCCGATCTCCTTGGCCAGGTCGAACACGCTGGGGTCCTTGCGTCCGAGCGACCAGTCGCACATGCCGAACTTCAGGCCCGATTTGTGCGTTTCTTCGGCCATGGCCTGCAGCCGACCCAGAGTCAGCCCGGCCACAGCGGTTCCCGCTCCTGCCAGCCATTGTCGTCGTGAGAGCCTCATGATTTCATTCCTCCGCCGGCCACAAAGCGGTAGGGCGGGCTTTGCCCGCCGGTCGCCGGTGACAATGATCTCGGCGTGCAAAGCCCGCCCTACGTCAATCCTCCGGCAGCGGCTTGTCCTTCGTCTCCGGGGCCCAGATCAGCGCTATGATCCCGAGGAAGTAGAAGCAGCACAGAATCACCGCGCCCCAGCGGAAGTCGTTGTGCACGCCCATCGAGCGAAGCAGATCCCGAATCGAATTTCCGCAGAGGATGATGACCGCCGTCAGCACGCGAGCTGCGTTGTAACAGAAAGCGGTGCCGGTTGATCGCAGGCGGGTCGGGTAGATCTCCGGGAAGTAGATCGAGTAGCCGCCAAAGACGCTCAGCGTGACGAAGCCCACCAGCGGCAGCATCCAGTACGCGTCGAATTTCGAGTTCAGGAAGAGGAAGACGCCGGAGACCACGACGAACGCCGCCGCGAACGAAAGCCCGAAGCCGATCCGTCGGCCGAACCGGGTCGCGATGACGGTGAATACGAACATCCCGAAGAAGGCGCCGACATCCTGCAATAGTGTGCCCATGGTTTTGACGTCGCCGATCGAATCGCGGATCTCGGGAGGAAGCGTTTTGCCTTGGTACTCCGCCGGGGTCAATGCATGGTTGATCAGTTCCGGCGACCAGAACCCGACGCCCCACAGGCCGACGACGCCGGCAACTGCCAGAGCCACGCCCACCAGCGTGCTCCGCCGCCAGCGAGGGTCGGTGAACATGCCCTTGATGTCGCCCATCTGCCGTTGAAGTTTGTCCTTCGCGGCGATTCTTCGAGCCTCGATCCAGGCGGGTGGGTCCTTGATCGTCGTCATGATGAAGACGACAAGAATGGCCGGCAACGCTCCGACGAAGAACATCATTCGCCATCCGGCAACGCCTGCGTCGCCCAGAATACCTTGAAGCACGTATCGGTCCGGCGGAATCGCGAATCGGCCGATCGCGGATGCGGCGATGTTCCCGACCGCCGAAAGGGCCTGGAACATGCCCAGGGCGAACGCCCGCGAGTGAGGGGGGACGGTTTCCGCGATCAGGGTCGCCCCGGTGGCGAAGGCCCCGCCGATGCCGCAGCCCATCAGGAAACGCCAGAGGCAGAAGTCCCACCAGTAGACCGCGAAGCCGGACAAGCCGGTGAAGATCGAATAGACAAGGACCGATGCCGACAGCGTCTTGGCCCGGCCCCACTTGTCCCCGACGATGCCGAAATAGAAGCCGCCGACTGCCCAGCCGAGCATCATGGCCGCGGTTGCATAGCCGCCATACACTCCGACCGATGGATCGGTCTGGGCGACGCCGAGGACTTCTGATATGCCCGGAGCCCGGGCCAGCACGAAGAGCCTCTGCGAGAACGTATCCATCAACCAGGCCAGCGAACCGACGCAGACGACCCACCACTGGTATCCGGTGAGCCCCTGGTACCATCTCAACTTCTGTTCGGGAGCCAGTTGTGGGGTCTCGTAAGCCATGAGGGAACCTCGCTTTATGAAGCACACTTGTCGGAGGGCCAAAACGACAGCCGCCCGAATTTCGCGTGACGCTCCCGGATGGTAATGGATGCGAGTAGGGGTGTCCACGCTGTCGAGGCCGGCCCCGGGGCAGATTGCGGCGCAGCCGGCAGCGCGCAAAAAGAATGCCGAAGCGGCATGCACAAGGAGGTTAGGCGCTCCGGCGAACCGGATTGTGTCGCTCTAGGCGAATGCCCTGACGCCCCAGGACAAAGACCTCAACCTGGTACTCGGGCCCGTGCTATATCGCTTCGGCAACATTCAATATGACACATACGGCACGGTGTTTCAAGTTTTTTTGCGGATTCTTGGCCGATTTCGATCGATTCTGTCGGCACTGGCGGTCGGGGTGCCATAAGGAACGCCAGGACCGCACTTTGCGCCTCTCGACGATCGCTGAGTCGGGGTTAGGCGCGCTCCCGCGAGAGTTCGACCATCCGTCTTAGCCGCTCCGGTTGTACCCCCGGGGCCACCGAGCAGGCCGACGAGAGGATGTAGCCCGACCCCGGCGCGCCGATTGCTAGCCGCCGCTTGACCGCGTCTTCGAACGCCGCGTCATCGGCTCGAAGCATCTCGTTTACGGCGTCGAGGTTGCCTTTGAAGAAGAAGCGCCCGCCGAATTCCTCCTTGGCCTTGGCCAGATCGACGGTTCCCAGCGGCGGCGGGTCGAGCGTGTCGATACCGTCCACACCAGTGTCGGCCATGAGGTCCAGGCGGTCGCCGATCTTGCCGCAGGTGTGCACATAGGCTGGCAGGGCGTGATTGTGAATGGCGTCGACGACCCGCCGTTCATAAGGCACGACGAAGTCGACGTACATCTGCCGGCTGATGAAGCCTCCGCCTGCGAAGGCCGAGCTGATGAGAATGGCGTCGGGCTGGCAGGGGGCGAAGCATTCGACTTGGGCGCCAACCTGCCTGGTGAACTGATCGAGCAGCCGGTGGCAGGTGTCTTCGGCCTCAATCAGGGCCATGAGGGCCGACTGGTATCCGAAGAGTTCGAGGAGGTGCGTGAACGGCGAGAAGACCTCCATGTGGACGGATACATCGGGACAGGACGCCCGTGCCAGACGCAAGCCGCTTGTTAGCCAGTCGGGATAGACGGCCGGCCGGGTCAGGTCGGCTTCATCCGCGATGTCCCATAATGTCGGTGCGTGCCACGTGTTCCAGACGTAGCCGGGAAGACGGAAGATCTTCGGATCGTCAGGATCGACATTGGCGTACTCGGCACGTGGCAGGTCCTGATGATCCGCCAGGAATGTGTGCGGGTTGTCGTCGGCCGGAACGATGGTCTCCATCCCGAACTGCCACACGAGCCGTTCACCGTCGTCATACGGCTCGACGCTTTGCAGGTAGTCCCGCCAGTTCGCCGGCCGGCCGGGCAAGTTGAGGAGAAACCCGTCGAAACCGTATCCCTGCTGGAACTCGGCCAGCGTGTCGACGAACGTCGGCGTGTCGAACCAGATGTCCGACGGCTTTCGTCCGCTGTGCAGGAAGTAATGGCCGAGCGCCAACTGGCACATCACCGGTACCCGGTCCACCGGCTCATGCCGCATGGCCGCTCGAATTCGTTCGCGCGGGCTCATGGCAAGCATGGTATCTGTGAATGTGGGATTGGCCTAACCCCGCCATCCCGCGAAGGACTGGTGACGAAGGCCTCGGCACGATTCGGTCGGGCGGAACCGATGGACAGAACTCCCAATCGAGAGCCGGCAAGAAGGTATCGATGGCTTGCGGGATGCAGCAACACTTAAGCCCCGGGCACCATCGCCTCGTTGACACAGCCGTCCCCCCTAATATAATCGAAACCTTGACAAGGACGAGAGCGGTGCGTTGTGCACTGCGCCTTGGAGTGTGGCTTTTATGGCAGAAGTGGTCCTTGAAAATGTGACCAAAGTCTATCCTGGCCCGGTGATGGCGGTGGACAATGTGTCATTGAGGATCCAAGACAAGGAGTTTGTCGTCCTTGTTGGTCCATCGGGTTGCGGCAAGAGTACGACCCTGCGAATGGTCGCCGGCCTGGAAGAGATCACGTCGGGTACTATTCGCATCGGCGATCGCGTGGTAAACGATGTGCCGCCCAAAGACCGTGACATTGCCATGGTGTTTCAGAACTACGCCTTGTACCCGCATATGACGGTGTACAAGAACATGGCCTTTGGCCTGAAGTTGCGGCGCATTCCCAGGGCGGAGATTGACGAACGGGTGCACAGTGCTGCCCGGTTGCTCGGCATAGAAAACCTGCTGGACCGCAAGCCGAAGGCCTTGTCGGGTGGACAACGTCAGCGGGTCGCCGTCGGACGGGCAATCGTCAGGACGCCGAAAGCGTTCCTGTTTGACGAGCCGCTGAGCAATCTGGACGCGAAGCTTAGAGTTGAAATGCGGGCTGAGCTAAAGAAGCTGCACCGGCGGCTGTCGACGACCACGATTTACGTCACCCACGACCAGGAAGAGGCCATGACACTGGGTGATCGGGTAGTCGTGATGAAAGACGGTGTGGTGCATCAATGTGCAGCCCCACTGGAGGTTTACGACCAGCCGGTCAACCGGTTTGTTGCGGGATTTCTGGGAACCCCGCCGATGAATTTCTTTGCCGGCCGGATCGTCGCCGAGAACGGATCCTTATGGTTTGACGAGGGTTCCGGGCGGATCCGGATGCCCAAGCGGTTGGAGAAGTCGCTCAGCGGACGGGTCGGCGAAGCGGTGGTATTGGGCGTCCGTCCGGAGAGCCTGTCCTGCTCGAATGAGGGGAAGTTCGCCGGGCAGGGCAACAGGATCGACGTGACCATCAGTGTCATCGAGCCGCTGGGCGACAAGATGGATCTGCATGTGCAGACCGGTTCGCATGGTCAGGTGGTATGCCGGATCGAAGCGAACCGGTCGCTGAGGGATGGGATGCGATTAGCCATGTATCTGAATCTCGATCAGATACATGTGTTTGAGCCGGGTGAAGAAGGTGTCAACGTGGGTCTGAAGGGTGCCGGAGAGCAGGTCAGTGCGGCCCGAGCGGTTTGACAGCCGTCGGCAGGACCCCGCAGGCGGTTGCCGCTCCATCGCAAGGAGGACGGCGATGCACTGAGTGACCGTACTGTACCTTCGTCCGTGTGCCGTCGTGCCCGAGCGGCAGGGCGGCTCAAAAAGTGGGTCCGGCGAACGTCCCACTTTTTTGTTTGTCGGGGCGGGATGGAGGCAGAGGGTCAATTGTGGTCGTGGTCGGTTCCGGAATCGCCCGGCCCACCGACGAGGCAGGACAAAGGGACAGTGTGAATCAATGCCCTCTGGGTTGAGGTAATGCCAGATGAATGTTGAGCTTGTTCGGATCGTCGACAGCATCGCTCGGGACAAGAACATCGAGAAGGAGGTCGTTTTTGCAGACCTCGAACAGGCGATGGTGTCCGCGGTTCGCAAGGCCCATGGTCCCATGGACGAGGTGGTGGTCAACATCGACCGTCTCAGCGGCGAGATCACCGCCAGCCGCAATAATGAACCCATCGACATGAAGGAACTGGGCCGCATTGCCGCCCAGACCGCCAAGCAGGTGATGATTCAGAAGATCCGCGAGGCCGAGCGCGGCAGTATTTACGAGGAGTTTCTGGAGCGTAAGGGCACGGTGGTGACCGGTACGGTGTCACGGTTCGAGGGCGGGGCGCTGATCGTGAACCTCGGGCGGACCGAGGGTTTCCTGCCTCGGAGCGAGCAGATTCCGGGTGAGACGCATCACCCGGGCGAGCGGATCCGCTGCCTGATTCTCGACGTGCGCGAGGCGCCGCACCAGGTCAAGATCGTGCTGAGCCGGTCGCACCCCGACTTCATCGGCCGGCTGTTCGAGCTTGAAGTACCGGAGGTGGCCGAACGGATCATCGAAATTCGGGCATTGGCGCGCGAGGCGGGCTACCGGACCAAGATTGCCGTGTCGTCTATCGACAGCAAGGTAGATGCGGTGGGGGCCTGCGTCGGGGTTCGTGGCAGCCGGATTAAGAACATCGTCCTGGAACTGGGCGGCGAGAAGATCGACATTGTTCGCTGGAACGAGTCGTCCCAGATTCTGATCGGGAACGCCCTGAAGCCTGCGGAGGTGCAGGAAACCGCCCTGTGCTTCGAGCTCGGGCGGGCGACCGTAGTGGTGGCCGAGGACCAGCTGTCTCTGGCGATTGGCAAGCGTGGTCAGAACGTGAGGCTTGCCGCCCGCCTGACCGGATGGGACATCGATATC
Organism: Phycisphaerae bacterium; assembly: GCA_030372985.1. Lineage (GTDB taxonomy): Bacteria > Planctomycetota > Phycisphaerae > UBA1845 > PWPN01 > JAUCQB01. The sequence goes on from JAUCQB010000120.1 coordinate 118,461, forward strand.
CTCACGCCGGCCGAATACAACAAGAACCTCGACGAGTTGGAGAAGGTGCTGACCGGGATCGAGGGGGTCGGCGAGGACAAGATCGCGAAGATACAGGCGCTGGGCATCATTTCCCTGGGTGACGTCGAGGAGGTTGGGGCGGCGCCGCTGGTGAAGGATGTCGGTTTGGCGGAGGAACTGGCCGCCCAAGTGGTCAGCATTGCGTCCGAGGCGGCCAAGCGACTGGCTATTGAGACGGCGGCAGCGAAGGCCTTGGCCATGGAAGAGGCTGCAGCCGCCGCAGCGGCTGCCGAGGCCGCCGCAGCGGCGGGTGAGGCGGCCACCGCCGAGGGTGAACCGGCGACGTCAGAGTCGGTGGGCGCAGAGGCGAGCCCTTCGGCTGAGTCGGGCGTTGAGGCGAGAAATGAGCCCGCCGAGGAGTCGGCGGTTGAAACCGTTCCGGGTGACCAGCCCGGGGCTGCGGACAGCGCGGACGGCCCGACACAAGCGTCAGACTGAAGGCTGTCAGTCTGTCATGTGGCGTCGTCGCGGTCGAGACGGTCCTCCTGTGCGGGTGGGCCGGGTGGTGAGGGGTTGGAGCGCAGCAGGAAGGCTGGTTTGGGAGGTTGAATTTGTCGGATAAGCTTCGGGTCCACACGCTGAGCAAGGAACTGGGCGTCACCAGTAAGGCGATCATCGAGAAGTGCAAGAACGAAGGCGTCGAAGGGGTGACGAACCACATGTCTGCGCTCTCGGCGGGCCTGGCGGAGACCATCCGCGAGTGGTTCAGCACCGCCGGCCACAAGACGGCTGTTGAGGAAGCGGCGCCGGTTGACATTGATGCCGTTCGCATCAAGCGGAAGGGTACCCGGAGGAAGAAAGCAGAGCCTCGGAAGGAGGCACCGGTCGAGGAGGTCGCCGAGCAGGTTTCGGTTGCGCCGGTTCTTGCGGAGGCCGGTTCGCCCGCGACGTTGGTCGAGGTTGCGCCTGCGCCGCCGGTGGTGAAGACGCAGACGGTTGAGTCGGAGCAGGCGCCTCCGGCGGTTGTCATCGTTGAGCCGGAGACCCCGGAGCCTCCGCCGCCGGAGGAGGCGCCATCGCTGCCGCCGGAAGAGGGCATCGTGGCCAGGCCGGCCGCCCAAGCTCCTGCGGTTGCCCCCCCCAAGCCTCCGGAGACGATCCGTCCGGCTGGACCGCAGAATGTGCCTGCGCCGGCCCAGATGCGTGGTCCGAAGATCGTCGGCTATGCCCGGCCTGACCCGATCACAAGGCCCGCTCCGCGCGCGCCCAAGGGCCCGGCGGTGCCGCCGGAGCAACTGGAGTCCGAGGGGGTGGGACACCGACGCGGCAAGGGAGGCAAGGGGCCGATCTACGACGATGTGCCGGGCAAGAAAGGCCGTCAACGGATCAATCCGCGACGGTCAACCACTTCGCTTTATGAGATCGGCGAGCGCCTTCGGGAATGGAACGATCGGGACCTGCTTGAGCGGCAGGAACGCCTGCAATCCGCCAGCGGGCGCGGCATCCATCACCGGGCGCGTGAGAAGGCCACGGAGGCCGCGCCGGCCAGAATCGCCCCGCGCAAGACCAAAGCGGAGGTGACCGAGCCGATTATCCTTCATGAGTTGTGTTCCGCCACGGGCATCGGGATGGCCCAGATCGTGCCGAAGCTGATGCACGACCACAACATGGGTCTCGTGCATCGCAACACAGTCATTCCCACTGAGATCGCCGAGGTGGTGATGCTTGATTTCGGCGTGGAGATACAGGTGGCGAAGGCCAAGACCGAACTCGACAAACTGGTTGAGGAGTTCGCCGGCCGCGAACGCACGAATCTGCAGCCTCGTCCGCCCGTGGTGACCATGCTGGGGCACGTCGACCACGGCAAGACGAGTCTGCTCGATGCGATCCGGAAGACCTCGGTTGCCGCCGACGAGGCGGGGGGCATCACCCAGCACATCGGTGCCTACCGGGTACAGCGGGGCAATCTGTCCGTTACGTTCCTGGATACGCCGGGCCATGAAGCATTCACCGCCATGCGGGCCCGCGGGGCGAACCTGACCGACGTCGTTGTGCTGGTCGTCGCCGCGGACGACGGGGTCATGCCTCAGACGGTCGAGGCGATCAACCACGCCAAGGCCGCCAAGGTCACCATTATCGTGGCTCTGAACAAGATTGATCTGCCCGGCGTCGACATCAACAAGATTTACGGCCGGCTCGCCGAGCTCGGTCTTGCCCCGACCGAGTGGGGCGGCGAGATCGACGTGGTCAAGACATCCGCGGTCAATGGCCAGGGTGTCCCGGAGCTGGTCGAGCACCTGGGCATGCTCACGGAGTTGCTGAACCTGCGGGCCGACCCCGATGTGCCGGCCACCGGTACGGTGATCGAGGCGCAGATGACGCAGGGAGTCGGCCCCCTGGCTCGCGTGCTGATCCGCGAGGGTACGCTCAAGACGGGCGATTTTATCGTCTGCGGCAGTGCCGCCGGCCGCGTCCGGGTGATGCGGGACGATCTCGGCAGGCAGATTGACAAAGCCCTGCCGGGTTACCCCGTCGAACTGGCCGGATTGGATGAAGTGCCCAACGCAGGGGAGAACTTCTATCAGGTCGAGTCGTTGCAGCGGGCCAAGGCGGTCGCCGAGTCGGTCCGGAATCAGCGCCGGGCTGATGTTCTGAACAAGACCCGCAAGGCGCAGACGCTGGAAGAGATGTTGCGGCAGCGTGAGGGCGAGGCGGTCCCCGAGTTGAACATCATCCTGAAGGCCGATGTCCAGGGTTCCCTGGATGCCCTGGACAAGGCCTTGGGCGAGATCCCGAGCAACCAGGTGAAACTCAATTTCCTGCACACGGGCATCGGGACGGTGACGGAGGGTGACGTGGTCCTGGCCGCGGCAAGCAATGCACTGGTCGTTGGGTTCAGCGTGGTCGCCGACTCGAACGCCCAGCGGCTTGCGGAGATGGAGGGCGTGGACATCCGGTTGTACCGGATCATCTACAACCTGATCGACGACGTCCGAAACGCCCTGGAGGGCCTGCTGCCCAAAGAAAAGACGGAGGAGAAGCGCGGCCGGGCCGAGGTGCGAGAGGTCTTTCGCATCTCGCGGGTCGGGGCCGTGGCCGGCTGCATGGTGAGCGAGGGGCCGATTCTGCGGTCACACCATGCACGCGTGATCCGGGATGGGAAGATCCTCGTTCCGACGGCGGACGATCTCAAGCGGGAGCGGCACAGGGGTATTGCGTCCCTGCGGCGGTTCAAGGACGACGTTCGCGAGGTCCGCGCGGGAATGGAGTGCGGGATCCGGGTCGAGAACTTCGATGATCTCAAACCCGGGGACGTCATCGAAACGTACGAAATCGTGGAGACGACCCGCAAGTTGTAGGCGACCGGAACCGGCGCAAGTGCGGGCGAGCGAGCATGGCCTCTGACCGGATGGTGGTCGGCACCTTGAGTCTCAAGCTGGCGATCTTCGGCTCTTATTCGCTGAAGGACAAGCGCCGGGTGGTCAGCAGCCTGAAGGACCGGCTGAAAGGGCGGTTCAACGTTTCTGTGGCCGAGGTTGGCTCGCTGGATCACCGGCAACAGGCGGAACTGGGCGTGGCAATGGTGGCCAACGAGGGCCGGTTTGTGGAGAGTGCCCTGGACAAACTCGTGGACTACGTTCGGCAGGACACCTCCGCGGCACTGGTTGACTATCGAATTGAAGTGTTCTAGCGAGCCGGCGGATGCCGGACGCGGGTACCCGTATCCGGACCGACAAGTCAGGACGGCCTCGGGGGACCCGGTGGTGGGATGAAAGGACACAGGCCGGAACGAGTTGCGATGATCGTGAGGTCAGTGGTGAGCGATGCGATCGCCACCAAACTGAGCGACCCGCGGATTGCGCCCCTGGCGAGCGTGACCCGGGTCGAGGTGAGCGGCGACCTGGAGTACGCGAAGGTGTGGATCAGCGTGCTGGGGGAGGAGTCGGCCCAGCGACGCACGCTGGCGGGTCTCTGTTCGGCGGCCGGATACGTGCAGCGGCTGGTGGGCAGTGAGCTGTCCATCCGGCATTGCCCGAGGTTGAGCTTCCATCTTGACACGTCGTTGAAGAAGGCGGCGGAGACCATCCGGCTGATTGACGAGGTGACCGCCGAAGCGAGACGGCGGGGCGGTGAGGCGGAACCGGCGGATCCTGAAGATTCGGTCGAGCCCTCCTCGGGAGAACAGGCATGAAGCATGGCGGTGATTATGCCAGGCGCCTCAAGCAACTGTTCAACCGGCTGGTGCGCAAATTCGGCAAGCCGACGATACCGGAACCGTCCGACCCGCTCGAACAACTGCTGGTGGCGATTCTCGGGGCCAACACCTCGCATCACAAGGCGATCACGGTGTTCCGGAGGCTGCGCGAGCAGATGGTGGATCTGAACGAGCTGCGTGTCACACCGGTCAGCGAGTTGGCGAGGCTGATCGGCCCGCTGATTCCGCAGGCCGATCTGAAGGCTGAGCGCATCGTGGACGTTTTGAACGACATTCGTCGGAGGCACGATACGCTCGACCTTTCCTTTCTCAAGCAGCGAGGTCGGCGTGAAGCTCGCGAATACCTCGAGTCCCTGGAAGGAGTGGACCGCTGCGCGGCCGCCAGCGTCACGCTGTTCAGCCTCGGCGGCCATGCGATACCGGTGGATGATCTGACGCTCCAGGTGTTGCGGAAGGATGAGGTGGTGGACCCGGTGGCGGATCTGCCGGAGGTTCAGAGTTTCCTGGAGCACCATGTCAGCGCCTCGGATGCTGCGGCTTGGACGTTGCTTCTGGATCGTTACGTGGCCAGCCGCGGGTTGCGACTTCCGGAGGCGGCCATTGCGGGCCCCGCCGACCTTCCCGCGTCTGAACTCGGTCCGGGAGCGAGCCCACCGGCTCCCGAGGAGCCCTCCCGAGGCAGAGACCCCCAGCCGGCCGGCGGCAAGCGTATCGCCGGTTCGGCGTCGGGCCGGGGGGAAGGATCACCGAAGAGAGCCAAGCCTCCCCGGTCGTCGCCTTCGGCCGGCCGGCGGGTCAAATCGTCTGCAAGGCGGCCGGTCAAGACCGTCAAGCGGAAATGAGGGTTGAAGCGTCGAGACCAGGAACAAGCCGGTTTTCGATCGAGTCGAACGCAATCACTGGCTACCGGCTCGCAGTGTTCTCAAGGAGAATCATTCATTGGCACAGGATCACGTTCTCAGAATTGGCATCCCCAAGGGGAGCCTGACGGACTCGACGGTTGATCTCTTTCACCGGGCGGGTTTCACCCTCAACGTTTCGAGCCGCGATTACTACCCGTCGATTGACGACCCGGAGCTGTCCTGCGTGATGTTCCGTGCCCAGGAGATGAGCCGGTACGTCGAGGACGGCGTGATTGACGCCGGCCTGACCGGGTATGACTGGATCTGTGAAAACGGCAGCGACGTGCATGAAGTGTGTGAGCTGACGTACTCCAAGACCACCAGCAAACCTGCCCGCTGGGTGCTGGTCGTGCCGAACGAATCCAAGGCGCGCGGGCCGGAAGATCTCGACGGGGGCATCGTGGCCACCGAGCTGGTGAACGTCACCCGGCGATACTTTGAGAACAGGGGGCTCAATGTCCGCGTGGAATTCAGTTGGGGAGCCACGGAGGTCAAAGCGCGCCTGGTGGACGGGATCGTCGAGTTGACCGAGACCGGGTCGTCGCTGCGGGCCAACAACCTCAAGATCGTGGACGAGATACTCTCGTCCACGACGCGATTCATCGCCAACAAGCAGGCTTACGAAGACCCATGGAAGCGGGAGAAGATCGACGCCCTGGCGCTGTTGCTGAAGGGGGCGATCGAGGCGCGGGCCAAGGTCGGATTGAAACTCAATGTTCCCAAGGCGAACCTGCCCAGACTTCTCGGGATCCTGCCCGCGGAACTGTCGCCGACCATCTCGTCGCTGGCCAACGAGAAATATGCGGCGGTGGAGGTTATTCTTGAGGCGGTTGTGGAGAGACAACTGGTTCCGCAACTGCAGAAGGCCGGCGGAACGGGGATCGTCGTCTATCCACTGAACAAGGTCATCCCGTAGCCGGTGATGGGGTCTCCCTGCGAGGCAGGCGTTTTGCCGGGGTGGCGCTTGCGCTCAACGTCCGGCAGGTGTCGGATGTTGCCGTGGGTGGGACGCGGTGAGGCAATGAGGCGTGTGATGTTGCGAACGTGGGGCCGTCAACCGTGCCGACTGCCGGTCGCGTCTCTGGCTCTGATCTGCGTGCTGGTCGGCTGCGAGAGTCCTGTGCGACCGGTTGGCGGTCCGGTCCGGCTGTCGTGGCTGCCTCCGATACAGCCTCCGCCGGAGTTCGATCGCACCCGAGCTGCGCTTTCCCTTGCGGAAATACCGGATGATCCTCCCCCTCCGGCCGCCGCGGAGGAGAAGGGTGCGGAACCGTCCGAGGCCGTTCGCCGCCGACTATCGCAAGCCCGTGAACTTCTCAAGAAGGGACAGCCCACCGAGGCTCTCGGGATGCTCGAACAGGTGCTGCGGACGGACGCAGGCGTGGCCGAGGCGCATCGACTTGTCGGCCTCGCCAGCCTGATGGCCGGTAATGATGAGCGAGCGGGCCTGTCGGCCGGCCGCGCGCTGACTCTGCGTCCCAGCGATCTCGTGAGTCATTATGTCGTCGGCCGGCTGGCGGAGAAGCGACGAGAAACGGCGGGAGCCGTTCGTGCCTACCGGGCGGCGTTGAAGTGCAAGACATCGCCGGACGAGGTCCACTACCTCGTTCTGACTCATTACCGATTGGGCCTCCTGCTGGATCAGGAAAGGTACTACCTGGCCGCGGCGGAACAATTGGGCTTGTTCGAGAAGGGCGTCCGTTCCCTGGGCGGCAAGATCGAGGAGAACGCCGAGCTGGCTTCGATTGTCCGGCAGCAGCGAGGGACGGTCGCCGTTCGCCTGGCCCGGGCGCACAGCTACCTCGGAGACTACTCTGCGGCCGCCGATGCACTGAAGATCGCTGCGGCTGAATCGCCGAAAGATCTCGATCTTCGCGCCGATTGCGTGCGGATGCTTGCCCATGCCGGTCGCCTGGAAGAGGCCATGGCCGAGTCGCGCCGATTCGTCGCCGACAGTCAGGGGAACCGTGAGGCGGTCCAGTTGCTGCTGGGTTTGCATCGGGCCGCGAGCCGGGCGGAAGCGGGGGTCGCCGCCATGCGAGACGTCGTGGCCGGGCAGCCCGACAACCTGGAACTGAATCTGCTGTATTGCGACGCCCTGGCGGATGCCGGGCGATACGACCAGGCGGCAGCGACGCTCCAGGAACTGACCGATCGGTTTCCGAAGTCCTCGGAGGCAAAATGGAAACTGATCTCGATTCAACGGCTCCGCAAAGATTGGCCGGGCTGGCTCCTGGCCCTCACCCAGATGCTGGCCGCCGATCCGGTTGTCTATGAGAAGGCCAACCGGGAGCTTGATCAGGCACCTGTGTCGATCGCGGGGCGCGTTGCCGACGAAGCCTCTTCCGAAAGCGAGATTCGGCGGCTGGTGCCCGCACAGCCCGGCGACGCCGTCCTCGCGGCGGCCTACAACTATCTTCTGGGCCATCTCTGTGACCGTCTCGATCGCATTGAAGAGGCCCGCAGCTTCTTCGACCGGTCGGCTGAGCATGTGCCGGGTTTCCTGCCGGCGACCATGGGCGTGGCCGAGCTGTACATGCACCGTTGTCGGTGGGATGACGCGATTGCGGTTCTCAAGAAGGCCTCCCAGGCCGGTCCTCCTTCGCACCTTGTGCAGCGTTTGCTGGGCCAATGTTATGACGGGCTGGACGATTGGAATCGAGCCATCGAGCACTATGAGGCCGCGATCAGGATCAACGGCGACGATGTCAACAGCATGATGCTGCTGGCAAGGCTGCACGAGCGTCGTGACCAAATCCGCGAGGCCCAGCGGCAATATCAGGCGGTCATCACCGCCAACCCGAATCACATGCCGGGTCGCGAGGGCTATATTCGCAGCCTGATGAGCGCCGGCGGGGGTTTCACATCGGCGGTGGTCGCCGGCCGGGTGGCGCTGGAGTTCGCCGAGATGCAGAGGCGAGGTCCTCGCGATCCTGCGACGATTCGGACGGCCGCTTTGCTGCGATTCCTTCAGGATCGTGATCGCCGGTCTTATGGCGACGTGTTGCGGTCACTGATTCAGACCGATCCGGAGGACGAAAGGACTCGGGAAGATCTGGCGGCCAGCCTGCTGACCTTCCAGGACTATGAGCCTGCCCGCGAGGTGTTGGCGCAAATGGTAGCCGACTTTCCGCGATCCGGGCAGGCGGGGTGGATGATGGCCATGACCCTGACCCGGGTTCTGGAGTTCGAGGCCGCGGCCGCTGAATATCAGCGCATCCTGACCCTGCATCCGAATCGTGTGGCTTATCTACAAGCCTTAGCCGAACTCCGGATGACCCAGCAGCGATTCGACGCCGCCATTCCGATTTACGAGCGTCTGCTCGAACGGCAGGGCAAGGACGAGTTTCCTGGTGTATACCGCGGCCGGCTGATGGAGGCGTACCGCCGGCTCGGTCGTCCGGACGATGCCCGTCGGCTGGCGGAGCGATGGCTTGCCGAGATCGACCCGGAATCCAAAACCGCTGGGCCCGAGCTTGCCATTTACCGCTGGTTCCAGCTCGCGGCGGACGAGTCCGCAAAGGACTACGCCGGCTACATCCGCCGTTGCAGGGAATGGCTGAAATCCGATCCGGAGGATGCCAACGTTCGAGCGTGGCTCATCGGTCTGGCGACGGAAGCGCCGATCGGCACGGTAGGCCGATTCGGAGGCTATGGCGGACTGGTTGGGGCTGGACGTCATGACGAGGCCGTTACCCAGGTGGTCAAGTGGCTCGATGAATCGCCGCCAGATTCGCGGCTCTTGCGCATGCTGTCCGACGTGTTTCTGGCCTCACGGCGTTTCGATGAAGCCATCGAGCTTCAGCGAAGTCTGGCGGCCGCGGCAACCAAGGTCGATGAGAAACTGGTCCTGCTCTACAGTCTTCAGACCACACACAGCCGGGCTCGCCGCTACGAGGACGCGATAGCGACCGCTCGCGAGTGGATGAACACCGCCGAGAAGTTGCCCGGTGACGGCCGTGGCGTGACGCGTCATGAACTGGATGGTGCGGTTTTCGAGCAGCGTCGCACCGTCGGCATGCTCATGGCTCAACAGGGCCGGACGGATGACGCGATCACCTACCTGACCGGGCTGCTGGAGCAGGAGCAGGATGAGTCGCGGCGGGTTGAGTTGTTGCGGGGCCTTTCCTACATTTTTCAGCGTCAGGGGCGGCACAATCTGGCGGAGGAATACCTTCGTCAGGCCTACCAGCTCATGCCCGCGGACGTGGGCCTGAACAACGATTTGGGGTACACGCTGGCCGACGCAGGCAAAAACCTAACCGATGCCGAGCGGATGCTGCGGCTGGCAGTGGGTGAAAGCCCCCGCCAGGCGGCCTATCTGGACAGCCTCGGATGGGTTTTCTACAAGCAGGGCAAGCTTGACGATGCGTGCCGCTGGCTGCAGTTGGCGGCCGGCCAGGAGCACGGCGATGACGCGGTCATCCATGACCATCTGGGCGATGCCTGGTGGCGACAGGGCGAGAAGGCCAGGGCGGTCGACAACTGGCGAAGGTCGCTGGAGTTGTATGAGCGGCAACTGGCCGATGGCACCACGGAGCCGAACGAGCGCCTCGTCGCCGGTCTCAAGGATAAGCTGGCTGCGGTGGCTGCTGACAGGGAGCCGGTTGTTGCTCCTCTTGGTGTCGCGCAAGCCTCGGCACCCGCCGAGTAGCCTCTTGGCGAGGCTCCCCTTGAGTCATGGATGCCTTATGGGGTAAAGTCGAGGGAGGGGAGTGGGCAGGCTTCGGCATATTGAAGTCACGTTTTGTGCAGCCCTGCCAGGTTGACGGAGTTGGATAGCGGTCGAAAACCGGCCTGTCGCCGGCCGGTGTAATAGAGGAGACGTCGAATGTCTGGTCATTCCCATTGGGCACGGATCAAACACAAGAAAGGCGTTACTGACGCCCGCCGAGGGCGTCTGTGGAGCAAGTTGGCGAGGGTCATCATCGTGGCTGCCCGCGGGGGGGGCGACCCACGGGATAACCTGCCGCTGCGCTACGCGATTGACAAAGCCCGCGAAGCCAACATGCCCAAGGATACGATCGAGAACGCCATCAAAAAGGGCACCGGCGAACTGGGCGGCGCGAGTTACGAGAATGTTCGCTACGAAGGCTACGGAGCCGGCGGCGTCGCCATCTTGTGTGACGCCCTGACGGATAACCGCAACCGGACCGCGCCCGAGGTTAAGAAGATCTTCGAGCGTCACGGCGGGGCCCTCGGGAGCGCCGGCTGCGTGGCCTGGATGTTCAGCAGCAAAGGGCAGGTGACCGTTCCTGTCAGCGCCGCCGATGAGGACAAGATCGCCGAAATCGCTTTGGAGGCCGGGGCCGACGACTACAGGCAATCCGACGATGTCTGGGAGATCACCTGCGAGCCGGCCGCCTATGAGCCGCTGCGGGCGGCGTTAACTGCGGCCGGAATCACCCCACAGTCCTCGGAGTTGTCGATGGTACCCTCCAACACCGTCCCGGTTGACGCCGGGGCCGGCAGGAAAGTCCTCAATCTTGTCGAGGCGCTCGAGGAACATGACGATATCCAGAATGTCTACTCCAATTTCGAGTTGCCCGACGACGTTCTGGCCTCGTTGGGGCAGGGTTAGGGGTGGTACTGGACTTGTTGGCCGAGTCCTGCTATACTTATCCGAGTTCAGTGGGCGAATAGCCATTGGATCAAGGCCAGGTACCGATGGCTTATCAGGACGCAACGTGCGGCCGCCTCATTCCCCGGCACAATCCACACTCGCCACATTCAGAAGAGATGTTTGATGAGATTTGAAGACTTGCGGCTCTCAGAGCCGATCCTTCGTGCGGTGGTCGCCGAAGGCTACACCATCCCCACGCCGATCCAGGTCAAGGCGATTCCACATGTGTTGGAAGGCCGTGACGTGCTCGGCTGTGCCCAGACGGGCACCGGCAAGACGGCCGCGTTCGCGTTGCCGATCCTGCAGCGGCTCGGTCAGACTCACCCGCGGGACCACGGGAACACCCGGACGATCCGCTTGCTGGTTCTCGCGCCGACGCGCGAACTGGCCGCCCAGATCGGCGACAGTTTCGGGGTTTATGGCCGTAACACACCCTTGCGTCACACAGTCATTTTCGGCGGTGTCAACCAGAACCCGCAGGCCCGTGCTTTGCGGGAGGGAATCGACATCCTTGTCGCTACCCCCGGCCGCTTGCTCGATCTGATGGAGCAGGGGCTTGTTGATCTACAGCATGTGCAAGTGCTGGTCCTCGACGAGGCCGACCGCATGCTGGACATGGGGTTCATCCGCGACATCCGCAGGATTGTCGCGAAGGTCCCGACGAAGCGGCAGACACTGCTGTTCTCTGCGACCATGCCGGCCGAGATCCGCGAACTGGCAAACGAAATCCTGCGAAAGCCGGTCAGTGTTCAAGTTGCGGCCGCGTCGATCGCCGCCGATACCGTCATGCAGTCCGTCTACTTTGTTGAGAAGACGGGCAAGCCGGGGATGCTCAAGTACTTCCTCAACAACAACGCCATCACGCGGGCGCTGGTGTTTACCCGGACCAAGCATGGTGCGGATCGCGTGGCCCGGCATCTGTCACGAGCCGGCATCTGCGCCGAGGCCATTCACGGCAACAAGAGCCAGAACGCCCGCACACGAGCGATGGCCCGGTTCAAGTCCAGCTCGCCGCCGGTACTGGTCGCGACCGATATCGCCGCTCGCGGTCTGGACATTGATGAAATCTCGCACGTGATCAACTACGACCTGCCCAACGAGCCGGAAACCTACGTGCACCGTATCGGCCGGACCGGCCGGGCGGGGGCATCGGGTTTGGCGGTCTCGTTCTGCGGCAGCGAGGAACGACCGTACCTCAAAGACATCGAGCGGCTGATTCGCAGGCCGATCCCGGTGAGTCCGGACAAACCGAAGCTCGCCGTGCCCGAGACGCATCCGGCGGTGAGTCAGCCGCATCCCCAGCGGGCGACGCATTCAAACCCGCAACAGCGGCGCGGGCGGGTTGCACCTGCTCAGCATGCCATGAGAGGGACGCCGCCGGCCGTGAGAGAGCAGCACCTGCAAACGGCGTCCGTTGCGAGCGATCAGCCGCAGGCCAGACCGGTCTCTGTGGGGCATCGTACCTCCCGACGACTCAAGCCTCGCCGACGCGTCGTGCGAAGCGGATGGTGAGAGGGGTCCGGCGGTCTGTTGGTCTGTCAGTCTGTTGGTCTGTTGGTCAATTGGTTTGTCGGACTCGTCGGCTGAGCAGGTCGCCGTGATCGCTGCTGACGCAGTCCGTCTGATTGCGGGAGCCACTGAGTGCATAGGGGTCATCAAGCCCTTCGACCGGTCAGATTGGCCTGAGAGCTGTCCCAGTCCGGGGGCGGGACGCAGGGCGTGCCGCACTCCGGGCAGCGGCCGAACTCGTAGGAGGCCCGCAGGTCATACCCGCACCTCTCGCAAAGGCCCAGACTCGAATTGTCCAAAGACCTTGGCAGCATTCCATACACGATCGCCATAAAGGTGAACCCGATCAGGTTCAGGAATAGACCCTGCAATAGCGTGATGGCCAGAGTCGCCGGAAACGAAACCCGCACACCCATCCGGTCGGCGTACGTGATTCCCCCTCCACTCAGACAGTCCACGATCAACGAGCCGATGACACCTGGGATCACATCGACTGCCATTCCCAGGGGGAGCAGTCCTGACAAAAAAAGGCGAACAAGATAGCCGATGCGAAAGGCCCGGGCCACCCGCGGGCGAGCCTGAAGGCGAACCACGCATCGTGTGCCCGTAGCCCAGACGTAAACAGTGGTGACAATTGCGATGCCCGTGAGCATTGCGGCGACGTCGAAACGAAGGTTCGGTGCACCTGCCTTCAAAGCCCAGAGGAAGCTTGGAGCAGCGCTGATGCCGCAGATTGCGGTCCAGAGCATGACCCGCAGATGGAGGTCCGGGACCGGCGGGTGTGCCTGGCTGGCTTGCATGCCTGTCATTCTACCGCTTTGAGCAGGACCAGGAACTCGACGTTTCCTTTTTGACCCTTGATCGGGCTTTCGATCCACTGGGCGACGGCCAGCCCCTCGGCCTCGACGTGGGCACAGACGGCCTCAAAAGTGGCCTTGGCGTCAGCCGGGTCGAGTACGCCGTGCCGCAGGCGCTTGCGGTCGGTCTCATAATGGGGTTTGACCAGGGAGATGATTCTCCCGGTGGGTTTGAGCAGCTTGATAGCCGCCGGCAGAATACGATTCTGCGGGGTCCATGCCACGTCGATGGTCACCAGGTCGACCGGTTCCGGCAGCGCGACGTGCATGGCGTTGGTCCGTTCTAAGACCACCACGCGAGGGTCTGTCCTCAGCGCATAGGCCAGGACGCCGTAGCCCGTGTCGACGGCATAGACGCGGCCGGCCCCTCGGCGGAGCAGGCAGTCCACGAAGCCCCCGACATTGCTGCCGAGGTCCGCACAGGTCCAACCGCGAGGCTCGATCTCGAAGGCGTCCAGGGCGGCAGCCAGTTTCTCTCCTGCCCGGCTGACATAAGGCTTATCACTGGGCTGAGTCATGGCTCGCCTCGGAGAACCTGGTCCGTTCCGTGGTTCATCCTCAGGGAAACAACGAGATACTACTGGCAGGGGCCGGCAGATGAAACCGTTCCGGGCGATCCGGGCTGCACAAACAGCGCCGGAGCAGGACGCGGAGACGGGATAGAACTTGCCTGGTGAGTGGCGTCAGAGACGGATCTCCGGCTTGCCGAGCTGTAACAAACACGGACGACCGATTGATCGCCCGTGGATCATCTTGACTGGCCTGTCCGACGAGGGCAGCTTACGCCTTGGCTGCCAGAGCGTTGTACTTTTTCTGGAGACGTGAGATCCGCCGACTGGCGGCGTTCTTGTGAAGCGTGCCCTTTGCGGCGGTCTTGCTGATCTGTTTCATGGCGACCGTCAGGGCCTCCGCGGCCCTGGCCTTGTCGCTGGCGGCCAGGGCTGCCTCAAACTCGCGGAGGTCTGCCTTGATGGCCCGCTTGCGGCCCCGGTTCTTGGCCCGCTGCTTGGCGTTTTGTCGTATCCGCTTCTTGGCGGAGAGTGAATGAGCCACTAGTTGAATCTCCTCTGGTTATCTTAACTCTTGCCGTGAAGGCCTTCTATGCGTTTCCGAACATCTCCCTTACGGTAGTTATAGTCCCATTCTATAAGCTGACCGTAGATTTTCAAGGCTTCCGGGATGTTGCCGTCAGCCTCGAGGGAGCGCCCCAGCCAGTAATGGAGTCTCTTGCCCAGGTCGTCGTTGGGGATTTCGTAGGTCCCGATGGCCTCTCGGAAGACGTTGGCCGCCTGTTTGTGAAAGCCCTTCTCGTAGAAACACCGGCCTATGTACAGGCTGCAGCGGAACCGGTTCTTGGGTTCGTTTCGGGCCTCCTGGAGGACGGGGATGGCGTCGTCGAAGCGACCGGCCTCGAACAGCCGCCGGCCGTATTCAAAACGGTAGCTCAACTCGGTCGGGTACTGCTCCACGCGTTCCTTGTAGACGGCCAGCTCGACCTTGAGTTGCTTGGCCCTGGCGGCGTGTGCCTGCGGATCCCTGGCTTCATCGAGCAGACGAGCCTTGCGCCGAAGCTGTTTCATGTAAATGTCGTGGGCTCGCAGCTTGTAGCGGTATTCGTCGCTCTGTTCATGGGCCTTGAGCAGGATTCTGATGGCCTTGGTTTCCTCCGCGTCCTGCTCGCGACGGCAAAGAAGATCCACGAGTTCATGGATCTTGGTTCCGTTCGTGGGATCGGCTTCGTAGCGCTGCTGGGCCTGGGCGATGAGGCTGTCGAGACGGTCGTCGGACTGGACCAGCCGGTCCTTGTCGTGAAGATCGCGCTGCGAAGCCTTGTCCACGATGGAGTCGGTGAACGACTCGGCCGACGAATATCGGCCTTTCAGGATGGTCAGTTTTCCGGCCACGTCGCGGAGGGCCACGGCCAGTTCGCCATCGTGGGGTTTGAGGGCCCGGAGCTTCGAAAGGGCGTCCACCGCGCGGTCCATTGCCTCAATGGCCAGTGGCGGGTCGCCTTCGGCGTTCAGGTCGCCGAGCATCTCGTAGTTCTGGCGCAAGGTGATGAAGCGGGCGGGGTTCGGCTTGGCTTCATGAACGACTGCGTCGGCCAGGATCTCGCCGATCCACATGGCGGTCTTGTCGAAGCGGGCCTGGGCCGCGTTCTTGAACAAGGCTTCCATGTACCCGATGTTCCGGGGGTCCATGGACAATAACCGCTCGGCGTTGAGCATGCACGTCTTGTAGTCCTTGCCCGAGGTCTTGTACTTCATCTGGTCGACGAAGCCGACCTTTTTCGGGCCGCGAAACAAGGCCGCCGCCCGGCAGGGGTTGTGCCCCTCCTCGACGGCCTCGGGCCAATGGCCGAGCCCGAGGATGTACAGCTCGATGGCATAGTCATAGTTCTTTTTGCCGACAAGTTCCTGGGCCCTTCGGAAACACTCCCGGGCCTTGGCGATCTCGTCGGGGCCGAACGTGGGTCTTGCCGAGATGTCGGAGCTTCTAGCCATAAGTCCTGTGTTTTTCAGGGAATCCCGACTCGATCCGGCGTGGCATCGCAGGGTCCTTCATCGCGGCAAGCCATGTCCGATGCCCGGAGCCGCAGTGCGGGCCGCCCGCGCACGTGCCCCGCCGCGCCCCTGAGTGTGGCGCCGCCGCGTCCTTCACGCTGACCGAGGTCCTTTGTGCTCAATGGTATCACGACAGGCCCACGGGTCAAGGCGAACGGCTCCCGGCGGCTGGCCGTCAGCCGGCTGGAGTGCTATAATTGGGCCAGGATGCATAGCGGCCCGCGGTCGAGAAAAGCCTGGACGGCTTTCCCGAAGGCCGCCGATACAGGAAAATGGAGATGCTTGTCGAGACCCTGCCGTCCTCCATCGTCCGATATCCTGATCCCCGGTTGCGACGCAAATGCGAGCCGATCGAGGCTTTTGACGACGGCCTGGCGGCGCTGGTCGAGCGGATGTTTGAGATGATGTTGCGGGGGCAGGGGGTGGGCCTGGCAGCTCCACAGGTTGGCGTTTCCCGCCTTCTGTTCGTGGCCAATCCGACGGGCAAACCCGAGGACAACGCGGTCTACATCAACCCCGTTTTATCCGATCTGGTCGGGACGGTGGAGGCGGAGGAGGGGTGTTTGTCGTTCCCGGATGTCAGGGCCAACATTCGACGAGCCAGAAGGTGTCGCATCCAGGCCCGGGACCTGGCCGGCAATCCGATCGACCGGGTGGGCGAGGACCTTATGGCCCGCATCTGGCAACACGAAATGGACCACCTTTACGGCCGGCTGATCGTCGACCGCATGAACGACACCGACAAAATCGCCAACAAGAAGCTCCTGACCGACCTCGAATCCTCGTACGGCAGGCGATCGAAGAAGAGGTAGTGGAGAGGGGCTTGCGGACGCCGGTTTCATCCGCTCCGTTTTCAGGAACGCCCCACGTCGCCACCGCCGCTACCGCAGGCAATCCGGGTCCCTGAACGCCCCGGCCCGCTGATCCGGCCCACACAAAGGTCGCTGTCTGCCTGGTCGACATCATTGTCTTGGTCCAGCCTGGCCGGCAGGTCATCCGGCTCGAAAACAAGTGGGGCCGACGCCCTCGTCGGCCCTCCCCGCACGACGGCTGACCGCTTGTCCCGAGCCAAGTCGAGGGGCTGACCGCTTGTCCCGAGCGAAGTCGAGGGGCTGACCGCTTGTCCCGAGCGAAGTTGAGGGGCTGACCGCTTGTCCCGAGCCAAGTCGAGGGGCTGACCGTTTTCTCTTCTTGCCCGCAGTTCACGCAGATGAACGCCGATAGGGGCCGGCCACGAAAAACCCCGGAAGACAGAGCAGGCTCTGCCCGCCGACGCACGCCGAAAACGCGGACTGGCCGTCGGGGCGTGGGGGGAGTAAGGAGCCGGCCGGAAACCTGTTTCGGTCTTGTGCACGACGGCCGGCAGGGCTCACATGGACGGTCCAAGTTCTAACAAAAAGGTCTTTTCGGGTATTGCCGGGCCGAGGAACACACCCGCAAGAGCCGGTTGGCCGGCGTGTCCGGTTCACCCCCACGTGCGTGGGGACAACGTCGACGACCCCGCGGCCAACCCCGACGGACTCGGTTCACCCCCACGTGCGTGGGGACAACGGTCGAGAACACGATGCTGGGCTTGGCGCCGTTCGGTTCACCCCCACGTGCGTGGGGACAACGTCCATGGCGTTGCGAGCGGTGATGGCCAAGGACGGTTCACCCCCACGTGCGTGGGGACAACCTCCTCTGCCGTACATGGCCGACAGGATCATCGCGGTTCACCCCCACGTGCGTGGGGACAACGATTGAGTGGCGTATCGGCCATCCCTGACCACCGGTTCACCCCCACGTGCGTGGGGACAACGTCAGAATTCCCTTTGCTGAGAAGCTGTTGGCTCGGTTCACCCCCACGTGCGTGGGGACAACATACTTCGGGATGGCGATGCAGTTGACCCGCATCGGTTCACCCCCACGTGCGTGGGGACAACGATCCTGGGCATCGAGCCCTCGACCTTCCGGCGCGGTTCACCCCCACGTGCGTGGGGACAACGCGTTGGCCTGCTGTCCAGGTAGCCCGCGATGCCCGGTTCACCCCCACGTGCGTGGGGACAACGGCCAGGCGGTGGGCCTGGCGGAAACACTCGCTCGGTTCACCCCCACGTGCGTGGGGACAACGAGCCGGGCCAGCTCGACGTTGGTCGCGGGGCCGGTTCACCCCCACGTGCGTGGGGACAACGGCCCCATTCACCATTGCCCCGCCCGGACAGCCCGGTTCACCCCCACGTGCGTGGGGACAACGTGCGCGCATTTTTTTAAGGCCTTGGGGTACGACGGTTCACCCCCACGTGCGTGGGGACAACGACGCAATCCGCGAAGATGGGCGGCACGGTTTCGGTTCACCCCCACGTGCGTGGGGACAACTCCCTGCGGGTGACCCGGCTGGAGGCGAGGGACGGTTCACCCCCACGTGCGTGGGGACAACACTGAAGAATCACGCCTTCCGAGGCGTTTTTACGAGGAGAAGGCCCTCGAAGTCTTGAATGGTTCGATGGGTCTGGCCGGCAGTTCGGACGGCGAAACCCTGCTCGGCGTTAGTGGTATAGACCATCATGGCTCCCGGCCGTCGTCCGCTTTTGGTGGGTCTGAGCGATTCCAGGACCTGGGTGACTTCGTCTCCGGGCATGCTCCAGGTACAGGTAACTCAGGCTGTCGTCAAAACGGGGCAATTGCCGAAGGTCTTCCATGGGCCACTCTCCCGGCGAACCGTAACGTATTTACTTTTCAAAGATCGGCCGACACCAGGGACGGTCTTAACTGGTATCGCGAGTAGCATGCATCCTTACCGTACCGGCGCCACCGACAACAGCCCAAACCCAAAGGCCTTGGCGGGACCGATGCCGCAAATCAGCGTTTCGCGGAAACGATCAGCATCTGCAACTTCCAACACTCCGTCGTACAGAACAGACCGCAGACGCTGACCGCCACCAGCAGAGGGGTTCGCGTTGAGATACACATAGCCGACCTCGATGGCCGGCTGGTCCTTGAGGCGGAAGCCGCCGCTTTCGGCGCGGCGATCCAACCACTTGCACAGATGATCTGTTGGCACGGGGACGCGGCGCCCGTGGCGGCCAGGAAGCTTGTTGAGGCGATCTTCCTTGGTGAGCGTATCTTTCTTCTTTGTCGGGTTTGCCTTCAGGCGAAACCGCAGACGCCTGCCTGCTGCGAATCCCGGCTCAAACGGTCTGGTCTCAGGCGCGGCCGCCAGGAGGTAGGCGGCATTATGGAAGGCGTAGTCCCAGTCCGGTTCAATTGCGGATTGAACCACGATCACGGGATTTCCGCCGGGCTGAGGATCCAGGCGGAAGAGAAATGCGCTGTCCACAGTACGCGGGGTGTGCACGTGCCCGAAACGGTCCGGATCGTACGGTTGGAGGAAGGCCGGGTCATCGGTCTTACAGGCCTTCGTGGGAAACGCCATACACAGGCGTTGGTGGACACGGTAGAGGTTGCGGAGCCACAACCGCCCGGGACGCGGGCGGTCAGGATTGGCTCCAACGTCAACCAGGAGGCAGGACAGATACATCGCTATTCGACCTCCTCGGCGTTCAGACGCCGGCGGCGGGTTTCCAGCGAACGAAAGCGGATCATCTCGTCCCGCTTGGCGATGATCCTGTCGCGCCACTTCGCCTCTTCGGGGTTGATGCGGTCCAGGTCCATCCCCAGGCCGTACTCGATCATGGTTACGGCGTCATGGCACAACCTGCATAGCGACCGGAGGTCATCGACGCTCTCCCCGCCACCAGCACGACGGTAGGTGATGTGCTGAACGGTTGTGCCCGCAGATTTGCAGAAGACACACAGGCCACGATCAGCATCCAGGCGGGTCTGACGTTTCCTGCGGTACTCGGTATTAGCATAATCCGCCCGGGGGCGCGGAGGGGGCGGGGTATGGTTCTGTCTCGGCGTACCTAGACCGATGTCTTTGCCGTCGCCGACCGTCAGTTGTCTACGGATCACCAATCTCGCCTGATGGCCGGGTACGTCGAACGACTGGGCGACGTCGTACCAGACCTCCGCTTCCGGCGGCACGGAATCGCCCGGCAGGGCGGCACTCCATTCCAGCAGACAATCCACCACATCGGGCACGGGGTCTTCTCTTGCGCGCTTTCGCCAGGGAACGGATCGAATCGCGCTCTCAAGATCGGCAAACTCTCCCGTTCCTGGCTCATCGTTTCGACCCAGGAGCGGAACGGACGCGGCACACGACTTCCGGCCTAGGTACGGGGGCCAGGTCGGATCCAACAGCGCCGCATGCAACGAGTCGATCAGCGTGGGATCGCCGTGGATCGCGACGAGGAAACTGGCGTCGCACAGATACTCCCTGCGGGTGAGCATCGCCCCGGGCTTGGTCTTTCCTTCGGCTTCGGCGATCCGCATCTGCATTCCCGCGCCCACCGTCTGGTAATCCCACCACCGGACCCCCGGGCGATCGATGCGAACACCCAGTCGGAGGGCATTCAGTTCGACCAGTCGCCGCCGCGCATCCGCGCGCGAAACGCCCAGGGCCGCGCAAAGCAGGCCAACAACGCCCGACTTTGTCGGCGCCTCGGCCGTTCTTCGTATGACGAACTTCGACCCCTGGTCGCCCCAAGATTGGAGCGGGCCTTCGAGCCGAAGGAAGAGCGTGTTCGCCCTCATGGCCGCACCTCCTCACCAGACCGTAACCGTCTGGACTTCCGCCCAGTCGAAGCCGATCTCTTTGACCACTACCGCCACCAGCTCATCGAGCGACTTCAGATTCTGGTCGGCGCATGATTGATCCTTCTTTTCGTTGAGGTAGGTCAGCCGGTAACGCAGGTTGGGAGAGAACCAGAACCGCTTGTCCTTGGCGTCCTTCCCGTAGCCGGTATCCAGATCATGCACGTACTGGCCCAGTTGGGCGATGCTCTGCGACACGAGATCGCGCGGCCCCTTGCTTGGCACCGGTGACGCAAAGGCGTTGGCGTAGCTGATTGGGGTGCAGCGGCTCCTTTTGACCTCGACAATGATGCCGTCCGGGGGATTGTGAGCCGCGAAGCTGTTCTGCTTGCCAGTGGGATTGGCCAGCGCAGCCCCACGCAGAAACGCACCGACGGTATGGGCCGCCAGGAACTCCTTGTTACCCGGGAAGCCTGCGAGATTCTTAAGCAATGTCTCCCAGTGGATGGAGAAGTATTTGTAGAAACAGGCCGAAGCGAACATCGCTTCGTCAACGTAGCCGGCGCCGGCATCCTCGCCGGGGATATCGTCGGCCGCGACATAGTAGTCTACCTCCGGGCGGGCTTCGTGTGTGGAGATCGCATGCGCAACCTGGAGCGCGGCTTCCACCGTCGTATCCGTGAGTACACCCGTCTCCAGCATCCTGCCCGCCAGCGCCATGTCCGGAGCCGCAACGAGGCTGGAAATGAGCCTCCCGCATTGCTCGGCAAGCTGATCCGTCTCGCCGTCATGGTCTTGGAGCAGTTGAGCGATCTTCCCGATGGCCTCCTGTGTTGTGTAGACGAGCATATCGCTCTTGTTCTCGTCCTTCGGGGCGATGCCACATTTTTCCAGAAGCTTCGCTGCTCGCTTTTTCACATCGCCTTTCCCGGTCACCTTGTCAGCGACTAGCCTGGCAAGCTGGCGTGTGCGGATGCCGCCGCACAGCAGCTTGAACTGCTCGCTCGTCCGGATACTCCGCTTGATGCACTGGCTCGAAATCCGCGAGCGCATCACCCCACCGAAGTAGCAGGTCTTGGGGGCGCCCAGATCGTCGCGGTTGAGATTGCCCGGGCTATGGTTTTGAATCGCGTGGATCTCGATCAACATATGATTCTCCTTCGCAGAATGTCAGCGTGTGATTCGTAGGTACTGTCTGGCCCATTTGAGGCGTGTTTCCTCTCGTTCCCAGATGGACAGCTCGTCGGTCAGTTGCACCCAGTCCAAGCCTGCTCCATTGTCCCTAACGAGCGAGATCGCCCACTGCAATTCGGGTTCAATCTGGTTCAGGGGGAGCATCAGCAGTTTATCAAACTTCTCTTGCCACCGTTGCGCCGTGCGTTCGTCGGCGGCCTTCAGGCTCCCCAACCGCGAAGCAAGCGTTGCGCCGCCTGATTGGGGCATCGGGCAAAAGGCGTAGAGTTTGGTAATCAGCCAGGCCACTTCCCGACGGGGCGCTCTCTGGTTCTTCTGCCTGAGCGGCCACCAGAGACCGGCGAAGAGATCGAAGCCGTCCACCGATTCGTCGAGTGACGAACCCGCGAGATTCCGCAGTTTCCCGAGGTCCCCGGGCTTGAGCGCCTCCAGCGTCCGGATGAATTCTTCCGTGGCCGTCATGGTTCGTCGCCTTTCTTCGCCCTGGACTTCCTCGGCTCGGCAGCCGGCTTCACCGTCATCTGCGGAACGACCCCGGCAATTCGCTCGCGGCATTGAAGCGCCCGGGTGGTGAACCCGGGTGCAAGAGACTTTGCGACAACCGACGCCATCCGCCGGTATTCCTGGACCGCCTGAGCCCATCCCGCCTCAGGGCTCGTCAGCAGCTCGGAAATACGGGCAGAAACTCGCGCTTCCACCTCGGGCCGGATAGCGCCTGTCGCGGCCGTGAACTCAACGCCTCGCGAATTGGAGCCCCCGGCTTTCATCCGTGCCGGCAACTTCTTGCCTTCCTCATCCCAAATCTTGATCCTTCCGGCGGCCTCCGGTCCGGCGACGCCGTTCCATACCTGTGGTGGTATCGCGCAGGTACGTTCCCAGACATCGATGTTCTTAGCCTTGTCGGTGGCAAGACCGACCACAAGCAATTGGACATGACCCGGATGGCCACCGAACCTGCTCAACCAGGTTGGTTCCATCAGCAGCGACGTCCACGGCTTGTCCGTCCGGAAAAGGGGTTTCGTGGGGTCTGGCGTGGTGAGGGCCTTCCTTCTCACCGATCCGTCCTTCGCTTTCCTCTTTGAATAGATGACGTGCGGATCGTCCCAAGCATCATTCTGCTGCTTTCCTGCGCTCTGGAACTCGCACATCCGAATGAGCGCCGACTCCTGCCTGCCACAGCCGATGCACAAGCCCCCTGGGCCGGCGGGGTCATGCAGCCAGACCCGTCGTGACAACATCGTGAGTCCGTTCAAGGTCGGAACCGGTGCGCCCGCGAGCAACGCCGGATTGAACTCCTCCCAAACGGGCAGTCCGAGCGATACACAGTGGATCCAGTTGAGACAAAGCGTATGCAGCAGTGACCGGCCAATAGGGACAGCGTAAATCGGCGGCGTTCCGTTGATTCCCGATTTCAAGTCGGGCAAGCCGCTCACCGAAAACAGCGGGAGCCTCAGCAGCCCCATCGTGCAACATGCGGGACAGAGACTCTCTTGGGCGTCGGTCGAATGCCTAAAATGCCAGAAGTTGTTGCCCGTCGGAATCTCCTGCAAGAGGTCGGTCGCAGCCCGTAACCGCTTGGCGCTGGGATCCTGGTAGAACCGCTTCGCGTCGCCGAGCAGGCTGAAACACTCTCGGTGTTGCTCCAACTTGGCGAACCACTCCGTCGGGAACCGCCCATCGCGGAGGATCTGGTCCTTCTCGTCTTGCCCCCGCGGATTTCCCTTGCACCAGTAAAGGATCGCCACTAGGAACCGAATCAACGCGACGCGGTCCATCGGGTTCGGCGCCGCGATCTGGCGAATTCGGCCCGCTTCGGTCAAGGCCCTAAGGATGCCAACGCGATCAAAGCGCCCGTCGAGGTACAGCACAGGAATCCACTTCTCATCGAGCAGGTTGTACTCCATACCCTCATCCTCCGCGCCCGGCGATTTCCAGCGATATTTGGTAGCTGTGTCGCATGGGCGGGCATCCTAACGCCCGCCTAACCTCGTGTCAAGGTTTTTTTGAAGGGAAAATGGTTTGATCTGGATAAGGGCTTGAGTTAGTGGCTGTGGCCTGTCTTCCGGCATGCTCATTTCGGCGTTTGCCTGGTATGTTGATTGGCGTATTTCTGGTATTCCGCGGTTTCGCCTTCTGGTTCGCCGCGGTGGGCGGGAGAAGCTGTTGGCTGTTGGCTGTTGGCTATTAGCTATTAGCTTTTAGCTATTAGCTGTTAGCTGTTGGCCGGCCGGCTTCGGCGGGGCGAGCGTGTTTGTCCGTGGTTATCGATGGAGGACTTCAGGCGAGGCCCACGCTTCGCTGCACGCTGCGGATGGCCTCGGCCGAGGCTTTGAGGGCGTTCAGATCTTCGGTGGACAGTTCCGGGCAGATGAGGCGGGCGGCCCCGCTGCGGTTGACGATCGCCGGCACGCTGAGGCAGACGTCGGTCAGGCCGTATTCGCCTTGCAGCAGCGTGGACACCGTCAAAGCGCTGTTCGCGTTGCGGATAATCGCGGTGGTGATTCGCAGCAGCGCCAGGGCCACGGCGAAATTGGTCGCCCCCTTGGCCTCGATGACATGGTAGGCCGAATCGCGGACCTGGGCGGCGATTTGCTCGCGGTCCAGCGGCGGGCATTGATGCGGGCAGACGCGGCAGTAGTCGGCCAGGCGCATGCCCGCCAGCGTGGTGATGCTCCAGGCGACGACTTCGCTGTCGCCGTGCTCGCCGAGCACGTAGCCGTGGATGCTCGAAGGATCGACGCCGCAGTGACGGCTGAGGAAGAAGCGGAACCGGGCGGTGTCCAGAACGGTGCCCGAGCCGATGACACGGCCGCGAGGCAGGCCCGAGAAGCGGATGGCCGCGTAGGTCAGCACATCCACCGGGTTGGTGACCATGACCAGAACGGCCTCGCGCGTATGCTCGACGATTCGGCTGACAATCGACCGGCAGATCTCGACGTTGGTGCCGACCAGGTCCAGCCGTGACTGGCCGGGTTTCTGTGCCGCTCCCGCGGCGATGATGATGACTTCGGCGCCGGCGCAGTCGGGGTAGTCTCCCGCTCGGACTTCCACCGGCGGCGTGAACGATTGCCCGTGGCCCAGGTCCTGTGCCTGCCCTTCGGCGCGCTGGCGATTGGCATCGATGAGGACGATTTCGCGGGCGGCACCGCGCATCTGCAGGGCAAAGGCACAAGTGCTGCCGACCTCACCGGCCCCGATGATGACGACTTTTCCGGCGGTTGTACTCATGTTGGCACCTGTCCGCCCGTACGGATAGGCTGATCCGTGGCTGGTTTCCTTACACGCCCTGTCTCGCTCTCTCACGGTGCTGGCGAGCCGGGGACGGAGTGCCAGACAGACGCGCACAGGTACGGGCGGCGCGCAAGATCATAGGCCGCGTGGTGGCCTCAACGCAGGCCGGGAGGCACGGATGAACGTTTGCAGATCGTGCATGATGGTCCTTCTGGTGGTTCTGCTTGGCGGCGGCCCAGCCACGGCCGGGCAGGGCGGGGGCCCCGTGAAGCTGTCGATCACCCCCGACGGCCGGCTGATGCTCAACGGCCGTCCATACTTCTTCATCGGCTTTGCCCCCGGTCCGCCGCTCGATTTCCAGACGCCCGAGGGCGGCGATGGCTGGGCGGAAATGGCCGAGGGGGGCATGTCGGTCGTCCGCGGCGGCGCATCCCCCGGAGGATGGACGCCCCAGGCTGAGGAGCAATTTTCCCGCTATCTCGATGCGGCCCACCAGCGGGGCGTGTACGTCTGGCCGTTTCTGCGCGAGATGGTCGAGCTGAACAAGCCGGGTATGCGCGACAAGCTGGAAACCTTCATTCGCAAGTACCGCGGCCACCCGGGCATCCTCTTCTGGAAGAGCGCGGATGAGCCCGAATGGGGCAAGCTTCCGGTCGAGCCGCTCAAGGAGGCCTATGACCTCATTCGCGAGTTGGATCCGGATCGCCTGGTGTGGTTCTGCCACGCTCCTCGGGGCACACTGGAGACGCTTCGCCCGTACAGTGCGGCCTGCGACGTTCTGAGCATCGACATCTACCCGGTGAGTGAACCGCCCGGCAAGCATTCTCTCGAGGCCAACAAAGGGCTGAGCATGGTGGGGGACTACACACGGCGTACGGTGGAGCTGGCCAAGGGCGGGAAGATGCCTTTCATGGTTCTGCAGGCTTGCTGGAGCGGCGTGAACCCGGCTCACAACCCGAAAAATCGGCTGATGTTCCCCACGTTTCGCCAGGAGCGCTACATGCTGTACCAGGCGATCATCTGCGGGGCCAATAGCGTTTCGTTTTTCGGTATGCCGGTCGCGTTGACCGGCCGTGACGCCGAACTCGGCTGGAACTGGACCTTCTGGCGCGCGGTGCTCAAGCCGCTCCTGGCCGAGATCAAGCCGGGAAGCGAACTGTATCCCGTGTTGACCCTGCCGGACTCGAAGTATCCGCTGGGTTTTACCGGCGCTCCCCAGATCGAAGCCCGCTGGAAGGAGGCGAGCGTCTACCTCTACATTCTCGCGGCCGCCCGCGAGGGCGAGACGGTCAAGGTGACGTTTTCGGGGTTGCAGGATGGTGAGGTCGCCGTGCTACACGAAAACCGTACGCTTCAGGCCGTTGATGGCTCGTTCACCGACACCTTCGCCCCGCACGACGTACACATCTACCGGGCACTTCGGGTGATGCCGCCGGCGTCGCGCCCTGCATCTCGCTGATAAGCGGCTGTCGACAAGGATGCTCGCGGCGAAGGGAGCCGTCCTCTCTGGAGCATGAGCGGTCCGGGACCCCGTCAAGACATCTGTTATCGGGGATAGAATGACCAGTTGCACTTGGGGCAATGGCCCGGTTTGGCGTCTGGAAGTCGGCGCGCTACCTTGGTGCCGTCATTGGGGCACTCGACCGCCGGAACCGCGGCAAACTTGCCACAGGAGGGGCAGCGAAACAAGACGATCCCGCCGCTCTCCCGATTGTCGGGAGCCTTGATCCCGCCTTCCTCGGCGAGCTTCTCGTAACCGGCCGGCGTCAGACCATAGACGTGCTTGCACTCGGTGCAGATGTAGGCCATCGCCGATTCGGGCGTATCCGGCTGCTTCTCTTCCCGGTTCTTCCAGGCGACGGCGACGGCGACAATCACCAGGGCGACGAGGGCGACGGTCAGCCCGATGGTTCTCCGCTTGCCGGAGGGTTCCAACTGTTCGGCACGGCCATTACTCATAACCAGCTCCCCGATGCCCAGGTTTCTGACTGTCAGCGGCCATCGCGTTGCCTGTACCACGGCGGCTCAGACATGCCCCATGGGGGCGGCTCCCCACCGGTGCCGGCCGGCCTCCAATCTACTGGGCACCATAGTTGAGGTGCGATATCCAGTCGCTTGTGCCGTGGACACAAGCCTTCGGGTTGACGATCAACTGGTTCGGTGAACACTCCTGGAAAGTCGGCGCGCCCGGACGGTGATCGAGGTTCATCTTCGAGTTGACATAGGTGTACGCCGCGTGGCCGTCAAGGAAAAGCAATGAGTGGCGGTCGAACTGTCCGTGCCAGCCGAGCATCTTGGTGTCCCGGGGCCAACTGCCGACCAGCACGCCGCCGGTCGCGACGTCGCAGGGGTCCTCCTGGAGCAGGATCGACCGGCTGGCCCCGAATCGGCGAAAATGCTTTATGATGTTTTTCTCCAGCAGGCCCACCCGCCGTCCCAACTCGTCGGGAGAACTTCGCAGCCCCTCCACATCCTGGAGGTAGGTGTACCAGATCACATTCGATTGGTAGCTCGTGCCGGTGACTTCGTAAGCGGTCTTCTTGGAGGCGGGCTCCGTGGCGGAAAAGCGGCTCCTCACGCCGTAGTCCGAGGGGCACTCGAACACGCGAAGCTCGGTGAGATCATTCTGCACCTTGCCGTATACGTACTTGTTCAACGGCCGTACCTTTGTCGGGAAGTTGAGGGTATGGCCCCACCAGTACGCGGACAGATAGCTCGGCTCGCCGTCCCCATTGCCTCGCTTGCCGCCGTGGTAGTTCGACGCGGGCCATCCTCCGGGCTTCGACCAGCAGAACTGATCCTTCTCGGCGCTGAGATAGGCGCTCACGGCGACGCCCAGAGACCGCAGGTTGGACAGACACAGGGCGACCTTGGCCTGTTCCCTGGCTCGTTGCAGCGACGGCAACAGGATGGAAATCAGCAGTGCGATGATGGCAACGACGACCAGGATTTCGATCAGTGTGAACGCACGAACCCGCTTTTTGCACCGCATGAGGGGAGCCCCTTCTTCAATCGCACCCGAGGCGTCTTGGGGTTGTACTCATCCTGCCCCGCCGCCGACGGCCATGTTCGCCCGGCCGCGGGGTGACACCGAACTGCTTATCGACCCTGATAGTCTATCGCACAGAGCGGCTGCGGGCAACGGTGAAGGTCTGATGGTCGCATCATGCAGTCCCTGGTACACTAATATACGTGTTACTGTAATCAGGTCGCTTTCCAGAGTGCCCCCGGGTCGATGTTCCGGTCGGCAGCCATTTTTTCGGAGATTTCCCTTGCCGACCGGCCGGTCTCCTGGTAGCTTGGTATCCGTGGGGTTAACCGGAATCCGGGAGAGGAAAAGCACCATCCGTTCCGCTCCTCCCAGAGAAGGTTCCCCGGGTGTAGGAACATTTCGGTTGTTGAGAGGTTTGCCTTTCTGGCGGCAACCGTCTGCGTCATTTGAGCGACAGCTCAACGGTCGTCGGGCGTGTCCGGAGAAACCAGTACGGCATTGAAAGGAGGAGAACGGTGAACAGACATGTATTCTCAATGGCTCTTGCGGTCGCCGTGATTGCTGCGGCCGCCGCGCCGGCCTGGGCGAACGTTTACGCCTCGGGCCTGGAGCAGACCGGCTCGGCGAGTTTTGACTACGTCCTCAACGAGAACGCAGACAGCGGCGTGACCGTTGAGGTGTGGGAGGTCGGCGGCGGAATGGTCTACTCGGAGAGCCTGGGTGCACAGGCCAAGGGCGCTCAATCGTGGAACTGGAACTTGACCGGCTACCAGGCCGGCAAGACCTACAAGGCCAAGATTACGGCCGCTGACGACGGGTACGGCGGGTGGACGCAGATCAGCACTGACGATACACCCACGTCGTTCTACATACCCGTCGGCGTGTCGGTGAACAGGAATGACACCAGCTCGAACTTCGGCAGCGTCTACGTCTCCAACGCGGGGGGCGGCACGACCGGGTTCGGGCGGAATACTCCCGAGGGTCTCTATCGGCTCAAGGCTGACATATCAGAAGTCAACTCAGGTACCGCGGGCGTCACTTGGGGCGGCAGCTCCGGTCCGTGGAAGAGCGCCATCGGTGCTGATGACCGGGTGTACGTGGTAGACTTGTCGAACGACTTGGTTCACGACGTCGCGCCGGATCTGTCCTCGGCCGTCCAGTTGATCGACGCCAGCAACCGCACGGCCAACCAATGGGTCGGTGCTGTTGTCGTTGAAGGCACCCAGGCAGCGGGCAACCGCAAGATCTACCTGGCCGACGTGAACTACAACGACACGGCCCGGAAAGGTCTGATTCAGTACAACCTGGGCGGCAATGCGACCGTCGCGTCAGGAGACACGGGCACCCAGTACATCGGCCCCGGCTACTACGCGTTCTATCCGTACGATTACGTGCGGGACAGCAACGGTGACTGGTACGACGCACAGTACCGATACGACGCGACGCAGGCGCCGGCCATCAGCAAGTTCCTTGATTCCGCGCCGCCGATCAACAGCGCGGCTTGGCAGACGGCGCCGACCGGCCCAAGCGGAGAGATCCTGAATGGCGGCTATTGCCTGGACATTTACGAACCATTGGGCTGGGTCGCCTACGGTAACTACTACGATGGCTTTGTCCATGTTTTCAACATGGCCGATGGGAGCTACATCACGGGCTTTGATGCGGGTACCCGGATGCGTGATATCGCCTTCGATGCGGCCGGCAACATCTACACGGTCGACAATATGACCGAGTGGCTGAGGGTCTGGTCGCCGGGACTTGGGGCGAATTCCTTCACGACGGAGTCGGGCTTCATTCTCGTGCCCGAACCGGCGGCGATCATTCTGCTGGCCCTGGGCGGGCTGGCTTGTGCGCGTCGGCGGCGGGCCGCCTGACGCAACCGGAGCCGGGCCAGGCCCGGCAATTTGGACGCAGTAAGACGCCAACCCGACGGGGGCCTTTCAGGAGGCACCCGCCGGGTTGGGGTGTCCAGGGGTGATTACCCCGATGCCCGGGACAGACAGACTCAGTATTGTGTTGTCTTTCCCGGGCGGCCGATTATAATGGGCGTCATAGTCGTGGGAACCGCGCCCGGTCCATGTTGCACCGGGCGCAGGCTCCAGAATACTCTTTTCATTGCAGGCCACGACGATGAAACGACCTGTTCAGGTGAGTATGCAACTCTTGGAATCTCGCAGGAACCGGGCTTTTACGTTGATCGAGATCCTCGTGGTGGTGGCGATCATCGCCCTGCTGATTGCGATATTGCTGCCCTCTCTGACCAAGGCCCGCGAGTACACGCGAAACACCGTCTGCAAGTCCAACATGAGACAGGTCATGCTGGGGCACATGTTCTACCAGATGGATCACAAGGTCCTGGCGGCCACTCAGAGCAGCTTCTATCTGCGTGGGATCTGGCCACCGCCGGACCCGGAGGCAAGTCCCAGCCCGGACGGGCGTCTCAAAGGGGTAACGTGGGAGGGATCGAGGGGTACGAGCGGCTACTACGCCCAGCCCTATTACACGGACGCCAGATTCCTGCGCCAGGTGCCCCAGATCGGCACGATTTATCGCTACACGAAGGACGAGGACATTTACCTGTGCGCGGCCGACAAGCCCGGGACCGCCGATGAGACGCCCCAGGGCGGCGGAGGTAACGGACGACTCAGCTACTCCATGAACGCCTATATCGGCTGCAAGACGCCCGAGGAACTGGCCAGCTTCGTCTATGTCGAAGCGGTCAGCAACGTGCCCCTGCCGGGCGGGATTCGCTACCGATCGTTCCGATTCGGTGAACGCGTGGTGTTCGCGCCCTCGCAACTCATGTACCTGTTCGAGGAGCACCCGTTTGACAACCTCAACAACGGGTATCCCGAGGGCAATTTCAACACCCTGTACGATCGGATCACGACGCGTCACAGCCCGGCCCGGGTTCTGGAGGACCCGAAGGCGCTGGGGCGCACCAATATCTCGTTCCTGGATTACCACGTGGAAAGCCGGATGTATCCGGCCAGGACCTGGGCCGACGAGCTGTTCACGGAGTTCGGCCAGCCCACAAAGGGAAAGAATCTGACTGCCTTTGTGCTGGGTAAGTGACAATCGGTTGGAGGAGGGTTCCGGCGGTTGCGCGTCTTGAGCGACCGCCGAAAGAAGCAGCAGGCAAACGTCATTTCAATTGTGCTGTTCCGTTTGTGTGCGGTGACGGCGTTGTTGATCCGGGCGGACTCTTCAGAGGGGTGACACCCCCAAGGAAAGGAGCCAAATCATGAGAGGGCCTCAATTCAGGCTGAACGTGAGTGTTGTTGCCGTTCTGCTCTGGCTGTGTGCCGGAGTGGCCTACGCCAACGTCTACCCATCGGGCGTGACGGTCGACACTGCGGGGTTCAACGAAAAATGCGGGACGCTCAAGGTCTCATACGTCCTCAATGAGGACGCCGACGGCGGGCATCCCAACCCCGGCGACCCGGGCGTCAAGATCGAGGTGCTGGACGTCAGCGATCCGGAGAACCCGTTCGTGGTCCGCACGGTCACCATCGCCCGCCAGAAGAAAGGCACCCATACCTTCGAGTGGGACGGCCGTGAGGACGATGGCAGCCGTGCCGATAACGGCACCGACCGGTATGCCGTGAAGATCACCGCTGCGGACCAGGGTTATTCAGTCTGGACGCAAATCAGTCTCGACCAGACGACGACGTCGTTTTACGTGCCTGTCGGTCTTTCCGTGAACAGGAATGCTGGAAGCCTACACTACGGCAGTGTGTATGTTTCCAACGCGACGACGGGCACGACCGCTTACGGACGGGCCAACCCGGAAGGAATCTACAGGCTCAAGGCCGACATGACGGAAATCAACTCGGGCACCGCCGGGGTCACCTGGGGTGGCACGTCCGGGCCATGGAAGAGTGCCATTGGGACCGATGACCGGGTGTATGTGACGGACCTATCCAATGACTTGGTCTTCGATGTTGCTCCGGATCTGTCTGCAGCCGTCCAGTTGATCGATGCCAGCAATCGGACGACCAATCAATGGGTCGGTGGTGTTGTCGTCGAAGGCACACAGGCGGCGGGCAACCGCAAGATTTACCTGGCCAACGTCAACTACAACGACACGGCCAGGAAAGGCCTGATACAGTATACCTTGGATGCCAACCCGACGGTCACGGCGAGCGACACGGGCGTGCAGTACATCGGCCCCTCCTACTATTCGTTCTATCCGTACGACTATGTCCGAGACAGCGTCGGTGACTGGTACGGAACGCAGTACCGCTACGACCCCTCGCAGGCGGAGGCCATCGCCAAGTTCCTGGACTCCACGACGCTGCCGATCAACACGGCTTTCTGGACGACCCCCAAAGTGGCGCCTTACAACGGCGGCTATTGCCTCGACATCTGCGAGGAGAGGGGTTGGGTGGCTTACGGCAACTACTACGACGGGTTCGTTCATGTTTTCAATACGGCTGACGGCAGCTACATCGACGGTTTTGATGCGGGCAGCCGGATGCGTGATATCGCCTTCGATGCGGCCGGCAACATCTACACGGTGGATAACAGTACCGAGTGGCTGAGGGTCTGGTCTCCCGATGACGGCGCGAATTCGAAGGACTACACTACGGCCGTCGTTTCGCTGGGCAAGACCGACACGGGCGGGCCGAGCATCACGGTCCAGCCGACAGACGTGGTCTTCTGCCCGCTCGGTACGGCGAACCTGAGCGTGACCGCTACCGGCTCTGCTCCGGCCGATCTGACCTACCAGTGGAAGAAGAACGGCAAGGCCTTGACCGATGGTACCCAGGAAGACGGGGCGGTCGTTTCCGGCGCTACCATAGCCAATCTGACACTGAGCAACGTCCCGGACTCGTACGCGGGATCCGTGATCACTGTCGTTGTCTGCGACCAGACGGGTGCCGACACGGGCGTGGTCGTCAGCGGGCCGGCGATCCTGAAGGTCGGCATGTCCTTCATTGAGCAGCCGGCGAGTCAGACGATCTGTCAGAACACCAACGTCAGCTTCAGCGTGGGCGTCGAGGGCTCCGGCACGATCACTTACCAGTGGGAGAAGGACCCCGTGGAGACCCCGGGGCCGCAGGTGGAGGAGTGGGCGCTCATCGACGGTGCGACCTCCAGCACCCTGTCGCTGACCAACGTGCCGGCGACCGAGAGCGGATCGCGGTATCGCTGCGGTGTGCGAGATGCCTGCAATCCCGCGCCGTCGTTCGAGCCGAGGTACAGCGAGGTCGCCACGCTGATCGTCCGGGACGGGCCGACCATCACCCACGTCGGTTATGGCGCCACGCTGTCGCCCGGCGCCAGCCATAAACTGCTCTGCGATATCACGGCGGTGACCGGTAACGCCACCTTCCAGTGGAAGAAAGACACTGTCCCGATTCCTGGGGCGACCAACAGTTACTACTGGATCATCAACGCCAATTGTGACACCGACGGCGGCGTGTATTCCTGCGAGGTCACCGACGACTGCGGCACGAAGGAACGAAACACCGCCTATACCACCGCCCTTTGTGAAATCATCGTCGGTGTGACTGCTGAGGTTTGCGGCAACGATCTGGACGACGATTGCGACGGTCTGTTGAATTGCGACGACCCGGACTGCGACAACGATCCGAATTGCGTGCCGCCGTGTCCGGTGCCGTTTGCTGATGTGGACGGCGACGAGGATGTCGATCAGACTGATTTCGCAACGCTGCAGTTGTGTTTCACCGGCCAGGATCAGGCGATCCCTGCCGCCAATGCCGACCTCTGCCGTTGTCTGAACTGGGACGGCGATCTGGATATCGATGGGGACGACGTCAGCAAGTTCGAGGCTTGTGCCAGCGGGCCGGGCGTGGTCGCCAGCAAGACGTGTGCTCCCTATCCGACCGGCGACGTGGTCATCAACGAGATCTCGTATGATATGTTCACGGCAGCGGGTGGGACGGATACCGATGACGACGAGTTTGTGGAGTTGTACAACCGGGGTACGGAGGCCGTCGACATTTCGGGCTGGACGCTCCGAGCCTCGCCTGGCAACGACTATATCATTGGCGGGTCGACGTGGCTGGCCGCCGGAGACTACTACGTCATTGGCTCGGGAAGCGTCCCCGAGGTCGATCTGATCATCTCCACGACCGATATCTGGGCGAATGATGAGACGGCGATTGAGCTGCTGGACAAAAACCAAACCGTCAAAGACACCGTGATCTATGAGCGGTATTGGGACGGCGGTCCCGCTGTTCCTTCGCCCGAGGGCGGGGCTTGGGGCCAGTTCGGCACGGCCACGGACAAACAGTCACTGGCGCGATACAAGGACGGTTTGGACACCGGCAACAACGGGTACGACTTCGGGTTGCGACCGCTGACGCCGGGTAAGGACAACCTGACCGGCGGGCTCGAGCCGCCGACAGGAAAGATAGAGACGATTTACACCGTGCCGGACGTCGATACCCTTATGGTGGGGGCCTTAGTCGACGGACTGACCAGTTCATGCACCGAGGCCACGGTCATTAATCCGACCGTGGGCGGCGCTGGCAACCCCAATCCCCTAGCCATCGCGGCGTCGCCTCAAGGCGGCAACGCGATTATCGTCGCGGATCTGCCTGGCGGAGACATGGTCGCGTCGAATGACGTCTTCCAAGGTGGCGCAAGCTATGACCTGTGGGTCTACCTGGATACGACCACGTATGGCGTGGGTGGTGGCGAAAGCACGACGTACGGGATCGTGGGGACGACTGACTTTGTGTATAGGTTCCCGAATCCGGATAGCGCCGCAGGCTTTGGCGGCGATGTCGTCACGAGCAACGGCAACACGGGTGTTGGCTGGGTCTACCAGAAGGAGACGGATACCAGCGAGCCCGATCTGATGAGCCTGAGCCTGTGCGACTTCGGGCCCGGCGGCGACAGCAGCAACGGGCCGCTCACGCCGGCGGACTGGGATGTCAAGGCGACGCTGGATATGAAGGAGGCAGGAAGAGGTACCGGGTGGTACCGGCTCAAGCTGAAGTACACCTCGGATACCGGGTTGGTCGAGGCGTCGGTCAGCAACGTGGAAGCTGGTGGGAGCTTCACCTACTCGACCAGTTTCCAGACGCAGATCGGGTTGGTCGGCAGCTTCTACGTCGGGTACCGCGAGTCGCTGCTCAACACCGACGGATCAGGCCCTCGCGAGAAGCTCCGGCCGGCGACGTTTGACTCGGTTGCTCCGTAAGGGCCGAGTCTGAGAATTCAAGGCCCCCGGCCGGTTTCTTGTAGGAGCGGTTTCTGGCCGCGATGACAAGAGCTCCGGCAGCGATTAAAGGGCGGAGCTCCTCCGAAAGGGGGAGCTCCGCTCGCTTCTTTTGCGGATCGAGGGCTTGTGGGGTCTGGCTCCTTTTTGCCTGACGCGGTTCCCAGAATGACACGGGGAAGGTCAACGGAGCCCGTTGGCACTTGGTTACGCAGAGGAGCCTGCAAAAAGGTGCCTGACCCGCTCTCTTGCACGCCTGGCGGAATCCATTCTGCATTCTGTGAGAATGAGGATGGGAATCCTCCATGCGGAAGGCCCCAGAACGGATTCTGGGGCCAGCGGGAATCTGTTCCGCATTCGGTGAGAATGAGGAGGGGAATCCTCCATGCGGAAGGCCCCAGAACGGATTCTGGGGCCAGCGAGGACGGATTCTGGGGCCAGCGGGAATCTGTTCCGCATTCGGTGAGAATGAGGATGGGAATCCCCCACGCGGAAGGCCCCAGAACGGATTCTGGGGCCAGCGAGGACGGATTCTGGGGCAAGCGGGGACTGGTGGTGCCGACGCCCTCGTCGGCACGCCGCGAGCCGGCATCCTTCCGCTTGCCCGGCTCATTGCGGCTGCGAGGTCCGAACCATCGTGTAAATCACCTGGCGATCATAAGTCCGTCCGGCCCCCTCGTAGGGACAGTGAAAATAGCCTCTGCCGGCCGCGTACATGGGCAGGCGCACCGCAGACTTCTGTCTCGCGACGTGCAGATAAAGCAGGGCCAACGGCGTCACCGTGTCGAACTTGCAGAAAACATGATCGTGGTCGGTGACAAAGAAGCCCTTGTGGAATTCGTTGCTCAGCAGGTTGTCTCCCATCTTGCCCGCGAGGTCCAGGTATTCGTCCCGCCGGGTGGCCTGGTGCAGTTCGATCAGTCCGAAGATGCTGTTGGGGTCGGCATGGTTCATGGCCAGGTCAGGGGCTGGGGCGGTATCAGGGGTGGCGCCGATATGCTCCTTCCCGAGATCAGAGGGCCGACGAGGGCGTCGGCCCCACGAAGGGTCGGGTGTTGCTCCTATGTCGCCTAATCCGAGGCCCCGGCCGATGTTCCTGGCCGTCTGCCACATGAGCGGGTCGCGGCTCAACTTGTAGGCCAGGGCATAGGCCCAGAAGTGCAGGCCGTCGGCCGGCCGCTTTTCCAGCCAGCGGACCTCGACGTAACCGTTTCGCTTTCGGTCGGCCGGGGTTAGCTTCGTGCCGTCGATCAGCGTTGCCCAGAAGCTGTTGTCGCTGGCGTCGTAGGCGTGCCTGGCGTAGGCCGTCAGGTCGCCGACCGCCCAGCGTTTGAATTCCTCGCCCGCTGCTCCCAGTCGCTCGGCAAGCTTCAACTGGCAGATCGCCGACCGGTTGTACCGGTTCCCATAGAGGCTTGTGACCGTGGCCTCGGTGAAGCGGTTGCCGAACTCGGCTCCGAACTGCCGGGTCATTCGATCGGGCTCGATGATGCTGTAGTTGTCCGCCCCCAGACCGGTAACAGGGTGCCGGGCGTCTGCGTAGCGCTGGGCCATCCGCTTGGCCCAGACCAGCGGCCGCGGGTCGCCATCAAGCTCGTGCAACATGGCGGCGGCGTAGAACAGATCGCTGCCGGTGAGGAAGAAGGTCAACCCCTGGCCCGCAAAGGGCACCGGCCCGCCGACGTATTCCTGCTCCCACATCCGGTCCGGGATGGGCAGATAGGCGCCGTGCCTGTTCATGTCCAGAATGTCCCATCGCAGGATGTGGCTGGCCCAGAAACTCTCGATGAACTTGCGCGTCGCCTGCTTGTCAACCTCCCACATCAGCTCGTAGAAGGGGTAACTGCTCTTGAACTCGTGTTTCCCGGCGATGCCGTTGGTGCGGCCTTCGCCGACAGGCTGGTCGGTCGCCAGGTCCCACGCCGCATGCCCTCCCCAGAAGAGCAAGCCGTTCTCATGGCGGAGGTGGTCGAGGGCGTATCGAGTCGCCTCGACCGCCGCCTGCTTGTACTTCGGGTCCCCGGTCAGGTCCGTCAGTGCCACGAGCACTCGAAACAGGTTCTGCTGGCTGGCCAGGTTCGACAGCGTCCACTCCGCCGGCATGTTCCATTTCTCTGCCTGCTCTCTGGGCAGTTTCCAGATGACCGGTTCATGCGTATCGATGTTGAGGCCGTCGGTGAAGAGGGGCGTGCGTTTGGGCCCGTATACGTCCCTGCCGTGGCGCAGGACGTTGTCGGCAAAGGTTTTGACGGCTTCCAGGTATGTCCCGGTGGCCGGTTTCTCCGACTTGGCCGGTCCGGCGTTGGTCGCCAAGGACAGAGCGGCGCACACTGACAGAAGGCGTACGCAAGTGGGTGTTATTCTCATGGGTGTTCTCTCCATACAGAGCGGCGTGCGGACCTGTGTCTCCCGCCGGCCATGGTAGCGAATTGCAGCCTGGACTGCCAAGGATCTTGGCCACGGGGCCGTAACAGATTCGGCGGGGAAATGGGGCGGTTTCTTGAAGTGATTCTTTCAGAACCGCGACCGCAAGGAGGCGGCGCCTTGTACTGTGGCCGCCTCGTGGTCTGGCCCCTCGCTTGCCAACTTTTTGCACCAAGCGTCTTGCCGGGCTGGCTAAAGCCAGCCAAGAAAATAAGAGAAAACGAGTGGTCGCTCAAAACCGGCCCTACAAGGGCCGGCCTATCAGCCCGCCTTCGGCGGGTAAGCCCCGTCGAACGGGGCTGAACGTGAACGGCCCCGCTGGCATTCTGACCTGCTTGATGCAAAAAGTTGTTACGCTTGGGGTTCTGAAGGAGGCGGCCAGAGTGTCGCGGACCCCATTGTCACGACGTCGGGTCGCGTTGCTTGATCTTCCGTCCTGTCTGTGTCAAGCTGATGCCGTGGCTGGCTCAAAGATCGTCGGCAAGTGGAGGAAGTGTATCATGATCCGGCAAATCAACCGTAGGGCAATACTCAAACACGGGATAGGTGCTCTGGCAAGCACAGTTGCTGTGGGCGTGAGGGCCAGGCGATCGCTGGCGGCCGAGCCAGTCTCGTCTATCCCGGCGAATCTGAACGGCTGGCAGAAACACGGCATTGTGCTGGAGGCCACCGAGCCCTGGGAGCAGAAGGGCATCCAGAGCTTCACGTCGCCTTCCGAGCCGCTCGATGGAGACCGATGGCGGATCTGGTACTCGGCCGTGGGAACACATGAGACCGGGAAGTATACGATTGCGTATGCCGAAGGCGTGCCGGGCAAGGAGATGAAGAAATTCCCCGTGCAATGTTCGACCGGCGAACCCGGCGACGGAGCGTTCACGCTGGGGCCGCTGCCGGAGAAGTGGCGCCCCGTGCAGGTGGTTCACATTCCGCTCAAAAACGGTAAGCATCGGATCTACTTCTGGGCGCACGGGCCGGGCATCCTTCGTTATCTGGCGGCCGACAGCGACGACGGGCACCGCTATCGCGTCGTTGACCCGCATCGGCCGGTTCTCTATCACTTTCACGACCGGGCTGCCTGGGGCGTGGCCTCGCCCGACGGGGTGATGCTGAACAGGGAGCCGAGCAAGGACCGACCGGCCGACGAGCCGATCGCCCCTTCGCATCTGCTGTCCAATGACGCGACCAACATCTACCAGTTGCCGGACGGCACGTTCGAGATGTATTCCGTCGCCTTAATCCAGGTTCCCAAGGGCGATCCGGCTTACATGCCCCACGACAATGCTCCCGGTCTCATCCGCCTGGTCGATCGGTACTTGTCCGAGGACGGCCTTCATTTCGAAAAACGGCAGCGGGTGATCGACCGCGATGCCAAGGACCCGCCGGACCAGCAGTTCTATTACCTGAGTGTGACCCATACGGACAAGGGCCGGATCGGGATGCTCGGGCACTATCGTTGCCAGGCCCAGACCATGGACCTGGAGTGGTGCTATTCCGCGGATGGCGTGCGTTGGAATCGCCCGGCGCGCAAGGCCTGGATTCCCCGTGGCGACAAGACTCAGCCGGACAGCTATGGCATCTATGCCCCAAGCTACCTCGTGCGGCGTGGCGGTCGATATCATTTGTTCTACACCGCGGTGAACAGCGCCCACAACGGCAAGGACTCGTACGGTCCGCCTCGCAGTCTGATCATGCACGCGACGATCGACGACATCGGACGGCCGTAAGCCTCAGCGTCGCGTGCGCAACGCTGAGGAATTGAGAATTGGGAATTGAGAATTGGGAATTGACGGGGAGGAGACTCGGACTCATGGCTGGATCGCATCCTTTATCGACAATCTCTTTCATTATTCTGGCTTTGTCAGCGGCCTCATCATTGGCGACAGAGAATGTCCCGGCCACCCAGGCGGTCGAGAGAATGCGAGGTTGTCTCGACCGTGCGCCGGCCGATGCCGCCGAGCTTCTTCCAGGCCTGCCCAGGGCCTGTCCTCTCGACCTCAAAGGGACGTCGATCGCGAAAGCTATTCTCGACGCAGCGAAGTCTGACTCCGGGGAGATTCCGGTCGCGACCTATACGCAGTATCGCACGTTCAGAAAAACCGGCGACCGGGAGCCCTACCAGAAGCCCTATTTCGAGAAGCGGGACTTGTTGGCCAGAGCCGTTCTGGCTGCGTGGCTGCGGGGCGACTCCGCTTCGGTTGATTTCATCAATGATCTCGTCTGGAACATCTGCGAAGAGACCAACTGGGTTATCCCCGCACATGAGGGTATGGGCGAGATCGACCTGTTTGCCGCTGAGACGGCCGCGACCCTCGCGGTGACCGAGCTTCTTGTCGGTCCCAGCCTTCCGGAGGAGATTCGGGGGCGCCTTCGGGCGGAAGTACGGCGGCGCATCATCGAACCTTACCTGGACCACGGTTCAAAGTTCTGGTGGAACAACGGAGCCAACAACTGGACGGGTGTCTGCGCGGGTTCGGTCGGACAGGTGCTGCTGATTCTGGAGCCGGATCTCGAGCGACAGGCCCGTGGCTTGGCTCTTGTTGTGGATCAGCTCAATCGTTTTATCGATCGGGCATTCGAGGAAGACGGGGCCAGCACCGAGGGCATCGGCTACTGGAATTACGGCCTGGCGCATTTCGTGATCGTGGCCGAGATGCTCCGCGTTCGCACGGGCGGGACCATCGATCTGCTGGCCGGTGAGAAGATCGGGAAGATCACAGCATACCCTGCCGCGATTGCCATCGGTCGTCATGCGTTCGCGTCTTTTTCAGACAGCCGCGAGGAGGCAAGCGTGTTGCCCTTCATCGCAGCGAAGCTGGCAGATCGCACCGGCCATGGCGAGCTGCTGGCCCAAGTGAGTGACAAACCGCATCTCGGTCGATTGGGGTGGGTCTTGTGCAATCTCATCTGGTATGGCGACCGGGCCGGCCGCGAGCCCGTTTTCGAGGATGCAATTCTCCCCAAGGCCGGTGTCGCCCGACGCGCAGGGAAGATTGGCGAGAAACCGGTGATTTTGGTGGCCAAGGCTGGCAACAACGCCGAGCAGCACAACCAGAACGATGTCGGCAGTTTCGTGCTGCGTGTAAGCGAAACTACCTTCTTGTGCGATCCCGGCGCGGGGCTGTACAGCGCGGCCTACTTCAGCCGCAAGCGATACGAGAACATCTTCGCCGCCTCTTATGGGCACAGTGTCCCGCGGATCGGCGGCCAGCAGCAGAAGCCGGGTGCTCAGTACCGGGGCACGCTCGACGTCGCTGACGACGGGGCCCTCAGGATTGAGTTCCACGAGGCTTATGGTATCCCTCAATTAACCCGCCTTCTGCGTACCATCCGTGTGGAGAAGAACGGTGAGGTCACGTTGACAGATGAATTTCGGTTCACCGGCGACGGCCACGAGGTTGAAGAGGCTTTTATAACCTGGCACGACGTTCGTGTGAGCGGTCCGGTGGCCCACGTGGTCAGCGACAAAGGCGAGTTGGAGGTACGCGCGGATTCCGGGGTTTTCAGAGCCGAAAGGCTGGAGGAAGCCTGCAAGGCCAACAAGAAGAAGGACGTTCTGACGCGCCTGAGCATTTCATATCCGCCGGCGTCCGCTCGCACGCTGCGGTTCGTTTTCGCTTACAGACCGGCTGATTAGCTGTCGCCGGGAGCTTGTTGGCCGGTGCCGAAT
The DNA here is from genome assembly GCA_030372985.1 of Phycisphaerae bacterium. GTDB lineage: Bacteria > Planctomycetota > Phycisphaerae > UBA1845 > PWPN01 > JAUCQB01. The sequence continues at coordinate 159,467 of JAUCQB010000120.1, forward strand.
CGATAAGCTATTGTTGTTTCGACGCCCGAGAGGGGCGTGATCAGAAAACCTCTAGATTCGGAGGCCACGTCAGACCATGTCTGTGCTTATCCCGCTGGTTGTCTGTGTCTTGAGTGCTCCCGCGGCGGGCGAGACCTCGGCAGGCTCAATGCCGGCCGCCCACACGGCCGGGCGATTTGAACCCACCTGGGAGTCGCTCGAACGTTACCAGGTTCCGCAATGGTACTTGGACGGCAAATTCGGCATCTTCATTCACTGGGGCGTCTATTCGGTGCCGGCATTTGGCAATGAGTGGTACCCCCGCAACATGTACGTGCAGGACTCGGCCGAGTTCAAACACCACCTGGCCACATACGGCCCGCACTCGCAGTTCGGCTACAAGGACTTCATCCCTCTGTTCAAGGCGCAAAGGTTCGACCCGGGCCGCTGGGCCGAGCTGTTCCGAAAAGCCGGAGCAAAGTTCGTTGTCCCCGTGGCGGAGCACCACGACGGCTTTGCCATGTACGACTGCAGCCTGTCGCCGTGGTGTGCCGCCAAGATCGGCCCCAAACGGGACATTATCGGCGAACTGGCCGCCGCAGTTCGAAAAGAAGGCCTGGTCTTCGGATTGTCGAGCCATCGCGCCGAGCACTGGTGGTTCTTCGACGGCGGCATGAAGTTCGATTCCGACGTGAAGGACCCGCAGTACGCGAGCCTCTACGGCCCGGCCCAGCCTGAGAAGACCAGCCGGCCGGACAAAGCCTTCCTCGACGACTGGCTGGCTCGGACGCGCGAGCTGGTGGACAAGTATCAGCCCCAACTGGTCTGGTTCGACTGGTGGATCCAGCAGCCGGAGTTCGAACCGTATCTGCGCGAATTTGCGGCCTATTACTACAACAAAGGCGCCGAATGGGAGAAGGGCGTCGCGATCAACTACAAGTTCAAGGCGTTCCCCGACCAGGTGGCCGTGCTCGACGTCGAACGCGGACAACTGGCCGAGATCAGGCCTTTTTTCTGGCAGACGGATACCTCGATCTCCAAGAACTCGTGGGGGTATGTCAGCAGGCAGGACTACAAATCGGCCGATTCTCTGATCGACGACCTGATTGACATCGTCAGTAAGAACGGGGCGCTGCTCCTGAACATCGGCCCCAAGCCTGACGGCACCATTCCGGAGCGCGAAGAGAGAATCCTTTTGGAGATCGGCCGGTGGCTGGAGGTCAATGGGCAAGCCATCTACAACACGCGCCCCTGGAAGGTTTATGGCGAAGGCCCGACGAAGGTCGTCGAAGGATCCATGAATGATACCAAGCGGAGCGCCTTCACCGGCGAGGACATTCGCTTTACCGCCCAAAGCGATGTGCTCTATGCGACCGTGCTGGCATGGCCCGAGAAGGGCGCGGTCACCATTCGCTCCCTGGCCAGGGGCTCAGAGCTGTGCCGTGGCGAGATCAAGGACGTGAAGCTTCTGGGCTCCAAGGATTCAATCGCGTGGGAGCGCACGGCGGATGGATTTGTTGCCAAGCTTCCGGCGCAAAGACCCTGCGAGCATGCGTTCGTACTCCGGATCGCGCCGGTGGATCGTGTCGCAGATAAGGCAGGGCAGTAGAGAAAGCCCGCCGGCCAACGGCCGATCCGTGGGAATCTGTTGAACCGAAATCACCCAGGCAACGGAGAGGAGTGATACACATGAAACGAAATCAGATGAGTCGCCGGGAGCTTTTGAACCATTCGGCCGTCGCGGCGGCGGGAATGGCTGCGGTTTCGCTTGCCCGTCCCGCATCGCTGCGGGCCGCCGGGGCCAATGAAAGAATCGCCATCGGCTTCATGGGTTGCGGGGGTCGAGGTACCTTTCTGCTCAACGAGATGTTTGCCCGCAACAAGAACCTTGATTTCGCCTACATGTGCGATCCGGACGCCAAGCGCCTGGCGGCCGGAATCAAAAATGCCGAAAAGGCCACCGGCAGGGCGCCCAAGGCAGCCAAGGACTACCGCGAAATCCTTGAAGACAAGAATGTCCACGCTCTCTTCGTCGTCACTCCCGATCACTGGCACGCGCTGCCCACGATCCACGCTTGCCAGGCCGGCAAAGACGTTTATGTAGAGAAACCGGCGTCCCATAGCGTCTGGGAAGGCCGCAAAATGGTCGAGGCCGCCCGAAAGTACAACCGCATCGTGCAACTCGGCACCCAGACCCGCAGCGGGCGGTATACACGCGAGGCGGTGGAGTACATCCGTTCCGGCAAGCTCGGGAAGGTGCATCTCATTCACGTGCTCAATATGAAGGAGCGGAAGAGCATCGGGCATGCCAAGGACGCGGAGGCCCCGCCGCCGGGGGTCGATTACGACCGGTGGCTTGGCCCGGCGCCGAAACGGAAGTTCAATCCCAACCGCTTTCACTACTGCTGGCACTGGTTCTGGGACTACTCCGGCGGCGACATCATCAATGACGGTGTGCATCAGCTCGACATCGCCCGCTGGCTGGCGGGTCAGGGTTCGCCCTCCGCCGTCAGCGCCACCGGCGGTCGATTTGCCTACGACGACGACCAGGAGACGCCAGACACGCAGGTGGTGACCTGGGACTTCGACAAGCTGACGATGGTTTTCGAGAACGTCCTCTGGGCCCCGTACATGAAGAAGATGGAATGGAACACGCGGGACACCGACGCGTACCCCAACTGGCCGTTTGACGGGATGCGGATCGAGGTCTACGGGGAGAAGGGGCTGATGTTCTTCGAGCGGCACGGCGGCGGGTGGCAGGTCTTTGACGAGTCGGAAAAGCCGATCAGCCAGTCCAACGATCGGCATCCGCATTACGCTCATCTGGACAATTTCTTCGAGTGCCTTAAGTCGCGAAAACGGCCGAATGCCGACATCGAAGAGGGTCATCTTTCAACGGTGCTGTGCCAGATCGGCAACATTTCGTATCGATGCGACGGCCGGAAGCTGAAATGGGACGGCAAGCAGGAGACGTTCGACAACGACGAGGAGGCCAACGGCTATTTGAAGCGAACGTATCGCGATCCGTACGTGGTGCCGGAAACGGTGTGACCAGTGGAGCGCTCGCGCATGCATGCCCGTGGATGGATCAGGCCCTCTGTCGCCCCTTCGGGGCTGACGGGTTTTGGCGATGCCGGTACCAGGGGCTTGCGCCCCTGGCTACATACCTGTGCCCCGTTGGGGCAGGAAAATGGCTGGCGTGCCGAAAACAGTCAGGAGTTAAATGCCTGTACGGCGTTGGGGCTTGGGACTGGTCGGCGGGCTGGAGAGACAGGGCGGTTGCGCAGCGGAAGGCGAGCGACGCTCATATGCCGGCTGGTCTTTGTAGCGATTGCACTACTGCGCATCTCGACTCCGAGTTTGTTTGCTGAATCCATTGCAGCACCCGAACAACTGCCCGGTACAGCCCGACTGACCGCTGCCGGCGATTGGGCGATGGAGATGGTCGCCAGGATCGACAGGTATCTGTTGCGGAAGACCGAGGCATCGATCGCCGGCCGCGAGCAGTTCTGGCATCGCGATTTCAGCTCAGTCGAGGCGTACCTCAAGTCGGTCGAGCCGAACCGGGGCGAATTCGCCAGAATCATCGGGGTTGTGGAGCCTCGCCGGAAGGCGACCGGCATCCAGTTGATGGCCACGACCACGCAGCCATCCGCTCTCGGTCGTGGCAACGACTATATGATCAATCGAGTGCGCTGGCCGGTGCTCGACGGCATGGACGCTGAAGGCCTGTTTCTGCAGCCCAAAGGCGAGCCAGTCGTCTGTGTAGTGGCGATACCTGATGCTGACTGGACTCCGGAAATGCTCGCGGGGCTTGCCCCCGGCGTGGACTCCGCTTGCCAGTTCGCTCGGCGGCTGGCCGAGATCGGCTGCCAGGTGCTCATCCCGACGCTCATCGATCGTGGCAGCCGGCTGTCCGGCAACCCGGCGATCCGCATGACCAACATCCCGCATCGGGAGTTCATCTACCGGATGGCTTTCCAGATGGGCCGGCACATCATCGGGTACGAGGTCCAGAAGGTCCTCGCGGCCGTGGACTGCTTTCATAGCGGTGCGGCTGGTGACAAGCTGCCCATCGGCGTCATCGGTTACGGCGAGGGCGGCCTCGTGGCGTTCTACGCCGCGGCGATTGACCTGCGGATCGATGCGGTTTGCGTCAGTGGCTACTTTCAGCCGCGCGAGCAGGTCTGGGCCGAGCCGGTCTATCGGAATGTGTGGAACCTGCTGCGTGAATTCGGCGATGCCGAAATCGCGAGCCTGGTGGCCCCCCGGCCACTGGTTATCGAGGCCGGCCGAGGTCCGGAGGTCACCAATCCGCCGGCCGATCCCGGCGGGCGCAGCCAGGCCTCGTCCGGCAGACTCGTCACGCCGCCGCGAGAATCGGTGGTCCACGAGTTCAAGCGGGCTAAAGCTCTGTACGAGAAGGTTGGCGTTTCCGACAGGATTCAGCTTGTTGCTCCGGATGACGTGAAGGCGGGTCCGGGCACTGACCCGGCCATCGAGGCCTTCCTGGCCACCCTGGGATATCAGGGGCCGCTCAAGCCCGCTGGTGGCGCTCCTGCCGTGTTCGCAGAAGGCGATATCGAGGTCGACACTCGTCTGGGCCGGCAGTTCCGCCAGCTTGTCGATTACACGCAGCGGCTGGTTGGCGAATCGGGCGAACGCCGCCGCCAGTTCTGGTCAAAGGCAGACGCATCCTCGCTCGACAGATGGCAGAAATCGTGCGAGTACTATCGCAACTGCTTGTGGGACGAGGTCATTGGCCGATGCCCACCGCCCGGTGACAATATCAACCCGAGATCGCGGCGGATCATGGACAACGACAAGTGGGCGGGCTATGAGGTTGTTCTCGACGTCTATCCTGATGTGGTCGCGTATGGAATCCTGCTGCTGCCCAAGGACATCAAGCCCGGCGAGCGGCGTCCGGTGGTTGTTTGCCAGCACGGTCTGGAGGGTCGACCGGACAAGGTTGTTGATCGGTCCGTCACATCTCCCTACAACGCTTTCGGAGCGGACCTGGCCGATCGCGGTTACATCGTTTTTGCCCCGCAGAACCCGTACATTGGCGGAGACGCCTTTCGTCTCCTGCAGCGCAAGGCCAACCCCCTCAAGCTTTCGCTGTTCTCGTTCATCACCGCCCAGCACCAGCAGATTCTCCGCTGGCTGGCCGGGCAGCCTTTCGTCGATCCGCAGCGTATCGCCTTCTATGGCCTCTCCTACGGCGGCAAGACGGCCATGCGCGTGCCGGCGCTGCTGCCCGAATACTGCCTGAGCATCTGCTCCGGTGATTTCAACGAGTGGATCGTCAAGACGACTTCGGTGGACCTCGTCGGCAGCTACATGTTCACCTACGAGTACGAGATCCACGAATTCGACATGGGCAATACGTTCAACTACGGCGAACTGGCCGGCCTGATCGCCCCCCGGCCGTTCATGGTCGAGCGGGGCCACGACGACCCGGTCGGCATAGACGAGTGGGTCTCATACGAATACGCCAAGGTCCGGCGGCTCTATCTGAAGCTGGGGATCCCCGACCTGACGGAGATCGAGTACTTCAACGGCCGGCACGAGATTCACGCGGTGGGCACGTTCGCTTTCCTTCAGAAGCACCTTGCCTGGCCCCAATAGGGCGGCTGGTCCAGGTTCTTCCTGAACCTGGGTTCACGATTGATGATGTCCGGGGCATGCGTCACCCGGCCTGCCCTTCCCACCATGCGACCAACTCAGCCGTGGTCATCATTCCGCTGGCCACGGCCAGCGTAACCTTCTCCAACTTGCGGGGAGGAGGCAAACGCTTTGTTCCGTTCACGTCGAGAAAGACCAGGGCAGCCATGACCGCCACGCGTTTGTTGCCGTCGTGGAACGGATGGTCTTGACAAAGATGGAAGTGGTAGGCGGCCGCCATGGCCGCAAGAGACGGGTGAAGCCACTTCTCCGTGAAACGAGCCTGCGGAGTCATGACTGCCGACTGCAGGAGACCGGGGGCGCGGACCCCGCCCAGGCCGCCTTCGTGGCATATCGTATCCTCGTGGATAGTCAAGACGTTGTCGACGCTCAGGAAGCGGATCAACTTCATTCGCGATCACTCCGCCAGCCGCTTCAGTGTCTTGGCGTAGCGTTTTCGCAGCTTGCGGACCGAGGCCGAGACGGCATCGGTCCCGACGCCGACGTTGACTGGGGTGACGATCAATGCTTGGCCGCTGACGGTGACCTGCAGGGGGGTATCGGCGTCGATTCCCATTGCATCGAGGATGGATTTCTCGATAACGAGTGCCTGACTGTTGCCGTGCTTCTTCAAGGTCTTGACCATGGCGTTCCTCCTGATCAGGTATAACAATGTTATAACCGGATCGCGACCCGGTCAAGGGGGGCGAGAATCCTCGTCGCATTCCCTTCACTGGTCCTGCCGCTTGGCTCAGGATACAGTATTCGCGAAATTCGACGGCGCCTTTTTTCGAGGATCCAGCCATGACGCGCTCAATAAGTCTTATCCGATTACCCCGTTTCTTCGCGGCTTCAGCGATTCTTATCACCGGTGTCTCGGCACTTAGTGCCGCCGACCGTCCCAACATCCTGTTCCTGATGGCCGATCAGTTTCGGGGCGACTGCCTTGGGGCGGATGGGAATCGCGTCATTCACACGCCGAACCTCGATCGTCTTGCGGCCGAGGGAGCCCGATTTCGCTGTGCGTACTCGTGTACGCCTTCGTGTACGCCGGCGCGGGCGGCGCTGCTGACCGGCCTGGGCCCGTGGCGAAACGGGATGTTGGGATACTCGCGCGTGGGGGTGAAATACAAGCACGAAAAGCCGCGCATGCTGCATGATGCCGGCTACTACACACTCGGCATCGGCAAGATGCACTACCATCCCCAGCGGAACCTGCACGGGTTCCATCAGACGATTCTGGACGAATCCGGTCGTGCAGAGTCGCCCGACTATCGAAGCGACTACCGGAGCTGGTTCTGCTCGCTGGCTCCCTCTCTCGATCCCGACGTGACCGGCATCGGTTGGAACGACTACCGTCCCGGAACGTACGCATTGCCGGAAAACCTTCACCCGACGCGATGGACCGGCGACACGGCCGTCAACTTCCTGAAGACATATCAGCGCCAGGAGCCGTTCTTCCTGAAAGTCTCCTTTGCCCGTCCGCACAGCCCGTACGATCCGCCGGAGCGGTTCATGAAGATGTACGAGAATGCCGACGTGCCGCCCGCGGCGATTGGTGATTGGTCGAGCATCAACGATGTCAAAGCAGACCCCAAGAACCATACTCTTTGGCGGGGCAACCTCGGGCACGAGCAGCCGATCAGGTCGAAGCGAGCGTATTACGGCTCCGTCAGCTTCATCGACGAGCAGATCGGCCGAATTCTGGCCGCCTTGAAGGAACGCGGCTGGCTTGACAACACGCTGATTCTCTTCACTTGCGACCACGGTGACATGCTCGGCGACCATCACTTGTGGCGCAAGACCTATGCCTATGAGGGTTCGGCTCGTGTTCCCATGCTGGTGCGCTGGCCGGCGAGTCTGGCCGCTACGCGAGGCCAGGTTCTGATGCAGCCGGTCGAGCTGCGCGACGTCCTGCCCACTTTCCTGGATGCCGCCGGTGTGGAGATGGACGAACGCGAGTTCGACGGCCGTAGCCTGCTCGAACTGATTCGCGGTCGCTCCGAGAAATGGCGGCGCTGGATCGATCTCGAGCACAGCCGTTGTTACGCAGGCTCTGAATCCTGGAACGCGCTGACCGACGGGCAGACCAAGTACATTTTCTACGCCGACAGCGGCAGGGAGCAGCTCTTCGACTTGAAGGCGGACCCCAGGGAGCTGCACGACCTGGCGGCTGACCCGGCGCAGCAGGACAGGCTGCGTGTTTGGCGCGAGCGTTTGATCAAGCACCTGGCTGAGCGAGGCGACTTTTTCGTCAAGGACGGCAGGCTGGCTGTGCGAACGTCGTCCATGCTCTACAGCCCCAATTACCCCAAGGTCGAAGATGAGGAAGGGGCGGCCGTCGGTGAGTCGAAGAAACCCGCCCCAACAAGGCCGGCCGCAAACGTGGGCAAGACAGCGTCGTGAAGACGCGGGTGTGGCACCAAGCAAAAACGCAGAAACAATGATAGTGTGGGACCGGCATCTTGCCGGTCAACGACGGGCCGGAAGTCCGCCCCGGGCAAGATTCGCCCTGGTCCGGCGTGGCGACCGCGTCAAACCCATCCCACACTGTCAAGGACTCTGCGTTCCTACTTTGATTTCACAGCTTGATCGAGCCGCGTCCTGTTCGTCTTGGGCTGTCATCAGCGCCGACTTGTCCGCCTTGGCAAAAAACGCCGTTGCCCCATCCTTCGCCAGTGATGCGATCTCCTCGGCCGACATGGCCCGCCCCAGCACCAGCACGTCATCCACGTTGCCCATCAACTGTTCGTCGCTGCCGCGATGCGCATCCTCGCCGATCAGCAGGTTGCGGGCGAGCTTCACGGGCTCGCCGCCGGGTATCCATTGTTGGCCGATTGACTTGCCATCCAGATAGAACGTTACACACCCGTCATCGTAAACGACCGCCAGATGGTGATACTTGCCATCGGCGAACGTCACTGCATCTGATTCCACCTCGAGCCCTTTGCAGACCAGGCGCAGGCCGTTGAGCATGCGGCCGCTCGGATCAAAGTCGAAGATGAACTCAGCGTTGCTCACCGGGAAGTTGCCGTTGTATGCACTGAACAGCCGGGCATGCTTGTTGTTGCTGTTCTTGGCCATGGCGGCCAGTGTGAAGTGCCTGCCCAGGTCATCCGTGCCGAGAATCTCCACGCGGTTCCACGGACGCCATGGTGAGCCGACCACGAGCGACCTCTGGCCGAACGCCGGGTCCGGATTCTTGTGATCCAGCGTGGACGTCCCGAGGTTGCGCAGGGCTTGCAGCCCGTCGCCGCCGAGCATGTCCGACCAGGCTTCGGTGTTGCCCTCGAACGTGTAGAGAGCCTGCAGAACCGGAACAGGGGGCTCGTTGATCAACTTGGCGTTCTGACCCGCCATAAACGAGTAAAGACGGCCATGGTCAAGGATGAATCGGAACCGCACCGGACCTCCGCTCGGGAGCTCCTTCTTCGTCTTCCAACTGACCGTACCGCGAATCGCATCGCCGGTCAGCGGTTCACAGTCGTCGCGTCCGTAGCCGGCGATGACCTGGCCGTCGGCGCCGATGAGTTCCACCCGAATCGACCCGCCTCGGGCGTGGTAGTTGACCTGGAGTGGGCCGTCGACGTTCTCGAATCGCTTGGTCAGCACTTCACCGGGCAATTCGTCCGCGTCGAGGGAGGCAAAGCCGTCCTTGCGCAGCTTGGCCAGCCCAATTGCCGATCGATACGGCAGCAGGTCATGCTCTTCGTCGTAGCCGGTGTAGAAAGCCCATAATTCGTCGCCGACCAGCAGCGGCGTCGGGGCAAACACCATGCCTCGGTCGAACTCTCTGTACTTGCCGATGTCCAGTAGCGGCGGCCGGCTGACGCTGTCCAGGGCGTAGATGTGGCGCACGGAGGTGTCCGGCTCCTCGCGCAGCCAGTGGACGCCGTCGCGGCTGCTCACCAGTTCCAGCCACAGAGGCCCATGGAAGTAGCCCTCGGGCTCCTCGGCCCGGTAGATCTGGAGCAGGCCGATGTACATGGTCTCATACGGCAGAACCGGGCAGGCGTAGAAATGGGTTCGCTGGACCGTCTCGGGCTTGCACCAGAGGTCGTCGACGTCATCCGGAGCCATGACCATGCGAAGCGGAGGGAACTTGGTCGGATCGGTTGTTTCGCTGAAGCCCACGACCCTGCGGCGAAGCCCGCTCACACAGCCATTGCCCCCGCCCTTCACCGTGCAACGGAACCGCCTGGTGTGCGGGTCCCAGTAGAAATGGCTCGTGTCACCACCGGAAACGATCTTCTCCGTGGACTCTTGTTTCCAGTTCAGGCCGTCGGGCGACGAGAACGCATGGTACATACCCCCGACGCCCTGGTAGCGCTTCTGTGGATCTTTTTCCCATGGAGTGTGCATCACATGCCCGGGGCCATGTGGAACAATATTGTTGTTCTTGGTCCCGTCACCGCTCCATTCGTACAGCCCGAGATTGGGCTTTTCCCACTTGAGCCCGTCCTTGCTCACCGCGTAGCACATGAACGAGCCCCGTCCTTTCCTCGACGACTTGTCTTCGGTCCAGCAGTAATACCACATCCGAAACCCCGTGCCGTCCTCACCGGGCAGGACGGTGCACGCGGCAACGACGTGGGCCTCCCAGGGCTTGTCCACGACAATGAGCGGATTGTCCGGGTGCTTGTGGAACGCGTGATACCGCCGCACGACGTTCTGCTTCGATGCGATGAGATAATCATCGATGAATAGTTGCCAAGGGCCGGTCATCTGTTCCGTGGCTCGCACCGGCTCAACGGCCGAGGATGGAGATATGCCGATGGCAGTCGGGACAAGGAAAAGTAGAGTGGGCAGATAGCTGGTCCGCTGAGTCATGATGCCCTCCAAAGGAATGGTGATGGCCTCGAGACAACGATTGTCGGTCAACAGGATAAGGCAACTTCTGGCGACAAAGCAAGGCCGGAGGCCCCAAGTCTGCGGGGCTTTGTTGGCCTGGAGCATTGCGGAGTGTTTCGCAGCTCCGGATGCTCGTGGAACCGGGGAACGTTTGTCGGTTTTTCAACGAAGTCTGCGGGAATCGCCCTTGGGAGCAAGGCGCGGGCGGGGTCCCGGAGCCGGCTCGCGTGGGAGCCAGGCTCAGGAAGTCGAGATGCTGGCCCGTTAGGGCTGGCTGAGCGCACAGGGACAATCTGCAGGGTTTCGAGGCAACAAGTTGTTCACAGCCGCGTTTGTTCGTTGTGTGACCGGGTCTCGATTGACTCGGGAAGGCTGAACGCAGCTTGGAGGAGGCTAACCGCTTTTCACGTGCGGCTGTGCGGCGGCATCATAGTCGTAGCTTCTTATTTCTCATGGGCTTAGCGTCAATGTCGGCGAGGGGCAGCCCGTGGGACTGAGACCGAAAGAGTGTCTTGGGCAGGAACCCGATAACCTGCTGAGTACGTGAGGCAAGTCGCGTCACGCACGTTCTCTGCGAGGCTCGGTTCTTCGGATGGAGAGCCGAACACCTGCGAACACCGGGCACTGGGGTTCCCTTGAGGTGTCAGGCGCCCTTGGGCTCGTTCCGAGGCGCGAAAGGGGCTGGGGACAATGGAGGCAAGGCTTCGGTGCAGCGGACATGGGCAGTACAATGCAGGTTCGGAATCGGTGAATAGGAGACAGGATATGTTGGGGATCAGACCTGTGGTGGGCTTCACCTTCATCGGGGTCCTGTGCCTGAGTTTGGTGCCTTTGGTCGGCGCCCAGGAGGCTGAGCAGGATGGCGGGCGGGGATCACGGCGGCGCGGTCCGCGCGGCAGCCGACAAGACAACCAGCAGGGTGTTCAGCAGGGCGACGGGCAGGACGGTCAGCAGGGTGCTCAGCAAGGCGGGCCTCGCGATCGTGGGCCGGGCGGGCCAAGGGAAGGTCGGGGGCGGGACAGAGGCCCGGACCGCAGAGACCGGCGCGATCGAGGCGGCCCGCGTACGTTCACGCCCGAAGATCGAGAACGGTTTTACGGCGAGATGGTTGATCGTGCCGTGGAGCGAGCGACCAGTACGTATGAACTCACTGATGAGCAGCAAACCCAGGTGCGTACGAGGATGGAGCAACTCCGTGACCAACAGAGAACATACTCCGAGCAGCACCGACAGGAGTTCGACAACATTCGAACGGAGATGGAGCAGTTGAGAGAAAGCGGCGCCGGCTTCGGATCGCCGCAGGCTCGGGAGTTGTTCCGGCGAATGGAAACGCTCCGCGAGCAGTCGCCGCTGATGAACCGCGATACCGTGATATCCGAGGTGGAGAAACTGTTACCGCCCGAGCAGGTCGAAAAGGGCCGTGCCCGCCACGAGGCGGAGCACGCAGAATGGGACCGCCGACGTGAAGAAATGCGACGCCAGTGGGAAGAGCGGCGACGGCAGGAGGGCGACCAGCCTTCCCTTGGTGACGAGGGCAGGATGCGGTTCTTCAGAGACCGCGGTGACCGAGGCCGTCGCGATGGCCAACCACAGGGGCAGGAGGATCAGGACCAGCAGGGAGAAGGCCAGGAGCAAGAAGGACAGTGGGGACAGGTTGACGGCGGGCGGGTCGTGCAGCCGCTGGTCGAAGACCCCCTTGGTCCCTGGGATCGGTATGTTCGTGACTTCAGCCGCCGGTATCGACTCGATGATTCGCAACGGGCGACCGCTCAATCGATTCTGCGCGAGATGCACGAGCGCCGCGAGGTCTACGAACAGGCGCACCGGGAAGACTACGAGGCAGCCCGGTCGCTGGAAGGTCAGGATCAACAGAAGCGGTTGGCCCAGTTGAATCAGCCGATCGAGTTTCTCTTCAGCCAGCTCAAGAGTCGGCTGGAGCGAATCCCGACGACCGAGCAGAGACGGGCGGCAGGCGAACTCCGGACCACCAGCCGGCCGGCGACTCCGTCCTCGGCCCCGGCAGAGGCGACCTCGCAGCCGGCAGGCGGCTGAGAGAGCACCGCCCGAGGGCATACGGCGGGCAGGTGACCGAGACGGTCGCTCACATCACCGTCGAGCAACGAGGCCTCGGCTGGAGCCGCGTCCCCTCGCTACCATCGTCGGGCAGGCCCGGCTCGGTGTGAATCATGCATCCGACAGGCGATTCAGCACCTCGATGCCGTAGATGAGCGCCCTTGGCAGGTGGAAGGGGTCCTTGACCGGCAGGGCGACGATATCCGTGATGGGGCGGCCCTGCCGATCGAGTTTCTGGGTCCATTCGCCGTGGGGCTTCACGGGGTAGTGGCTGAAGCTGTAGTCGTGAATCCGCTGATACCATTCGAGACACCATTCCTGTCGGGAGATCTCGTACGCCAGCAGCGTAGCATACAGGGCTTCTGTGTGGGGCCACCACAGCTTGGTGTCCGGGAACCGCCAGGCCACGTCCGAACGGCCATCGGCATCAACAGCGAGAAACAACCCACCGTATTCGTTGTCCCAGCCAATCTCGAGATGACGGCGGATGGCTTTGATGGCCTGCTCGATGACAATTGAGTCACCGGTTTCCAGGGCGATGTGGAGTTGCATCCACATGGACTCGATCGCGTGGCCGGGCAAGACCACGGTGCCCTCAGGCGGAGGAATCTCGTTGCCGGCCAGATCCAGCCATTCCAGAACCAATCCCCGGGCGGGTCGAAGAAAAGACTCCATGACGCGCTGATGATGGCGGAGCATGGCGGCTTTGACCATCAGATCACCTGTTGCATCAGCTAATTCATGGTAGACGATCGAAAACAGCATGCTGATGCCGTGGTTCATGCGCCCGGCTGGAATGGGATATGGCCACGCGGGAGGTGGATCGTTGCCGTTGAGGGTTTTCTCGGCGGCGGCAAAAGTCGCCATCGCCAGGTCCAGGAAGGCCTGTTTGCGGCTTGCCCGCCAGAGCTCAACGAGCCCGTAGATCGCAAAACCGTCGGTATAAATGCTCTCGAAACCCCGCTGGATCTTGCCATCTCCGTCCATCAGCAGTGGCCAGTGTCCGTCCTCCAACGGGCCATGGTCTGCGAGAAAAGAGCTGATCCCCGTTGCTGTCTTCAGCCACTCGGGTCGCTGTTGCACAGTGTTGTACAGTTTGCTGAACACCCAGACCGCCCGCCATTGCGACCATCCCCAGCGATCGCGGCTGACCAGCGTGCCGTCATCCCGGATGCATGTGTTGATGCCGCCGTTGGCGTCGATGGCATGGCGCATCCAGAACGGGACCACATCTTCGAGCAGCGTTGTGCCATATTGCTCGCGCAGTTGGACGAAGTCGATCATGATCTCCACTTACCGTTTCAAGACTGGCTTTTCGCCGACGATACTCTATGCTGACTGCCCCGGTCGGCGGCCGAACGCTCGGCCGCTTCGGGCAAGAAGAAGAGGATACACGGTCCGAGTGCGTTTACCAAGCTGCCAGGGGGATGTTGAATGATGACCGGTCTGTCGGTTGCGGTCGTAATGTCAGGTATCGCGCTGACCGCTCCAGATGCGCGTGTGCCCGACAAGGGGCAGGTTTTCGCCGGTGTTCAGTTGATCAGCGGCGGGAGGCCGGCCTGCGCGATCATATACCCGTCGAAAGACGAGGTCTGGCGAACAATGGCCGCTCGCGTGGCGGAGAGCATCGCCTCGCTCGGGGTGTCCGGTGTTCGCATGCTGCCGGACACGCAGGCCGTGCCGGAGCGACTCGGTCCGCTCCGGGAGGATCTGCAAGCGATCAGCCTCATTCTGATGGGAGATCTCAACAGCAATCGTGCCATTTTTCCCCACTATGCCAACTATTACACCTGCTGCGATGCCCGATATCCCGGTGACGGCGGCTACGAACTGAGGACCATCGTCCGGCCGTTCGGCGTTGACAAAAGCTGCTTGATTGTCGGAGCGGCAAAGGCTGCTGACGGCGAAGCTGCTATCGAGTCGTTGACTGAAATGATCCGGGGTCTGAAATCCGGGCCGGACGTCGAACTGCCTTATATTCTCAGGGTGAAACCGGGCAAAGAGGTCGCTGGCCTGTTTGAGCCTGCCGTCGAGTGGCTGCGGCAGGGTGGCGGAGCCCGGCCGTTCGAAAAGGAAAGCCCGTACTCGCTGATGCTCGATCTGTTCACCTACGCTGCTCATCTCTACTTCTACACCGGTGACGAAAGCTTTGCCCGGCGCGCGAGAGAAGCGATTCTGCAACTCGTCGATCGCGAGCCGGAAAAAGCCCGGACCGGCGACTACGCCATGGAAAACCTCGCGGCCGCCTGGCGGCGGGTTTGCATGTGCCCGGTTTTCTCGCTCGAGGAACGGGCACGGGTCGACAGAGCGTTGTACGGAACGGCGACCGAACAATCCAAGGCCTGGTGGCGACTCAGCGATGGCTCGAAGGGTATTGGCTGCCGGCACCATACGACCGGCATGCTGGCGTGGTGGACCTTGATCCGCGTCTTGCAGGAAGTAGGTCATCTGGATGCTGAGGCACGCGAGCAGTTGCACGAATGGCGAGGCGAGGCGGAGGAATACCTCAACGGCCTGAGACGCCACTACGCCGACGACCAGGACGATTATCAGTCAATCGACTCGGTTCAGAACACCGCAAGCTACTGTCTCCAGACCGGTGACCTTGCCTGGTACCGTAACGGTTTGGCCGATCGGGCGGCCCGCAAACTGCTCTCCATCACCGACAACCGGGGCTGGTACGCCGGCATTCAGGGCTACGGCGAGGCCCTGCCCGGCTGGGAACGCTTCACCCTGAACGGCGGCCTTCTGCTCGGATCATGCGCCTTCGTTTACAGCGATGGGGCGTACGACCAGGCCTTGGGGCGGCTGGCTTCGCTGGGCAATTCTTGGGGTTCATTACAGCCGGCCGGCATCCATCAGTTTGCAGGCCCTCGCCTCGTGGGACCGGCCCGCGCCAGGCTCGATGCCTTCATGGATGTGTTGCGTCTGACCCCGTACCGCCTCGACCTGCTCAACGCCGGCGATTTCCTCAACAGCCCGCTGATGGACGGCTACGCGGTGACCGGCATTCGCGCCCCTCACGTCAGTAGTGACCTGGCGTTCGATAAGGTGGTCATCCGCGGCCTGCTGCCTGAAAGCGTCTACCTGCTGCTGCAGGGTTTCTCGGGCACGTCGCTGAGCACCATCGACATGAATTCCATCATTCGCTACGGCGACCTCGGCAAGCTCTGGCTCGTTCATAACACCGGGCGGCGATCACTCTACTTCAAGAACGGCGTTCACGTCTCCAGCGGCATTGATGAGATTCCGGCCCCTGCGGCCTGCGAACTACTCGATCACGCGAGTTTCGGAGATGTTGCCATGGTGGCCAGCCGCGTGCCCGATTACCGCGGGACGGATTGGACCAGGCACGTCTTCGTCCTGTCGACACGCTTCACCCTGGTTCTCGATCATCTGCGGATCGACAAGCCCGGCCGATACATGGCCTGCTGCAACTGGCGGACGCCCGGCTTCGCTTCGCTTGAGGAGGCAACGTGGAAATCCGTTCAGGATGACGCTTTCTTTACGTTAACCGAGGCCGACCCCGGAAACTCGTGGAGCCGGCGATCGCCGATCAGGGACGGCGCCACGCGCCCGACCACGTTGCGGCAGCGCCGCGTGCTCGATGCCAGGGGTGGCGAGGAACTCTTTTTCGCAAATCTCATTCAGGTATCGGGGCCCGATCGTCCCGGAGGCCTCGGAATCCGGCGTGTGGCCCCGAACGCAGTCATGGTCGCGTCATGGCCGCAGGGCGGGTCGCCGGCGGCCGGCCCAGTGGCGCCTGCCGGGGCTTCTCTTGTTGCCGCTGGTCGAAACGGAATCGAGCTCGGATCGCTGAAGACCGACGCAACAATGCTCATTCTGAATACCGAGGGCGCGTGGCTGGCAGGAGGAACGTCACTGCGGCTGCAATCGGAGACGTTCGCGCCCGAGGCCGGGCGAATCTCGGCCAAAGGATCCTGGACGAACATTGTTGCCTCGCTGCTCGCTGGACTGTGCCGCAAGGAAGTCCCCAGAGAGCAGGAGCCGCGGCCCAGGGCACCGAGTGTTGCAGATGCTCCCTCTCCCGTCTGGACTCTCAAGATCCCCGGCTCGCGGGGAGGCCTGGTTGATGGCGTCCAACTGGTCGCAGAGCGCCATGTCAGCGGCCCGAGCATCCTGGCGACGGATTGGATCCTTCCGCTGTTGCGGGCCGAGCCGAGACTGCAGCCTGGAACCAGCGGCGGATTCGATCTGAGGCCTCCCGAGTCGCGCAGGGCGGCCCGTCCGTCAGCCTCTTCCATGCTGGCCGAGGTCACGCTTGCGCCGTTGAAAGACTCATCATTCCGGCTTGTGCTTCCTGAGGCGTCAACGATTAGCGAGATCACTCTCTTTGGTGAGTCGGCCGGAGAGGATGCCCCTTCTCTGACGCCGGCGGAACTGGTCACGGAATTGACTTTCAGCGGCGATGGCTTCAACAAAGACCTTCGTACTCGGACTGTCCGTGCATGGCGGCAGCCGACTCATCACGCCCTCTACAAGGGTCATGATTATGTCTTCGAGACCTATCAGTTGGCGGGCTTGAACGAGCATGCGCGCGAGGTTCGGGTTCACGTTGTCGACGGCCCGACGGACGAGATGCCGCTCTCGGAGGTTCACGTTCGCACGGCCGGCGCCGGCGGCGTCCAGCCGGTGCAAACCAGAGCCATCGACCTTGACGGCGACGGCAGCGACGAAATCCTGGCCTGGACCCCCGAGGGAGAATTGGCGGTCGCGCGAGCCGACGGTTCGCCGCTGTGGCACAAGAGCTGGGCGGAGGGCGTGGTCACGGTCGACGCCTGGGATCTGGAAGACGACGGCCATCGCGAGGTATTCGTCAGTCGCAGTGATCGCCGTGTGGACGTGCTGAATCTGGACGGCTCGCCTCGCTGGCATCGTGATTTCTCGCGGATGCGGCAGGAAACCGGCGAACGATTGTATGGTGATGGCAGCCTGGTCTATGGCATGGTCGCATGGAGGCCCGAGGGGGCGGCCGAAAAACAGGTCCTTTGCACCTCGTATTTCTTCTCCGCGACGCTGGATGCCCAGGGCCGTCTGCAGAAGTACTTCAGGCGGTCGGGACACCACGCTGGCATTCGAGAAGTGCCGCGCCGCTTCGCCGCGGACGGCCAGTTTGCGATTCGTTGCGACATCCCCTGGGTCGGCCCCGTGCCGCTCGAATGGTGGGATGGGAAGGCCGATGAGGCCGTGGCCACCTGCAACGTTCCCAATGGCCCGCTGGTGCACTTCGAGCTCGACGATTTTGATGTTGATGGCAGAGTGGAAGCATTTTTAGCCAGCGAGGAAGGAGTCGGGCTCTATGGCCGAACCGAGCCGGCGGTGAAGTGGCAGCACTCCACGGATGCGCCTTGTGTCGGCGCAGCGGCCGTAAAAATTGACGATCGCCATGCTGCCACATTCATTTATGGCCGGGAGGATGGGTACGTTTTCGTGGTCGGCGCCGACGGCAGGGTTATCAACAGTACGCTCCTTGATGAGCCCTTGACCTGTCTGACGGCCCTCCGCGGCGCAAGTGGGCAAGTCGTGGTCCTGGCCGGCACGCGTGCATCATTGCGATGCCTGAGGGCGGATGACCTACGCGAGACGTGGCGACGAGCGGGTTCCCACGTGCGACTGGGGTTGTTCTCGATTCGAGGCACGAAACACGTCCTGGCCATCAGACCGGACGGAACAATGGACGCCTTCATGGCGTTTCACGTGTGTCCGTGACCACCGGCGCTGCTGCAGCAAGCAACCCCTGAGCCGGAGCGAGACTTCGAATCGGTACGTGTCTGCCATCAGGCCGGCGGCCTGGTACGGAAGTGGCCGGTGGTATCGTCACCGGATCACTCCGTTTCTGGAGAGATGAGTCACCGTTATGGTTGTCAGCGGTTTCGCTCGATGTCGGCAGCAGCCTTTGCGCTGACGGCGGTGGGGGGCAGTGCTTGTGCATTGACCTGGGTGAGATTGGATGAGGCCTTGCGAGCGTATTCGCCCAGCGGGGCGAAGAGCACGGTACCCAGCAGGATCAGGCCCGCCGCGCAGAGGTTGGCCAGCACGGCCCCGCCGACCGGCGGCGTGAACGCCGGCTGTTGTGTATCGTCCGCCAGGTACATCTGGCGGATGACTCGCACGTAGTAGTACAGACTGATCGCGGTGTTGACCACCGCGACGACCACCAGACCCCACAGCCACGTCTGACCGGCAGCGGCCTTTCCCAAGGCAACCAGCAGCCACCACTTGGCCGCGAAACCCCCCAGCGGCGGCAGGCCCACCAACGAAAACAGGCACACGGCCAGCGGCAGGGCCAGCCATGGGGCCCGCCTCCCCAAGCCGGTAAAAGCGGACAGCCGATCGCTTCTTGTCTGCCAGACCACCATCGCCGTGACGCCGAACGCGCCGAGGTTCATCATCGCGTAGACCAGGATGTAGGCAACGAGAGCGGCGAGGGCGATGTTGGTGCCGGCTGCGTCGTGCGGAAGTAGAATCGCGGCTGCCATCATCATATAGCCGGCATGGGCAATCGATGAGTACGCCAGCATCCGTTTGACGCTTTCCTGCCTCAAGGCCGCGAGGTTGCCGATGGTGCAGGTGACCGCCGCAAGGATGCCGATGCTCCAGGCCAATGGCCCCATCAGGTCGGCGGTTGTGGCGGTCATGGTCCCAACGAGCCTGATCAGCAGGCCGAGGGCTGCCGCTTTGCTGGCTACGCTCAGCCAGGTGGTGACTTCGATGGGGGCGCCTTCGAATACGTCGGGGCACCAGAAGTGGAAGGGCACTGCGGCGATCTTGAAGGTGATGCCCGCGCCGGTTGCGGCCAGGCCGACCCAAGCGGCCGGCCCCAGTACGGCCTTACCGGCCGCCACCTTCGCCATGCCCGCCGCGAGGTCCAGCGTCCCCAGACTTCCGTAGAGCAGCGTGATACCGAAGACCATGATGGATGCACTGGCCGCGCCGAAAAGAACGTATTTGAGCGAGGCCTCGGCTCCTGCTCGTGAACGTTTGTCTGCTGCGACGACGGCATAACTGGGGAGCGAAGCCGTCTCGATGGCGATGAGCATGACCAACAGGTTGGCGGTGCTGGTCATCAGGACCATGCCGAGGGCGCTGCTGAGCAGCAGAACGAAGAACTCCGGCCCGGCGGGAGCGGGGCGGACCTCCGGTTGCAGGTCGCCACGACCGGCCGACCGGCCTGTGAGCCACAACAGGATGACCGCTCCGAGGAGAAGCATCAGCAACGTGCGGAAGAAGACGGTGAAATTGTCCGCCAGTAGCATGGGGGAGGTGCCCTGTGGGGCCATAGCCGACCGACCGCCGTCGGTCACGGAGGGAGCAACGGCCCGCGTCAGCACCAGCGTCAGGAGCACGCCGATCAGAGAAACTGCTGCCGCCAGTCGCCCGCTTCTTCTAGCCGGGAGGCAGACCAGCAGCACGGCCGCGATTGTGCCGACCAGGGCCAGTTCCGGCGCGCACAGCCACAGGTCGCCGCTCGTCGGTCGCCAGATTGTCGCCAGGAGGTCGTGCATGTTCAGCTTTCCGCCCGCTTGTCCCCTCACGGGTGCCCCATCGCTAAAGCGGCTGGCCAACCGCAACTTATGGGCCAATCCTCCACACATCGCAGCTAATAGCTAACAGCTAAAAGCTGATAGCCGGCGGGCAAAGCCCGCCCTACGACAGCCTCGCCAGCATCTCCGTGATCTGGGTCAGCGTTCCGTTCATGAACCGGAACAACGTCTGGTCCGGGAGCACGCCCAGGGCCACCGCCAACACCGCAAAAGGTGTCAGAATGAATATTTCTCGCGGCGTCGCCTCGGCGAGACCGGCGTATTCCTCACGGCGCTTGCCGAGATAGACGCGCTGCAGCATCCAGAGGATGTAGCCGGCCGTCAGCACCACCCCGAACGCCGCAATCACCGCCATCGGCCTTGCCCAGGTCATCCAGTCCCAGGTTGCCTGGGCGGAGAATGTGGCGATCAGCACCCAGAACTCGCCGATGAAGCCGCACAGCCCGGGCAGGCCCAGCGAAGCAAAGAAGCCCAACGTGGCCAGCGACCCGTAAACGGGCATCGTCAGCCACAGTCCGCCGAGGCGATTGATCTCGCGATGATGGGCCCGCTCGTAGATCACGCCGACCAGGAAGAAGCACATGGGGCTGGAGATGCCGTGGGCGATGACCTGGAACATCGCGCCCTGCCATCCGGCCGGAGTCATAATCGCCAGGCCCAGCAGCACGTAGCCCATGTGGCTGATCGAGCTGTAGGCGACCAGCCGCTTGAAGTCGGTCTGGGCCATCGCACAGAGGGCGCCGTAAATGATGTTGATCAAGCCCAGCACGGCCAGCCCATATGCGGCCCATTGTCCCGCCGCCGGCAGGATCGGGTAGCTGATCCGCATCAGGCCGTAGGCTCCCATCTTCAGCAGGATGCCCGCCAGGATCATGCTGATCGGTGTGGGGGCCTCGACGTGCGCGTCCGGCAACCACGTGTGGAAGGGGAACACCGGAATCTTGATGGCAAACCCGATGTATAGCATCACAAACATGGCCGGGGCGAACTTCCAGCCGAGGAAGGTCGCGCCGCCGAAGGCCTCTTGGATCTGCGGATTGCCGGCCATCTCGATGAGGTTGAAGGTACGCAGCCCGGCGGGGGCGTAGAAGTAGAACGCCAGCATCGCGACCAGCATCAGCACCGACCCGGCCAGGGTGTAAATGAAGAACTTGATCGCCGCGTATTCCTTGCGCGGACCGCCCCAGACGCCGATCAGGAAGTACATCGGCAGCAGCATCACTTCCCAGAAGATGTAGAACAGGAAGAAGTCCAGGGCGACGAACACGCCGATCATGCCGGTTTCGAGCAGCAGGAACAGGGCGAAATAGCCGCGGATGCCCTTGTTGATCTTCCAGGTCTCGATGTTCCAGCTTGCCAGGCACGCCAGGAACGACACGACCGTGGTCAGGAGCACCAGCGGGAAGCTCAGACCGTCCACGCCGACGAAGTACTGGATGGCCGACTTCTCGCTCAGGCGAATCCAGTCCTTCTGGGTCACTTCGTAGAGCTTCTGGCCGTAGTCGGTGCCGAAGACGCTGAGGGCGGTGTGGTCTCCCCACCACGCGAAGTGCTGGAAGAGCTTGAACGACAGCAGCATCACAATCGCCGTGGTGGCCACCGCGATTATCTTCACCAGCCGTTTGTCCGGTGCGATCAGGCAGAGCACCGCCCCGATGACGGGGATGAAGATCAGGAAGTTCAGCAGGTTGCCTTCTATCATCGCTCGCGTTCCTCTGCGTCGGGGTGCCGTGCCCACGGCTCTGCGTGGGCATGACCGGCGGGCAAAGCCCGCCCTACCATGGCCACACCATCACCAGCAGCACCAGTGTCGCGGTTCCGACGGCGAACAAGACGTAATTCCGGATCCGTCCCACCTGCGGCGTCCTCGCAAGGCCGCCGAACGCCATCGTTACTCTGCCGAGCCCATTCACCGCTCCATCCACTCCGATTGCGTCCAACACGTTGCCGGCGATCCATGACACGCGTTCCGTGATGAGGGCCGACAGGTTAACCAGCCCGTCGATAATCCATTTGTCGAAGGCGTATGAGACGGCCTTGACCGCGTGAGTGCCGCCGACGAGTACCAGTCCGTACAGTTCGTCGAAGTAGAACTTGTGCTCCAGCAGCCTGTGGATCGTCGGCAGCTTCTGAGCGATGATCGCGGCCGTCTCCAGGCCCTTGCGATAAACCAGAATCGCGATCACGAAGCCAACTACGAATGCTCCGCCGACGATACCGGCCAGCGCCTTGTGGGCGTGGTGCAGCGCCTCGCCGTCGATCGACGGCACCATGAATCCGGCCGGGACTGCCTCGGCCACCAGGTGCCTGAACAGGAAGTAGCTCGAAAACACCGTCCCGATCGCCAGTACCACCAGCGGAACATACATCAGCGGGATTTCGTGAGCATGCTCGTGCACGTGGGGATCACGCGGCTTGCCCATGAAGGTCATCCACCAGCATCGCATCATGTAGAACGGGGTCACATAGGCGATGATGATCGGAATCCAGAACAGCCAGCGGCGCAGCGGTGGAGCGGCACGCCCGGCTGTTCCCGGGGTGGTATGGTCAAGCATCGGCTCAGCCGACGCACCCGCATGCTCCGCTGTGGCCGCGTGTTCACCGCCGTAAGCCCGTTCATACGCCACCGCCAGGATCTCATCCTTGCTGAAGTAACCGCCCAATCCGAAAGGAGTGTGCCCCGGCATCCAGACGGCCGGGATGCCCGCGCCGGCTATGGCCAGCACGCCGACCAGGAACGTCCAACAGGTCACCGGCATCTTGGTCCGCAGGCCGCCCATCCTGCGCATGTCCTGCTCGTGATGGCAGCCCTCGATCACCTGGCCCGAGCCGAGGAACATCAGAGCCTTAAAGAACGCGTGGGTGAGCAGGTGGAACAGCGCTCCCACCCACGCCCCGACGCCCATGCCCAGGATCATGTAACCAAGCTGTGAAATCGTCGAATAGGCGAGCACCTTCTTAATGTCGGTCTGGACGATGGCCACCAAAGCGGCGATGGTCAGAGTAATGCAGCCGATGACGGCGATGAATGTCTGGACGTCCGGTGTCAGGAGCACGAAGATCCGTGCAACCAGATAGACACCCGCGGCGACCATCGTGGCAGCATGGATCAGGGCGCTGACCGGCGTTGGGCCTTCCATGGCGTCCGGCAGCCACACGTGCAGCGGGAACTGGGCGCTCTTGCCGATCGCCCCGCAGAACAGCAGCATACCCATCCAAGTGGCCAGGCTGTACCCGAGCAGCGTGTGCGTGAACAACGGTGAGCTTCCGTCGTCATGTGCCCGGGCGAAGGCCGCGGCCGCACCGCTCAGCGAAAAATCGCCCAGGTACAGGAAGACCATCCCCAGGCCTATGATGAACCCCATGTCCCCCACGCGGTTGACGACGAAGGCCTTGATGGCCGCGTCAGACGCGCTCTTTTTGTGGAAGTAGAAGCCGATCAGCAGGTACGAACATACGCCGACCAATTCCCAGAACACAAACAACAAGAGCAGGTTGTTCGAAATCACCAGCCCGAGCATGCTGAAGCCGAACAGCGACAGGTAGGTGAAGAAGCGGTGGAACTTGCTCTGGCCGTCAATCTCGTCGCTGTGGCCGGCCATGTAACCGATGCTGAAGACGAAGATGCAGGTTGAGACGAAGCTGACCATGAAGAACATGATCACCGTCAGGCTGTCGAGGTTGACGCCGAAAGTGATGGGAACGCTGCCGAGGGTGGCCCAGTGAAAGACGGCCGGAACGGGGCGGTCGGCTGCGGCCAGGCCTTGCCACTTAATCAGCACGATCGTTGCCAGCAGGCAGCTTGTCGCGATTCCGGCCGTCGCCACCCAACCGGCCCACGGCTTGCCGATTCGCGAGCCGAACAGAGCGAGCACTACGAAGCTCAGCAGCGGGGCCGCAACACCCAGCACCAGCATGGTTTCCAGACCAGACATCCGCATCCTTCCAGGTCCGCCAACCCGTCCGGGTCAGCCGCTCAGCCTGCTGCCCTGGTCAACGTCGATCGTCGCCAGGTTGGCGTAGTAGTTCACGAATATCGCGATCGCCACGGCCGCCTCGGCCGCCGCCAGGACAATCACGAAAATGGCCGCGATCTGCCCATCGATCTCGCCCACCTGATAACGGGCAAAAGCCACCAGGTTGATGTTCGCGGCGTTAAGCACCAGTTCGACGCCGATCAGGATTCCGATGGCGTTTCGCTTGACGATCATCGAGAAGAGTCCGCAGCAGAACATGAACGCCGCCAGAATCAGGTACTGATTCAATCCCACAGTCAGCATGCCAGGCTCCGTCAATCCTGATCGCGGCGGCACAAATAGGCCGCTCCGATCATCACCGCCAGCAGCAGAACGCTGGCCACTTCAAAGGGCAGCAGGTACGTCGTCAGCAGCGATTCGCCGATCTGGGCAACGGTGTAATCGCCGCCGGTTTTCCCGCCGGCCCAGGTTGTCCGGATCAGGACCATGACCAGCCCGACGAACAACCCCACACACGCCAGGACTCCTCCGATGACTTCAATCCGTTTTGGGGCGAACCGGATTCTCGGCGACTGACTGGTCAGCATGATTCCGAAGATGATGACGATCAACGTGCCGCCGGCGTAGACGATCAACTGAATCGCCCCCAGGAAGTTGGCCGCCATCAGGAAGTAGAGCCCCGCGGCCGTGCCCAATGTCCCAAACAGACAGACGGCCATTCGCACCACGTTCGAGAACAACACGCATCCCAGCGCACACAAGGCCGCGACGCCGCCGATCACGTAGAACATGACCGCCTCGATGTGCGGGCTGATGGGGACCGTGGCATCGGCGGCCTCCTGTGCGAGGGCCGTGCCGGCCATACCCGCAACCATCGTCACCATGATGATCCAGCGATATCGCAGCATCCCATTCATGCTCCCGGCAGGTGTTTGACTGCCAGCGTCCCGACCAGCTTCCGGCGGTGAATCAGGCCGTGGCACATGATCACTACGAATCCGGCCGCAAGACCTGCCCCGACCAGTGTCATCGCGATATTCGCGATCCGCGCGACCCGCCCGTCGGCCGGCACCCATAATATCCAAAACGTGTTGGCCAGCAGCAGGACCATGGTCATCGGCAGCAGCACCTGCACGCAGGTGTACATCACCTGGTCGATACGCAGCCGCGGCAGCGTCCAGCGCAGCCACAGATGGCAGAAGATGAAGAAAAAGCACTTGGCGATGAACCACAGCGGGCCGCTGAACAGCAGACCGTGAACCGCCCGTTGCAGCAGACTGCCCTGGGCCCAGGCGCTGCCCCAGGATGCCGGCAGCGGTGAGTGCCAGGCGCCGAAGAACAGGATCACCGTCAGCCCGGCGATGATAAACATGGCTGCGTATTCTGCGAAGAAATACAGGGCCCAGCGAAAGCCGCTGTATTCAGTGTGGAAGCCGGCGACCAGCTCGCTCTCCGCCTCAGGCAGGTCGAACGGGGCCCGCTTGCAGCTTGCCAGCGACGAGATGAAGAAGGTAAACGCGGCCACGAAGGTGAACGGGTTGGAAAACGCCAGCCAAGTGTGGAAGCCGCCTGCCTGGAACTCGCCGCCGATTCGGGACAGTTGCAGCGTGCCGACGGTCATGATCACCACCAGCAGCGACATGCCCATCGGAATCTCGTAGGACACCATCTGGCAGGCCACGCGAATTGCCCCGTAGACGCTCCACTTGTTGTTCGAGGCCCAGCCGCCGACGATCACGCCGACCACGTCAACACCGAGCATCGAGAAAATGAAGAGCAGGGTGACGTCGAGGTCGCGGAACACCCAGCCGGCCCCGAAGGGCAGGGCGATGAACGCCGAGAACACCGGTACCCAGGCCAGGTAGGGGGCCAGCCTGAACACCAGGCGATCGGCCTCGGTTGGGATCAGGTCTTCCTTCTGTACCAGTTTCAGGCCGTCCGCCATGCATTGGGCCCAGCCGTGCCACCTGCCGACCCGCATGGGGCCGAGGCGGCTCTGGATGCGCCCGGCGATTTTGCGCTCCCACCAGATGGCAAACATGGCGTTGAGGCACACCCAGCCGAGCAGGGCGATCACGCCGATGGCGTCTCGCGTCAGACTGAACTGTAGCATCCACAACGGCCAGGCCCACATGACCCAGTGGCCTTCGCGTTCCAGCACCCATTGGATGTTGCTGATGGTCAACCCGGCGCCGTATGTGTCCTCCACGTCCAGGATGTGATCGACGTAGCCATACAAGAGCGAACAGGCCCACACCACGAGGATCAGCCCGGCCACTGAGCCCCAGAAGAGCAACGGAGCAAGTCTGGCCAGGAGGCGACCGATTTCAGCGTACCAGCGGATGGAAACGGCGGTGCCGGCGGCCGCGCAGAACCATGCGAACAATCCGGCCGTGCCGAACACCACGACAGGGTTGCGCTCGAACTTCACAACGGCCAGGCCCAGGCCGACCAGCGTTCCCGCGCCCAATACCAGCGAGAGCAGGACGGCAACGCCAATGGCCCTGCCCCTTTGGGCATGGTCTCGCTTCGGGTTGATGATGTCCTGCGCCGTCAACTGAGCCATGCGGTCAGCTAACAGCTAATAGCTAAAAGCTAATAGCTGCCCTTATCGATCTACTTCCCCTAACACGATATCTATGCTCCCAATGATCGCCGGCACGTCCGCCAGCAATACCCCCCGACACACATGATGGGTGATGGAGAGATTACAGAAGCACGGCCCGCGGGCCTTAAGCCGGTACGGAACGGGCGAGCCGTCCCCCACGATGAGGAAGCCGAGTTGGCCGCGAGGGTTCTCCGCCTCGAGATACACCTCGTTTTTCGGCAAAACCAGCGACCTCGGCAGCTTGGTTCTCACCTCGCCCTCCGGGATCTGTTGGATGCACTGCCGCAGAATCCGCACCGACTGCTTCATCTCCTCCATGCGGACGAAATAGCGGTTCCAGCTATCGCCCATGACCACGCTCGGGGGGATGCCGTCGGATCCGCCGTCCACGCCGACCGGGACGTCGAACTCGAACCGGTCGTAGATGTCATAGGGCGCACACTTGCGCAAATCCCACTTCACGCCGCAGGCTCTCAGGCACGGGCCGGTGAGCCCATAAGCGATCGCATCCTGCGACGAAATCACACCGACGTTGGCGGTGCGCTTCACGAAAATGTGGTTGTAGCTCAGCAGGTTGTTGTACTCGTCAATCTTGGGTTCGAAGAAGTCCAGGAACTCGGCCATTTTCTCCAGGAACCGCTCGGGCAGGTCGGCGATCACGCCACCGATGCTGATGTAGCTGTAGGTCAGTCTCGCCCCGCACGCGGCCTCGAACAGGTCTAAAATGTACTCGCGCTCGCGGAACGCGTACAGCACGGCGGTGAACGAGCCCATGTCCAGGCCGAACGTGCCGAAGGCCACCAGGTGCGACGCGATCCGATTCAGCTCCGCCATGATGATCCGGATGTACCTGGCCCTCTCGGGGACCTCGATGCCCGCCAGTTTCTCGATCGCCATGCTGTAGGCGTGGTTGTTGTTCATCGCTGCCAGATAGTCCATCCGGTCGGTCATGGGGATAAATTGCACCGGCGTGAGGTTCTCGCCGATCTTCTCGGCACAGCGATGCAGGTAGCCGATGTGCGGCGTGGCTTCGACGACGAGTTCGCCGTCGGTTCGCAGCACCAGCCGCAGCACCCCGTGGGTGCTGGGGTGCTGCGGACCCATATTGATGAGCATCTCCTCCGTACGGATGTCGCCCTCCGCGGAGGTCCGGTCATGGTCGATCAGCAGATCGGGTTGGCTGTACAGAATCCTGTCACTCATGGTGGACCGGCTTCAACTCCCGGAAGGTCTGGGTTTGCTCGGCGGCGTTCCCGGTATTCCGTGATAATCCTCTGGAGACTCATAGTCTTTTCGCAGCGGATGGCCCTTCCAGTCATCCGGGCACAGAATCCGCCGCAACCCCGGGTGTCCGTCGAACACGACTCCCAGCATGTCAAAAACCTCCCGTTCGTGCCAATCCGCCGCCGGCCACACGTCGGCAGCCGAAGGGATATGACCGCCTTCTCGCGGCACCATGACGCGAATGGCAATCTCGTTGTCGCCCGTCCAGTAGGACCCCACGACTTTCGGCGGACGAAGCGACGTCAGGTCGTAGATGATCTCGATCTGGTTCCGCTCGGGCAGATCGACGCCGCTGACGCATCGCAGCATGTTGAGACGCAGGCGGTCGTCGTCGCGCAGGAACAGGGCAATGTCATGCCATCGATCGGCCGTCACGCTGACCGACGGGTGGCTGGTGCTCATCTCGGCCACAACGACGGCATCTCCAAAGGTTGTCTGCAGGATGTCCGCAATCTCTTCAGGTGCCATAGTTCACGCCAGCGGTATCGGCGGCTGGGCCTTCGGTGCTTCCGGCTCGCGGGCGATGGTGCGAGCCTTGATCTTGTCCTGCAGTCGCATCAGCCCTTCCAACAAGGCCTCCGGTCTCGGAGGGCACCCAGGCACGTAAACATCCACCGGCACGATCAGATCGACGCCCTTGACCACGTGATACCCGTACTTGAAGTAGGGGCCGCCGCCGATCGTACAAGCCCCCATCGCCATCACGTATTTCGGATCGGCCATCTGGTTGTAGAGGCGGATGACCCGCGTCGCCATCTTGTACGTCACCGTCCCGGCCACGATCATCAGGTCCGACTGACGCGGCGTTGCCCGAAATGCTCCGGCGCCGAACCGGTCGAAATCGAACCGCGACATGCCCGTGGCCATCATCTCGATCGCGCAGCAGGCCAAGCCAAACGTCATTGGCCAGACACTGTTGCTCCGGGCCCAGTTGAGCGCCCAGTCGACGCTGGTGACCAGCACGCCGGGCTCTAACCTGTTCTCGATCCAACTCATTCCACACCGTAGGGCGGCCTTCGCCTGCCGAGTTTTCGTGGCGGCTGGCCTGCGAGCCGGCCGTTTCTACGCACTACGCATCCGGTACCTCGCAGCCACCGACTACCTGAATCGTATGGCTAAAAGCCAAGAGCTGATAGCTATGGGTCAACGTCTCCTTCGTTCGTGTTCATCTCTCCGACTGTGATCCGACTCCCGAACGTCCACACCCAGTCGAGGTATCCGAACCGCCACAAGTACAGGAACCCGACCACCAGCACCGCAAAGAAGAACAGCATGTCCCACAACGCCGCATTGCGGACCTGTGCCAGGACTCCCGACCCGGCTGACATCATCCCGCCCCCGCCATAAACCACGGCCCACGGGTACAACAGGGCAATCTCGACGTCGAACACGAGGAAGACAAGGGCGACGACGTAGAACCGCAGATCGAACTGCACCCAGCTCGGCCCGACGGCCACCTCGCCGCACTCGTAGGCCTCGCCCTTGTCCTTGTTGGGCAGCCTGGGTCTCAGCAGACGGCCGAAGAGCAGTGCCCCGAGGCCCAGAGCCAGGCCTACCAGCGCAAAAATGGCCATCCCCGCTACCAGACGTACGCCGCCGTCAGCCAGAACCATCTCGTGTGTCGCCGTCATCGTGTCGTCTCATTCTCCGGAACCAGCGACCGGTTTGTCCACTCGTTGATCCTGCATTGCCTGTAACATGAGCTGATGCCGGCCGCGCCCGCGTTCGATCCATTCGTCTCTGGCCTTCCTGGCCCAGGCCGGCAGGTGCGCCTTTTGCATCCACAGCGACAGGGGCGTTTGCAGGCCCTGCCGGGCCAGTTCGGTAAACTCCACGAGCATGCTGTCGCGTTCGAACGCGGACATGTCGTGGACGCTGCCCATGTGGATGCATTGGGTCGGACAAGGATACGTGCACAGGGCGCAGAACATGCACTTGCTGTAATCGATCGCGTAGCTCGTCATGGCGCCCCCGACCGCCACGCCTGCAGACTTGTCGATCCTGCGGGGGCCGGTCTTGGACATCGAAATGCAGTCCACCGGGCAAGCCTTCGCACACATCTCGCAGCCGATGCATTTTTCGATCTCGTAGTAATGGAAGCCTCGAAAACGCGGCTGGAGCGTCGGAGCCACGTCCGGGTATTGCACCGTGATGGTTCGGGCGAAACAGTAGCTGAGCGTGATGCGCAGACCGATCAGGATCGTCTTGATTGCCAGATAGACGTTGCGGAAATACGCACGCATGGCCTGCCCCATCGTCGCTTGGACTGCAGTGAGAGCCCAATCGACGGGTACGCGGGCCATCCCGGTATCCGGACAAATGGGAATCTCAAGTCTGCCAGGCTACGACGCCCTGGCCGCCATCCGAACACCTGCCGCCCGATACGGAGAAGACAGTATATCACTACATCCTGGGAAACGCACGTGTCAAGCCGGGCCGGCCTTCATCTTGCCGGCGTCCCGGCACCGCGCCTCGGGCACGAGTTGGCCCGTCGGCCCGGCCCCTGCGGCGATGGTCAGCGGCTTGCTGCCTGAAGGCCTCACGCTCGAAAGGGTTGCCCCGGGTACGGATCACGGCCGGCGACCAGGACCAGCAGATTGACGCCGAGGTACAGGGGGATCAACAGCGGACCCCACGGCTCACATTGGCGGACATGCACGCGTTCATGCACCCGGGTCCTGGAGCATGGATTGATTTTGCGGTCGTTGCCGCCAGAATATGCTCCGTGAGGCTCGTTTTGCGAGCGAGAACAGGACGAAATTCAGCTTATACATGAAAGGATCATCTCATGAGAAGACCGTTGGCACTTGGCATGTTCATCGCGTTGGCGTTCTGGGCCGGTTGTTCGCAGACGGAGCAAAAGGCCTGTGTTCGGGGCGAGTGTCCCAATTGCATCTGCGCCAAGCCGGTGCTTCGACACGTCGTCTTGTTCAAATTCAAGGATGGCACCACACCTGAGCAGGTCAAGAGAATCGAGCAGGCCTTCGCCGAGTTGCCCGGCAAGATCAAGGAGATTGCCCGTTTCGAATGGGGCACGGACGTGAGCCCCGAGGGCAAGGCTCAGGGCTTGACTCATTGCTTTCTGCTGACCTTCCGTACCGAGGCCGATCGCGACGCCTACCTGCCGCACCCGGCCCACAAGGAGTTCGGCTCTATCGTCGGCCCGCATCTCGACAAGGTCTGTGTGGTCGATTACTGGACGAGGCGCTGAGGCTATCGCCTCATCGAGGGGGCTGGAGACTGGGGGCGGGGGCCCGGAGCCTGGTTCGGTGTCTTGGTTTCCGGCGTGAGACCACGCGGCGAGATGAGCGGAGGTGTGTTCGTGGGCCTCATCAAGAGCTATCGGGATCTGGAGGTGTGGCAGTTGGCCATGAATGCGGCTCGCGATGTCTACCTTCTGACTCGGGAACTACCCAGGTCAGAGGCTTTTGGCCTGGTTTCCCAGATGCGTCGAGCGGCGGTATCCATCCCGAGCAACATAGCGGAAGGGCATGCAAGAACGACCGCGCATTTTTTGCAGTTTCTTTCTGTTGCCCTCGGTTCCATGGCCGAATTGGAGACCCAGCTGATGCTGACTGCCGATCTGTACCCGAAACCGCGCCAGCAAGCAGAACAGATTTGCGGAAGACTCGCGATGATGGGCCGCAAGACGCGATCACTCATGCATTCCCCTGGACGCCGCGCCTGATAGGGGTTTTGCCAGCCCCGAGACCCCAGTCCCCAGCCCCTGGCTGGCAAATGGCTCCACATGTTTTCGCATGTGCGCCGCCAGGACCGCATAGTGCTCCTCTTCGTGATCGATCAGCGTCTCGCAAAGCTCCCGGCGGAAACGGTGGCTGCCGTCCGGGTTGGCGGCGGTCAGCACCGATCCGTAAGTGACATGGAGCAGTTGCCGCCCGTCGTTGCAGTCGAGAACGGTCTCCAGTTGGCCGTCAGACAGCTCCTGCGATCGAGGGACTGTCTCGATTCTGGCCGAAATGTGGTAGGTGGCCTTGTCGGCGTCGAAACGCTCGAAAGCGAAGTCCAGGATCCGCCGGAAGAGGTTGGGATTCACTCCAGCGACGACCCGAAGAGCTTCAAGGTAGCTGGTACCGGCCGTCTTGAGGTGAATCAGACCCTCAGAAAGCCTCGCGGCGATCGGATACACCGAGAACTTGTCGCTTCCGGAGTGCAGGCTGAGCTTATACGGGCCAAGTGTCCGGGCGATCGCCACATGCCTGGCATAGGAGTGCTCGAAGACCTTCAAGTCGCCTTTGTAGTCGATGCCCTTCTCGAACGCCCCGATGAACCTGGGTGCCAGGCTGACCCACTGGACGCCAAGCCGCTTGAGTTCGGCGGCGACCAGGTAGTGCTCGGTATCTGACGTGGGGGTGTCGGTTTCGTCGACGGATACTTCGAGCTCGAAGCCGTCGGCGCCGCGCTTCGTCGCCAGATGCCGATACATCGCGGCGGTGTGAGCGATGGCACGGCCATACTTGACGACCGCCCGCAACAAGGCCTCGTCGGTGAAGCGGACTTCACCCCCGCCGGCCAGGGGAAATCGCCGGTCGAGGTATCGGTTTCGCAGCTCTTCTGGGTTGGTCTCCAGGTTGGTCCAGGGGAGGGCTTGCGCGGCCGTCGATGCCGCTGCGGCCGTCATCGTGTCGGCTTCGCCGCAAACATGGTCGCCGGGGTCGACGGTGAACATGGTGAAGCCTGCGGCCGCGGTCGCGTCAATATCGGCGGTGGTCTTCAGATGATCCGCATCACTGCCGAAACCCTGTTTCCATCCCGCCTGCAAGACCCCCCAGACCGCGTCGTCCATGACCTGCCGCGGCGTTCGTTGCGTGCGGGTCATCTCGCGAACCGACTGTTGTGCCAGGAAGGGCACGCACCCGGAGTCTCGCACGGCAAGGATATGTCCGGGTGTCGCCAGGCCCAACCGGTCACCAAGACCGACGGATGTTGCCAGGCCGCACAACCGTGGCGAAGTCCAGGGCACCGCCTTTCGCAGCACGGCCGCCGCATCGGGGCCGGTTGAGACAGCCGCGATCTGCACGTCCCCGACGGCCTGTTGGCGATTGGGCGTCAGCGAACTGAATGGGCCGAAATCGCCTTGCCTGCAAGCCAGCAGCAATTGACGCGAGCGTCCGTCTTTGCCCAGGGCCAGCACAAGGGCTTGGGTCGACGCTACTGACGCCGGGTACGTCGCAAAGCCGCAGATCCGTCTGAATTCACGTGCGGCCTGCTCCTGAAGGGCGGGGCAAAGGGGGACGCCGTCCAGCAGCCGGTTGATTGCGTCCATTGAGTCCTCTGGGCAGCAGGCTCTATCTCCAGTCCACGCGCGGGGCGTCGCCCCAAAGGAGTTCGAGATCGTAGTACTTGCGTTTCTCGGCGTCGAACAGATGAATGACGACATCCACGTAGTCGGCCAGCAGCCAGGTGGCCGTCTCGTAGCCGCTGACACCGAAGGGCTTTTCGCCGATCGTCCGAGCATATTCCTCAATGTCGTCGCAGGTCGCCCGCATCTGGCGGTCTGAAGTGCCCGTGCCGATGACAAAGAAATCCGCCACCGATGACAGGCCTCGCAGGTCGAGAATGACAAGGTCTTCGGCGTGGTTGTCCGCGGCGATCCGGGCTGCCTGCCGTGCGAAGGCCAAGGCCTCGTTCTTGGGCTTTCCTGTTTTTGTCCTAGCCTCACTCATCTTGCCAGACCATGTTCCCCGATAGCCGGTAAAAAGCAAGGCGGTCTGTCCGTCAACAACTCGGGCAGACCACCGCAATTCGCGTCGTGAGAAACACCCCGGCGTCCGGGTATGTCGAAAAGACAGAGACCTACAGGCCACCCAGCAGTTCGCACAACTGCTTGCCCAGCGACGAACTGATCCGAGCCAGGGCCCAGATACTGGCCGCATTCTTGCCCAACTCCACCTGCGAAAGCTGTGAGGTGGTCAGTTCGGCCCGCTCGGAAAGCTGCCGAAGCGTCAGACTCTGCTTCAGCCGCTCCTGCCGAATGCGCTGGCCGATGAGCCGGTTCAGTTCCTGTTCATTGGTGTAAACCAGGCCCATCTCCTGTGCGATCCGCTCGATGGCCTGGAGCAACTCTTCCTCCTTGAAGGGCTTGCACAGATAGTCGCGGCTGCCGAGACGCATGGTCTCGGCCGCCGTTTGAATGTCCGGGTAGGCGGTCATTACGATGGGTGCAATGCGGGGATCTTCCGCCTTGATTTTCTCAACCATTTCTAGGCCGTTGAGGTCCGGCATCTTGATGTCGATGATCGCCATGTCGAACGGCGCCTTCCGAACGGCCTGCAGGGCCTGCCTCGGTTGCGAGTAGGACTGCACGTGGTATCCATGATCTTTCAGGCTTGTGCTGATCATCTTGCAGACCTGCGGGTCGTCATCCACCACAAGGATTTTGATGTGATGTCTTACAGCCATGATTAGAAGCACCTTCAATAGGACTTGACTCTGGTTGAACTCCTGATTCAACTTCCTTCATCTCATTGTAGCCAAATCAAGTTTTCACGCTAGTGGGCGCGTGAGCAAAACAGATCATTCTCGTATGGTAGTGGACAACGGTCGAAAAACGGTTTTCACAGGTCGTAGATCGCTTTAAGTCTATTGTGTGTAGCGCTTTGTGAATTACTTTGTGAAAGGCACGTTTGGGCATCAGTTCACTCGAGGATTGGTAAGTTACCGAGATTCCACTAATTCGGGTTTTTACCCCGCCCACAGTTTGTCCACTAAGCGAACATCGTGCAGCACAGCGGGTAGTTGCGAACCTTGGGGCTTCAAGCAGTGCTTTTGCGGCTGGGAGCACCGGCGGCGCACGCGGTGGTGCTGTGTTGGCTTGCGGACGTGAGCGATTGCTGAACCGCGCGCATTATTGGAGGCATTGCTGGTGTTTTCTGGGGGGCACTTCGCCACCGGAAAAGCCTGGAGATGCGGCTTGGGCTGAGTCGCAGGCGCGGAAGCGGCGGCGATTGCTGCCCCGAGGCCGGCGCTACGCGCCATGGGCCCGTTGACGGAGTGGAAATTACTGGCAAACGTGCTAGGATGTCGAACGCTTGAGCTTTGTCGGCATACCGACGAGGCCCTGTTCGGGGTGCGTTAGTCTGAGTCTGGTACAGGAGGTCGCGTCATGGCTCGGAAAATGAGTTCGATTGCCCCTGGGTGGTGGGATTACACAACGCTGCCGGAAGAATTGCTTGAAGAGGTGGCCCGACTGACAGTCGACGATGTCGTCAAGTTGTCGCGAGACGGCTTCCGTGTCGTGATGTACGACACGCTGGAGGAGTTTTATCTGGCAGAGGCCCTGGAGTACATCGAGGCCTGGCGGCAGGCGACGCCGGATGAGCCGGTGGGCATCTGTGGCCCCATCGGACCGACGGAACAGCTCCCGTTGGTGGCCCGGCTGGTCAATGCCCTTGATGTAAATCTCAAGCACGCCCATTTCTGGGGCATGGATGAATGGTACAAGGACGGTCGAGAGGTGCCGGAAACGCACCCGCTGTCCTTTGCCAGGGCCGACCGGGAGCTGTGCTTCAACCGCATTCGTCCCGACCTGCGCATGCCTGAGTCGAACATCCATTTCCCCAAGGCCGATCCGACGACCTATATCAAGAGCTGGGAGAAGGCGCGTTGCGCGGTCATGCAGGGGGGCCAGGGTGAGATCAAGCACTGGGCGTTCAATGATTCACCCAAACGCGAGGCGCCGTACCTCGACGAACCGCCGCCGGCCGCGGTCTACCGCAAGCTTGCAACCCGTGTGGTGGATCTGCACCCCGCGACGCTCATGCAGAACGCCCGGACCTCCGGCGGCGGCAATGTGGCGGGCATTCCGACTCAGGCCATCAGTGTCGGACCGGTTGAGACGTGGAAGGCCGGCCGTGTGTCGATTTGGCAGGCAGGGACGCACGACAACCCCTTCGGACAGCGCCTGACGGCCTTTATGATCTCGAAGGAAATCGCCGACAGCTCGGTTCCGATGTCCCTTCTGGCCCAGCATCCGAACGTGCAGTTCAACTACTATCGCAAGGGCCTCGGAACCTGTGAGGCGGAGATGCATTGACCCCAGCGTTGCAGACGGCAACGCCGGGGAATGCAGAATTGTGAATGGAGAATTGAGAATGGAGAGTTGAGAATGGGCCGTGTTCTGCCGTCGCCCATGAGCTTCATCACCGGTGGACTCCGGAAACAGCGGTGATTCGGCGCAAAACGCTCGATCCGCACATGCTTCTCTGCACGCTTGCGGGGATTCTCATGCAACTGAGGGGTTCAGTCCGGCCGAACGGCGGCTGAAGGGCGGGTTGAACTGACTGGCCGCAGGCATTCGGGAACAGTCGGCGCCTCCGAGAGATGCGGAAACCCGTCGCCCGTGCGACTGCATGCGGTATTCAGTGATACCACATTCCAGATTCATGAAGAAACCTTCCAGCATTGGGCTGGTTTCTTTTCAGTAGTCGGCACACAAATCGTCCAGAGCCCAACAACACGCGAAAAGGACTTGACAGCCGATGATTCTTAATGTATCGTGCATACATCTGCAGCTTGGAGCAGGAGACGACAGGAGAACTGAGCGAGAAGAAAACGACGTCAGGGTGATGTGTCAGATGATTCATCCTAGAACCTTTTCCTCGTCGAGGATACCGGGCGTCCGCACGGACGCCCGCGAAAGTCGGCCGCGACGAGCAAGACACACTGAGCGATCAGCCAAGGAGACGGCGCGTGCAGGAGAAACGATGATTAAGAAACCTGCGCAAAACGAACCTGTCCCGTTGTCCGTGTCGTTTTCCGTGTCGTCGCCAACAGATCATTCCATCGCCGTTCCTCTTTTTCAAGGGGCACTGGCCGCGAATTCCCTTACAATCGTTACCTTCGGAGTCGCCGTCAAGCTCACTCTGTCGCGACCCTTTGGGGAAGACCCGTGATAGCGTCGGCGTCAGCGTCGCAGTCCTCGGCGTCAGTGGCAGACGCAAGGCGTGGACAGGCTGCTTCAGCGGTCTTCCCCGAAGGGCAAATAGGCCAGCCGTTTGACGGCTGGTTCGCGGTTGAGCACTCGTTCTTCTCTCGCAGTCTCCTCACATTGAGCCCGTTTCAACGGGCTTCCCTGGACAACGTAAGCCCGTTGAAACGGGCTGGAATCACGGAAAGGAAGGATGACCGTGTGCGATGACCAACCGGCCGTACAACGGCCGGCCTATCAGCCCGCCTTTGGCGGGGAAACTCCCTGAAGGGGGTTGATTACTTGCCCTGGTCAGTCCGGCACAATCCGCCGATTCTGTTATGGTCCCCCTTTCCGGACTGTTCGAAGGCAAGTGTTTTCGGCGATAATGCCCGGCCGACGAGGTGACTGCAATGGCACAATTCAATCAGGCAATCAGTCGACGCGACGTACTGGCGGCGGGGGCGGTCGCGTGCGGGGTCCTGGGCGCACACCGCAGGCTCATCGCCGCCCCGTCCGAGCAGGTTGTCGTCGATGTCCAGGAATTGCGCGAGGTCCACGTCGATCCGGCCGGCGAGCCCGGCGATCGGCACTCGTGCGAGATCCTGATCGTCGGCGGCGGCCTCGGCGGGATCGCGGCGGCAATCGCGGCCACCGATGCGGGCCGGAACGTTTTGCTGGTCGAAGAAACCAGTTGGCTCGGCGGCCAGGCCACCAGCCAGGGCGTCAGTGCTTTGGACGAGAACGGCTGGATCGAAACCAGCGGCGGCACGCGCTCCTACCTGTCGTTCCGCAAAGCGATCCGCGAATGGTATCGACGCAACGCCAGGCTTAAGCCCGGAGCGGCTCGCAAGGAGCACCTCAATCCCGGTAACGGCTGGGTCAGCCGTCTGTGCTTCGAGCCCAAGGCGGCCCTGGCCGTGATCGACGACCTGCTGGCCCCCGCGACCGCCCGCAATCGTCTGCACGTGCTCAAGCGATGCAAGGCGTACGCGGTGCGAATGGAAGGCGACCGCGTCGCGGCCGTGGATTTCATCAACCTTGACTCGCGCGACCGTTTCCGCGTCACCGCGCAATACGTGATCGACGCGACGGAACTGGGCGATCTGCTCGCGCTTGGTGCCGCCGAATTCGTCACCGGGGCCGAATCACGCCAGGAGACGGATGAGCCGCACGCTCCGGACGAGAGCGACCCCGAAGATGTCCAGAGCTTCACGTATCCGTTTGCCATCGAGTTTCGTCCCTCGACAGGCTCGGGACCAGGCCCCTCGACAGGCTCGGGACTGGGCCCGGGGGAGCGGCACTCGGCCTCTCAGCCTGCCGACTATGAGAAGAACCTGAAGGCCCAGCCGTATAGCCTCGATATCAGCCGGCAGACCGGACGACCTCCCTACGCGATGTTCACAACCCGGCAGGGGACCTACGGCCCGTTCTGGACCTATCGTCGCCTCATCGACGCCAGCCAGTTCGATGATCCGAAGTATCCCAACGACATTGCCATGATCAACTGGCCCGGTAACGACTTCCGCGGCGGCAACATCCTCTCAGGCGCGCCATCGCAGCAGATCGCGCTGCTGCGGGCCGCGAAGAACCTGAGCCTCGGGCTGCTCTGGTGGCTTCAGCACGAAGTCGAGCGCGACGAGGGCGGCCGTGGTTACCCGGAGTTCAAGCTGCGGTCCGACGTGATGGGCTCAGCCGACGGCCTGTCAAAGTTCCCCTACATCCGTGAATCCCGCCGGTTGCGGGCGGTCAAGACCATCGTCGAGCAGGAGATCACCACGGCCGGGCCGCGGGCCGTCCATTTCGATGACAGCGTGGGAATCGGTCTGTACTCCATCGACATTCACGAAACGACCCGCACGCGAAGAGTGGCGCTCAAGCCCGCACGGCCGTTCCAGATTCCGCTCGGGGCTCTGATCCCACGGCGGACGCCGAACCTGCTGGCAGGGTGCAAGAACATCGGCACCACCCACATCACCAACGGCTGCTACCGTCTCCATCCGATCGAATGGGCCATCGGCGAGGCCGCCGGCGAGACGGCCTCACTCTGTATCGAGCGAGGCCGCCGTCCGAAAGACATTCTCGCGGACAAGGAACTGTTGCGCACCCTCCAGCGCCGCCTCGTGGTCCGCGGCGCGCCCATCATGTGGTACGACGATCTGCCCGTCGGCGACCCGCGATTCGACAAGCTCCAGATGCTCCCGTTTGAATCACCCGAGCTGATGGCCAAGATGCAGGCCGACCTGCACGCCGCTGGCCTGACGCCCGGAAGATGAGATGCCGGTGACCACGCCCAGCCGGTCCTTGCGGCGGATGGCCAGGAAGGTGCCCTCCGGCTTGATCTCGAACTCGAAGCCCGGTAGGTCGTGCTCTGCACGACACCCTTCTACGAACACCCCAACAGACGATGACCTCCCAGATGCCGTCGGTCTCAGATCGATGGGAACCACCCGGTCACTCATGTTCCGCACCTCTCACGGCGTCTTTCGGGCCTGGACGTTGATCAGGTCGACGGCGATGGCCGCACGCGCGTGAATTGTCAGGCTGAACACGTGGTCGGGTTCGCCCAGCGCGGGGACCTGCAGGACCGTGCCTGGTTGAGCGGCTATCCGCGGTGCCGACTCACGAAGCCTTGCTTTCCAGGGCGTTGCTGATGGCCTCGATGCGATAGCTCCTGGGCCCGGACCCCATGTCCAGCTCGACCGTGTCGCCGGCGCGGAGGCCGCGCAGCTTCATGCACACCGGGGCCTGATAGTTGAAAACACCTCGCTCAACGTCGGCTTCCCAGGGACCGAGAATGGCCATGTCCCGCCGCTCGCTTCCGTCCACGGCCTGGAGTGCGACTCGTGTTCCGATGCCGACCTCGTCGGTCGAGATGTCGTTCACAGTCAGCAGGCGCCCGATGGCCAGTTCGTTCTGTATTCGCAGCAGGCGGGCTTGCAGGAGATCGCGTTCCTCCAGCGCGAACTTGTACTCGGAGTTCTCGCTGAGATCGCCGCGCGCGGCCGCCTCGCCGATGGCCCTGGCGTTCTCGGGTATCTTGACCAGGCGAAGGTGGTTCAGCTCTTCCTCGCGCTTTTTCATTCCCGCCTGTGTGCAGTAGATCGTATTCTCGTCCGTCCAGGGATCGATTCTCTTCCTTGGTACGATCAACTCCGAGTGAGTATGGATGATCATCCTGAGCAGGTCGGCGTGGACCACCTCGCCCAGGCCGTCGAGCCGGTCGATCGTGCGGTGCACGGTCGAGGCCATGGCGGCGTCCATCTCGGAGATGACCTTCTGAAACCGGCTGTATTTGGCGGCGCTGAGCGATGCGCGGATCTCGGCCTTGGCATGTCTGAGCACGTCGGGCGTTGTCAGTTCGCTTCGAGTCAGGTTGCCGAGGTGGTCGAGCAGTCGCAGCAGAATCTCTCGCGGCGGCATCACCTCGGGGATGTGCACGTCCGGCCCTCGCCATAACCAACAGATGGCGTCCAGGTGCCGGGTGAAGTCGGTGGGGATCTGCCGGAGGGCGTCGTTCAGCAGGTCCTGACGGCCGGCATCGATCAGGGATTGGGCGATGAGATCGCAGGCTTCCCGATGTGCCAAGGGCAGCAGCCTGGCGTAGATCTCCGGCCAGTCCTGCGGGCGGGCATCCTTGAGCAGAGCGATGGCCCTCAGATACAGCGGGTGCTCGTCGATTGTGGCGAGCAAGGCGACGTGGTCCGGGGCCTCGCTCAGGATTTCCTTTGCCGGGCCTCCGGCCTGATCGCCGACAGCCGCATGCTCGGCCAGGCGGTCGAACACCAGTGCTTCAGCCAGGGCTTCGTAGGGCGCTCTGGTACGGACGAGATTGATCCGAGTCTGCTGGTCGGCCCGAAGACGTGCGATCATCTTCGGGTCCGGGCTCACCTGCCGATTCCTGGCCTCGCGGAAGTAGGCCTCGATGACGGCCAGGCGCTGATGCGGTGTTTCCGTGGCCTGCCACTGCGGGAGGATCTCGTCGTCGAGTGTTTGTCCCTGGGCGTGGTAGGTCAGGATCGTTCTGGCCTTGCCCTCGACCATGATGTTCGGGCACTTCTTGATATCCGCCTTGGCCTTGCTCCACCATTTCTTCCAGTCGCCGGCGGGGATGAAGCGAGGGCTGAGCATATGGGCGAGTTCGTCTGAATCGATACGGCCTCGATGGGTTTGCAGGATGCCCAGAACCAGGCTGGTCGGGTCGTCCTCGATCATGTTCTGGATCGCGGCCGGGTCCATCTGCAGCAGGACGCGGAAATCGTTGGCCTTGGCGACGTCGTAGGCCAGGGCCAGGGCGTCGGCGTCCATCGTCTCTTCGCCGTGGGCGGTGCGAATGGTGTAGAGGCAGCCTTCCGGGTCGGCCGAGACGACCTTGGCGGCATTTTCATCGGAACGCGAGACCAGGAAATCGCCTTCCTTGACGTTCAGGCAGATGTCCAGCGTCCGCAGTCCCCGTCGAACGGACTTGCTCCCGCTCAGGCCGGACAGATCGATCAGCTTGGCGATCTCCGGCCGGTCGGCATATACCTTCTGGTAAAGCTCCACGATCGCCTGGCGCAGATCGTCGGTGTCGCACCGGACGATCAGCTCGCGGACCAGATCGAGTAGTTCGTCTGGTTTGCACCGCTCCTGCTCTGTCTCCAGCCACATCCAGGCGAGGGCCCCCGCCTGCTGGTCCTTGCCGTTGCCGGTCAGAATGGCCAAGGCCTCCAGCATTTCTTCGCGATCCTCTCGGCCGGATTCGAGCATGTCCATCCACAAGTCCTCGAGGGCCTGGATCTCATTGCGGTTGGCCAGATCAGTCAGTTTTGGTGACGAAGTCGTCATAAACACCCTGTTCCCAATGTGTTGCAGGCCTGGAACCCGCGAATACCGAAGAGGTCGTCGCAAGTACTTTCTTTTCCGTCGGCAATGATATCATGGGCTATCCCCGGACGGCTGTCCAGCAGCCCAACGCAACGTCTCCTGACCGGGCTTGTTTGATGGTCCCGTGTGAACCTGCCGACCTCCGGCCTGGTCATGATATTCAGTCCGCGGCCCGGGAGAGCGAGTTGCCGGGCTTCTGAATGGTGAAAAGCGAGCGGCTCAGGCTTCGCCGGCCTTGCTGAACGCCTGGATATCGGCTTCCTTGCCGATGATCACCAGGGTGTTGCCGCTTTGCAGGGTCTTGTCGGCCGGCGGCATGAACTCAGGCTCCATGCCTTTGCTTTGCCTGATGGCGATGACCAGGACGTTGTATTGCCTTCTGACATGGAGTTGGGCGAGGGTCTGGCCGACAAACTTCGGCGGTACGCTGATTTCCACGACTCGATATTCTCTCGAAAGCGGCAGGTAGTCGAGCAGGTCCGGATTGACGATGCGGTGAGCCATTCGTTCCGCCGTTTCCTGCTCCGGAAAGATCACATCCTTCGCCCCGACGGCCTTGAGAATCGCCGCGTGGTCCTTGCTGGACGCCTTAGCGTGGATTCGCTTCACCCCGATTTCCTTGAGATGCAGCGTGGCCAGAATGCTGGCCTCCATATGCTCGCCGAGACTGACGATGGCCTCATCCGTATCCTTGGTTACAACGGACTTGAGAGCCTCGAAGCTGCGGCCGTCGAGAACAACGGCCTGCTGGACATCATCGCGTATCGCCGCGACCTGTTTTTCCGACATGTCGGCGGCAAGCACGTCGCAATCCATCTTCGCCAGCGTCCTGGCGAGGTGGCTGCCGAACTGCCCGAGTCCGATGATGCATACCTGTTTCATGGTCAGTCTCCTAGCCGATCATAAGCCGTTCCTCGGCGAGCCGGACGGCCTCGGGCTTGTGCTCCATCACAACCAGGGCCATCGTCAGCGGCCCCAATCGGCCGACGAACATCGTCAGGATGATCCAAAGCTTGCCAACGGCGGTCAAGGCAGGGGTGATGCCCGTCGACAAACCGACCGTCCCGAAAGCCGAGACTTGCTCGAAGAGAATCTGCTCGAGACGGACTTTGGGATCGCCCATTTCGCTGATTGCCAGCACCATGAGGCCCACAAGGTTGAACATGGCCGCGGTGGCGATCAGCAGGCCGGTCCGGCGAACCAGGTCCACCGGTATTCGGCGGCCGCCGATGGTCACGTCCTCCTGATCCCGCAAGCGTGCTCTCAGACGCGCGGCCCAGATGGCCAGCGACGTGGTCTTGATCCCGCCGGCGCATGAGCCGGGCGAGCCGCCGACGAACATCAGAAACACCAGCCAAAGCAACACCGGCACCGGCGACTGATTGATGTCCACGGTGTTGAAGCCTGCCGTACGGGCGCTGATGGATTGAAAAAGGCAGTGCCCAAGACGGGAGTACCAATGCGTCTCCGAAGGCAGCATTCCGAGCAGACACAAGCAGATCACGCTCCCGAGTATAAGGATTGACGTCGTCATGAGGACGACGCGGGTGTTGAGCGACCAGGACACAGGGCGAGGTTGTCTTCTCACCGTCTTCCATGCGCGGCCGGTTACTTCGAGTATCACGGTGTATCCCAAGCCTCCGCAGGCAACGAGCACGGTGATTGCAGCCAGGAAGGTTGTGTTGCCGACCATGTCCTGCATGTTGCCGCCGAAGGTCGAGAAGCCCGCGTTGCAGAAGGCCGAGACCGCGTGGAAGACGGCAACAAAAGCGCCTTCACCAACTTCCATGCCCTCGGGGCGTACACAGAAGATGGCCACGGCACCGGCGGCTTCTATCAGGAACGTCAACATGAGGATCCACTTGAGATTCTGTCGGAGCTGCGCGGCCGCGCTCTTCTGATAGAAAATGTCGTGCAGAGCCGCCTGCGACTTGTAGGA
This sequence comes from Phycisphaerae bacterium, assembly GCA_030372985.1. Lineage (GTDB taxonomy): Bacteria > Planctomycetota > Phycisphaerae > UBA1845 > PWPN01 > JAUCQB01. Next base: position 203,199 of record JAUCQB010000120.1, read on the forward strand.
GATCTTATGGCCCATGATCTGAATGATGAGGGCCGCGAAAGTCATGATGCCCAGCCCGCCGAGCTGGATCAGGATCATGATGACCGTTTGTCCAAAGCGGCTGTAGTCCTGACCGGTGTCGACGACCACCAGGCCGGTGATGCAGACGGCCGAGGTTGCGGTGAAAAAGGCGTTGAGCGGGCCGACTCGCGTCGGTCCCTGAGAGACCGGCAGGCTCAGCAGAATCGTGCCGACCAGGATCAGGCCCGCAAAGGTGCCCGCCAGAAATCGCTCCGGACGATCGAGGAGCCGGCTGAAGAAAGCTAGACCATGCGGTCTGAACATAGTTGATTTCGCCCGGCGGCGCAGACACGCATCCGCCGTTTAAGATCAGAGAGATAGCATGACCCGCCCCGGGCGGCAAGTCGAGCAAGGGGGACTCACAACCGCCATCCAGGCTAATCGAGGACCTCCGGCACCTCGACCACCTCGATCTCAAAGTAGAGCGTGGCGTTCGGAGGAATATCCGGCGGGTATCCGGCCTCGCCGTACGCCAACTCAGGCGGGATGATCAGAATCCGGGTACCGCCGACTCGCATGTCGTAGTTTGCCAGGCCTTCCTGCCATCCTGCGACCAGGTCGGCGAGAGTGAAGGTCACCGGTTCGTTCTTGGTCTCGCCGCTGGAATCGAATATCTCGCCGTTTTCGTCGGTCAGCCGGCCGGTATAGTAGACGTTGATGGTCGAGTCTGCGGTGACCGGCGTGCCGGTCCCGATCGCCATGTCCTTGTACTGCAGGCCGCTGGCGGTGGTCACAAACTCAGGGGCCGGTGGACGCGCTTCGATCGTCGCGGAGGTGACGATGACATCGTCGACGGGTATGTCGTCGAATGGATTGCCGTCGGGGCCATCCCGCGTCTCGGTTGCCTCCCGGGCGATATCGTCCGCAACATTCATGCCCTCGACGATGCGGCCGAAAACGGCGTATCCGTTTCCGGGTGTGTCCAGGCCGGTGTTGTCGACCAGGTTGATGAAGAACTGCGACGTGGCCGAGTTGAGTTCGCTGGTTCGGGCCATGGAAATGGTGCCGCGGCGGTTGGGACGCGACGTATCGAACTCGTTGACGATCGGAGCCCGCAACCCGCCTGGCTGCGTCAGATCCGGCAGAAAGCCGCCGCCCTGGTCGACGAAACCCGGGATGACGCGGTGGAAGATCGTGCCGTTGTAGAAGCCGCTCTGCACGTAGGTGAGGAAATTCGCCACCGTGATGGGCGCACCATCCTCGTACATCTCGAGCACGATGTCGCCTTTGTTCGTTACGAGGCGGACGTTGGGATCGGTCACGACGGTGACGACGACCGTGTCGCTGTCGCTTTCGCCATCCTCATCGGTCGCCGTGAGTTCGAACGTGTACGTGCCCGTGGTTGCGGGCCGGAACCCGGCCTGTGCGGTGTCCGCGTTTTTCAGTGTGACGGATGCGCCGCCGGTCTGGACCCAGGTGTAGGTCAACGCGCTGTCATAGAGGGATTGGCTCCCGCTCCCGTCCAGTTGTACGTCCTGATTCAACAGGCCAACCAGATCGGGGCCCGCGTCGGCATCGACATGGGCTCCGACGTAGGCATCGTTGATGACGATGTCTTCCTGGGGTACGTGGGAGAGCAACTCCGGCGGGTCGTCGTTGGTGTTGCGCGGCTCGGTGGCGGCGTCTCCGATGGCGTCGGCCACGCTCATGCCGCCCGTATCGACGACGCGGCCGATCACGGTATAGTCCACCGCCTCGCCTGAGCCCGGGGTGTAGTCAAGTTCGGTGTTGTCGGCGAGGTTGATCAGAAACTGGGGCACACCCTCGCTCAGTTCACGAGTTGGGCCATACAAAGAGACCCGCGCGCGTGTGTTGAGCAGGCCGTTGGACGAATCGTTCACCAGCGGCTTTTTGACGTTGCGGTCCATGTTCTCATCGTACTGTCCGCCGATGATCCACTTGCCCGTCCGGACCTCGTGGAAGATGGTGTTGTCGTAGTAGCCCGCCTCGACGAGGTCCTTGAACGCTGTGGCGGCGGGCGTGTGGTTGGTGAACAACTCGATGACCAGGGTGCCTTGCGTGGTGACCAGTTTCACGCGTGGCAGGATCAGTGGCTCCGGTTGATCAGAGTCGTCCGGCGCACACATCTGTCCCAGTGTCAGGGCGGCCAGAACGCAAAACAAACACGAATGACGTATCATTGCATCTCCTTGAGTGTACGAGGATCTCCGGTCAGAAGCCTATTATAATACGCGTCAGTCAGTATCCCCAAGCGCAGGGGGCGGGCAGGCCTGTGCCGCCAGGTCCTCACCCGGCGGGTGTTGTCGAAGCCTGAGCCGGCCTCGGCACCGGCCGTCCCGTTTGCCGCCCGGGATGCAGCAGAGGCTGCGAGCATGTCGCATGTGGCATATATCGGCATCGGAGCCAATCTCGGTGACCGCCGGGCCCATATCCGCCACGCCTGTGATCTCCTGCGGCAGACGGACGGCATTCTGAGCCTGAAGCTCAGTTCTCTTCATGAAACCGAGCCGGTGGGCGGCCCCCCGGGCCAGGGCGCATACCTCAACGCGGCCGCCCGGATTGAAACGCTGCTGGACGCCCGGATGTTGCTGCAGACGCTTCTGGACGTCGAGGCACGGCTCGGACGACAGCGGTCCGAGAAGTGGGGCCCGCGGGTGATCGACCTGGACCTGCTGCTCTTCGACGATGAGGTGATCGACACGCCCGGATTGACCGTCCCCCACCCCCGCATGCACGAGCGGCGGTTTGTGCTTGAGCCGCTGGCGGAGATCGCGGCCGATGCGATCCATCCTGCTGCGGGGATGACAATCCAAGAACTGCTGGGTCGTCTGTCTGGTGGTGAGGGTATGAAAGGCGGCTGTACGGGTGGGGCTGTCCGAAAACCCGAATGACGAAGCCCGAATGACCAATGAATGACGAAATCAGAATGACGAAATCGAATGGTCAGTTTTCAGTCGTCGGTTTTCAGTTTGCGTAGCCGGGGCAGAGCTGACTGAGCACTGAAAACTGAAAACCGATCGCTGACCACTCGTTCTCGTTATCCGGGCTTCGACATCCGGATTCCGCCCTTCATTCCTCCTCGAAGAGCGTTCCCTGTCCTTCTTGCGCAGCAATCGGCGGGGGCGTGTAGGGGATTGCGAGGTGATCGTAAGCGGCCTTCGTGGCTGAGCGGCCCTGACGCGTGCGGACGACGAAGCCGATCTGGAGGAGGTAGGGCTCGACCACGTCTTCGAGCGTATCGCGTTCCTGCCCGAGCGTGGCGGCCAGGGCCTCGATCCCCGCCGGCCCGCCGCCGTAGGTCTTGATCAACGAGTTGAGAAATGAACGGTCGAGCTCGTCGAGTCCGAGATGATCAATCTGCAGCAGGGACAGGGCCTTCTCCACCACCGCCGTGGTCAGCCTGCCGTCTGCCCGGACCTGGGCGTAGTCACGGGTTCGCTTGAGCAGGCGGTTGGCGACCCTGGGCGTGCCGCGAGCCCGACTGGCGATGGTGGTCAAAGCCCTGTCCTCGGCCTGGATCTTGAGCTTGCGGGCCGATCGCCGCAGCACCTCGGCCAGGTCTTCCCTCGTGTAGAACTCAAAGTGGAATTGGATGCCGAAGCGGTCGCGCATCGGGGCGGTGAGCAGGCCTGATCGCGTGGTCGCGCCGATCAGCGTGAACGGTCGCAGGGCGATGTTGACCGTCCGGCCGCTGATTCCGCTGTCGATGGTGAAATCAACGCGGAAATCCTCCATGGCCGCGTAGAGGAACTCCTCCACCGAACGATTGAGGCGGTGGATCTCATCGATAAACAGCACATCGCCGCGTTTCATCTCCGTCAGCCAGTGCATCAGGTCGCCGGCCTTGTTGATCGCCGGGCCGCTGGTGATACGGATGGTCGCCCCAAGTTCGCGGGCGATCACCTGTGCGAACGTCGTCTTGCCGAGGCCCGGCGGCCCGGCCAGCAGCACGTGATCGAGAGGCTCCTGTCGCTGGGTTGCCGCCTCCAGGGCGATGCGAAGCTGCTCGACGATCTTCTGCTGGCCGACGATCTCGTCGAGGCGCTCGGGGCGAAGCGATTCGTTGAAATGCTCCTCATCCGTGCTCATCGAACTCGTGCTGATGACGCGCTCGCGGACCATGCTTGATCAACCCTCGCTGCTTCGGACGCGGTAGGCCAGATGAATCCACTCCTCCGGGGGGTGCTCGCCGGGGTGAAGCTGGGCTGCCCTGGCCAGCCACCGCTGGGCGTCGGCCCGCCGTTCGCCGAGGGCCACCATGACCTCCATGGCGTCGCGCTGCTCCGGCGGCCAGCCTTCCGCGGGCACGGCCGGCGACTCCAGATCGACCGCCGCGGCCGCAAATTCCAGCGTTTTGCCCTTCAACTCGGCGATGATCTGGTCCGCCGCCCGCTTGCCGATCCCCGGCAGCCGGGTCAGGCTGCGGGCGTCGGAGGACTCGATCGCCGAGGCCACCGCCGCCACGGGCTGCGACAACGCCTTGAGGGCCTTGCGGACACCGATGCCCTTCACGGTGATGAACCGCTCGAAGAAGGCCCGATCTTCCGGGTGCAGGAACCCGACCAGCCGGGGAATCAGGTTGCCGCCCGCGGCGCTGCCCTCATAGTACTCCATCATGTGCAGGGTCCGCTCCTGCCCCTGGCAGGCCGCCAGTTCCGCCGCCGCGTAGCCGCAGATCAGGACCTCGTATCCGATGCCGTCCCGCTCGATCACCGCGTATCCGTCGTGGACTTCCGAGATGGTGCCGGTCATTCGTACGATCATCGACGGCCTCAATGGGACAGGAGCTGGTCGTTGTCGGTCAGTGCCAGACGAGCCGGCTGCCGAATGACGCACGCGGCGCACAGGGCAATCGCCAGGGCGTCAGCGACGTCCGGGGGCTCGGGTATTCGATTGAGCTTGAGCAGATCGGCCACCGCTCGCTGCATCTGATCCTTGGTGGCTCGTCCATTGCCGGTGATGTGGCGCTTGACGCTCGTGGCCGGCAGATGAATGACCCGGATGTCGCGTTGTGCCGCCTCCAGCAGGATGACGCCCCGGGCGTGGGCCATCAGAATCGCCGTGCGGGGCCGGCTGCAGTGCGAGTAAATCTCCTCGACGGCCACGAGTTCGACGCGATGGTCGTCCAGCACCTCGGAGAAACCGCTTGCCAGTTCGGCCAGCCGCAGGGACAAGGCCTCGCTGCGGCTGCAGCGGACCACCCCGGCGTCGAGTACACGCACGGAATCTTCTTCGTCATCGATCAGAATGACGCCGTATCCGGTCTGCCGCAGGCCGGGGTCGACTCCGCAGATGATCTGTGTATTGCCGCTCAAACCGTGTCCTCTCGGTAGGCCCCTAGGCCCCTGGACTTCTGGACTCTTAGGTGCTCGGGCTGTCGCGCCCTCATCGGATGCCCTGCGGCGTGAGCCGTCGAAAACGCCACTTGTGTCAGCCCGTTCGCCTCCCCGCCGCTGACGCGCGAGAATATCCGCCAGCAGGCAAACATGCCAACAGACTACCTGGCCACTAGACTGCGAGACTACCAGATCACTGGCCCAACACCCCACCAGCCTAATAGACTAATAGTCTACAGGCCTGAATGTCTAAGCCCCTCTTCGCCACGTCGTTCCGTCCGGCCGGTCCTCGATCTTAATCTTCAGCGTGCTGAGCCGGTCACGGATGAGATCGGCCAGAGCATACTGCTTGGCCTTGCGGGCCTCGGCACGGACGGCAATCAGCACCTGCATCAATTCGTCGACCAGCGCGTCACCCGCTGAGGCGGGCGCGGCAGGACGTTTCTCGAACAGCCCCAGAATCCCGCCAAGGGCCCGCAGCGTTTGCACGGCCTGCATCACCGTCTGCTTAGCCTCGGGATCGCCGCCCGACTCGAGCTTCTCCGTATCGATGAACCGGTTGATGGTGGTCACCAGGTCAAACATGACGCCCGTCGCGCCGCCGGTGTTAAAGTCGTCATCCATCGCTTCGATAAAGCGGTCGCGATGTTCCAGGCATTCCTTCACGAAGGCCCTGACCGACTCGCTCGTCGTCTCCGGCGCGGCCGCGTCGAGGCCGGGCCCTCCGGCGTAGGGATCATGGCCCGTGACCCGCTGGATGCGGTCAAACAGCCGGTAGAAGGTGTCGAGTCCTTTCTTCTTGGCGGCCAGCTCCTCGTCGGAAAACTCGATCGGGCGGCGGTAGTGGGTGCTGAGCACGAAGAACCGCAGCATCTCGCCCGAGTGGTTCGACAGGAGGTTGGTCAGGATCAACTGATCCATGAGTCGGCGCATTTCCGGGTCCGATTTGCTGATCTTCTTGGTGTTGAAGCGGGTCAGGCCGTTGTGCATCCAGTAGCGGACGAACGGCTTGTCGAAACAGGTCTCCGACTGGGCGATCTCGTTCTCATGGTGGGGGAACATCAGGTCCATGCCGCCCCCGTGAATGTCGAACGACTCGCCCAGGATCTTGGCGCTCATCGCCGAGCACTCGATGTGCCAGCCGGGTCGGCCCTTGCCCCAGGGGGAGTCGAACTGTACCTCCGGCGGCTCACCCGGTTTGGAGGCTTTCCAGAGGGCAAAGTCGCCGGGATTGCGTTTCTCGCCGCCGGCCAGTTCACGACCACCGGCCTGCTGATCTTCGAGACGCCGGCGGGTCAGCTTGCCGTAGTCGGCATCCTTGGACACGTCGAAGTACACGTCGCCGCCCGATACGTAAGCGGCTCCCTTGTCGATGAGCCGCCGGCACATGGCGATGATGTCGGGGATGGTCTCGCTGGCCTTGGGCATGTGGTCGATACCGGTGACGTTGAGTTGCCGCAGGGCATCGAGATAGCTGGCGGTCACTCGCTCGGCGAGTTCCATGACGCCGCATCCCTGGGCCCTGGCTTCATCGATGAGCTTGTCATCGACGTCCGTGATGTTGACGACCCAGGTGACCTTGTAGCCCTTGAATTGCAGGTACCGCTTGACCGTATCGAAGATGATCGGTCCAACCGCGTGGCCGATGTGGCTCGGCTTGTAGACCGTCGGCCCGCAGACGTACATCCCGACCCTGCCGGGCTGAACCGTCTCAAACGGCTCGTTGTTTTGCGTCAGCGTGTTGAAGACTCTCAAGGACATCGTGGGCTCCTGGGGCATCAGACTCCTAGACCGTAGGGCAGCGTCGAGGTCGCTGCAGCGACCGAGACCTGCCATTCCTTGGCCTGCAGAGAGCGGCAGGTTTGCGCCCTGCTTCGTCCACGAGACTTCGCAGGGCTCCGACCATGCCCGACCGTTTTCACGTGCGGTCCAGCCGCCTCAGCCCAACAACGACCGTGCAGGCAATGGCCTCCCCCCGGCCGACGGCATCCACTCCTTCATTGGTCTTGGCTTTGATGCTCACCGCCTCGGCCGTCAGACCCAGCAGTCGGGCGACCTCCTCCCGGATTGCCTTCTTGTGAGGCCCCAGTTTGGGCTGCTCGGCGTGGATAATCGCATCCACGTTCACCGGCACGTAGCCGCGCTCCGCCACCATAGCCAAGGCCCGTTCCAGGAGCCGGGAGCTGTCAATCCCCTCGTAGGCCGGATCGGTATCCGGGAACAGCTCGCCGATGTCCGGCAGACCCGCCGCCCCCAGAACAGCGTCCGTGACGGCATGGAGCAGGACATCACCGTCGCTGTGCCCGACCGGGCTCCGGTCGAACTCGATGGGCACATGGCCGAGCACCAGCCGACGGCCGGCCTTCAGTTGATGAAGGTCCGTGCCAATCCCCACACGGTCGATCCCGTTTGCTGCCTGGTCGCTCAAATGGCCATAACCTACGGTCAGTTCAGGCCCGAATCAAGCCGCGAGCACATATGTTTGGATAATGTTCGCAAGTTCTTTGCCGGGTGCCCCATCGCGCCAGCGGTGGGGGACAGAATTTCCTCGCCGGGTGGCCCATCCTCGCCCCAGCGAGGGTGGGGTCGCGATGATCAGTGATCAGGCTGGGTCACCCGGCCTTGGCACAGGCCACCGTGGCGTCCGCCTGGACGGGGCAAACCTCCCCTCCGAATTGACTTCTGAAACCCCATGATTTGCCCGATAGGGACCGGTAGGGGGGCTGACGGAAAAGTGGCTCCGAGGCGGGCCGACGGGCGGCGCCCGGGTCGATGCCGCCTGATGGCGGCCGATGATCGGGCTTCGTTCTGACGCGATGTTGCGACGTATCCGAGGTCTGCCCGGCCGGGTGATGACCGACCACATCCGGGCGCCCGAGGTGGTCGACCGGGAAGCGGCTCCCCCGGGGGCAAGCGGCACGAGGTCACCGGAAACAGATTTATCTGATATTGAGTGCTACTTTGTGCTTGAATTGCAGCTTAGGCTCGTGTATCCTTTTAATGAGGAGTACATCGGCAGGCCTATAAGTGCGCAAGCCACCGAGGTTTCGGCGAGCTGCGCACGGCGTGGATGAGTCCGGATGGCAACATCGCAGGCCTCGCCGGATAGAGAAGAAAGACATAAGTCCTGCTGACGGCCGCCAGACGGAGGCTTGGTGACTGGGGAACCGGCGAGCACGATCAGCAGCGCAGAATGCGGACCTGTGGTCGGCTCCGAGGTGAGGAAGCCTGGCAGTATGGGGTGGCAGAGCATTGCTGGTAATGACAGGAGGCTGTTCATCATGGTAGCCCGGTTCCAGAAACGAGGGAGCGTCCGAGGTTTCACCCTGATTGAAGTGCTGGTCGTGGTGGCCATCATCGCGCTGCTGATTGCGATTCTGCTGCCGTCGCTCTCGCGAGCCAGGGCGCAGGCGCGCAATGCGTCTTGTCTGAGCAACCAGCATCAGATCGGCTTGGCTATGAACATGTTCGCGAGCCGTAACAACGGGAAGATCCCCGTCGGCGCTGACCCTCGCGACCTGGACCATTGGGTCAGCCTCGTGGCCCGCGAAATCGGTCTGGTGAAGAGGCTCTCAAGCAGCATGTGCGTCAACCACATCCGCGTCGACCAGCTGGACCTCTACCAGTGCCCGGAGCGGACGGCGCAGGGGTCTGCGCCGTTCCTCGGTTATGTGAGCAACTCGTTGAATCCCGACGGGCCCTCAGGCACGGATTGGCGGCCGCTCGATGGAATCGTGTCCGTGGCCGGCAGGTACAAGATGCCCGCCAACGTTGTGTACATTATTGATGCGGAGACCGAAACAAAGGCCTCGTACAGAACATCGAATGCACCACCGGAGATGGGTGCAGAGCCGGTCAACAGCCTGGGCTACACCTCACCCAAAGGGGCCAGAGTGAACTGGGAGAGCGCGGTGCGTGCGGGCAAGCTGCTGCAGGATTACAACGCGCTGGGGAGCTATCTTGAACCCTTCGGGGGTGGTCTCGACTGTCTGGATGTCTGGCGTGGTGCTCAACTTCCGCAGTACCAGACGCCGGATTACAGAACGGGCAGCCAGTTTCGCCGGGTTGCGTTTGAACTGCACATGAACCGCTTCGTGAATGCGATGTTCTACGATGGCCATGCCGCCGGCATCTCGATGGAGAAGCGTGCCACCTGGCAGGAGAATCACCGTGTCTGGCTGCAGCGGTTTGGCTTGACGCCCGATGGCATCGCCGCCGCCTTGAACATCCCATGAGGTTCACCGACCGGGGGCAGGCCGCGGACCGCGTGAGATCCTCGGGTCTGGGGCGACGCAGACAACCGTCTTGGTCAGCACGACGCGTCTGGACTGTTCCATGATTGCCCGGCAGAACGCCGGGCAGTTTCATGATTGGGCGGTTGTGAGCAGGAGGTGCACAGCGTGTCCAACCGATCGCGAAACAAGCAGTGTCCCAGCGCGTTCACCCTGATCGAGGTGCTGGTGGTCGTCGCCATCATCGCGCTGCTGATCGCAATTCTGCTGCCATCGCTCTCACGAGCCCGGGCGCAGGCGCGCAACGCTTCGTGTCTGAACAACCTGAAACAGATCGGCTTGTCGATGCACCAGTATGCAATCCGCCATCAAGGTTTTCTGCCCCGTGGAGGTGAGCCCGATAGTGCGGAACACTGGGTGATGGCTGTGGCGCGCGAGATGGGCTTGATCAAGCGCGTAGGATCCAACGCGTTCGTGAACCAGGTCCCCGTCCACCAGATGGAGATCTATCAGGATCCGGAACGTACCGCGAGCGGTTCATCGCCCTGGCTGGGTTATGTGGCGAATGCCTTTGACCCAAACGAGGGCGGCCAGAACGGATGGCCCGGCAACGTCCTGGCCAGCACCAGGCTGGAATCGTACAAGCGGCCGGCGGACATTGTCTACATTGCCTGTGCCGAGACCGAACCCAAACTGGTACTGACTCCAGGGGCAGGCGGTTATGCCAACCCGCACAAGTCCAGGAGCAACTGGGAGCGGGTCTGGCCGGATATTCAGAGCGGTAACAGATCGGCGGCTATTAGCTATCTCCAGGGCAACGGCGGCGGCATCGATTCCATGGATGCCTGGTTCGGCGCTCATCTTCCACAGGCAAAGACCGAAGCCGGCAGAGAGAGTAATCTCGTCCATCGGCGCGTAGCGCATAGACTTCACCTGAACCGCTTCACCAATGCGGTTTTCTACGACGGTCACGCGGCTGGGCTGCAGCCAGGCACCGGCAACGACCTGGAAAATTACGCACTCTGGTTGAAGAGGTTTGGCCTGACTCCAACTGCCGTGGCCATCGCGCTGACCAAGACAGACCATCCTTGATGGCGTCTGGCCTGCTGAACGGCGTACCTGTCCCGGAATGGGGGAGGTCGCTTGCCGGCAGGACCTGCCTGCAACTCGACCCTCCAGTTGCATCAGAATGCCCGCAGGCGTGCAGAGAACCATGTCCGGATCGGGCGTTTGGTGCCGAATCATCGCTGTTTCCGGAGTTCACCGGTGGTGAGGTGGGTGGGCGACGGCAAAACACGGCCCATTCTCAACTCTCCATTCTCAATTCTCCATTCACAATTCCGCATTCCCCGGCGTTGCCGTATCCGGACATCCGATTGCAGACCTGCTCGGGCGCGACTATTCTGGCAGGCTATGAGTGACAATCACTCCGACGAATCGATACTCAGCGGGGCGGGAGGAGCAGGCGGCGCGCTGGTCATCCCTGCCGACCTGCCGGGCCGGTGGTACGTGGCTCACACCCGGGCCCGCAATGAGAAAATCCTGGCCGAGGAACTCAGCCGCTTTGGCATCTACAACTACCTCCCGCTTGGCCGGCACGTCACCCGCAGCAGCCGAACCAATCGAATCTCCCGCAGCCTGGTGCCGGTCTTTCCCGGTTACGTGTTCTTCAACGGCACCGACGAGCAGCGGTATCTGGCCCTGCGGACCAACCGCGTCGCCAACGTCCTGGACGTGGTCAATCAGGACCAGCTGCTGGCCGAACTGAGGCAGGTTCATCGGCTTTTGGAAGAGCGCGGCGATTTCGCGGTGATTCCTCGGATTCTGGAGGGGCAGTGGGGACGGATTATCGCCGGTCCGCTGGTCGGGCTGGAGGGGATCGTGGTGCGTTACAGCGGCCGGTACCGCGTGTGCATGAACGTGACCATTCTCGGCCAGTGTGTCGGCGTGGAGGTCGATTATGACCTCGTAGAGCCCATCGATGCCCCCGACTACCTGGCGGGCCAGCTCTAAGGCACCCAGGCCCCAACAGCCTGATAGCCCAATAGACCAATAGACTAACAGACCAACAGACCAACTCGCCTCCGAACGCCCCCACCCTCTGCGACGTATTACCATCCGAGAAGGAGGGGCGGCCACGTCGGGTCCGGTGCCGCTAGTGATGGAAAACAAATGAGATAGGCGCATAAGTGCGGCTGTTGTCGGGCTTGCTGAAGGCCGATAGTATTAACCATATGCCCGTCCCGAAGGGGCGGCTTTTTCAGCACTACTGTATTTCGGCCGGATATCATGACGGCTGACGGGGACGGAGTGTGCGCGGGGGGTCTGGCTCCTTTTTGCCTGATGCGGTTCACGCAGGGAAGTGGGCAGGCTCAACAAGGCCGGCCGGTATTGGGTCACGCGAAACAGCCCGCAAAAAGGTGCCTGACCCCCTCTCCGAAAAGGGCAGTGGCGTACCGGGGTCTGGCTCCTTTTTGCGTGATGCGGTTCGGGCAGTGAATTGGGCAGGCTCAACAAGGCCGGCCGGTATTGGGTCGCGCCAATCAGCCCGCAAAAAGGTGCCTGACCCCCTCTCCGAAAAGGGCAGCGGCGTACCGGGGTCTGGCTCCTTTTTGCCTGACGCGGTTCACGCAGTGAATTGGGCAGGCTCAACAAGGCCGGCCGGTATCGGGTCGCGCGAATCAGCCCCGCCAAAAGGTGCCTGACCCCCTCTCATTCAGGAGACTTCCTTGAAGATCATCAACATCTGCGGCGCCCGGCCCAACTTCATGAAGATCGCCCCGCTGATGCGGGCGTATCGGCAGCACCCGGCCATCGAGGCCATGATCGTCCACACCGGCCAGCACTACGACGAGAAGATGTCGGACCTGTTCTTCCGCGAGTTGGAGATCCCCGAGCCCGACATCAACCTGGAGGTCGGGTCGGGCAGCCACGCCGCCCAGACGGCCGAGATTATGAAGCGGTTCGAGCCGGTGGTCATCGAGCAGCGGCCGGACTGGGTGGTGGTCGTCGGGGACGTCAACAGCACGATCGCCTGTGCCCTGGTGGCCAAGAAGCTGGGCGTGCGGGTCGCCCACGTCGAGGCCGGCCTGCGGAGCTTTGACCGCACGATGCCCGAGGAGATCAACCGGCTGCTGACCGATGCGATCTCGGACCTCCTGTTCGTCAGCGAGCGGAGCGGGATCGAGAACCTGCGACGCGAGGGCGTCGACGGGGACAAGGTGCACTTCGTCGGGAACGTGATGATCGACACGCTCAGGAGCAACCTCGAGAAGGCCGAGCGGTCGAGCATTCTGAATGATCTGGGGCTGGAGCCGCTGCGGTACAACGTGGTCACGCTGCACCGGCCGAGCAATGTGGACAATGCCGATTCGCTGGGCCGGATCGCCAAGTTTCTTGACGTGGCTCAGCAGGATCTGCCCACGGTTTTCCCCATGCACCCGCGGACGCGGAACAATCTTCAAAAGCTGGGTCTGGCCGACCGCTTCGCGGCCATGAAGCAGCTTCGGATCGTCGAGCCGGTGGGGTACCTCGATTTTCTCAAGTTGATGGGCCGTGCGGCCGTGGTGCTGACCGATTCGGGCGGAATCCAGGAAGAAACGACCATCCTGGGCGTCTGGTGCCTCACGCTGCGCGACAACACCGAGCGCCCCGCAACCATCACCAACGGCACCAACCGCCTGGTCGGCAACGACCCGGCCAAGGTGATCGCCGCATACAAAGAATGCCGCAAATCCCCCCCAGCCAAAACCATGGTCCCCGAAAAATGGGACGGCCACGCGGCGGAGAGGGTGGCGGAGGTGCTGGTGAGCGGCTGAGCTGGAAGCTTATAGCTGTTAGCCAAGAGCCAAGAGCCAAGAGCCAAGAGCTGAAAGCTGACCGCTGACTGCTGAGCGCTCGAAACGAGCCAATGCCATGAAGACCGGGACACTCATCATCTTCACGCTGGCGGCAGCCCTGGCGAGCGGGCCCGCCTGTGCGACGGGCCAGGTGCCGACCAGCCAGCCGCTTTTGGGACTGACGGTTGAGGAGCAGATGCGGATTCTTCGGGGGCTGCCCGAACTGCCCAAGGTGCATTACTGCTGGGGTTTTACCGGCCACGCCAGCGAGTGGGAAGGCAGGCCGATCATCCCGTTAAGTGATCCGCGACTGCCGGAATACGTGCGGATCTGTCATGGCATCGGACTGGCGGGGACAATCCCGCCGAAGTATGCCCGGCAGGCGGTTAAGCTGTGTGCCGATGTCAACCGCAGCAAGCCGAAGATTCCGGCAACTATCGCCCTCAATTACTCGCTGTGGCACTATAAGTTCCCGCCTCGCCCCGCGCCGCCGACCGATCCGGACCCCGGTGAGATAGCTCTTTTCGAGAGTCGCATGAGGGCACTCAAGGCGGAAATCAACAGGGCCAACGCTGGACTGGGCAGTGATGTAAAGGTCGGGGCGATCCTGTTCGACTGCGAGCGGTGGACCTACAAGGCGAGCAGTGAGGCAGGCGCGGCCGAGTGGAACGCGGCGATCAATGCCAAGTTCAACGCCGGATACGAGGCGGCGAAGAAGCTCTTTCCCGGTGTGCCCGTGGACTGGGCCTACCTGGGTACCGCTCCACGCAGTTCAGACTGGACGAAGATCAAACATGACTCATACAGCGGAGGGCAGTATTGTCCCGGCGACTTCAGGGTCCAGACGTACAACTTCCGGCGACTGATTTCGCAGGCGGTCGCGGACGGGCAAGACCGGGTGCTCGTCTGGCTGTCGGCGGGGGCAACCGGCACGCTCGATCCGAAGCCTGGCAATCCGTGGTATGCCCGTTGGACGCCGCAGCAGGATTACGACAGCGCCAACTCGTGGGAGATGGGGCGCCTGTTGAACTCGCGTACCTATCCCGGTCACGGCGAACACTGGGAGCGCGTCACGGCGGTGATCTGGTTCCCGCAGCCCTGGCACTGCCCGCATTGGTTCAAGCATTTTGTCATGTACTGTCGCGGGGCGGCATGGCACCGACTGGAGGCCGAGCGATGAAACGATTGCTGACCATTCTGGTGCTGCTGTCATCGGCTTTTCCCTGCCGGGGGGGCGGTCACGGTGCCGAGGGTAGAATCGGGAGAGACTTCTGACCGTGCCTCCACGGCGTACTGGTACGAAGGCACGCTCCGGGCAGTCGGCCCGCACCTACGGCGAGCGTGAAGGATCCCTTTGGATGGAGTCACCTGGTCGCGAGTTGAGACCAGTTTTCATCTGGGCGGCCTGGCCAGCCGTGGAAGATCCGGCGGTGCCGATCTCCCGTGCTATAATCCCGCAGGCGTTGCCCGCTGGGAACCTGCACGGGCGCCAAACGGAAAGTTCAGCTGCTCACTAACTGCGAGGAAGGAAGACATGAGGATCTGCTCAAAGTGCGTGCTACCGGAAACGTATCCAGAGACTTCGTTTGACGATAACGGGGTGTGTAACTTCTGCAGAAGCTTCCGACCATTCCGCCCTGAGCCCCAAGCGCACCTTGAGAAAGCCCTCAAGAAGGCGAGAAGAGAGGCGAAGGGGCAATACGAAGTCCTGGTGCCTTTCAGCGGAGGCAAGGATAGTTCGTACGTTTTATACCTGGCCGCGAAGGTATACAAGCTCAAGATTCTATCCTACACGTACGATAATGGATTACTCACCCCGCCGAGCTTGGACAACATCCGCGCGGTAACGCAGACTCTGGGAGTTGACCATCTTTTCTTCAAGCCGTCTGCACCCTTGCTCATGCGGCTCTACAAGGCGGCCCTCGTCTGCTCAGGGGAGATGTGCGGTCCTTGCGGTATCGGGATTGTGCGCAGCTATCGCCGCGTTGCAATGGCCTATGGAATCCCGGTTGTGCTGCAGGGAGCGGTGCCCATGGAAGAGGGTTCTGGTTCGCCGGAAAGCATTTACGATTGCGCCAGATTCCGAGCGATCATGGAGACTTCGGGCGGTGTGACGAAGGACGAGCTTGAATCATTCTTCATGTTCCCCATCAGAAGTGAGCTTGCCGAGTTCATCATGCTGAGATTCGGAAAGCTTCCCCGGGAGATTCCGCTGCTTTACTATCACCCCCGAAAAAGCGAGCAGGAAGTCAGAGATCTGCTGGTCAACGAAACCGGCTGGAAAGACATGTCCGAGACGAATCTGTCAAAGCACTTCGACTGCCTCGCGGAACCGTTCACAAATTATGTCAGGGAAAAAAGGCTCGGCTATTCTCGAAGAACCTGTCAATACAGCAACCTTATCCGGCTCGGCGAAATGACGCGCGAGGAGGCCGTTAGGCGGCTTCAGGAGGAGAAACCCGACGAAGAACCGCCCTGCACAAACCAGGTCCTCGAACGTCTGGACGTGCCCCGGCAGGCATTGGACGGGGTTCTCCGCGTCCCGCCTCTGGCATACGAAGAGAATTGCATGCGCAAATCCAGGGTGTTGTCCATGGCCCGGGCCGCGAAGAGAACCCTGAAGAGAGTCTTGGGTAAGTGACGCTCCATTGTCCGACGGTCCACCGCCACCCGAAAGTGAGACTGAACTACGCCACCGTGCTTGCGTTCGCCCGCAACGGCGCGGGTTGCGCCGACTTGATACCCTCGTCGAAGCGAAGCCGGGGGGCCACCATTGTCTCGGCAGTCGCTGTAGGTTCGCGGGTATCAGCCACGGTACGGTCCGCAAGCAACGTGGGCCGGGCCTGGCATGCGGTCGCCGCTCGGGAGTGGCGATACAAACGAATCTGTTTCAAGTCGGCCAAACGTCTTGCAGGGAAAGGCCGTGAAGGACAATGACACGTGGGAGCCGGTGAATGCCTGGCGTTGAGATGTTCGAGATGAGAACGGTCGCAGGCGTCAGCCGGTCGGGGGACTGTTTGTGAACGAGAGGGCAACGGGCATGAAGCGGTTTGTTTTGATTGGAGCGGCCGGGTACATCGCGCCGCGTCACCTGAAGGCCATTAAGGAGACGGGCAACGTCCTTGTCGCGGCCCTGGATAAGAGCGATTCGGTCGGCATCCTGGACTCGTATTTCCCGAACGCCGACTTCTTCACGGAGTTTGAGCGGTTCGACCGGCACGTGGAGAAGCTCCGTCGCAGCGGGCAGGGCGTCGATTACGTGTCGATCTGCTCGCCGAACTACCTGCACGACGCTCATGTCTACTTTGCGTTTCGGATCGGCGCCGACGCGATCTGTGAGAAGCCGCTGGCGATCAATCCCTGGAACGTCACCGCGCTGATGGACGCATCGCGGGAGACGGGGCGTCAGGTGAACACGATCCTGCAACTGCGCCTGCACCCGGTGATCCTGGAACTGCGGGAGCGGGTTCGGTCGGCCCCCGCCGACAAGGTGTTCGACGTCGACCTGACGTATGTCACGTCGCGGGGCCACTGGTACATGGCCTCGTGGAAGGGGGACATCAGCAAGTCGGGAGGGGTGGCGACGAACATCGGCGTTCACTTCTTTGACATGCTGGCGTGGATCTTCGGCCGGCCCAAAGCCAATATCGTTCACGTCTCCGAACCGCAGCGGGTGGGCGGGTATCTTGAACTGGAGCGGGCCCGGGTCCGGTGGTTGCTGTCGATCGACCGGAACGATCTGCCTGTTGCCCCCGCGCCGGGCAAGCCGATGACCTACCGCTCGATCAAGGTGGACGGTCAGGAGGTCGAGTTCTCCGAGGGCTTCGCCGATCTGCACACCAGGAGCTACACCGAAATTCTCGCCGGGAGGGGGTTTCCGCCGGAGGAGGTACTGAACTCTGTCGAGATTGTCTCGGCCATCCGCAACGCGACGCCCGTGGGTCTCAAGGGCGACTACCACCCGATCCTCGGAACGAGAGAAAGGAGGAGCTGATGCCCGGCGGTGAAATGCGGGAGCGGTCGGGTCCGGGCGGGGTGTACCTGGTCCATGAGAGCAGCTACGTCGATGAGGGCGCGGTCGTCGGCGAGGGCACCCGCGTGTGGCACTTCTCCCACATCATGGAGGGTTGTCGGATCGGCCGATCGTGCAGCTTCGGGCAGAACGTTCTCGTTTCCAGCAAAGTTAACATCGGCGACAACGTCAAGGTGCAGAACAATGTCTCCATCTACGACAACGTGACACTGGAGGATGACGTCTTCTGCGGTCCGAGCATGGTGTTCACCAACGTCGTGAACCCGCGGTCGCACGTTTCGCGCAAGGACGAATACAAGGCGACCCTGGTCAAGCGGGGGGCGACGATCGGTGCGAACGCGACGATCGTGTGCGGACACACGATAGGCGAATACGCCTTCATCGGGGCTGGCGCGGTGGTCACCGGCGACGTTCCCGCTTATGCGCTGGTGTACGGGAATCCCGCCCGGCAGCATGGGTGGATGTGTCAATGCGGCGTCCGTCTCGATTCGGGCACGGATCGTTTCTGTTGCCCGGCTTGCGGCGACCCGTATGAACTGGCAGGGGGAGTGCTCAGGCCTCTGCCGCACCGCGAGGCTGAAGGGCGGTCATAGTCAGGACCGGCGTCTGGGTCCGATCTTGAGCGGAATGGTAAGAGTTAAGACATGAAGGTACCTCTTCTCGATCTGAAGGCGCAGTACTCGACGATCCGCGGGGAGATCGCAGCCGCCATCGAGCGGGTCCTGGAGAGCCAGCAGTTCATCAACGGCCCGGAGGTCAAGCAACTCGAGGAGGCCCTGGCCGCCTACAGCGGCTGCACGCGCGCGGTCGGCGTCTCGAGCGGCACGGATGCCCTGCTTGCCAGCCTCATGGCCCTGGGGATCGGAGACAACGACGAGGTGATAACGGTTCCCTACACTTTCTTTGCCACCGTCGGATCGATCTGGCGCACCGGCGCCAGGCCCGTCTTCGTCGACATTGAGCCGGAGACCTTCAATATCGATCCGAGGCTCATCGAGCGTGCGGTCACCGAAAGGACCAAGGCGCTGATCCCCGTTCACCTGTTCGGGCAGTGTGCCGAGATGGACCCCATCCTGTCGGTGGCGTCAAAGCACGGCCTCGCCGTGGTGGAAGACGCCGCGCAGGCCATCGGCGCGACCCACAAGGGACGCAAGGCGGGCGCGATGGGGACGCTGGGCTGCCTGAGCTTCTTCCCGTCGAAGAATCTCGGCGGTCTCGGTGACGGCGGCATGGTGCTGGCCAACGACGAGCAACTGGCCGAGAAGGTCGCGCTGATCCGGCAGCACGGCAGCAAGCCGAAGTACTATCACCGGCTGGTGGGAGCCAATTTCCGCCTCGACACGCTCCAGGCGGCGGCGCTGCTGGTCAAGCTGAAATACCTCGATATGTGGTCGGCCAAGCGCCGGGGAAACGCCCGGCTGTATGACCGCCTCTTTGCTGGCTTCGAAGCTGTGAAATGCCCGGTCGTGCGGGAGCACAACGTCTCCATCTACAACCAGTATGTGATTCGCGTCGGGCCGCGACGGAATGCCTTGCTTGCGCACCTTAAGGAGAACGGCATCGGGACCGAGATCTACTACCCCCTGTGCCTTCACGAGCAGGAGTGTTTCAGGAGCCTGGGCTACAAGAGGGGTGATTTTCCGCACAGCGAGCTGGCGGCCGACGAGACCCTGGCATTGCCGGTCTACCCCGAGTTGACACCCGAGCAGATCGAGTACGTCGTCGCAACGGTCAAGGGCTTTCTCTCCTGACCATGGGAGCATGCCTCAACGGAGCGACGCGGATGGACGGCTTAATGAAGGTTTTGACGGTTGTGGGGGCTCGCCCCCAGTTCATCAAGGCGGCCACCGTGAGCCGGGCGTTCGCTGCTCTCAACCGCTCGCAAGGGCAGGAAGTGGTCAATGAGCGGATCGTCCACACCGGCCAGCATTACGATGCCAACATGTCGAAGGTTTTCTTTGACGAACTGGAGATCCCGCCGCCGGCGATCAATCTCGAGGTGGGATCAGGGAGCCACGGCCGCCAGACGGCGGCGATGCTGGAGCGTCTGGAAAGCATCATCGTCGAGCAGGCCCCTGACTGGGTGCTGATCTACGGGGACACGAACTCGACGCTCGCCGGGGCGCTCGCGGCGGTTAAGGTGCACATACCTGTCGCGCACGTGGAGGCCGGGCTTCGGAGCTACAACCGGGCCATGCCCGAAGAGATCAACCGTCTGGTGGCGGACAGCGTGTCGACACTGTTGTTCTGCCCGACCCAAACGGCGGTGGACAACCTGCGAAAGGAAGGCGTGACCCGGGGCGTTCATCTTGTGGGCGACGTCATGTATGACTCCGTCCTGTTCAATACCTCGCTTGCCCGCCGGAAGAGTGACGTACTGGCGCGGCTGAACCTCGAACCGCGATCGTTTTTCCTGGCGACCATCCATCGGGCGGAAAACACCGACGATCCGGAGCGCCTGGCGGGTATTCTGCAAGCACTGCGGGAGACCAGGACCCGCATCGTGTTGCCCCTGCATCCCCGGACGCGCAAGACCCTGGGCGACGGATTGCGCAGGCTGAGCCCCAAGGTGCAGATCGTGGATCCTGTGCCCTATCTGGACATGCTGATGCTCGAATCGAACGCCCGCGTGATCCTGACAGATTCGGGCGGCGTGCAGAAGGAGGCCTATTGGTTCGGCGTCCCCTGCGTGACTCTCAGAGACGAGACGGAATGGGTTGAACTGATCGCCTGCGGCAGCAATCGGCTGGCGGGAGCCGATCCGGTGGCAATCGGAGAGGCCGTCCGATGGGCCGAAGAGGCCGCTGCGGCGATGCGGCAGAGGAAACGCGTCGATCTGTACGGAGACGGCAAGAGCGCCGAGAAAATCGTCGCACGCCTGATGGACTCCAGGTGAGGTGTGGTTCAGGTCATGGCGTGCGTGCTGCAAGCACGGATGCTTTCAGAGCGATGTGTATGGCGGCCATCCGATCGTCAGGCACCAGTGCTGTTCAGACAACACATCAGTCATGATCGATTCAGGGACTGTATCGGCAGCAGCGGCTAGGGGTGGATTCTCTTTATTGGGTGCTAAGCAGGACAGGGCGTCTTCTGAGGCAGAAGGCCAAAGCATGGATCAAGAACTGATCACAAACCAGCAGATCTACGATCAGGTCCTCGCGGACGGGAGGCTGCATGGCCAGATCGGTCCGCGGGACATCAACCGATTCAAGGATACCCTGCGGCATCTGGACAAAAACAGTCGGTCGATCCTCGACGTGGGCTGCCACGCGGGGGATTGGCTGCACTACGTCCTAACACATCGTTCGATCAGATCGCATCTTGGGATCGACGTGGTCCCGGGCAAGATCGACGAGGCGAGGCGGCGATTTCCGGATCTGAACGTACGTGTATCCTTTGCGGAGCAGCTCGACGTGCCCGAAAAGGCGTTCGATACCGTCACGTGCATGGAGGTACTTGAGCACATCCTAGACTGGCTGGGGGTGTTTCAGTCATTGTTTTCGTTGGCCAGACGACAGGTTCTCGTCACTGTGCCGTATCGGGAAGAGATCGTGCAAACGGTTTGCATACACTGCGCGAGGCTGACGCCTCTCTACGGACATCTTCGGACTTACACCGAGGACTCGTTTCCGGCGGTGCCCGGATGGACGCGTTCGTTTGCCCGAATTCGCGAACGCGACCCGGGGCGCAGTTTTGCATATCGATGTTATCGGCGGATCAAGCCGCACTACCCTTGGCTCATTGCGGACTACCGAGCAGGTTGAAGGATCAGACGTGCGCATCCGGACTCGCAGCCTCATTCTTGTTCTGAGCCAGGGGCTCACACAGGCGGTCACGATCGTCCTTGGGATCGCGCTCGTGCGGCTGGTGAGCAAGGCGGAGGTCGGATCATATCGGCAAGTGCTGCTGGTCTGTACGCTGCTGGTCGGCATCCTGGGGCTTCAGATGCCGGCGAGCCTTTTCTATTTCATACCCAAACTGGGACCGCAGCGCAGGCGAACGCTGGTTACCCAGACACTCTCGATCACCCTGGCCCAGGGTATGTTGTGCGGCCTGGTCATGTACCTTGGAGCGGGACGAATTGCCGGGGGTTTCAACAACCCGGAGTTGCGGGATCTGCTTCGCGCAGGCAGCCTGTACCCCTTGGCACTGCTTATCCTGGCCCTGATCCCCGCTTTTGCGATTAGCGTGGACCGGGCGGTGCGATCGGGCGTCTACACGCTGGTGGCCACGGTGGCCCGAGTCCTGCCCGTGATTATCGTGGCGGCGATGGGGTTGCCGCTGCTGACAATCATATGGATTTCAGTCGTCGTAGCTCTCCTGGTGGCCGGAACCGGTGCGATAGACATGTACCGCTTGTCTCCGGGTGGGACGCGCGGATTCGATCGATCGCTGCTGTGGTCGCAGATGGGTTATGTGGTGCCGCTGGCGATGGCAACGGTCGTAGGTGTTGTGAACCTGCAGATCGGCCAGATCATGATCTCGACGGCATTCAAGCCGGAGGAGTACGCCGTGTACGTCTGCGGCGCCGTCGAAGTACCGGTGGTCGGCATCATCACAACCAGCGTGGCAAACGCCATCATGCCCAACCTGGTCGTGCTTGCCGATCAGCAGCGGACAAACGAAGCCCTTCAGCTCTGGCATGCGGCGGTGCGCAAGTGCAGCCTGGTCATCTTTCCGGCTTTCGTGCTGCTGGCAGTTACCGCGAAGGACCTGATTGTTCTCGCGTACGGTGAGCCCTACAAGGATGCGGTCTGGCCGTTTCTGATCTACCTGCTTGATCTGCCGATCAGGGTGGCGGTCTATGGAGCGCTGCTGCGCGCCTTCGGGAGTACGAGACCCATTGGCGTCAGCGCGACGCTGGCGCTGGTGGTCAACGTCGTGCTGGGCCTTTCGCTTCTCAAGCTTGGCAGCGGAACGATGCTGGGCTTCGTAGGGCCCGCGATCGGGTTCTCGGCAGCGACGTTTGTTTCCGTTCTGTATCTGCTGAACGCGATCAGGCAGGTCATGGGCGTGCCGATGCGGGCGGTCATGCCGTGGAAGGGGCTCATCGCTGCTATGCTGCTTTGCCTGGCGGCCGGCCTGGTTACGCTGATCGTGCCGCTCGGTGGTGTGCCGGCGGTCGGGCGGCTAACCATCCAGGCCGGGGTTTTCTCGATCGTCCTGCTGGTGCTGGCGATATTCACGGGGTTCCTTCGCGAGGATGAGAAGGAACTGCTGATGTTGCCAGTGCGGCGAATCGCGCTGCCGTGGCTCGGGGGAAGGCGGGCGGATGAACGTTTGTGAGAGGACCTGTCGGCGTCCGCGTGTACCGGTGATCGCCGAGCGAGATATTGTGCGAATGCCGGTCAGACGCTTTTGTCTCTTTCCAGGCATCAGGTCTGCCACCCATCAGGCAGGGCGCAGGTAAAGACTGATTCCCGGAGCGATGGCGTTCAACTGTCTCCGAAGAGCAACATGCTGAAAAGCGACCGCGAGCGTCGGCGGGTGCTGGTTGTGGCTCCGTTGTATTATCCCGACGCAGGCATCGGGTCGCATCGTGCCGGAAAGCTTGTCCGGTACCTGGGCCAGTTTGGCTGGCAGCCGACTGTGCTGACGTTGCGGGAGGAGTATTACCGTTACTGTCATCCGGTCGTGGACCCGGCGTTGCGGTTCCAGATTCCGCCCGGCACCGAGGTTGTGCGAACACACTATGCGTCCGTGGTCATGCTCCGGCCTTTGGTTCGCCGGCTGCAATCACCTTTGAGGCGGGCGCGTCCCGCCGCCGTTGCTTCCTGGAATGACAGGGCCTCTGAGGAAAAAATCAGGTGGGCAAGGTGGATCGAGGTCCCGGACTTCGTGGGTTGGCTGCCGTTTGGCATCATCCACGGTCTGCGGCATGCGCGGCGATGTGACGTGGTTTGGGCGACCTCTCCGCCGACGGGGGGGGTGTGCCTGGGAGCCGTTCTCGCCCGGTTGACCGGCAGGCCCTTTGTGGCTGATTTTCGTGACCCTTGGAGTGCGAAGGGCGTCTGTTTGCACGCGACTCGTTTCCATGCAGGCATGGATCGGTCGTGGGAAGGGTTTGTGCTGGCGACCGCCGCCCGTATTGCGGTTGTCACCAAAGAAATGGCCGAGGACCTCGCTCGGCTTTTTCCTGCGTACGCCCACAAGATTCACGTCATCTACAACGGATACGACCCGGAGGACTTCTCCCTGTTCGCCGATCGACCGGCTCGCTGCGGGCCGATCGGTGAGGTGTCCGTCGGGTATCTCGGTACGTTGTACCAGGGCCGGCAGCAGTTCATGCGGCGATTCCTCGAGGGAGTGCGCGAGTTCAATGCCGGCTCCGGCGAATTCAAGGTGCGGGTTGTCGTTCGTGGGCCGGCACACGAGGACGTGGCGGCGCAGGCCCGGGCGGCCGGCATCGAGCAGACCTGCGATATCGGCCCGCCGGTGCCGTATCGTGAGGCCCTGCGGCTGATGTCAAACCTGGACGTGATGCTGGTCGTCGGAGCGGAGGCTCACGGGCACGCCCTGACCGGCAAAGTGTTCGAGTACATCGGGGCCCGCAAGCCGATATTAGCAGTGACGCCCGAGGGAGCGCTGTCCCGCTTCGTTCGCGAGAACCGCATCGGCGCGGCGGTAGAGCCAGCCACCGGCGGTCAGGTAGCCGACGCTATTCGCGACCTGGTTTCCAGGTACCCGGAGTTCGCCGTGCACCTGGACGCGGTTGCCGTCCGGTTTACCCGGCAGGAGATAGCTAGACAGACGGCGAGGCTTCTGGATGAGGCGGTCGACGAAGCCGTCAGGCCCTGGCAGGGAGGGACGCGATGACTTGTTCCCCAGGCCCCGATTATCCGATATGGCAATCAACAGGAATAGGTAGCAGAGCCATGATCCAACCTGACATCTATGCCAGCCCCTATGCCCTGTCCGGAGACTGGGAGGCCCCGACCCCGGCCTGCAAGAAGCTGATCGGCTGCCTGTGGGTGTCGGCGATCGCGTCGCTTCCGGCCGGCATCATGTACCTGTTCCTGAAGGACCCGGTGATTCCCGCCCTGCTGGTCGGTACAGTGGTGGTCCTGCTGACGCTGTATCACACTCCGTTCGGGCTGTTTGTCCTGTTTACCCTGTTTGCGCTTGAAAACGCGGTGGTGCTCAGCCCACAATTCAGTCTCAGCAAGGCCATGGGTATTATTGTCGCAGCAAGTTTTCTTCTTCACGCGTTCAGCGAGAGGCTGATCGTAACGGCCCCCTTGAAATTGGCCGCTGTTCTGATTGCCTGGGCTCTGGCCAGTTCGCTCTGGTCGATGATGCCGTTTTACACCGCCCTGGTCTGCGTGACGTTTGTCTTGAACGCCACCCTCATCCTGATTGTCCTGAACAGTGTCAAGGACGCCAGGAGCCTTTACGCTGTGCTGGGAGGCTTTATCCTCGGCGCGTTCCTGGCGTCGTGTATGGTTGTGGCGCAGTTCCAGCAGCCGTTGAGGCAGTCTGCCGTCATCAGGGAGGGCTTGCACGAAGAGACGAACCCGCTGGTCCTGGCCATGGCGATCGGAATGGGCTTTATGGCGACCAGTTTCACCTTCTTTCGGAAGGGGACCTTAAAGAAGATAATCGCTGTGGCTCTTCTGGGTCTGCTGTTCATCGCGATGGTCAGGACACAGAGCCGCATGCCGACTGTCGCGGCGATCAGCGCGCCGGTGATTGCGCTGATTCTGGTTTCGAAAAGCCAACACCGGTTCAAGTACCTGATGATTGCCATTGTCGGCGGGTTGGTTGCTTACTTCGCAGTTCGAATGGTCCTTTCCAGCGGCCTGTTCTTGTCCGCCGCCGAGAAGGAGAGGGTGTTTTCTCAAGGTTTCGAGGAGAGCGGTCGCCTGGCGTTCTGGAAGATGGGGCTTCAGGCATTTCTTCGTCGGCCCCTCCATGGTTACGGTGCGAACAACTTTGAGATGATCCCGGGAAATCCGACAGGACGCTCCGCTCACAACAATGTCGTGTCTTTGGCGGTGGACCTGGGCTTGGTCGGACTGGGACTGGCCGCGGCCATCTTCCTTGCTCTGTATCGTCAGGTGAGGTCTCTTTCGGACATTCGGCTGAAATGGCTGGGGCTGACGATGCTCCTCTACCCGTTGATGACGGGTATCACGGTAACCAACTACATCAAACGGGAGTTCTGGTATTCGCTGGCCATCGCCATGGCTGCGGTCGCTATCGGGAAACGCCAGGAGGAACGGTCGAGCGGGCAACTCTGGTATGGGTACACTGGGGTGCGGGCCGGCCCAGGCTACTGAAGGAACGGGACGCGTCCGACGGATACGCGGGCGCAGCCATGAGAATACTGGTTATTTCCAACCTATACCCGTACAGGACCAAGCCACTGCACGGGATCTTTACGGCCCGCCAGTGGGAGATGGCTGCCCGGCTGGGGGCCGACGTGACCCTTTTTTTTGCCCATGTCTGGATTCCCCGGATTCTTCAGAGAATCTCGTCCAAGTACCGGGACTACGACCAGAATCACACCCCGGTCGAATATCCCGGCGTGAAGGTCTTTTCGGTGCCCTGCGTGCGCTGGACCCGGGGCATCGGGGGGTGCCGTTGGGACGGCCTGAGCATCTACCGAGCCACGAGGCGCAAAGCGGTTCAGTTGCATCGCCAGAAACCGTTCGACGTGATCTATGGGAAGGGCATTTTTCCATCCGCCGATGCGGGGGCCAGACTGTCGGAACTCCTGACCATTCCCGTCGTCGGGGAGGGGATCGGTGGGGACGTCCACGTGGCCCCCGACTACAGCCCGGCCATGTACCGCCATTTCGTGAGAACCGTCCGGGCGCTGCACGGCGCCGTCGCCGACGGGAAAGGCGTGGCGGACCGGCTTTCGTCGGTGATGCAGATGGAGGTCCCCACGATCCACGGACTGGTGGACCTGGACGTCTTCAAACCGCTCGCGGACCGGCAGGCGCTTCGTCGCCGCCTGGGGATGCCTCCGGACGCGCTCGTTTTACTCTTCGTGGGGAGCTTGAACCGCGCGAAAGGTGTGTATGAGTTGATCGAAGCTTTCACCCGGGTCGGGCGCCAGGCTTCCGGCGCCATACTGAGAATCTGCGGGCAGGGTATCGAGCACGACCGTCTGGACTCATTGACCCGGGCGCACGAACTGGCTGAGACGGTTCAACTGGTCGGCCCGGTGCACCCTGAGCGGATGCATGAATGGATGCAGGCCAGCGACGTCTTCGTGCTGCCTTCCTATACGGAAGGCATGCCCAACGTGGTCATGGAAGCGATGGCCTGCGGCCTCCCGGTAGTCAGTACCACGGTCGGCGGTCTTCCGGACGCCGTGGGCGACAGCGAAGGAGCGATCCTGGTCGACCCCCGAGCGGTCGACCCGCTGACGGAGGCGCTGCGCAGCGTGTGCACCGACCGGCTGTTGCGGGAGAGGATGGCGTTGGCCGCCAGGAGAACGGCCGAACAGAGATTCGGCCTGGAACAGAACGTGGGGAAAACCCTCGCCTATGTCCAGTCTGTTGTCCGCAAGGCGCAGGGCATATGACGGACGAGGCGATTGCAGAGCATGAGTGAGGCGTCGGATGCCCGATAAGTACAAGGTGTTATTTGTCCAGCGCAATTACCCGCACTACCGCAGGGCCATATTCCAAAAGCTGGCCACGCACCCGCTGATTGATTTGACACTCCTTTACGGTGAACAGGCTGGCCCGGGCGGCTTGGCCAACGTCGCGGATGATCCGATCGTTCGATGTGTCGTCCGGCCCATCTGGTTTGTTCCCGGTACAGGGCGTAAAGTCTGTAGCATTCCCCATATGCTCGAGTACGTTCGACGGGAGCGGTGGGATGTGCTGATCGTCTCGAACGACCTGTACTGCCTGAACCTCTTCCCGGCGCTCTATGCTGCCCGAAGGCGGAACACAAAGATCTGCATCTTTTCAATAGGCTTCCCACAGTACAAGCAGTGGTTGCGAGACAAAGTGCGGGTGTGGCTGGCGCATCGAGTGGATGCCATGATCCTGTACAGCTACGCGCATCGCCAACGTTACATCGACCTTGGCGTGCCCGGCGAGAAGATCTTCGTCGCGCCCAACGCCGTCGATGTCGACGGAATCAGGAAGGCTGAAGCTCAGATGACGCCCGAGTCGCTCCGGGATTTCAAGGTAAGAAACGGCCTGGAGGGACACCGGGTGCTCATTCATGCCGGTCGGATGGTCGAGAATAAGCGACTGGATCTGCTTCTACGCGCGGCCGCGCAGGTGATCCGGAAAGTTCCGGCCCTGAAACTGGTTCTTCTGGGTGACGGCCCGATGACCGAACCCTGGAAGAGGCTGGCGCAGGAGTTGGAGATGGCCGATCACGTATTGTGGCCGGGCACGGTCGTGAATCACGAGGAACTATGTTACTGGTTTCACAGCAGTGATCTGTGTGTAGCTCCGGGGCAGCAGGGGCTGATTGCCAATCTCTCTCATTCCTATGGGGTTCCTCTGATCACCTCGGATTGTGAAAGGCTGCAGGGACCTGAAATCCAGGTGTTCACGAACGGCAAGACCGGCCTGCTCTATGCGTACGAGAACGTCCATGATCTGGCCGACAAGATATCCAACCTTCTCGTGGATGAGGACAGGCGTTTGCAGATGAGCAGCAGCGCCAGAGACGTCGTCTTCAATCAATTTACGATCGACACAATGTGCCAGGGCTTTATCGACGGGATCCAGTATGTGATGCCGCGATAGGGGTCGACGTGCTCACGGATGGCGCGAATGCGAGTCGCAGTGCTAGCCCATAATCTCATCCGCGGCGGCGGGTTGTCGGTGGGCAGGAACATCTGTGCTCTGCTGCCGAAGCTGGGCCCTCAACATCAGTACCTGATCTTTGTACCGGAGGGCATGGGGTACGATCGTGATGCCGAACGGGCCAGCGTGAGGGTGAAGACGGTCAGGAGGATGAATCCGGTCTCCCGCATGCTCTTCGAACTGCGTGTTCTGCCCCGAGAAGTCTCCCGCTTCGGTGCCGATGTCGCACTCGGCCTTGGGAATATCGGCCTATTGAGGCCGCACTGCAAGCAGGCGATATTGATTCACCAGCCCCAAATCATTTATGATTCGAGGCATTACGGGAAGGCACTTCTCCGAGAAAGGCTCCAGTTTCTGGCGATAAAGCGCTGGGTGAGCCGTAGCTTAAAGCGCACCCAGATGGTGTTCTGCCAGACACCGATCATCCAAGAGCGGTTTGCCACTGTGTTTTGCTATCCCCTGGATCAGATCGAGATCGCGCCCAACGCGGTGTCCGAGTTCGCCAAGGTCGAGAGCTCCAGCATTGCCATTCCCGAGGTGCTCAAAGACAAAGGCAAGTTCGATCTGTTTCTGTTGGCGTCCTACTCCACCCATAAGAACATTGAGATGCTGGTCACGCTCTTCAGGCAGTTTCCGGATCAACTCAAGGACGTGCGCTGCATCATTACGATATCGGCCGGGCAGCACAAGCACGCGGCAAGCCTGCTGCGCGAAATCGAGCGGCGGGGGCTGGGAGACAAGGTCGTGAACGTAGGCCCGTTGGAGCAGGAAGAACTAGCTGGTTATTTCTGCCACTGCGATGCCCTGTTCTTCCCGACGCTGCTGGAGAGCTTCAGCGGCACCTACCTGGAGGCTATGCATTTCGGCCTGCCCATCCTGACAAGCGACCTGGATTTCGCCCGCTACATCTGTGGAGATGCGGCCATCTATTTCGACCCCTGGAATCCGGCGGAGATCGTCGACAAGATCCTGCTGGTCAAGTCGCGCGGGCAACTCAGGGCGGATCTGGTCCGAAAGGGCTCTGAGCGCATGTCTACTTTCTTTAAGTCATGGGAAGAGATCGTTTCGAACATGCTCCGGGAGATCGAGCGGATCTGACAGGCTTGCTCTCGCATGAGAATCCTGTTCATAGCACACTATTTCCAGCCAGAGCCCAATTTCTTTTTCGGGCTTCCATTCGCGAAGGAACTGGCTCGGCGCGGGCACTCGGTCCAGGTACTGACCGGATTTCCCAACTATCCGGGGGGACGGATCTACGAGGGCTACAGGATCAGACTGCTTCAGACCGAGATGATGGAAGGCATACCCGTCTATCGGTTCCCGATCTACCCGAGCCACGACCGATCATCCATGAAGCGCACCCTCTGCTACTGCTCCCTGTCCGCCTCGATGGCCGTGATGGCACCTTGGCTGGTGAGAAAGGCCGATGTGGCCTATGTGGCTCAGGGGCCGGCAACCCTGGGCCTGCCGGCGACCGTGCTCAGATGGCTCCGGGGAATTCCGTTCGTGTACAACATTCAGGACCTCTGGCCGGACACGCTGGTGTCGACCGGCATGTTCAGCAAGGGAAGGGGTTACACGCTTGTGGATCACTGGTGCAGGCAGGTCTACAGGCAGGCCGCCCGGATCGTGGTCATCGCCCCGGGGATGAAGCGATTGCTCCAGGAACGTGGTGTTCCGGAGCACAAGATCGAAGTTATTTACAACTGGTGCGATGAGGCGCTGATCGGCGGGGGGCAAGCGGATCCAGGTCTGAAGCAGCGACTGGGTATGGAAGGCAAGTTCAATGTTGTCTTCGCCGGGAACATGGGCAAGGCCCAGGCGATGGACGCGGTGATCGAGGCCGCCGGACTTGTGGGCGAAGTCAACAGCGAGATCCAGTTTGTCTTCATCGGAAGCGGGGTCGAGGTCGACAGGCTCAAGCAGCGGGCCTGCGAACTGAACCTCCACAATGTCCTCTTCCACCGAAGAAAGCCGGTGTCCGAAATCGGCGCGATCCTGAGAGCGGCGGACGTGCTTCTGGTACATCTTCGGAAGGACCCTCTGTTCGCGGCGACCATCCCGTCCAAAACGCAGGCCTACCTCGCATTGGGGCGGCCGATCCTGATGGCCGTCGAAGGGGATGCGTCCGATCTGGTCCGGGCGGCGCGGGCCGGCGAATGCTGCACGCCGCAAGACCCGCGAGCAATTGCCGATGCGGCGTTGAGACTGTTCCACCTGCCGGCTCAGGAACGCAAACAGATCGGTGAAAACGGCGCTGCATTCTACCAGAGAGAGCTTGCGTTCCCGGTCGCGGTACAACGCTATGAACGTGCGTTTGAGGTCGCCGCGGGACGATAAAGGCAGAAGAGGACCGCGCGCTAATGCGAAATGGCATCTCGCTCCGGTATGCATCGACTGATGGAGACGGGACAGCGCGGAGGCAGGCTATGTCCGCTGAAACGGCCGCAGGGTGACCTGATCCGCGGCATCGGGGCTCGAAGAGGGGTAGGCAGGACCGACGATTGCTGTATAATAGCTGAAAAGAGCCCGATGGCGGTGACGGGTCCGCTTATCTGGGAGATTTCGGAGATCATGTTCTCATCCAAGACACTGCTCATCACGGGTGGCACCGGCACCTTCGGCAATGCCGTGCTGCAACGGTTCCTGGATACGCAGATCCAGCAGATCCGCATCTTCAGTCGCGACGAGAAGAAGCAGGAAGACATGCGCAACGCCCTGAGGAACCCGAAGGTCAAGTTCTACATCGGCGATGTGCGCAACTACGACAGCATCCTGCCAGTGATGCAGAGTGTGGACTACGTCTTCCACGCCGCGGCCCTCAAGCAGGTGCCTTCCTGCGAGTTCTTCCCCATCGAGGCGCTTCGGACCAACAGCCTCGGTGCCGAAAACGTCATGAACGCAGCCTTGGCTGCCGGTGTGAAGAGGGTGATTGTCCTGAGCACCGACAAAGCCGTCTATCCGATCAACGCCATGGGGGTCTCCAAAGCCATGATGGAGAAACTCATGACCGCCAAGGCACGGATGTACGGCCGATCGAGCACGATCTTCTGCGGGACGCGATACGGAAACGTGATGGCCTCGCGCGGCTCGGTGATACCGCTCTTCATCCAGCAGCTCCTCGCCGGCGAGCCGCTCACCGTGACCGATCCCAACATGACGCGATTCATGATGACGGTCGACGACGCGGTGGACCTGGTGCTCTACGCCTTCGAGCACGGCGATCCGGGTGACATTTTCGTCCAAAAGGCCCCGGCCGCGACCCTTGAGACACTGGCACTGGCGCTGAAGAAGCTGTTCGAGGCCGACAACCCCATCCGTGTCATCGGCACGCGACACGGCGAGAAGCTCTACGAGACGTTGCTCAACCGGGAAGAGATGGCCAAGGCCGAGGACATGGGCGGCTATTTCCGTGTCCCGGCCGACGTCCGCGATCTGAACTATGCCTGCTATTTCAGCGAGGGGCAGCCGGAAGTCTCCAGGATCGAGGACTACAACTCTCACAATACGACGCGCCTGGATGTGGATCAGATGGCCGAGCTTCTGCTCAAATTGGACTGTGTGAACGAGGCGCTTGGCGTACGGAAGGGGGCCTGATGACAACGATCCTGATTACCGGCGCAGGTGGCTTTATCGGCCGCAATCTCGCTGCACATCTGGGACGCATAGAGGGCCTTCAGCTTCTCCATTATGACGTCGAGAATACAGAGAGCGAGCTTGAAGCCTGGCTGGGTCAGGCCGACGTCGTGTTTCACCTTGCCGGGATCAACCGGCCTCAGAAGGTTGAGGAATTCGAAACCGGCAACGCCGGGTTCACGGGTCAGCTCTGCGAAATCCTGCGGCGGCTCAAACGAACGCCGAAGATCGTGATGTCGTCGTCGATCCAGGCGGGGCTGGACAATCCCTACGGCGTCAGCAAACGGCACGCCGAGGAGACGCTGATTGCGCTCGCCCGCGAAACCGGGGCCCCGGTCGCAATCTACCGCCTCAAGAATGTGTTCGGGAAATGGTGCCGCCCGAACTACAACTCGGTGACCGCGACGTTCTGCCACAACATCGCCCACGACCTGCCCATCGCCATCTCCGACCCCGGTCGTGAGATTGATCTGGTCTACGTTGATGACATCGTCGAGCGATTTCTCGGGGAACTGCACGAGCCGACTGGTCCCAAAGATGGCTTCGCCCCGGACACAATCCCCAGCACGCGCATCACCCTGGGTGATCTGGCGGGTAGGATCCAGGCCTTCCGTGATATGAGGAACAGCCTGCTGGTCCCAAATTTCTCCGTTCGCTTCAACCACTGTCTTTACGCCACCTACCTGTCGTACGTGGAAGCGGACGAGCGGGAATATGGCCTGACCATCAGGTCGGATCAGCGCGGCAATCTGGCCGAGTTCATCAAATCCCGGCACTTCGGGCAGATCTTCCTGTCCCGCACGCATCCCGGCATTACCCGTGGCAACCATTACCATCACACCAAGACCGAGAAGTTTTTCGTCATTGCCGGCGAGGGTATCATTCGTATGCGGCAGATTCACGGCAATGAAGTCATTGAGTATCGCGTGAAGGGCGAGGATTACCGCGTGGTCGACATCCCGCCTGGCCACACGCACAATATCACCAACGTGGGCGACACCGAGATGATCACGCTTTTCTGGGCCAGTGAGCTGTTTGATCCCGATCACCCGGATACGTATTTCCTGGACGTCAATCCGCCCGGGCGAGGGACACCATGAAGGTTGCCACCATTGCAGGGACGCGTCCCGAGATTATCCGGCTCTCTCGGGTGATGGCCGCGCTTGACCGTTATGTCGACCATGTCATCATCCACACCGGCCAGAACTACGACTACGAACTGAACCAGATCTTTTTTGATGATCTGGAGATCCGCAAGCCGGATCATTTCCTGGAGGCTGCCGGGCGCAACGCGGCGGAAACCATCGGGCTGGTCATCTCCCGCAGCGACGCGGTTCTGGCCGATGTCCGGCCCGATGCGGTATTGATCCTGGGTGACACCAACAGTTGCCTGGGGGCCCTCGCGGCCAAGCGACGCAAGATCCCCGTCTTCCATATGGAAGCGGGCAACCGTTGCTTCGATCAGCGGGTGCCCGAAGAGATCAACCGCAAGATCGTGGACCACATCAGCGACGTGAACCTGCCCTACAGCACGATCTCCCGCGAGTATCTTCTGCGCGAGGGGCTCCCGCCGGACCGGGTGATCAAGACCGGCAGTCCGATGTACGAAGTGCTGCACTACTACCTGCCGAAGATCATGAGGTCGGATGTGTTGAGACGACTGGAACTCAAGGAACGGGACTATTTCGTTGTCAGCTCGCATCGTGAGGAAAACATCGACGATCCCGACCAGTTTGCCAAGCTCATTGCGGTGCTCAACGGCGTCGCCGCTGCTTACGGCAAGCCGATCATCGTGTCCACGCATCCGCGAACGCGCAAGAAGATCGACGAAAGAGGCGTTTCGCTGCGTCCTGAGGTGGTGTTGCTCAAGCCGCTGGGGCTGTGCGACTACGTTCACCTGCAACTGCACGCCAAGGCGTCGCTGTCGGACAGCGGCACCATCACGGAAGAATCGTCGATCCTCAATTTCCCGGCCCTCAACATCCGCAACGCTCACGAGCGGCCCGAAGGCATGGAAGAGGGCGCGGTCATGATGACCGGCCTGGAGCTTGATCGGGTGCTGGAGGGCCTGCGAATCCTGGAGACTCAGTCGAGGGGCGAGGCCCGCATGCTGCGCATGGTCAGCGACTACAACGTGCCGAACGTCTCGGAGAAGGTCGTGCGGATCATCCTGAGCTACACGAACTACGTCAATCGGGTGGTCTGGCAGAAGATCCTGCCGCCTTTGTCCTGAGAGGAGCGCCCTGATGGCCTCGATCGGATCCCGAGTACGGCTCATTGAGGGTGGGCTGGACATTGATGCCCGAGGCACAGTGACTCACGTAAACGACTTCGACTTCAAGGGGGTTGACCGTTTCTATACCATCCGCTCCCACCGCCCCTTCGAACCGCGCGGCTGGGTGGGCCACCGGCGCGACCGGAAATGGTTCTCGGTCGTTCAGGGGACGGTGCTAGTTGCCGTGGTCGAGCCTGACGACTGGTCCTCGCCCGCCCGTGATCTGCCGGTTCAGCGTTTTGTCCTCTCATCGGCCAAGCCCCAGGTCCTCCACGTGCCCGCCGGTTACGCGACCGGCAGCGTGGCCCTGAGCGAGGATGCCATTCTGGTGATTTTCTCTTCGGGGAAGATCGAGGATGCGAAGACCGATAACTACCGCTTTTCAGCGGATACGTGGCCCATCGGGGCGCTGTAGCCAGCGACGGGCAATGGTCGACAGCAGAAGATGTTGCGTGACATGACCCTTGGGCATGCCGGACCTGAAGACATCGAGGCCATCGTGCGGCTCCATATCGCCGCGTTTCGCGGTTTCTTCCTGACGTCGCTGGGCCCCGCCTTTCTTCGCCTGCTGTACCGAAGCTTCTCAGACATGGAAGGCGGCATCTGCATTGTTGCGAGAAACGCGAGCGGCCTGCTCGGTTTCGTCGCGGGTACGACAGAACCCCATGGTTTTTTCAGGGCTCTATTGACGAAGAAGGGCATACGGTTCGCGCTGGCCGCTGTTCCTGGGCTTCTCTGCAATCCCCTGCAGGGCGTCCGCAAGTGCCTCGGAGCGCTCTTCTTTCGCGGCGAGCAGCCTCCGGCCCTGCCCGGAGCTGCATTCCTCAGCAGCCTGGCCGTATTGCCCGAGCAGGCCGGCAAGGGTGTGGGGCAGGCGTTGGTCCTTGAGTTCTGTCGTGAACTCCGGCGACGTGGTATGGTATCCGTCTACTTGGTTACGGATGAGGTAGATAACGAACGTGCGAACAGATTTTACGAGAAGTGTGGCTTTAGTCTCGTGGATACATTCAAGCGGCCTGGAAGCCGACGCATGAACCGATGGGCAAAACATCTCCGCCCCGCCGAGAACCCATAAGTGGATTGAGAAACTCTATACAGTTTAAGTGAGGCATGTCACAAATGGGGTGCGGCGACTTGAAAGGGCCCTTTGATGGCATCTGATGTCCTGAGTCAGTATCAACGGGCCTTCGCAGGCCTGTTTGGCGCGGCCCGAGCCTTTGGCTTCTGGAAGGGGCGGGTCGGGCTTTATGCCATCCTGAAGGGCCTGGGCGTTGGCGAGGATGACGAGGTGGTCATGGGGGGCTACACGTGCGTGATGGCCGTCAACCCGATTGTCTACCTGGGCGCCAAGCCGGTTTTCGTCGACATCGAACCCAATACATACAACATTAACCCTGAACTCATCGAGGCGAAAATCACGCCGAAGACGAGGGCCATTATCGCGCAGCATACCTATGGCTATCCGGCCGAGATGGACGCGATCATGGATATCGCCCGCCGCAAAGGGTTGCCGGTCGTCGAGGATTGCTGCCCGGCGCTGGGCTCACGCTACGGCGGCCGCCTATGCGGCACCTTCGGCCTCGCCGCCTATTTCTCGTTCCAGTGGAGCAAGCCCTACACCAGCGGCTTGGGCGGGATGGCCGTGGTTCACGATCGGGACCTCGCGGCTCGAATCCAGGCGATTTGTGAGGCCGATCTTCTTTCGCCCGGTTTTCGAGAAGTGGGCATGCTGCGGGCACAACTGGCTGTCTACCGTACGCTGGTCTTCCCGCGGACCACCATCCTGGCCCAGAATCTTTTTCGCTGGTTGACTCGGATGGGTTTGGTTGTGGGCTCCTTCTACCCCACGGAGTTTTCCCCGGCGATGGCCCCCGACTTCTTCAAGGGCATGAGCGCGATGCAGGCCAGGGCTGGCCTGAGGCAACTGAGGAAAGTGGACCGGTACAACGCTCACCGCAAACGGTTGACGGCGATGTATGACCGGCTGCTGAGCGAACGTCAATGGCCGATCATCAAGCTGCCCGACAAATCTGACCCGGTTCTGGTCCGCTACCCCGTGCGTGTGGCCGATAAGCAGAAGGCGCTGGATAGCGCAGCCCGGCATTTCGTCGAACTTGGAAGCTGGTTTGAATGCCCGCTCCACCCGGTTGAGACGCCGATGGAGGCCTACGGCTATTACACAGGGATGTGCCCCGAGGCCGAGCGGGCCTGTCGCGAGACGGTGAACCTGCCATTGCACCCCAGGGCGAGTGAATCCACGGCCCGGCGCAGCGTGGATTTTGTCGCATCGATCGGTTCACCGAGTGCGTAACCCCCGATAAGGCGGGCTTCGCGCGGTGATCCTTCCGTTGTCCATCGAGTCGTTTTCTCGGCTCGTATGCACGTCATCTATAGCTACCAGCACTTTTCGACGCGCCACGGCGCGACCGGCGCGCGCTTCTATGAGATGAGTCAGGGACTGACCACCGCCGGACACCGTGTGACTATGATCTGCAGTTCGTAAGGCCACGGCTTACTCAGGGCACTATCGTCGCAGTGGGTGACTGAGCACTGCCGCGGGTTTTGGGGTTTTCCGGGCCTCATCGGCTGGCAATTAGCGCATACATAATGAGGGCAGCACTTGCCGTGCCGAATTGGGTTGCGCCTGGACCGGCTTTTGGGCCTTTGTTCGGCTCAGGTGGTCGGTCTGGCGGAGGATACCGCCGCCCGCTCCCCGCCGTCGAAGAACTCGATGGGCAAGTCGAGCACATCGGCCGCGTGGCGAATCCGCTCCCAGGAAATCGTACCCTCGTCGGCGAGCCGCCGGAGGGCCTCATCTCGCGTGATCGTGCCGTCGCGAACCATGTTGCTCAGGAACGCATCCATGTAGGACGCGCCCACCGTCTTGAGGAACATGTAATTCTTCAAATCGGCAAACGCGCAATCGGCTCGCCAGTCAGTCTTGTAGTCGGGCGGCAGCCTCCAGTCCAGCTCCTCCCGGATCGTCCGCACGCAGTCCTTTTCATCGTAGGGTCGCACGTAAAAGTACTCGACCGCATGCACCCCCGGATAGCGAAGCTGCAGGTAGCTGGTGTGCGGGGTCAGGTACATCAAGGATGCCCTCACGCCCATTGGAAGATGCCGGATAATGCTGGGACGCTTCACGAGGAAGGCAATCCCACGACGCATAACGCGAAGACTCTTGCGCGCCTGGGACAAGAATGAATGGGCCCCGGCCTCCTCGTCGCCGGCTACATAGGCGGGCAGGAACTGCGCTTCTTCGTACTTGTTGCCTCCCAGGATGATGGTTGCAACGTCATGAGTCCGGGCGATGCGGTACAGTTCCCGGTGAACCAGCTTGCAGACCACGCACGAAAGGTTGATGAGCTCGGGAGAGGGCTTCTTCTTCCACAGCAGACAGGCATCCCTGGCGACCTTCCGGTGCTGTTCCTGATTGATCGATATGTCGATCAGCGGGACGTCCAGGATCTTGGCCGTACGACGGACGTTGTCGTCCACTACGGAGTGTGTGAAGGGAGTCCGGTAATACGCAGCCAGACACCGAAGCCCGTGCTTGCGACTTAGCTGGTGCAGTAGATACGTGCTGTCGCGACCGCCGCTGAGACCAACCAGGCAATCATACTGGTGGCCGGTGCCGCGGTTGCGCAGGTCATCGGCGAACGCCTGAAGCTGCGGCTCATAGTCCGCCTGCAGGGGCGAGGCATCGGGGGGGATCTTTCGCTCGCCACAGACGCTGCATCTGCCACCGACGTCG
The DNA here is from genome assembly GCA_030372985.1 of Phycisphaerae bacterium. Classification (GTDB taxonomy): domain Bacteria; phylum Planctomycetota; class Phycisphaerae; order UBA1845; family PWPN01; genus JAUCQB01. Next base: position 241,109 of record JAUCQB010000120.1, read on the forward strand.
AACGAAACCTCCTTCAGCGTCCTTGGAAGCACGCAGGAGACGCATCGCTCCACCTGTTCGGTTTTGATGCGCGTTAGGTCCGAATCGACAGACGCGCCCGTTTCTGATAGCCTGTCCGACTGAGACATGGACACCCTCCCTGTAGCTGCAGAGGCCTACCTGCTCTCCCGCCTCGACGGAGCGGCGCGCCTTTCGACACGTCCGGTCTGCCCATCGAGTGAACAAGCACGGATCCCACGGCCTGCACGGCGACAAGCGGCCCATCCCTTTATTATCGGTTGCTCCTCCCGCCCACGCAAATCGGTGACCTCGGTCCTCGCGCGGCAATTGTCCGGCGTATCGCGGCCGGCGGCCGATCGCGCCGGCGCATCGGGTCACGCTGATCCCTAGTTCCTATGGCCATGGCGATCTTGTCGGCACAAGTCCGCAGCCGGTAAGAGGCCAAACCACAGACGGGCTGTGTGTTCCTCGCTTGGCTGACCTGTACTCAGACCAGATGGGCTTCGTTCGGGCGTTGCCTGGCGCAACCCCATTTTCTGTTGGGGGCGTGAGAACGGACATCTCGATTTCGGCGCTGTCGCCGAGGCCAGAATCCGCAGTCCAGGCATCGTATGGCCTGCCAGCAGCAATGGGGTCATGTTGGTGCCGGAAGTCAGTTGAATGGTGGTGGTCGCTCTTATTGAGACGATCAGCGCGTCGGCCGACAGATCATCGGTCATGAGCCGCGTGTGGGCAGAGTTATAGGACAAAGCCGGGCTGCGGTCATGAAGCACATGTACCAGGCCGACTTGCTGCTCTTCCCAAAGTGAGGCGGGGTCATGAAGACCGTCGCCTTCATCGAGGCCATTAGCTGCGACTCGTCCGCAAGCTTCTCGAACACTGTAGACTCCGGCACGCCCCGCCTTATCGCTCACAGCCCAAGACTTTTCGGCCATCCCGGCCAGTTCGGTCGAGCCTCGGGGGCGGATTCCGCCTCCGGCATTGCCGACGAGGTTGGCCTGGACCTCCTGGAACGCCGCTGTCGACAAGAGCACGACCAGTCCGAACTGCCCTGGGAGCCTTGAACACGAGCACAACATTCTCACTTCCAGTCTTGACCGGGCCAGGATCGCGCAGGTATATTGCGCACGTGTTGCCCGTGGAGGGTCCACGGACCCGCAGCGTGCCGGGATGACTGCGCTAAACAGGCTTTAAAGCGTCCAGCCACCGGTGGGAATGGGCTCGCTGGAGGGCCGACATGAGTCGCCACGCGACCCCCGCTCTTTCATACTCGGGGCTGCGCCGCGACCCGCGCGGAATCAGATTTGCCGTCAGGTAGGCTAATTCGGTCATCGATCCCCTGTCGACAAAGAGGCTGTGTGCGGACGGCGGACCTGTCGCACAGTGTGATGGGCGACGGACTGTGTGGGCCGGACGCCTCGAGCGCTCTCTGAGGAAGAAATGGCTGCAGGACGGGGCTCGAGGTCGGCTCATGAAAGGCGGGGCTGGATTCGAACAGGGAGTGCTTTCTCAGAGACCGGGAACAGTTGCCATGCGTCTGCTGTTTGATACCGTCATGATGGCAAGCCCCGGGGGTATCCAACTCCGCGATGAGTTGGTCCGGTCAGCGCACGAGCATGCTCCGGAACATTGCGACGTGGTCGTGCTTGCTCGGTCGGGCGCATCCAGGTGGCCTGGTTCGGATGAGCTGAACGTTGTTGCGGTGGATCCGCCGAAAGGCCGCTGGGTCGGGAAATGGCGATGGTACCACGATATCCTGCCTCGGCTGGCGAAGGTCCATGGAGCGGACGTTCTTTATTCTCTCAGCGGAATTGTGTCGACGGGTCTCTGCAGGTCGTCAGGCGTCATCACGACGTGTAACAACATGACGCCCTTTATGCCCGAGATGCTGCGAACATACCCCCTGATATCCAGGGCCGGGTTCCGGTATGCGATGCTGCGGCATGTGGTGGTCAAGAGCATCAGGAGGGCCGATGCCGTTGTCCTGCATTCCCAACATGCCCGGACTATGATCGAGCGGTGTTCAGGAGACCTCTCTGCGAAAGCATTGGTGGTTCTGACCGGGGTTCCACGGGACATGAAGCTGGATCGTTCCGCTCCGCCTTCCCATCCGTACAACAGGAGGCCCTACTTTTTCTATTTGACAGCTATATACAGGTATAAGAACCATTTGAGACTCATCGAAGCGTACCGGCAGGCCCTGAACCAGCAAAGCTCCCTTCCTGATTTTCTCGTAGCCGGCCTGCCGTACGACCGTGGCTATCTTGATGAGATCCGTGCGGCTATCGCGAAATCGGGTCTTGAGAACAGAGTGAAATACATCGGCGTCCTTGACAGGGCGGATATCCCGGCATGGATTTACCATGCGGATGTCAACTTCTTCGCGAGCCTTTGTGAGACCAACTCTGTCATACTTGCGGAGATCCTGGGGTTAGGGGGAGTACTTGCGTGCTCCAACGTTCCGCCGATGCCCGAGATCGTGTCGTATGCTGCTGAGCTATTCGACCCCTATTCTGCGGAATCGATGAAAGGTGCGATGCTCAGGCTCTGGAATGACCGGCATAGAAATGCAGAATTGGGGTCTCTGGCTTCCAAACGTGCTGCTGAGCTTTCGTGGGATGCGTGTGGGAGAGCCATATGGCTGGCGGCAGCCAGAGCCCATGCCGCTTTTCTGGAGAGAACGAAGAAATGAGGGGATTTCTATGAACAAGAAAGTCCTGGTAACGGGTGCAGGCGGATTCATCGGCTCACACCTGGTGGAATCACTGCTTCAGAAGGGGGCCAGCGTGCGGGCCTTCGTCAGGTATAACGGACGAGGCGACTGGGGCATGCTCTCGGATTTGCCTGCCGAGAGCCAGAAGAGTATCGAGGTGATCAGCGGGGACATTCGAGACCCGTTCTTTGTCCGCAAGGCAGTGGAGGGATGCGACTGCGTGTTTCACCTGGCGGCCCTGATTGCCATACCGTACAGTTATGTCGCACCCAGCGACTATGTTGCCGTGAATGTTCAGGGAACGGTGAACGTACTGCAGGCGTGCCGCGACGCCGGAACGCCTCGGGTCGTGCATGCCTCCACGAGCGAGACGTATGGTACGGCTGTGTATGTCCCGATCGACGAGAAGCATCCTTTGCAGGGGCAGTCCCCCTATTCCGCAAGCAAGATCGGCGCCGACAAGATGGCCGAATCCTACTACAACAGCTTCGAATTGCCGGTCGTTATCGTCAGACCATTCAATACCTTCGGCCCACGGCAGTCTGCCAGAGCTTTTATGCCGACCGCGATTGCGCAGGCGCTGACCATGGACAGGATATCGATGGGGTCGATGGAGCCGGTCCGGGATATGACCTTTGTCAAGGATACGGCGGAGGGTTTCATAGCGGTGGGCCTGTGTGACAAGGCTGTCGGCAAGACCGTCAACCTCGGCGTTGGCCGCGGTGAGACGATAGGTGCCATGGTGAAGATGATACTAAGGTTGCTCGGCAAGGAGAGTACGCCCGTCGAGCAGGACTCGGCCAGAATACGTCCCGCCAAGAGCGAGGTTAAGCGACTCGTCAGCGATAATCGCCTGGCACGTGAGTTATGCGGATGGACCCCAAAGTACACGCTGGAGAGCGGTATCGGCGAGACGATCGAATGGATTAAAGCCAATCTTCGCCGATATCGGCCCGACAGTTACCTTATATGACGGGTTTAAAGAGGTGTTCGACATGAAGGATATTCGTGTCGTCATTCTGGCAGGCGGCAAAGGGACGCGGCTGCAGCCGTATACCACGGTTTTTCCCAAGCCGCTCATGCCGATAAGCGATATGCCGATCCTCGAGGTCGTGCTGAGGCAACTCAAGAGCTTCGGTTTCGAGAAGATCACCATCTCCGTTAATCACCTGGCAGACCTGATCAAGGCATTCTTTGGTGATGGCAGCAAACTGGGCCTGGACATCACCTATTGCATGGAGGACGCTCCGCTGGGTACCGCTGGCTCGGTTTCCCTGGTCGATGACCTGACCGAGCACTTTCTCGTCATGAACGGCGACCTGCTGACGACTCTTGATTACCGTGGCATGATGGAGACCCATGTCGCCAGCAAAGCAATCGCTACCATAGGCGTGTTCCCCCGCCAAGTCAGGATAGACTTCGGGGTACTTGACCTTGGCCCAGGCGGCGAACTGGTCCAATATATCTGTCTCTTATACACATCTGACGCTGCCGACG